>CAZFJQ010000025.1:0-47796 GCA_964519755.1 uncultured Halioglobus sp.
GGGTGACTATTCAGGCGACCACGTCTCCCAGTTTGCGGAAATGCGCGGCCGCGTCCGCGGGCAGCACCGGTGGCTGCACGCCCACCGCTATGCAGCCCAGTATGATTTCGGCGGAGCGTTCGATGATTTCCACCATATCCGCCGCGCGTCGCAGGCTGCGCCCTGCAACGATGATGCCGTGGTTGATCATGAGCACCGCCCAGTCGTCTCCCATCGCCTCGGCTACTGCGTCAGCCAGTTCCGGCGTTCCCGGCATGCGAAATGGAATGCGGGCGATATTGCCGAAGAATGCGGCCTCGGTGGATATAGGCAGGAAGGGCAGGCCGGTGTTCGCGAGGATGGTGGCGTTGGGCGCGTGGGCGTGGATCACCGCATTGGCCTCGGGCTTCAGTTCCAGAATACGCGTGTGCATGCACCATTCGCTGGAGGGGGAACGGCTGCCCGAATCGGGATTCTCGCCCCGCAGGTTGATGCGCACCATGACTTCGGGTTTGAGGTCACCCTTGAACAGACGGCTCGGCGTGATCCATAGCTCGCCATCGGTGCCGGGGATACGTACGCTGATGTTGCCGCCGGTGGCGGTAATCACCTGCGATTCGTAGAGCTCCTGCATTATTTCCACCAGGTCCTGCCGCAGATCACCGGGCCCGGCGGCCACGGGCGACGCGTCACCGGCTGACAGGCCGGGGCGCGGCACCGATGCCAGGTCGCCCGGATCGCCGACCGCCGCGCGCGCCGCTTGGTAGATGCGCTCCATGTCGGCATTCATGTGCTGCAGAGCCATGGCTTTCGCGGCATCGCCCATGAAGGAGATTTCACCATTCATGGCACATTCCATGGTGTCGATGCTGCCGGTGAACATGCCGTCGAGAATTTCGCCGCGCATCTGTAACTGCACTTCGGCGGTCGTCGGCGGCGGGCCGAGCGCGCTGGCTACGCTGCCGCGCTCAAGGCTCAGGTAAAACTCCAGCCCGAGATCGTGCACCGTGAAGTGCAGGGTCAGCGCCTGGCCAGCACTGAATCCCAGGATTTCCGGGTCGGCCGCCAGGCCGGCGCAAAATTGCGTGAGAATGCTGCGCATCGCCTCCACCAAAGGCGCCGGCGCTGCAATGTCCGCCTGCGTCGCGGCTACCGGGCGCTGTGCTGCCTGCGCATCGCGCTGCAGGTCGGTGACGGCGGGTCCGCTGGCGGCCTGCAGGCGCGCGAGCTCGTCGGCGTCGGGCTCGCGGCGTGGGCCCTGCCAGTGGAAATCGTCCAGCACTGCGGGGTTGAGTACGTTGTCGGGGCGCTCTCCACGTAGCAGTTGTAGCAGCGCCTGCGACACGCTGGCGCCCTGGTGGGCCGCGACTTCCGCCGTGTTGCCGGCGGAGTGTGGCGTGCAGATCACGGCGGGGTGTTGAACCAGCGGGTGATCGAACCCGGGTGGTTCTAGCGCGAAAGTGTCGAGGGCGGCGCCTGCGAGGTGGCCGCTCTCCAGCGCGTCGACCAGAGCCTGCTCGTCGATGAGCGCGGCTCGCGCGGTGTTGATAAAGAAGGCGCCCGCTTTCATTTGCCGGAACTGCGCCGCGCCGAGCATGCCGGTGGTGGCTGGTGTGACCGCGGCGTGCAGGCTGACAAAATCCGCGCTGCGCAGCAACTGCTCGAGGTCGACCAGCCGGCAGCCGGCGAGCGCTGCCTGTTCGGGGCTGACAAATGGGTCCGCCACCAGCAGTGTCGCGTCAAATCCCGCCAGGCGACGGGCCACGGCTTTACCCACCGCGCCCAGACCCACGAGGCCGATGGTCTTGCCCCAGAGTTCACTGCCCTGTAACTGGCTGAAGGCCTGGCCCATTTTTCCCATGTTGCCCGCGGTGCATTGCGGGTCCTGCAGGAAGCTCGATGCCGCTGGCAACTTGCGCGCCAGGTTGAGCATGAAGGCGACAGCGAGGTCGGCGACGGCGATTGCGTTGCGCCCCGGGGCGTAGAGTACCGGGATGCCGAACGCCGTGCAGGCATCCACATCCACGTTCACTGCATCACCGCGGCAGGCCGCCACCACGCGTAAATCGGGCAGTTGCTGCAGCGCTGCGGCGTCCACCACGTCCACTTCCGTGACGAAAACCTGCCTGCCTTGCAGGGCCTGTACCAGGCCAGGCCCGGTGAGCAGACGTTTCGACTCGCGGAAGCTCGCGTATTCCACGTCCATCGCCTTTCGCAGTCGCAGCAGCGAGGTCTCGTCGAAGGCGGCCGAGATGAGTGCCCGGGGAGCGTGCTCAGGCATGGCCGCTGCCCGCGCTGGCGCGGGCGCCTCCTGCAGTACACGTGGTAACAGGTGATCAATGGCCACCGGTGCAGTGGCGGACAGCGCCTGCTCGCGAAAGCGCTGCCAGGTGTCAAACAACCGTGCGTTCACCGTTGTATGTTCCTGCCGCGGGGCGAAATTCCTGCGCTCCGCGCACAGGGCGGCACAGGCTTGCGCGAAACTGCTGTACAGGCCGGCGGCGACACCCGCGCAGACGGCTGCCCCCAACGCGCTGGTCTGCCAGGCCTGCGGCACGCTGATTTCGATGTCCCCGATGTCCGCCACGAGTTGCGCAAAGACCTCGCTGCGCGAGAGGCCACCGCAAAGCGTCATTGACCCGGTGTTAACGCCGCTGCCGGTACCCGCGAGTGTTGCTGCGAGGCGCTCGCGATTGGCGCGCAGCGCGCAAGCGCAGCCCTCGGCAGCAGCGCGCGCGAGATGGCGCGCGGGCGCCGGGTCATCCACGCAGCTCATGTGGCTCAGCGCGAGCTGCCCCAGGGGCATGACCGGCGCTGATAAATCGAGCAGGTCGGCCCCAAGCGTGGAGAGCATACCCGCCGCGCCCGGTTCGGATTTTGCCGCTTCTGCGAACAGGCGCAGCTCGGGTTGCGGCGCATCCGGGAAGAGGGTGCGGGCCAGCAGGCTGAGTGAGTAGCCCATTGCGCCGCTATTGCTTTCCAGCACCCAGCGCTCCGGCACTGCGTGGTGCGCGCCCAGCAGGGCACCGCTCGCATCCAGCACCGGCTTATCCAGCACCACATGTACCGGCGCGGTGGTGCCGGCGACTGCGGCGCACTGGCCGGCCTCGGTCATGGCGGCCCCCAGCAGGCTGAGTTGTGTATCGGCACCGCCCATCGCGACGCACACCTTGCCGCTCAGGCCGAGGTGCGCTCCCGCCGCGTTCGAAAGCTCCCCGAGCCTGCTGCCCGATTCCACGATGGGTGGGAACAGCCTGCGCGGCAAGGCCAGCTCATCGATCAATTGCCAGGCCCAGTCTTTGCTATGCAGGCAGAACAAGCCGGAGGCACTGGCCTGCGTCGCATCGATGGCACGCACGCCACAGAGTTGCTCCGCCAGCCATTCGCCACAGCCATACACGCTGGAAGCACGCCCGAAAGCCTCCGCATTGTTCTGTCTCAGCCAGAGTAAACGCGCACTGGCGTGCATCGGTAGCGGGCAAGAGCCGGTAGCCTGCAGCAGTGCCTGCCCCCGCGTTTCCGCGATGGCAAAACACTCACCGGCGGCGCGCGCGTCGTTGTTGGGCACCGCCAGCAGCGCGTTGCCGGACTCATCCAGCACCACGCTGCTGAAGCGCATTGCCGAAATGGCCAGCGCACCGACGTCGCCGCCATCGCTGCCCGCCTGGGTCAGCACATCGTGAGCGGCGCGTCCAAGCGCGGCGTACAGGGCATCGAGGTCGATATCAAAGCCGGTGCCAGAGGTGCCCGGCGCGGGGGTGACCTTCCAGGCAGCGGTGCTGCCCGCGAGTTCCCCGGTTTCAGTATTCACGAGCAGGCAGCGCACCCCGCTGCCACCGAGATCGATACCCATCAGCCAGGGTTTGGGCATGCGTTGAATCCTTGAAAAAGGCCGGGTAACGTTCCGCCGAAGCCAGACAATGCTATCATCAGACACGTGTCTTATAAAGCGCGAGGCCCTGGCATGAGCTAACGCATTCCCCTGCCCCTGCCCTTGCCCATGCCCTTCGGCCGGGTTCGCGTGGCGGAGCCCCATGACCTGGCGGTGGGTGAGGTGCAGGGCATCCACTATCCCGGCACGCATTGCGTGCTGTATCGTTTGCATGCAGGGGTCGTCCGCGGCTGAACCTGCATTGCGGGGAGCGTGAAAGCCTGATATTTGATAATAGCCCGGCCGCTGTGATGTCGCGCCGACCTGCAAGCCGCCAGAGTGGCAGCCTGCGCCTGACGTAGATGGAGAGTACACATGACCCAGCCCTTCCCGGACAACGTGTTTCTGCAGGGTCCTCTGGGGCCCTCCGGTATTGAATGTGATGCGCCGGACCTGGTGATTGAAGGCGAATTGCCGCCCGATCTCCAGGGCGTATATATACGCAACGGACCTGACCCCCTTTATCCGCCCCGCGAGGGGGATACCTATCACTGGTTTCATGGCGATGGCATGTTGCAGCGTTTTGAGTTTTCGGGCGGCAGGGTGACATGGCGAAACCGCTGGGTGCGCACCGAGAAGTACGCACTGGAGCGCGCAGCCGGCAAATCGCTGTTCGGCGTACTGGGCAACCCGCTGAAAGCAGATCCCTCCGTGGCCGACAAGCATTACAACACGGCCAATACCCATGTCGTATGGCATGGCAATCGGCTGCTGGCGCTGATGGAAGGCACGCTTGCTGTGCAGGTGGACCCGGGCTCGCTCGCGACCATCGGCAACTTTGATTTCGACGGTCAGATCGACGGCCCCATAACCGCCCACCCCAAGTTTGATCATGCAACCGGCGAGATGGTGTTCTTCGGCAATCAGGCGGCGGGGCCCTTCAGCGAATACGTGCGCCTGAATATCGCCGATCAAAACGGCAAGCTGATCAAGAACGAGATGGTCGAGGTGCCGTTTGCTTCGTTCATGCACGATTTTTTTGTCACAGAACATTACGTGGTGTTCCCGGTGTATCCGCTGGTGTTCAACCGTGAGCGCGCGATGAGCGGCGGCCTGCCCATGGCCTGGGAGCCTGAGCGCGGCGCCCATTTTGGGGTGATGCCGCGCGACGGCAGCGCGCGCGACATTCGCTGGTACGACATGGAGGCGCGCTGGAGCTTTCACATGGTGAACGCCTGGGAAGAGGGCGATGCGCTGAAGGTGGATATCTGCGCCTCCAACGCCACCCAGTTTGCGCCCAGGCTCGATGGCAGCATGGCGCTGCCCGCCGAGGGCCTGCAGCCCTGCCTGCGGCGCTGGACGCTGAACCTGAAGGGCGAGCGTGCGGGGGTTGGCGAGGAGATTCTCGACGGCGATACGGTTGGCGAGTTCCCGCGCACGGACGACCGCTACATGACCCGCGCCTACCGGCATGCGTACCTGGTGGGCAGCGAGGATTCTGCCCTCACCTTCAATCGGCTACTGCACTACGATATGGCGAGTGGTGCTCGCCAGGCCTGGGGTGATGGCAGTTACCTGCTGGGCGAACCTGTCCTGGCGCCGCGCGCCAGGCTTGCGGATGAAGGTGAAGGTTACTTGCTCAACCTCGCGTACAACCAGGCGACCGGGCTGTCCGAGTTGCTGGTGTTTGAGGCGCAGAGTATCCCGAGCGGGCCGCTGGCGCGGGTGATGCTGCCGTTGCGCATTCCGGCGGGTTTTCACGGTAGCTGGATACCCGCAGACTGACGCCGCGATGTGCGGGCTCGCACGGGTGCGGCAATCAGTAAAAGCGCAACGCCGACCGGTACTCCCAGTCGTCTGAGTGACCATCGAGTTTCATGAATTTGACAGATTTTCGCGTGACGTATGGTGCGATTTTCAGTTTGCCCGCCGGGAACTGTTTCAACGGGGTGAAGTTGTCGTTGAGGTGGGCCAGCGAGGGGGCACTTTTGAGCTGTTGAAAATAGCGCGTGGCGTCGTGGGGCAATGTGGCGACGTAGGGATAAGTGCGGCCGATGCGCGGCGTGACCGCGCATTGCGTGTTGACCAGGGTGGCGAACACATCCTCGTCCAGAGCGATGTGAAATTCCCGCTGCGTGAATGCGTACATCTCGTGGCAAAAAGTTTCCAGGTCCTGGAAGAAAAATTCAGCTTCCTCTCCCCAACTCATCAATGCCCAGTGGCCGGAGCGCGTCTCTATCGCAAACACCTCGCGGTACAACCGGTTCGAAACAGGTACTGATGGATCCCCGGCGATTACGGCATCCAGCCATCGACGCAGCAGTTCGAGTGCGGGGACCGCGTGCTCAAGCTGGAGGTAGTACAGGTAGTATTTCATGACCCCCAGGCGAACGAAGAACTGATAGGTCAGGTACAGTGCCTTCATGTAGCTCAGATCGGCGCTGGAAAAACTGCTGGTAGATGCGATGAGTCCCTCGTCGTCGACCTCGATGCGGAATTCCTCGCGGTAGTTCTTTTCCGCCATCGGCGCGTTGGGCATCATCGACGTGTAGTTGCCATTGGCGGAGACTTTCCAGTCGAAGCAGAACTGCAGGTCGCTTTGCAGGCTGTCTACCGTTTGGCCCGGCAGCCCGATCATGATGTCGGAGGCCATGGGTATGCCCTCACTGCTGAAGTACTCCATCATTTTTTCGTAGGTCGAGGTTCTGATGTTGTCGCGCTTGATGGCCTTCAGGGTGGCCTCATCCGTGGTCTGCAGGGCGATAATGCCGGTGGGCAGCAGGCCGCCCTCGTGCAGTATCTTGATGACCTGCATGAGGCGCCGCCCCCCGTTCTTGGCAAAATTGGTATACAGTCTTTTCGGGTAGCCGGTTCTGGCTCTTACCTCCACCAGTGCCTGTGCAATTTCTATATCCTGCTCGAGCATGCCGAAATTGGCATCCGCGATGAAGATATGGTTGGCGCGGCGGGAGGCGATGTATTCGATTTCAGCGACCACACGTTCGGGTGAGAATTTGGTCACCTTCTGCAAGGTCGCGGAGCCCCAGTCGCAATAAGTACAGCCGTAGGGGCAGCCACGGTTGGTTTCCAGAACCGTGTAGTCAATATCGTGGAACCAGTCATCAAACTCGCCGCTCAGGTAGGGTGAGGGCAACGCATTCACGTCAATGATCCTGTCGCGCTCGCCGGTTCTGACAATGTCGCCGTCGCTGCTACGGAAAACAATGCCGTTTACCGCGTGCAGCGCATCGCCAGGGCGTGTTTCATCACTACTCAGGCTGTGCATGATTTCCGCGCAGGAGACCTCTCCCTCACCCAGCACGGCGATGTCGATAAACGGGTGTTCCCGCAGGAAAGCCTCGGTTTCACCGGCATATTTAGGGACCTCAGGCCCCCCCAGGATAATGATAGCGAGCGGGTTGTCCTGCTTGATCCTGGCGGCCAGTTCCAGGTTCAGTGCGTGATTCCAGACATAGGAGGACAACAGGTACGCGCTTGCATTGCCACGTTGCAGGCGATTGCCGACAGATTCGAGGGAATCTCCCTCAACGCCGGCCAGCACGAGTGGTTCAATTGCAAAGCGCTCGGCGAGTGATCCCTCGCGCCACTGGCGGAGGTACGCGGTAATCATTCCCAGTGGCAGGAACGGTAATTCTGCTGCAGTGTGCGCAATTGCCACTGGGAAAATGCTTGGTTTGTCTGCCATGTGCGCCAAGAGACCCGGGAGTTGCATGGGTAGAGGTATAACCAGAGTTGCAAGGTAGAGGGAATTTTCTGTCAGAGCAACGGCTTTCCGCCGCTTTGCGCACCGGTGATCCCGGAAGCCTGGCATGACGGTGTCGGTTGGCGGGTGGAGGAGAAAGAGAACTCCGGCGGCCTGGCATTGTGGCCGGTGGACGCACCGGAGTGCCCGTGGCATCCTCAGCCATCACAGTTGCGACGCAGTCCAGGACGCGGCGGCAGGCGCAGGAGGACAACCTTGACCAGACCATCAGTAGCCGGGGAGTTGGAAGCGTTTCTCGCGCGATACCCGGATACGCAGATGCTGGAAGTGCTCACGCCCGACATGAATGGCATTTTCCGCGGTCGGCGAATTCGTATCAGCGAGTGGCAGAAGTTCCAGGACGGGGCGATCCGTGCGGCGCTCTCGCAGGCACTGGTGACCACCACAGGAAATTACCGACACGAAGTGGCTAGTCATCTGGCGGGTGGCGAACCCGATCGCACGCTGTTGCCTGTTCCGGGGTCGCTGGCACCGGTACCGTGGCTGGATTCCCCAACCGGACAGGTTATGGCCAGCCTCTACGAACCCCGGGGCCAGCCCTGCTGGTGCGACCCGAGACATGTACTCGAACGAGTGGTAGGTCGCCTGCGGCAGGCGGGACTGCGGCCGGTGGTGGCAACTGAGCTGGAGTTTTATCTGCTCGCGCCCGGAGAGTCGCAGCGGCCGCGTCCGTTGTGCGGTGACACCGGCGGTTCCGGTGCACCGCGGGTGGGGGATCGCGCCGCCGAACTCGAGGCTCTCTGGGCGAACGATGCCTTCATCGATGAAATGTATGCGGTATGTGATGCGCAGAATGTGCCCCTCACGGCGATCCAGCGCGAGAGTTCTCCCGGACAGTGGGAGATCAACACCCACCACGAGGATGATCCGCTGCTGGCCTGCGACCACGCCATGTTGTTGCAGCGTATCGTCAAGGGCGTGGCGTTTCGCCACGGCATTGGCGCGACATTCATGGCCAAGCCCTTTGCCGACAGCGACGGCAGCGGCCTGCACATTCACACCAGCGTGCGCGATGCACAGGGCAAGAACCTGCTTCTGGATGCCGGCAGTCAAAGCATACCGGCGGTATCGGACACCCTGCGTCACGCGGTGGGCGGGTTACTGGAGAGCATGCCCGATGCCATGGCGATCTTCGCGCCGAATGCAAACTCGTACCGGCGCTTTGTCCCCGGCACCTGTGTGCCCATGTCACCCTGCTGGGGGCACAATCACCGCGATGTCAGCGTCCGTTTGCCGGTATCGCAAGGCGATAATTTCAGGCTGGAGCATCGCGTCGCGGGTGCCGATGCCAACCCGTATCTGGTGGTGGCCGCGGTGCTGGCGGGAATGTTGCTGGGCATAGAGCGGCAGCTTGAACCCGCTCCCATGTTGCGTGAAGCGTCGGCTCTACCGGCGCAAGTGGGGGCCTTGCCCCAACGTTGGGAGCAGGCCCTGGAGGTTGCAGCTCAATCGGCATGGCTACCCACGGTGCTGGGTGAAGACTACGCCAGGGCATTTTTGACCATGCGCCGGGTAGAGTGCGATGCCTTTCACGCGCATATCCCGGATATTGACTACGCCTGGTACCTGCGTTCCGTATAGCGACAGTCGCTGCAATACCGGGCAACAAGCGTTACTGAGTGGTTTCTTCCCGGGTCGCCACCTTGCGGAATGTCAGGTTGATACGTGGCGTGTGGCAGCGCGCCGTCTTGCGAATGCCGTGTTTCCAGTGCTCCTGCGTGGCGCCGCGCATCACCAGCAGGCTGCCGTCGGGCAGATCGAGGCTGCGGGTGGGCAATTCGCCCGAGGTCTTGTGTTTGAAGTACATGCGCCGGGTGGCGCCAAGGCTGAGCGAGGCGATGACAGGTTGCGACCCAAGTTCCGGTTCGTCATCGGCGTGCAGACCCATGCTGTCGTTGCCGTCACGATAGTAATTGAGCAGTACACTGTTGAAGGCGCAGCCGCAGAGTTGTTCGATGTGCTTGCGCAGCCCGTTGAGCTCCGCAGTCCATGCCACTGGTGAATGTGTCATTCCCGAATAGGTATAGCTGGCGCCGGGATCGCCATACCAGGCGATGAGCCTCGGTTGCCGATAGGTTTTGCCGTACAGGGTGATGGCGTGTTCGCGCCAGGCTGCCGCCGCGATCAGGCGCTGCAACAGGGCGCCGGTGGCCGGCAGGCCGATATCGCTGTAGAACAGCAGCTCTGCACCCGGGAGATCAATGCGCTCGGGTGTACTGTTCGTTCGCAAGGAGAATTGGGAGGTCGGGGCCACACGCCAAGTATACCACCGGGTCAGGTCGTGGTGCGCGGGTACGCTCTGGCGCCCGCAGTACCGGCTGGCTTCTGTCTGTGTGTCAGACCGTGTGCCAGAGCGTGTGTCAGATCACCAGTTCGGGCTGCGCAACCAGCATGGCATCGCGGTTGCGGCGCGCCTCGTGAACGCCGGCCACTGCGCTGCAGAACAGCTCATCCAGGGCCTTGCCCGTGCTGCCGTCGCACTCAAAAGAACTGCGCCCCTCCTGGACCAGTGCCATCACCATCAGCAACTCCCTGGGATCCAGGTGAATAGTCGCCCCCTCTGCGTTGTGATTCATCAGGTTCATGCTGCATTCCTCCACAGGTCGTGTGTCGGCGGGGTGTGTGGAGCACCTGGGCGCGATGGCCGCAAGCGCGTCTCGTAAACTCCACCCTGCCTGTTGTTTGTAGCAAGCGTCGGACGCGCTGCCAAAGAATAATGTGCGAAAAGTACAGATAGTCGGGACCCCGGGGTGCGCTCAGCGGCGCCTCGCATCCGCGGTTAATTGCTTCTATCATGAGGCGCGACCGTAACGCTGGAGGCAGCAGTATGGATGCGTCCCCCCAGACGCTGACCGTGCAGGTTGATATTGTGTCAGACGTGGTTTGTCCCTGGTGCGTGGTGGGGTATCTACAGCTTCGCCAGGCGCTGGATACGCTTACCGGCGAGGTCCTGCCAGATATCCGCTGGCACCCGTTTGAGCTGAATCCGCAGATGCCCGTGGAGGGCCAGGATCTGCGCGAGCACCTCGCGGGCAAGTACGGGGCGAGCGAGACGCGAAGTGCCGCAGTGCGCGAACAACTCATCAGCGCCGGTAACGCTCTCGGCTTTCGCTTCGATTATTTTGACGGTATGCGTATGGTGAATACCTTTCGTGCCCACCAGCTTTTGCACTGGGCACAGACGCAGGGCCTGCAGAGCGAGCTGCAGATGGCGTTGTTCACGGCATTTTTCAGTCGCCGACGCGATATCAACGACCCGGAGGTCCTGGTTGCGACGGCGACGGCGGTCGGCCTGGATGCGGCCACGGCGCATGCAGTGCTGGCTGATGAGCGTTACGGCGAAGCGGTAAGAGCCGCGCAACGCGAGTGGCGGGAGCGCGAAGTGTATGCGGTTCCGACGTTTGTGTTCGCGCAGCAGTACAGTGTACCTGGTGCGCAGGACGCGGAAACATTTGTGCGGGTTTTGCGCAAACTGATAGCTTCGGGACGTACATGACGGCACCGTTCGAATTCCACGACGACGCGCTGCTGCGGATACGCTGCAGCGATGCAACGGTGGTGGCGTGCAACGACGCAGCCTGTGAGCTGCTGGGTACCGAGGTCGACCAGCTAACCGGCCTGCACTGGATGCAGGCGCTGGGCTGCGATAGCGTGGCCAGGCTGGCGCTCGAGCCCGTACTGCACGTCGCAGGCAGAGTGCAATTGCCGGCATTCATACTGCGCGCTGGCGATACCGCCGAGTTGCCGGTGGCGGGCATGTTCCGCCCAATGGCCGTCGCGGCCGTCCCGGAGCGCGAGTTGCACCTGTGGCGCGTGCACGATGGTTGCCTCGGCACGCTCCCGGCCCCGCCCCGGGCGTCCGATGTCCTGGCGGTTATTGGGTTGGACTGCCTGCATGCCGCGGAGCTGCCAACGCCAGGCGACACCGCGAACCTTCTGGCCAAGGTTCACGACAGCCTGGCGGATATTGTGCGTCCGGGCGATGCGGTGGCGGCACCGGTGGGCAGCACGATTCTGACAGTGCTGCACGATGTAGAGCTGTCTGCGGCACGCGATATCTGTCGCGCCCTGCTCTCGCATCTGCACCGGAGTCATGCGCATGATGGCCTGCGTTTCTGCGGTGGCATGGCGCGCATGCACGGCGACCGTAGCCTCCGGGCAACCCTGCTTGAGGCCAATCGGGCCCTGCTGCGCGCGCTGTCGGCGGGCGCCCAGGAACAGTTGCGCGAGGCCCAGGCCGACGACTTTGCAGTACTGGTCGCCGCCGCCCTGCATTCGGAAGGACTGTTCAGTGCCCGGGAAAGTGTCGCAGAAGCGCCGCAACCGGTGGAGCGAGCGCCCGCCAGGCGCCCACAACCGCCTTCCCTGCAACCCGTTGAGCGGGGCATTGAAGGGTATGTCGCCGATAACATGGAGGGTGCCGTCGACCAGGCCATGTTCCTTGCGGCACTGGATGTACCGGTTGCGATACTGGGCCCCGCCGGTACCGGGAAGATGTATATTGCGAAGATCATTCACGACGCGATAGGTGCCGCGCCCGATATGCTGGTGCAGATCGACTGTCGGGAATTTCGTAGTCGAAACGATGCCCAGAAGCGGTTGTCCCGCGAGCTAACAGGCGGTGAGGGCCGGACTTTGGTGTTCAAATCACCGCATTTGATGCACGCCGATGCGCAACTCAAGTTGGCCCGACAGATCAGTTCGCGCACACTTGCGGATGTCAGCCCGCCCCGGTCCCTGCCGCACATGAAGCTGATCGCACTGTTTCCTGACCGGTTGGAGAACCTGATTCGACGTGGGCAGCTCAGCCCGCCCCTGGCCAGCGCGTTTGCCGGCTTTCCCATTACGGTACCTCCCATTAAAGACCGGAAGCAGGCGGTGTTGCGTTGGGCGCACAAAATTCTCGGCCAGGAAGGCGCCCGCAGGGACCGCGATCTAAAGGGCTTTACGCCGGATGCGGAGCGCGCAATGCTGCTGTATGACTGGCCCGGTAATATCAGCGAGATGCGCCAGTGCATCAGCGCCGCGCTGGATCGAACCGACAAGGATTGGTTGACGCCGGTAGACCTGGGTCTGTTCAAGGGAATCGACCCCGAAGGTGCAACGCCGGTTGCTGAATCCCAGCCGTTTCTCTCGGCGGTGCAGTCAGCGGGCGATGAGCCCGAGGCCTATGTGCCCTCGGCCATAGAACGCCTGGATGTGGCGTTGGCGGATAGCGTGAACTCGATGCTCGCACTGGATCTGCTGAAGCCGCTCGGGGCGTGGCTGGAGGACGATACAGTACTCGCGGTGCTCGATCGTTACCGTGGCGACCTGCGTCGGAGCGCTGAATTCCTGCACACCAGGCCACGCAATATCAGTCGCTGGATACCAAAAATACAGCAGCGCGAAGAAGAACGCAGCAGCAGCGCGCTATGGCAGCAGCCGGGAAAATTGCTGCGCGAGTGGGCCCGGGAGTCCCCGCAACTGGAGGAGCCCCCCATCGCTATGCTGGAGGGTTATTTGCGAGCGCATGTGGAGCGCCAGGCGGCGGGGATGAGTACGGCCAAGCGGGCGCGTATCATGGGCGTTTCCACGCCCACCTATATCAAGCGACTGCGCGAGGTGGCGGAACAGTGAAGCCACGCTGTCGGGCCAGGCAACCGGGTGATTAGCCATGCTGGAAAAAAACACGAAAAAGGGTGCACGCACAGGCCGTCGAATGGAAAGTGGCCGGCCCGACAAGACGGTCGATGACTATGCGCAGGAGTTCGACCAGCTGCGTGAGACAGAGTTGCCGGTCAGCCTGGGGTTTTCCGCGCGCCTCAATATGCTCTGGGATCTCGCAGGCGCGGCTCCTCCGCAAACCGAGGGCCGCCTCATCAGCGTGATGGGCATCAACCGCGAGTGGCGTGAGTCGGATGTACGCAAGTGGCTGCAGAAGGATGTGCTGCCGCCGCGCATTGATTTGCACAATATGGTCCGGTTTCTCGTTGCCCAGCTGGATGACGGTCAGGATGTGCGTCGTTGGGAAGCCTTCCTGGTATACGGTTCGCCCATTGTGTCCTCGCCGGTAAGCAGTGCGATGTACCGCGAGGACCAGACGCGCCGCGAGATCGCCTCTACGATTTTTGCGCAGATTACGGATGAGTATGGCATCCCCCCTTCTGCCTATGCGGCCGATGAGGTCTTTCAGCGCTGCCTGACGCTGATGCACAAGTTCAATATCTATGAGCTTCGGGATTTTCAGTCCGGCCACCTCGAGCCGTTCAAGAACTACATGTTTCCCGCGCAGTAGCCCGCGCAGTCCTGCGCCGGGTAACGGCGTGCTCCGCAGGCTCCGCAACCCGATGTCAAGCGATTCCACCGGGAAGCAGCCAGCCTGGTAATTGTTCCGGATTTCGCGGTGAAAGCGCGGAGTTACTGGGCTCTAGGCTCCCGGTGGCGCACCTTTCCCCGGCTTCCTGCTTTCGAAAAAGCCACTTTCTCGCGAAATCTCCAGTTTTAGCTTGAAGCAATTCTGAGCCTTCCAAATACTGTCATGGCATCTTCAACGGCGCGCGCAGGCGGCGCCAATTGAGAAAATACGAGGGCGAAAATGAGTAACGCAACCGAAGAGATGGACATCAGTGGCGTCAAGGTCGCTGTTGTCGACGATGCCAAAACCATTCGAATGATGATGTCACATACGTTGCGTGGCATGGGCTGTGAAGTGGAGTGCGCCGAAGACGGCTATAAGGCCCTGGGTATGTTGCGACGCTTCAAGCCGGACCTCATCTTCCTGGATATTACGATGCCGGAGCTGGATGGCTACCAGACCTGCTCGTTGATTCGGAATGCGGAGGACACGAAGAACACACCGGTAGTGATGCTGTCGTCATCCGACGGTATTTTTGACATTGCCAAAGGGCAGGCGCGCGGCGCCACTGCGCATGTCACCAAGATTCCCCCGGACAGCGTGTTGCGAGAACTCATCTTCAACCACACGCAGAAGAAGGCGGCTGCCTGAACATGGCTATTTCTGCGTTGCAGTCACTGGAACTGATGGAGCGCCTGCACGCGTACGATGGTGTGGCGCCGCCAAAGCGTGAGAATGATGATCACATGCAGTGGGTGGGTACATTCCTGGGCGTTGCCGGGGTGCCCATACTCGTCGGCGAGGGAGAGCTCGCCGAGGTTATCGAGACGCCGCGCGTGACACCCATTCCCGGCACCAAGCCCTGGGTGCTTGGCGTCGCAGCCTTCAAGGGTGGCCTGCTGCCCATACTGAGTGGCGATGTGCTGTTCCGCAATCGTGGCTACACGGGGCGTGTGCGTGATTACAGCATGGTGATCAAGCGGCCGGGTATGTATTTCGCGATCACCTTGAGCAGCGTGCAGAGAGACATCCGCTTTCCGCTCGAAGATCGCATTATGGATCATCCAGTAGACCCGGATTTTGCCCGGTTCACGCTGGGAGGCTTCAAGTATAGAGGCGAGTTTCTCGCCGTGCTGGACATAGACAAACTGGTGGGTGACGAGGACATAACGAATGCCGCGGCTCCACGAGATTCTTTGGTGAAGGGGAAAAACGATGAACACTAAAATCAAGAACGGCGCGTCCAGTATCTGGGTGATCGTAATGACCCTGGCGATTGTGGCCTGTCTGGGCGGTGTGTTGTACACCTTCTACATGATTCAGGAGGAAGCGGGGCAGGAGGGAGAGCATCGCCTGGCGGCCCAGCAGATGCGCCTGCTGTCACAGCAGATCGCAGCCAATGCGCGCGCCTCTGCCCAGGGCGACGAAGCGACCTTTGAAGACTTGAAAAGCAACATCGGCAGCTTCACCATGGAACTCGGGCAGCTGCAATCGAGCGGCCTTGAAAGCGAAATGGCGCGCATCAACGAGCGTTGGACGCCGGTGATAGATTCGAGCAGGGTGCTGCTCGGCGCCAGTGACCGTGTGGTGTTTCTGCATTCGGTGTCTGCCGAGCTGGAGCAGAACATCAAGCCGATCCAGAGCGAGTTCGCTGGTGTAGTGGACATCCTTCGCGATGAGGATGTGTCATCCGAGACTATTGTGGCGGCCCAGAAAACACTCTGGCTCACCGAGCGTATCGCCCGCAACATCGAGAAAATCCTCGCCGGGGGCAATGAAAGCCAGGCGGCTGCCGATGAGTTCCGCACCGATGCGGCAGATTTCATGCGCATCGTGGACGCCCTGAATAATGGCAGCCGAATCATGGGCGTGGACGCGCTCACTGATCCAGACGCGATCGAGGCCGTGCGCGAGGCCGCGGGCCTGTTTACCGTGGTATCCACTTCCATCGAGCAGATCGCAGGTGCATCGCCCGAATTGAGGGAGGCGGCACAGGCTCGCGAGTCGATCATCGTCAACTCCGATGCACTTTCGGACGCCGTATCGGCGCTGGAGCCCGCGATCGAGAAAATGGCGGTTGCCAAGCTGGGTAACCGCAGCACGCTTATGGCTTTCTTCGGTGCTCCCGCACTGTTGTCGGTGGGCCTGCTGGTTGCCATGTACCGCTCGCAGCGCCGTCGTGTGCTCTACACCGAGCAGGGCGTGTCTGCCATTAACGGCGCGCTGGTGAAAATCGCCGAAGGTGACCTGACTGTGAAGGTGCCCGAAAGCAACTCGGTGACCCGCGAAATTGCACGCGAGATCAATGCGTCCACTCAACGGCAGCGGGAACTGATCCGCAATATCAAAATGCCGTTTGAGGTCTCCAAGGAAGGGATCAAGGAAATTGGCGTATCTGCCGAGGGGCAGGTCAAGAAAGGTCGGGAACTGACCCGCTCCGTTGCCGACTCGGTTGCGGCGACCACCGAGATGGTACGCACCAGCGAGAAAATCAAGGCTTCCACAGGTGAAGCCGCGACGACCTCCGAACGAAACCGTCAGCGGGTGGCCCAGGGTTACGAACTGACCAAGGATATGTCCAAGGCTTCTGCCGATGTGCGGGAGGCCGTGCAGGAGACATCCAAGTCGGCGAAACGTCAGGGGGAGCTTATTCAGTCGGTGACCTCTGCGGCCGAGTATATTCAGGCGCTGAATACCAAGATATCGGTTGTTGCGATCAACACCCGTATCGAGGCCGAGAAAGCCGGTGAGCACGGACGGCCCTTCCTGGGCATTGCCGAGGCGATTGGCGACCTTTTGCGCGAAGCGGAGGAAGAGGGTCGTAAGATCATCTCGGAGGTTCGCATGCTGCAGAACCTGTCCGCCGACAATCTCGCGAGTATGGAGAATACGGTGGGCACTGTTGTCACCATTCTCGAGTACATCGAGCGCCTGGATAGCTCGCTGGAAGAGATCAATGCAGGCTCTTCAGCGATTACATCGATCATTAATTCGGTGGACGATGCCGCAGGGCAGTCTGCGAGCACATCGCGCCTGATCAACTCGGCAATGGATGAGATTCGTGAGCGCAATCTGGATATCAGTGAGTACAGCGAATCGACACAGGTTGGCGTGAAGAGCCTCATGTCTTCCATGCGCGAAGTGGCAGAGAGCCTCAGCCAGTTCAAGATTGCCCAGGATGAACGGGACGGCCAGATGAATATCGCCGAGGTGGAAGACCTCAAGCAGATTCAGAGCGCCACCAGGATTTACCGCGAGGAAGAAATGCAGGCGATGGAGGAATCTCCGGACGTCAGGGTATCGGTGTAACAACCCAATGCCCTGGCGGGCGCCGAGTCGATAGGGAGGTAAGTAGTGAACAAGAAACCGGACATCGTATCCCTCAAGTGGGTTACCGGGTTGATGAACACACAGGCGGATCACGCCGAGTCAGCCCTGGTGGAGTACAGCAACGACCCCTCACAAAAACAGTCATTGCTGCGCTGCATGTGGGCAGTACACCAGATCACGTCTACGCTGCGCGCTCTGGGTATGCACAAGGCTGAAATGCTGACTCTGGAGATGGAGCGCAGCCTCAACTTTCTCTACAAGGATAAACTGGTGGGCGAGCGTCGCAAACTCGCGATGGGCGGCCTTATGCAGTCGCTGAAAATCATCCCCGCCTATCTCGACTACACGCAGAGCGTGCGTCAGGAAACCGGCCACGGCCTCGAACAGTACGTGAACGATCTGCGACGCTGGTCGGGGGAAAAGCCGCGTCCGCGTGCCTTCTTTTTCCACATGGAGATACCCCCGGAGCAGGGAATCACCCAGGATGCCGTAAGGGCCTCTGACGAGGAGATCCGGGCTCGTGCCAACGTGATGCTTGCACTGTACCTGGAGATGGCAAAGCAGGGCCTGCGGCGTCGCAACGTGGGTGAGAGCATGAAAACTGTGGCGCGAATCGCGCGCAAGATGCAGTTGCTGTTTGGCGGTACGTTACCCGAGCGCTACTGGCTCACCATGATAGGCCTGTGCGAAGGGATTGCCGGAGGTCTCATCGTGCCGGATGAGTGTATCGCGCAAATCTTCAAATCCGGCGCCTTCGCGATAAAGTACGCGCGGGAAAACGGTGGCCATGTCGATGACTCAATGGACTATGACGGCTATCTGCAGCAAATGCTTTACTACATCGCGAGCTGTCGCGGCAAGCCGGTACACATTGCACGCGTTCGCGAGATTTTCGGGATTGATGAGTCGACGCTGCAAGATGCCAACCACGGCCTGATTCACAGTGATGCGCTGCTCATTGCCATCAATGGGGCGCTCGGACAGTTGCGTACCGTGATGGACTTCCTGGGCGCTAACGATCTCGGCAGCCTGTCGCGGAAAGATGAGGACAGTGCGGCTGATCTGGATGATGCGCTGGAGGCGGTGCAGGCGGCTGAAGATCGCCTGATTGCCGCTGGACAGTTTGCCCACGCGGATTCGCTGGCCACTGTGGCCAAGCGATTCAAGGCGCTTGCTGGCAGCCTGGAAAGTGGCAACAGCCAGTCACAGGCCAACAGTATTGACCGGATAATCCGCGATATCGTCGACGTCAGCCTGGACCTTGAGCACAAGCTCGAACACGGGCTCGGTAGTTCTGTCTCCGGTCGGGAGTACGAGCGCCGTGAAAGCGTTGTGAATGCGACGTTCAGACAGATGGGGCTGGTAGAGAATGCCCTGCATCAGATTCTGCGTCGCAAGGCTCTCAAAAGCGCGCTCGACAAGAAACCCGCGGATGCGGCCGGTACGTTGCGCCTGACATTGGCACTGAACCGCTACCTGAACAAGTCGGATAAAGGCCACGCCGAATTGCGCCAAGCTGTGCGCGAGGCGGATAACGGCGATCCGGACCTGGATCTGCTGCATAGCCTTGCAGCGCAGTTCCTCGACGAACAGGAAACCCTGCCGGACCGCAGGGCGATAGAACAGGCGCTGGCATCTCTGGATACGATAGCCGGTGCGCTGCAGTTCGCCGCGATGGAGCGGGAAGCCCGGGTCATTGAACGTTGCCACCGTTGGCTGGCTGCGGCAAGCGATGCCGGTGAAGTGCGAGAGGACGATGCTTTCCAGTGCTTTGCCGAGGCGTTTGCGCAGCTCGAGATGCACATGCAGCGATCTTTGATCGATCCCCTCGACGACACCACCCATATGTTGGCTCTTGCGGAGCAGCGTGCGGCCGAACTAGGCCAGTTCATGGCGCGGCTTTCGCCCGGTCGCAAAGCCGCGGCTGTCACGGCGGGTGCCTCACCGCAGGCATCTTTGGTTAAGGACGCCGCTATCCCTCCCGAGTTTCGCGAGGTCTTCATTGAAGAGTCGGAGGAGATTGTTGCCGAGCTTGCGAGGTTGACCGGTGATTGGCTGGGCAACCCGGAGGCGAACGATGTCCTGCGTGATATCCGCCGACATTTCCATACGTTCAAGGGAAACGGTCGCGCGGTGGGAGCCAATGTTCTTGGTGAGCTTGGCTGGGCTGCGCAGGACATGCTCGATCGTTCGCTTGATGCGGAACTCGCGCCGACTGCGGAAACGCGAAAATTGGTCAGCGAGGTCGTCGAGGCACTGCCGGCGCTGGTGGAATCCTACAGCAAAGAGGAAGGTCCGGATGTCGAGCGCATCCGCACGCTGACCAACCGCTGTTTCGGAGCGGCTAGCTCCGGTGGCGACAGCAGTGATCGCCAGACGGCCCAGGCAGACGACAGCCTGGGAGTGCGCGCAATCAGCACGACAGAACCCCTGTCGCACTGATTGAGCCGGACTACCGCCGCATGAAGGGGAGAAAGACAATGCAGACGGACAAGGATCCTGGGACACGCGAGTCAGAAGATATCGTCGATGTCGAAGAACAGAGCGAAGAGGAACGGTTGCAATGGCTCCTGGAAATGGATCTCTCCGAGCCCGAGGAAACGCTGTTCACGGTGAATGGTGAAGAGTATCGGGAAGAGGGCTTGTCGGCCTTTGAGGCCGAGGTGGCGGCGCGCCCGATGTTTCGGGGCAATGCCGGTGGCGACGATCTGGCGAACTATGTTGACGAGGTGATCGTCATTTCTTCCGAGAGCGCTCGCAGCGATATCTATGGTGCATCCGACGACGCCGGCGAGGCAGAGGACGCTCCATCGCAGCAGGTAATGGCAATAGACTATTCACGACGCAACGTCGGGGAAGACAGGGCGCAATCAGAAGCCCCTGAACTTGACGAAGGTGCGGACATACTGGGTCTTGCGAGCGATGACGATATTGGCGAGACCTTCCTGACCATCAAGCGTGTTCGGGGATCCAGAGACGCAGAAGGCGTTTCCAGCGCGATCAACGCTACGCCACTCGCGAAGCCGGACCTGCAGGCGCTGCAGGGCGCGCCGGTCACCTCACGCGTGGCCGACCCGACTACGCACCAGGTGGCCAACGAGGCCCGCAATGACGAGCGCGTTGCGGCGAGTGGTGACAACCCGGGTGACAGTGTTGCGGGCGCGGTGCAGCCCGAGCGAGAGGAAGCGGCAATCGACAATACGATGAGCCACGATCAAGTGTCGAACTCGATGGCCGAGCAGGTAGAACCTGCTGCTGCAAGAGCCCCCGATAGCATGGCCGGGGGTGAGTCCGGTAATACTGCAGGCGAGTCCACGCTCGCCGAACTGATTGGCGATGAACTGGATACGGACTGGGAACTGGATGACCAGCCAGGTACGACCGCGCTGGACAGCGGCTGGGAAGTCGATGCGGCCGCGGAAGCGGACTCTGCCGGTGAAGTGGAAGCGGCGCTGGATGATGCCGGCTGGGAACTGGATGAGCTTTCGGATGCCGGGGCGCGGGAGGACGTGGTTGCTGCGGGCGAGTCCGCGCTGGACAGCGGCTGGGAAGTCGATGTAACCGCAGAGGCGGACTCTACCGGCGAAGTGGAAGCGGCGCTGGATACCGGCTGGGAACTGGATGAGTTTTCGGATGCCGGGGCGCAGGAGGACGTGGTCGCTGCGGGCGAATCCGCGCTGGACAGCGGCTGGGAAGTCGATGTAACCGCAGAAGCGGACTCTACCGGCGAAGTGGAAGCGGCGCTGGATGATGCTGGCTGGGAACTGGATGAGCTTTCCGTTACCAGCGCGCAGGAGGACGTGGTCGCTGCGGGCGAATCCGCGCTGGACTCGGGTTGGGATATCGATGATGCGGCGGACACAGATCCGGTGGGAGCTGTTGCTGCTCAGGCTGCGGATGATGCCGTTGCGAGTGAGGATATTCTGGGAGACTTGCATGCGGATGACTTTGAGGCCGGCTGGCAGTTGCCCGACAACGCACTGAATAGCGATATCGACGACGCATTTTCAGCACTGTCTGCGGATCATCCTGGAGCCAGTGATGATATCTGCGGTATCGATTTCGAGGAATTCAGGGCAAGCGAGAGTAGTCAATCCAGTGAGGAGTCGGCTGAGACCGGCTCTTCCGACGGGTTGGAGGACATCGCCGCTGCCGCATCGATTGCAGCAGCCAACGATGTTGCAGATCCCGGCTGGTGTATACCCGCGCATATCAAGTTCAGCTATACAACATTGAGCGGCGCGGAGATCTTTGCAGATTTTCTCGATGCCTTCATCGAAGAGGGCTCTGCCGAGGTCGAAAAACTTGAAGACCTGATCAGTGAATGGGAGCAGGACGCGACGGCAGAGGAGGTGTACGCGGGGGTCGCCAGAACACTGCATACACTCAAGGGTATTGGCAAAGGTGTGGGCCTGCAGCGATTCGGTACGCTCATACACAATTTTGAGACATTGCTTGATGCATTGCCCCGGCCTCCTGCATCCGATGCACATGATTACTTCCGCATCGTCAATGCCTGGCTGGACGCGGTGGTGCGAGGTATCGAGTTTATTGGTAGTGAGCGTCAGGATATCGCCAGCGAGTTGCCGCAGGTCGCGGCACGCGGAGCGGCTGCTTCGACGGCAGCTGAAGCCGACGTGGCAGCACAGCCAGCAGCGCAATCGGCCGGTGATGCTGTCGCGGAGGAGGCGAAACCAGCTCCGGTCGCTCAGTCCCCCGCTGTCGCCGAGCGCGAGAGAAAACGCGATCAGCAACTGGCCGATGAGGGCGCGAAGGCGCTGGCGGCGCAGCAATCTGTGCGCATCACGCCTGAAAAGCTCGACCACCTGATGAACCTGGCAAGCCAGACGCAGCAACTGTGCGTGCGTGCTTCCCAGGCCACTACTCGCGGCAAACGCTCTGCCTCGGAGTTGCAGGGGCGGCTGTCATCTGTGCGCACGCATATCTCGAAAATTGCCGACCGCGCTTTGCTCTCGGTGAATGCGCGAGGCGTGAGTTCTACACCCGACATGGACGCTCTGGAGATGGACCAGTACTCCGAGCTGCAAGAGGCTGCGAGTATCCTGCGCGAGGGTGTCGAGGACCTGGCGGATCTTATCGAGGTGATGGGTAGACAGAATGCGCAGGTAGAAACCTTGCTGAAACAGCAGTCTTCCGTGATATCCAGCATCTCTTCGTCGGTCCAGGCGGCGCGCGTGGTACCGGTTTCGCGCCTGATGCCGGGGCTTCGGCGTATCGTGCGCACGGTTAGCACAGACCTCGGCAAGGTGGTTACTTTCAAGGTATTGAACGAAACAGGCGCACTCGACCGCGATCACTATGCGCGCCTCCAGGTGGTACTGGAGCACATGGTGCGCAATGCCCTGGATCACGGTATCGAAGCGCCGGAAGATCGCCTGGCGGCTGGCAAGTCCAATGCGGGGCGGATCACGATTGACGTCCGCAAATCTGGCGGCAACTACTACATCAGGCTGGCGGACGATGGCAGGGGAATCGACCCGGATGCCATACGCGAATCGGCCTACAACAAGGGTCTGGATATCGACGTCGATGCGCTGACGGATGAAGAAGCCGTTCGCCTGATATTCCACAAGGGCTTTTCCACCGCCAGCAAACTGAGCGAGATATCGGGGCGCGGCGTGGGTATGGACATTGTGCTGTCCGAACTGCAACAGATCGGTGGCGACGTACAGATTCACTCCGAGGTAGGCGTGGGCACCTCTTTCGAGGTGCGAATCCCGAGCAACGTCACTGTTAACGGGGCGCTGCTGGTGACCGCCGCAGAGCATTCCTACGCTATTCCGCTGAATGGACTGATCGCCGTGGAGCAGGTGCCGGTCGACAGTTTCTTTGACGCCATAGAAACCGGCGGCAGTTTGAGTCTATACGACATGGCCTGTTCGCCTGCTTACCTGGCCACCTTGTGCCAGGGTGTAAGTCTGCCGGAGCGCAGCTTCTGGGAGGGTTATGTGCCGGTGATTGTCGCCGGCTCGGACGACCGTCGGATGGCGATTGCGATCGATAACGTACAAGAGGCACTGGAACTGGTTGTGCGCTCCCTGGGCGCCCAGTTTGCGGCAGTACCTGGCGTTGCGGGTGCGGCGACCACGGCGGATGGCGAAGCCATTGTGGCGCTCGATCTCAACCTGCTGGTAGACAGTGTTGGAGAGGAGGGCCTGGCACCGGTCGCAGTGCACCAGGATAAGGACAAGACGCTGCTCGCGCTGGTGGTCGACGATTCCAGGACGCAGCGGATGGTTGCCACGAGCCAGTTGGATACCGTTGGCGTTGAGACAATAACCGCGGAGAACGGGCTGGTTGCGATCGACCTGTTAAACGCGGCGCATCGACTTCCGGATGTGGTGCTGCTGGACGTGGAAATGCCGGTGAAGGATGGTATCGAGACTCTGCGTGAAATCCGCAAGTCCCAGCGCTACGGGCACCTGCCGGTAATCATGGTGACCTCGCGTACGGGGACCAAGCACCGGGCGATGGCAAAGGAGGCGGGGTGTAACGCCTACATGGGTAAGCCGTTTAATTTCCCGGCCCTGATTGAACAGATCAATGTGCTGACGGGTTACGACCTGCAGCTTTCCTGAGGAGGAACGATGTCCGAAGAATCCCTGACGCGCTGTGTGCTCATTCCCTGTTCCGAGAGTGAGAACTGGGCGGTTCCACAGAATTGCCTGGCTGAGATCGTAACGCTCAATTCCACTTCCGCAACGCCGCCGGAGAGCATCACCTGGCGGGGCGTTGAGGTGCCGGTTGTGGATCTCGGTGTGGCGGGCGGTACGCCCTGGAGCGATGAGCGCATCGGGACCGGGCTCGTGGCGGTATTCCTGGGGTTGCGTGGCGAGGGCCGTGAGTACTGGGGCCTCGCCGTACGTGGTTCCGCCCTGGAAGTGGCTGAACTCGATCCCGCCGAGGCGGTCGACATGCCGCAGGCCGTGAATGAGCGCGCGACTGCCGCGTTCGCGTATAGAGAAGTTATCTATCAGGTGCCGGATCTCGATGGATTGCAGAAGAAGCTGGCTGTCAGCCCGCAGGTCGCTTGAGAACGGATGGAGAGTAAACGTGCACCTGGATGAAATAGTGGATTGGATTGATCGTGCTTTCGGTTCCGATGAAGTGATCATGGAGCAGGAAGACAAGCACCCGGACCTTCATTTGTTGCGTTCCCTGATTGGCGAGAGCGCCTACCAGCGTCACCTGCGGGACCAGGTCAACCGGCAGATCATCAGGGATTACCTGACCAATGCGGTAGTGCTGGGCATTATCAGCGAAGGCGGCCTCGCCGCTTTCGCCAGCACCATCGCCACTGAAGAAGGGCGTTCGACGCTGGCGCTCTACATGCTGATGAGTTCGGTGGAGGACGCCGCTGACCTGCCTGTCAATGCCGAGGCTGAGCCGCTCAGGCCGCTGGAGCCCGAGCCGGTGGGCGATCGCTCGCATATCAAGCTTGTTCCGCGCTGATACCGGCCCCCTGTAGGCCATTCAGAATGGGACGGCAGCGCTATGCGCACCCAAAACACCGCGGGCGCACTAACAAAAAGTGACTAATTAAGGCGTTTATTGGACCAAAAAGCCGTATAAAAATAAAAAAATGGCTAGTAAATCAGCGTTTATTGAAATCTAGAAAAAAAACGGCATTGCCGCCGTTGTCTACCGCCCCCTCTCGACTTATAACTTTCCTAACGCCGCGCCGTAGGCAGCGGTCTCGGTCTTCTGCTTGTCGTGCCCATTCGGGGCTCACGGGCCAGGTGGCCGGCGGTATCAGGTAACAACACCAACAACTAGAGAGAACATTGGGGTAAAAAGCCATGCTGACCATCACACCCACCGCTACACTGGGAACCGTTTCTGAAGAAGGTCCCGAAGTTTTTGCAGTCATCGAGGGCAAGAAGGTGTTCCTGCCCGCGGACGCCAAGTACGTCATGCAGGATCGCCGCGGAATCTGGTACTACAGCACGCGCAAGCCGCGTCCCAAAGAGGGTGACTGGACTCCCAACAAGACCAGCATCGCCTTTCGCACGGACCAGGGTTATGTGCGCGCACTGCGTACCGAAACGCGCGTCGAGTGGTTGCAGACCTGTCAGCGTACTGTGCGCATGATCAGGGACGCCGCCAACGATAACCTGCGCCGTCCCGCCGACGACTGATTCGCGTTGTACTTCCCCCCACACTTGTCGGCCGCTTCGTGGCCGGCTGTGGCGGGAGATAGCCCGGTTGATTATTTATGCGCCGCAGCGCGCAGCATGGGTGCGACGCCCGGCGCAGGCGCGGATAGCGTAGCGACAGGGCCCGCAATTTGCAGGCGTCCAGCTTGTATCGCGGTGCTTACGGGAAAATGCGCGATCGGCCTCAGGCTATCACTGCAGCTGGAAGCTCACGGGTATGGGAATGACGAGTTCGCCCGTGGTGAAGCTGCCGAACTCCGCAACGGCCACAGGGTCGATCGATTGCAGTCTTTCTTCGAAAGCGTCTTGCGCCGCCGCGATTGCGGCTTCATCCAGTAACTGATGCCCGGAGGTGGTTGCCACCGCGATGCCGACGAGATCGCCCTCGGCGGTCAGCGTCACGTCCAGCTCAAGGCGACCCTCGAGGGCACGCCGCACCGCCCGTTTCGGGTAGTGTATCTGGCCATACACCTTGCGCACCAGATTGGTGTGAAAGCGGGACAAGCGTTGAGAGTACGCCTGAACACCGATCGCGGAGAGGTGATCCTCCAGGGCGTGCCTGGGGAGCATATCGGCGCCCGGTGAGAACAGGGACGCCACCTGCACAGCTTCGCCATCTTCTTGATTTGCTTCCGCCAGGGTGTGTGCCGCCGGGTCGCTGTCTATTCGCCGGCTGGCCTGCACGCTAATGGGAGAGAGTGTGGCCGCAGGGGCGGCGTCTCTCGTGGTTATGGTAATAGCAGGTGAAGCGCTGGCCCGGGTGGTGTTCGCGGCGACGGGTGTGGCCTGCGTTTCCCCTGTCTCTTGCCGTTCTTTCTGAGCGGCGTCCGCTGTTGCTGCGGTTCCGCTCTCCGGGGCGGCAGCGATGGTGCCTGGCGGCTCCGTGGATTGTGCAGGGGCGGTGGTCTCCGCTTCCTGCGGCTGCACCGTTGCGGGCGCGGTTGCCCCGGAAGCGTCTTGAAGAGAGTCCTGCGTGGCTTTTGGCGCAGCTTCTGCAGCTGTCAGTTGGGGGGTTGGCGTGGCCTGCCCAGCCCCGGCTGGCGCAGGGGGTTGCGGTGAGTTGCCCAGCCATGCCGCGACTTCCGCCTCGCGCTCGGCGCTGTAGGTTCTGGTTTCGAGCATGTCCCGCAGCGCGGGGTCAATGTCGCGGGCCGTAATGGTGTTGCGGAACACGGTGGAGGGTCCGGACTCGCCCACCCAGCCCATTAGCAGGTAGTCAGCCACCTCAGTGCCTGCAATGCGCGCCAGCTCATGGCCATTCAGGCGCGCCACGGTCTCGTTGCCGTTGGTTGCCTCGACCTGCAGGGAATCACCCGCGTACAGGCTGGTGTTGACTGACGATAGCAGGGCGTCCGCGAAATCCGTGGTTGCGGCGTCGGGTGCGCGGCCGGTGGCGACTTCACTCTGTAGCAGCATACCGCCCAGCAGGCTGCGCAAACTGGTGCGACGCGCAATGACGCGGTACTCCATTACGCGTGTTCCCCGGGATCGGGTAAAATCGTCGGGCTGTCCGAGTTCGCGTTCGAGGTAGATGCCGCCAAGATAAATGTTGCGACCCGTTTCCTGGTGCATACCGAGACCAGCCAGGTACAGGTCAGCGTCCTCCGCTGTGCCCGGCGAGGCCACCAGAGTGAGTAGCGCTGCCAGCAAACAGCAGGCTCCTGTGCGGATGTTGAAGTACTGTCCCATCGTTTTACTGTTGTTTTTTTGAGGCCGGATAGTCAGGATGCAGAGCGCCCTCCGGCTTCGCAACTGAAAATCCGCGAAAACGGCAGAAAGTCGGGTTTTCCGTGTGCCTGGCCATTTTTGACCTGTGTTGCTGCAAGGCATGGCTAAACAACGCTTGTTGCACCGGAGCGCAGCGGAGTTTGTTAAACTGCTGCGCCGTCCCACAGGTTTGCAGTGCCGATGTCCCAGAACCCATCACGGCAAGCAGCATTGTCGCCCGAGCAGGCATCGCGCCTGATGCGTCTGGCAACCTACGCCTCGGTAGCGACCGCAATCCTGCTCATTCTGGTGAAGAGCGTTGCCTGGAGTATGAGCGGCGCGGTGAGCTTGTTGGCGACCCTGGTGGATTCATGCATGGATGGCATGGCATCTCTGGGGAATCTTCTGGCAGTGCGCCATGCACTGTCGCCCGCTGACCGCGAGCACCGGTTCGGCCACGGCAAGGCGGAGGCGCTTTCTGGCCTGGGGCAGTCCCTGCTGGTGGCGGGCTCCGCGATCTTTCTGCTGGTGGAGGCGAGCCAGCGCCTGTTTGCTCCGGTGACTCCGGAGGCACCGATTATCGGTGTGTCGGTGATGGTGTTTTCAATTGTCGCCACCGGGCTGTTGGTAACCCTGCAACGACACGTTGTGCAGCGCACGGGCTCCACTGCTGTCGGCGCTGACGCGCTTCACTACCGCGCAGATTTGCTGGTGAACATTGGCGTTATCGCGGCGCTGGTGCTGGCGCACTGGGGTTGGCCTTATTTCGACCCGCTGTTCGCCGTCCTGATTGCGCTTTACATTCTATACAGCGCCTGGAGCATCCTGCGAGGGTCGCTGGACCACCTGATGGACAGGGAGTTACCGGACGCAGAGCGTCGGGTAATCCGGGACATCGTGCTTGCGCACCCTGAGGTGCGGGGTATGCATGACTTGCGTACCCGCCGCTCGGGTATTGATACATTCGTACAGCTGCATCTCGAACTGGACGACCATCTCCGATTGCCGCAGGCGCACACTATTTCCGATGAAGTGCAGGCGCGCTTGCTGGCGGCGTTTCCGGATGCGGAGGTGATTATTCACAATGATCCGCTGTCGATAGTGCCGCATGAGGTTCCGCCACCCTATGTGCAGGGCGACGGTCACCGCTAGAAGCTGTACATCAGCCGGGCAAACAGATTTACGCCGGAGGCCGGCAGGCGCTCGCCGCGCGCGATATCGTCATTCGGGGCACGATTATAGCCCCCCAGGTGCGGCCGATACTCACGGTCAAACACGTTGTCGATCCCGGCTGCGATCTGCAATTGCTGGCTCACTTGCCATGTGGCCAGCAGGTTCACCACGCCGTAACCCGGGCTGTCGAGTTCGCGGTTATCCGCGCTGATATCATCCTGTTCGGCGTAGGTGATACCTTCCAGTTCGGCGCTCCAGCGAGCCGCGTTGTAGCTCAGCCTTGCGCTCATGTTGGGTGGGGCGATGCGGTACAGGTTGTCGTTGCTGCCATCGTCGCGCTTGCCGCGGACGTAGTTAACGATACCGGCGAGGGCCCAATGCTCACTGAGCTGCAAGTGCCAATCCATGTCGAAGCCATAGAGTTCTGCATCGACATTGGCAAAGCGCAGTGGATCGGCGTTGGTGCTGCCGTTCATGTTGTTCATCATGCGTACCAGCATGACGGCGGCGGGGTCATTGCCGGGTATTCCCTGAATGTAGTCCTTCACCTTGTTGTAGAAAATGCGTGGCGACAGCGTCAGGCGTTCCCCGCTGAAATCCAGGCCGAGCTCGAGTTGTCTTGAGACTTCCGGGTCGAGTTCAATATTGCCGGTATACAGATTGCCATCCGCCAGGCCTGCGGTTGCCTCCAGCGGTAGCCAGAGATAGCGTTCCTGGTAGCTGGGAGAGCGCGTTCGCTGCGCCGCACCGAAGTACAGGCTGCTGCTTGGCGAGAGCGTGAACCAGGCGCGTGCGACAGCATCCAGGTTGTCGTCTGTCTGTTTGCGATTGGCCGCGTTGAACGCGTCGCGCAGCGCCCGCGCCGGTGGCATCATCATGGCCGGCGTACCATCCACCTCGTCGGCATCCATCTCAACCCGGTTGTAGCGCGCCCCCAGTTCGATGCGCCAGTCGCTGCCCGGGCGATAGCTGCGCTCCAGAAACACGCCCAGAATATCGCGGCTGGCGGCATTGAAGTTGGTCACGAAAAACATGGGGTTGTTGGGGTTGTCGATATCGGAGTCGTGGGTGGCGCTGAAGCCGTCGATGCCCACCTTCCACTGGCCCTGCGCATCGCTGAACGTGGCCAACAGATCAAAGCCGACATTGTCTGACGCGGCCGTGTTGCGCCGCCACATCGGCTCGGGTGGGGGTTGACGCAAGGCGAAGTTGGTCATGCTGTGATCAAGATCGCTGGCATAGATGGTGGCCTCCAGCGTTGTCTGCCCGCCGGCGTCAAACACGTAACCCAGCCGATAGATATCGCCCTCGATGACTTCGATGTCCATGGGCAACGCCGGGGTACCGCTGTCTGCCGTATCGTTGTAGCCGTAATCGAGCTGCACGGTGTGCGCGCCCAAGCGCACACCGTAACCGATGTCGTAGCGCTGGCGCTCGTACTCGGTGGGGCTTATCTCGCCCCCGGGAAATTCTGCGTCGTCCGCGCTTTCCGTCATCGCAGATATTTTCAGTCGTTGGTTGTCGGTGGCGCCATACAGCGTACCGCTGAGACGGGAACCATCGTTTACGGACTGCGCAGAAGCAATAACACGCCCGTTCAGCAGCGGCTCGCTGCCACTGGCAAAGTCTCCGCGATTGGAGCGCGCGTTCACCGCGCCGCCAATCGCCTCCTGGGCCACGCTGACCGGTACGATACCGCGATACAGCTCGAGCGATTCGAGCTGGCCGCCAGTCGCGTAGGACAGTGGCGGATCCATCCAGTTGGGGCCGGAGGGCGCCAGTTGCATACCGTCCAGGGAGGTGGCGATACGCGCGCCGAACATGCCGCGGTACTGTGGGATGCCCGTAATCGGCCCATTGCTGTTGACGTTCGCGCCGGGCGCACGCTTGAGCAGTTGGGTGACATCGGACGAGGCTATGATCTCCTGTGCGATATCAATGCTGCGGGTGTCATGCGCGGCACTGACAACGAGCTCCTCGATGTGATCCGCTTGCGCCCAGATGGGTAGCAGTAAGGCGACGGTGCCCAGGTAACGCAGTGGAAACGGCATTTTTCGCTCACCCAGTGGTAGTGTGTAGTGGTGGCGAAGTATAAAGGCCCGGTGGTCGCCTGGGGCTGCGTCACGTTGTCGCAGGGGCGGTGATCTGAAGGCAAAAAAAAGCCCGGCGAACCGGGCTTGGTGTTCAGCAGCAAGGCGCGCTCAGAATTGGTAGGTTATTTCCACGCCGTAGGTTCTGGGGTCGCCGAAGTAGCTGGTTGTCCAGCCAACACCGCTGCCGCCATTGGGGTCCACGCGCTGATCAACACCCCCGAAAGGAATGGTGTTGATGCGGTAGTCCTGGTCCGTGAGGTTGCGACCCCATAGCGCCATGAGTATCGAGCCATCGCCAAGTTCCACGTCTGTCAACGCCAGTCTCGCGTTGAGGAGCGAGCGGCTACCGAGTTGCGATGCGGCATTCTGGTCCGGGTCGATGTATGGCACATGTTCATCGAGGTAACTGTAGTCGACGTTGAGGTTCCAGTTGCCGTAGTTCTCGCGCGCGAGTGTCCAGTCAAGACCCAGCGTGACGTTGTTCTCCGGCGTGTAGGGAATGCCGGCTTCATCCTTGGTGAAGATGGTCAGGTCACTGGGGAACTCGGTGTACTCGGCATCGAGATAGCCATAGGCGAGAGAAAGCTGCAGGTCCTCTGTCACTAGCGCGACTGCTTCAAGTTCGAAGCCCTCGTTCTCGTACTCCGGGATGTTGAACACCACCGAAGATGCAGCCTGCCCCTCAAACACGGAGAGCTGGAAATCCTCGAACTCATTGTAGAAGACAGCCGCATTCAGTTGCAGTCGGCCATCCATCAGCAGCGATTTCACGCCCAGCTCATAGGAGGTCACTTCCTCGTCGTCGTAGCCGGCGAAGAACTCGTCAGGACTCGCCGCCTCGCCGTTGAAGCCGCCGGATTTCCAGCCGAGGGCATAGCGCGCGTAGGCGCTGATGTCGTCGGTGAATGCCCAGGACACGGCCAGCGTCGGTGAAATGTTGTCGAATGTGTCGTCGGTCTGCCCGGCGAAATTACCCGGCTGTTCGATGAACTGATCCTTTTCCTCTTCCGTCCAGCGTAGCCCCGCGGATATCGTCAGGCGATCGTCAAACACGGGCGGGCGCCAGTCGGCCTGGCCAAAAGCGGCGATGGATTCGTTTTCCATCCCGTAGCGATTGTTGGCCGTGGGCGTGCCGAAGGAACCAAAAAAGGTAATGGGGTTGAACACATCACCTTCTTCCCGGAAGTAGTACAGGCCCAGCACATAGTCGAGACGGTCGTACTGGCCGTTGAGCTGGAATTCCTGCGACCAGGACTCGTAATCGATGCTCCGTCCGGAGTGAAACAGGTCCACCGCGGTGCCGTCGATATCGATCAGGTCATCCCATTGCAGGTCGCGGTAGGAACTGATCGAGCGCAGCGTGATGTTGTCGCCGCGCCAGCTAAGGTCCAACGCATGGCTGTGTGACTCCGATGTCTCCTCGACCGCCCAGTCGTTGCTGCCCCGGTTCCTGCGGTCGTCGTCAGGGGTGAGGTAGGCTTCCTGGATCCCGCCGGAATAGAGAAAGGAGTTTGCGCTCACCTGTGTCAGTTGCCCGAAACGTGGCTCGTTATCCTGGTCGGAATAGTCGTAGGTGTAAGCCGCGGAAAAACTGTCGTTCGCATCCCACAGTAACGCTACACGCGCGGCCTGGCTGTCGAGAGAGTGGAACTCATCAGAGGAAGGCGGCGCTGCCAGCGGGTTGTCGAAAGGGTCCGGCACGTTGTCGGCAAAGCCATCGCGCTCGGCCTTGTAGAAGCTCAGCGTACTTTTCAGGCCGTTCCACTCGCCGGTGTCGACGCTGGCGCGACCGGCGACGTAACCGTCGCTGCCGAACTCGGCTGTCAGGGTTCCGCCGAATGTCTCAGCCGGCTTGCGGGTTATCAGGTTGAGAGCACCGCCCACGGTGTTCTTGCCGTAGAGGGTACCCTGCGGGCCCCGCAGGACCTCTACGCGCTCCAGCTCGACAATATCGAATACGGCGCCTATGTTTTTACCGATGAAAACACCGTCAAGGTAGATACCGACGGAATTCTCCCAGGTGATTGCCGGATTGATCTGCGATGCGCCACGAATTGCGATAGTAGCCGCGGTCGTATTGGTGGGGGAATCGACGATTTCGACGTTGGGCGCAAAGCTGCTGATATCCGTGACTTTGGTAATGCGCTTGCGCTCCAGGGCGGTGCGGTCGAGAGCGGTCACCGCGATCGGGATATCCTGTATCGATTGCTCTCGCTTCTGCGCCGTGACCACGATCTCTTCGAGCATTGGTGCCGCCAGGGTGTCACCGGCAACAGCGAGCAGTACGGCACTTGCCAGGAGGCGTTTCAGGGGTGGTGTATGCATGCTTATGATCTCCGTAAAGACACTGTGCCTGCGCGCGAGGGGAGAGCGTTGCTGCGCTTCTTGTTCGGCCCCGCGGTGCACATCTTATTATCCGGCTCTGCTGCCGGTTCGTTGGCCTGGTGCGCGACGTCCACGGGGTGGATGCCGCGCTGCCAGAAGCTGCTGGGCAGTATAGGCGAATTCCGGCCCGGTTGCCGCCTTTATGGTATTTTTGCCCGTCATCCGGAGAGCCTGTGCGGGGTCTCATCCGACAGGCGATCGGCGTGGCAACCCGGAGTGGCTTCTGCCCCGAGGATACTTGAATGCCCGCAAAACATACTGTATGTTCAAATGCGTTTTTCAGGCTCTGCGTGGCCTGACCGTGGCCCGTCGATAGCGCAAGCAGACAAGACAGCGCCGGGCCCGCTTGTCTGAGTGGCAGGGCCTGATAGAGAGGTGATTGTGTGACTGAACTCGAAGATTTCCGTAGGGAGACCCGCGACTGGCTCGAGGAAAACTGCCCTCAGAGCATGCGCAGTCCGGTCGAGAGCTTTGAAGACATTTATAACGGCGGGCGGAACCCCGAAATCAGCCACCCGGACCAGGTAGTCTGGTGTGAGCGAATGGCCACGCGTGGCTGGACCGTACCGCACTGGCCCGAGGCCTATGGCGGCGCAGGGCTCGACCGCGACCATGTGAAGATTCTGCACGAGGAGATGGCGCAGATTGGAGCGCGCCGGGCGCTGGACAGTTTCGGCATCTCGATGCTGGGTCCTGCGTTGCTGAAGTTCGGCTCTGAAGAGCAGAAGCTCGAACACTTGCCAAAAATCTGTCGCGGGGAAATCCGCTGGTGCCAGGGCTATTCAGAACCCAACGCGGGCTCCGATCTCGCGAGCCTCGCGACGCGCGCCGAGGATCAGGGGGATCACTACCTGATCAACGGGCAGAAAGTATGGACTTCCTACGCCGACAAGGCCGACTGGATTTTCTGCCTGGTGCGTACCGACAACAGCGGCAGCAAACACGAGGGCATCAGTTTCGTGCTGTTCGACATGGACCAGCCGGGAGTTGCGGTGAAACCGATTCGCCTGATCAGTGGCAGCTCACCTTTTTGTGAAACGTTCTTCGACAATGCGATTGCCGATAAGAAAAACCTGGTAGGCGAGGAAGGTAATGGTTGGACCATCGCCAAGTACCTGCTGACGCACGAGCGGGAGATGATTTCCGGCTTTGGTGCCGCGCCCAGCAAATCGGTTGGCCTGGCTGCGCTGGAAGCTTTTGGCGATGACCCCACCGGGCGTCTCGCCAACGGCGTGTTGCGCCAGTCAATCGCGCAGTATCAACTCGATGCCCTGGTGTTTGGCGCGACGATGACGCGCGTGGGTGACGAGGCGAAAGCCGGGCACGGGCTGGGTGCCGCTTCCTCCATTTTCAAGTACTACGGTACTGAGTTGAACAAACGGCGAAACGAACTGAATCTTGCAGTCGGCGGCGAAGCGGCGCTTGGCTGGGAGGGCGAGGCCTGTCACGGCGGCGCTGTCGCGCGCGACTGGCTGCGCTCCAAGGGCAATTCGATCGAGGGTGGCACCTCGGAAGTGCAGCTGAATATTATCGCCAAGCGCGTGCTCGGACTGCCTGACGCCTGATTGGTACGCTACCGGAGCGCACGTGGCAGAAACGCAACAGGAACGAATCTCATGGCATTGGTACTGAACGAAGAGCAGGTCATGCTCAGGGATGCAGCAGCGGGCTTTCTCGGGCAGAAAGCCACGGTGGCGCACCTGCGGAAGCTGCGCGACACGGCGGCCCCCGAGTGCTTTGACGCCGGCGTCTGGCGCGAGATAGCCGACATGGGCTGGGCGGGCATTGCGATCCCGGAAGAATACGGCGGTCTGGGCTACGGCTACACCGGGCTCGGACTTGTGCTGGAGCAGGCGGGACGACACCTGAGTGCCAGCCCGCTGCAATCCAGTGTTCTGGTGGCGGCGACCGTCATCCTCGAGTTGGGCAGCGCGGCGCAGAAGAGTGAGTGGTTGCCGCGTATAGCCGCCGGTAGTGCCCTGGCCAGCCTGGCACTGCAGGAAGGCAGGCACCACGCGCCGCTTGCGACGAAACTGTCGGCAACACGCGAGAAGGAGGGTTACCGACTGGAAGGAAACAAGGTGCTGGTACTGGATGCGGCTACCGCTGATACTTTTATTGTCATCGCCCGCACCGGCGGTGAACCGGGTGATCGCGACGGCCTCAGCGCCTTCCTGGTAGACGCAGACGCCGCGGGTCTCGCGGTAGAACGTCGAGACCTGGTCGATTCCCGGGGGATGGGCGCTCTCGCTTTGAGTAATGTGCTGGTACCGCAGGGCAACCTGTTGGGTACGGAAGGGGAGGCCTGGGCAGGTCTGGAGCGAGCGCTCGATATCGCCAATATCGGCCTTGCCGCCGAGTTGCTGGGTATTGCCTGCGAGGCGTTTGAGCGCACGCTTGGCTACCTTCAGGAGCGCAAGCAGTTTGGCCGCGTGATTGGCTCTTTTCAGGGTTTGCAGCACCGGGCGGCACAGCTCTTTGCGGAGTTGGAGTTGTCGCGTTCCGTGGTGTTGCAGGCGCTACAGGCGGTTGATGCGGGAGACGACCGGGTCGCCCTGCTTGCGAGTGCCGCAAAAGCCAAACTGTGTGAGGTGGCGGAACGCACGACAAACGAATCCATTCAGATGCACGGCGGCATCGGCATGACCGATGAGCATGAAATCGGCTTCTTCATCAAGCGGGCGAGGGTTGCGCAGCACTGCTTCGGCGACTACAACTATCACCTTGACCGGTTCGCCTGCCTGAGCGGCTTTTAGTTCCGCGACTCTTTCAGCCTGATTTGCGAGGAAAGCCTGCAACCATGAGTTCTGACCTTGAACGCTTCGACGCGACAGTGGCCAGCCTGACGGCAGAGGGTCAGCCATTCGCGCTCAATACCGTGACCGTCAACGGTGTTGAATATCGCAACTTCGCCAACATGCAACGCAACCTCGGCGAGTATTTCCAGGTGATGCTTGGGCACGCCGAAAAAGAATTCGTGGTTTACCGCGATGAACGCTATACCTTCGCGGAAGGCTACCAGCACAGCGCCGAATTTGCGTCGGCGCTACAGCAGCGGTACGCGGTAAAGCCGGGTGACCGCGTAGCGATTCTCTGTCGTAACAACCCCCAGTGGATGATGGCCTTTATAGCGGTCACCTCGATCGGCGCCATCGCCGTGCCAATGAATGCCTGGTGGACGACAGAAGAACTGGAGTACGGGTTTGACGACAGTGGCGCGGTAGTGGTGATAGCTGATCGACAGCGTGCCGAGCGCCTGTTGCCCTTTGCTGAAAGCCACGGACTGCAGGTCGTTTCGGTGGATGATTTTTCGGGGCTGGAACTCGAGCATACACCGTTCAGTGCGCTGCTCGAGGAGTTTGCCGGTCAACCGATGCCAGAAGTCGACGTGCAGCCCGACGACTACGCGACCATTATGTACACCTCCGGTTCCACCGGACACCCAAAAGGGGCGCTCTCCTCGCATCGAGCGATTCTCTCCGCGCTCTGGAGCTGGATGTGCCTTGGTGTGGCGACCAAGATTGCCGCCACGCAGGAAGTGCGGGATGCGGGACTCGCCCCCTGCGCCCTGGTGACTATTCCGCTGTTTCACTGCACGGGTAGTCATTCCGCGTTTCTGTTGTCGCTGGTGGTGGGGCGTAAGATGGTGATCATGCACAAGTGGGATGCCGGGGAGGCGCTGCGCCTGATTGAGCAGGAGAAGGTCACCTGGTTCAATGGCGTACCTACCATGTCTGCCGAGTTACAGGCTGCGGCAGAGACTACCGAGCGCGATATCTCATCGCTCACCGAAATTATGGCGGGTGGCGCTGCACGGCCGCCCGAGCAGGTGAAAAAAATCAGCAAGACCTTCACTAAAAGTGCGCCGGGCATCGGCTACGGCCTGACCGAAACCAACGCGCTCGGTGCGGTGAACGCCGGGGCGTTTTATGTCGCGCGCCCTGCAAGCAGCGGCAGGCCGGTGCCTGCGGTCACGGATTTTCGGGTTGTCGACGAGCACGGAGTGACAGTGCCCGCGGGCGAGCGCGGCGAGCTTTGCATCAAGTCGCCCGCCAACGTGCTGGGTTACTGGAATAAACCCGAGGCCACGGCGGAAGCGTTTGTCGACGGTTGGTTCCACACCGGGGATGTCGCCCGTATCGATGAAGACGGTTTTGTCTATATCGTCGACCGCATCAAGGAGATTATCATACGTGGTGGAGAGAATATCAGCTGCATCGAGGTGGAAGCAGCTATTTACAGCCACCCCGCGATTCACGAGGCGGCGGTTTTCGGTCTGCCGGACGAACGTCTCGGTGAAATAGTCGCAGCTGCGCTGGTATTGAAAGCCGGTCACGAGTTGCACGCGGAGGAGCTGCTGGAGTTTCTGGGTGAACATCTCGCTGCATTCAAGCTCCCCGCGCATATTTTTTTCCGCGAGGAACAGCTACCGCGCATCGCCTCGGGCAAAATTTTCAAGCGGCAGTTGAAGAGCGATTACGCTCTGGAACTCGGGCTAGAATAAAGCCTAAAACACCACACCGCCCTGGGCGGAATCGAGGAGTAAGTGATGGACCTGGGAATAAGCAAGCGAGTGGCACCTGTCCTGGAAGAAGTGAAGCGTTTTATTGAAGACGAGATCGTGCCGGTCGAGCACGATTACTACGCGGATATAGCACAGGGTGATCGCTGGGAGTTCACTGACCGACAGAACGATATTCGTGAGAGTCTGAAGGCGAAAGCGCGGGAAAAAGGCCTGTGGAATTTCTTCCTGACAGACGGCGATGCGGGCTCTGGCCTGAATACAGTCGAGTATGCCTACCTGGCCGAGGAGATGGGCAAGTCGCACATGGCGGCCGAGGTCTTCAACTGTGCCGCTCCCGATACCGGCAATATGGAGGTGCTGCACAAGTACGGCACTGAAGCGCAGAAAAAGGAGTGGCTGGAGCCGCTGTTGAATGGCGACATTCGTTCCGCTTTTGCGATGACGGAGCCCGGAGTCGCATCCTCCGATGCAACGAACATTTCTACGCGGGCAGAGCTGGATGGCGACGAGTGGGTCATCAATGGAGAAAAGCATTACGTCTCTGGCGCGGGTGATCCACGTTGCAAAATCATGATCGTCATGGTCAAGACGGACCCGGATGCCCCAAAGCATCTGCAGCAGTCGCAGATTCTGGTGCCTACCGATACACCCGGGTTCGAGAATATTCGGCCCATGAACGTGTTTTCCATGGACGACGCGCCACACGGCCATATGCACCAGCGCTTTGAAAACTGTCGCGTACCCAGGGACAACATCATCCTCGGCCGCGGCCGCGGTTTCGAGATTTCCCAGGGCAGGCTCGGTCCCGGCCGCATCCATCATTGCATGCGTGCTATCGGCGCTGCCGAAAGGGCGCTGGAACTGCTTTGCGAGCGCTCCGTGTCCCGGGTGGCGTTTGGCAAGCCCCTCGCGCGGCTGGGAGGCAATATCGACATTATCGCCAACGCCCGAATGGACATCGAGCAGGCGCGCCTGCTCACGCTGAAAACAGCCTGGATGATGGATCACGTGGATGCGAAGGAAGCTCGCGTGTGGATCTCCATGATCAAGACCGCGGTGCCCAATGTGTCGATTCGCATCGTCGATGAGGCGATACAGGTGTTTGGCGCCCTGGGTGTGTCGCAGGATACGCCCCTGGCCACAATGTATATGGCACAGCGCACGCTGCGCCTGGCGGATGGCCCGGATGCGGTGCATCGCATGGTGGTCGGACGGCATGAATTGAAACGGTATGTGGCGCAACAGCAGGAGGTGAACGCGACCTTCCGCGATGGTTGATTCCCGTCGCGGCGCGTAAGTGGGGCGGGTTGATCCTGCCCCACGTGTTTACCAATTCCAACCGATAATTATAGCAACGGTAGGATGGTATGAAGCAGTTTTGTAGATTGTTCGGCCCCCTGGTGGGCGTGATTCTGTTTGCCGGCCACGCCGGTTCTGTCGCCGCTTCCGGGGCAGCGTCCGCAGGGGCGCTGGAAGAGATCATTGTCACCGCAAATAAACGTGAATCCTCGATCCTGCAGACCGCGGCGGCCCTCAGTGCTTTTGACACTGATGCGTTTGATCAACTTGGAATTGAAAACAGCGCCGATCTGACGGCGCGAACCCCTTCCCTGACGGTGTCCACTTTCCGGGTGGCGATTCGTGGCGTGGGCCGGCCAAATCTTGCGGTGGGCTCGGAGCCGGGAGTGGGTATTTACTGGGACGGTGTCTACAACACCGAGAATGGCGTGTTCAATTATGCCCGCTATATGGATATCGAGCGCATCGAAGTGTTGCGCGGCCCCCAGGGGACTTTGTACGGGCGTAACTCCATCGGTGGTGCGGTGAACTTTATCAGCAAGCGGCCGGCCAGCGAATGGAGCGGCCGCCTCACGGGTGAGTTGAGCAACTACGATGGCGTACTCGGGCAGGCCTACGTGAGTGGCCCTGTGACAGACAAGCTGGGCGTGCTTGCCGGCTTCTCGAAATATGAGCGCGAGGGCTTCCAGGAAAACACTTTCAACGGCAAAGACTACGAACAGGACGACACCCTGTACGGCACCCTGGGCTTCGAGCACAAGACAACGGACAACTGGACCACCAACCTCAAGGTGATTGGTGTGGATCGCGGTTATCGCCAAAGCAACGGCTATATTCTGGAACCGTTTGAGCGCGAACTGATACAGCAGGTGCAGGATGTCGACACCGGGGAAATACTCAACCTACCCGGCATGTTTCCCAAGCAGAATTTCGTCAACATGCGCCAGGGCCTTGCCGTCACTAATCCCGCTCTGCGTGATGAGAGTAAAGTCCGGCAGGATCGCGATCCAAACCTGGAGAACCGGCGCATCGCGGCGTTCCTTACGAGTGAATACTCGGCCGATTCCTTCAGCCTGAAATACACGGGTGGCTACTCCAAATACTGGTTCGACACGGTTATTGATGCCGATGCGAGCGTCGCGGCAGAGTCTGGCGTCGACTGGAGCAAGTTGCTGTTTCTGGGTGTGCCGGTTGCAAACTTTACCGGTTTCACCGTAACACCCGCAGATATGACCTACGAGGTGAACCAGGAGGCGCAGTTCAGTTCACACGAATTACAGTTTGCATCCGACTGGGACAGCCGTTTCGCGCTCTTGGCCGGGCTTTATTACTATCATAGTGATGAGGAACAGGTGGTAGCCTTCCGCGAGTTCAATAACGAACTGATGGCGACCTACGCGTTCTTCGCCAGCCAGATCAACAAGCCCGTAAGCGACAACAATTTTCTCTACCGTGGTGAGGCCAATGTCGATACACGCTCCTACGCGACCTACGGACAGCTAAGCTGGGACTGGACCGAGCGCACAGTCCTGACCGCCGGGCTGCGCTATTCCTACGACGATAAAAAAGGCAACGACAATACCTTCGTGCAGTTCGTCGGCGACCCGGAGAACCCGGTAGTATTCAGGGCCGAGGACGACAACTGGGACGAGATCACCTGGCGTCTGGGAATCGACCACCAGTTGAGCGATGACCACTTCCTTTACGGGTTTATTGCCACCGGCTATCGCTCGGGTGGCTTCAATTTCCAGAAGCCCACCGCCAGCCCGGAGGTGGATGTTGTTGAGCCGGAGAGTCTGTTGTCCTATGAAGTGGGGTACAAGGGCGTGGCTTTGGATAACCGGGCGAATATCGCCGTCTCGGCATATTACTACGACTACGAGGACCTGCAGGTCATCAAGCAGGATGTTGTGGAAGGCATTGGCCTGAACACGTTCGTCAACGCGGACAGTGCCAATGCCTGGGGTGTAGAGTTCGAAAGCAAGCTGCTGGTCACGGAAAACCTGATGCTGAGCGCTACCTATTCCTGGAACGATTCCGAGTATCAGGAGTTTCTGACCAAGGACGCCAACGCCTGCGCCCTTGGTCCATTGGCCGAGGCTCGCTCCCTGGACTCACTGTGCACCGATGAACTCGATCTGGCGGGCAACCAGTTTCCCAGCATGCCCGAGCACAAGGCATCTGCGAATGCCACCTACTTCTGGGACATGCTTGAACTAAACTGGTCCGCCACTGTGAGTTACTTCTTCACGGGCGATGCGTGGACAACTCCCTTCAACAACCCGGAATTCGATCGCCTGGAGAGTTTCGATAGCTGGGATTTGCGGCTCATCGCGGCGAGCGCCAATGCGGCCTGGCAGGTGACCGCATTTGTGCGCAATCTGGAGGATGATCGCGCGGTGATTGACCGCGGGCGGCCCAGCACGGTGACACAGAACGCCCAGTCCACGTTGCTTGAGCCACGCGTCTACGGCGTCAGTCTCGACTACAATTTCTGAGCGCTTGATCTCGCGCGAGGCGGCCCGGCAACTGTGACCGGGTTGCGCGCGCATGTGGCCGGTGAGTGCGCTTCCCGGCGCAAAGCTGTAATGCATACGCGGACGCGCTCACGGAAACGTTGACGGGCGCGGGACGGCGGCAAATACTTGAAAGAACTAATTACATACTGTATGTTCAAATCCCTTTTTTGGGCGAACGGCGGCAACCAATCTGGCAGCGGTTGTGCTGCGTCCAGTGTGCAGGCCCCGCGGTTGTCTCAACACTACGAGGAAAATCCCATGGCAGTAAAAGTCCTACCCAAAGAGCAGCTACTGGATGCCATCGGCACCCGGTTTGAACCAGGTGAGTGGATTGAACTCACGCAGGAACGAATCAACACCTTCGCGGACTGCACGGAGGATCACCAGTTTATCCATGTGGACGAGGAAGCTGCGAAGAATACACCGTTCGGCGGGACCATCGCGCACGGCTTTCTGACATTGTCGATGTTGAGCAAAATGGTGGAAGGCAAAGGCGTGATTCCCGAGAATGTTGTGATGGGCCTTAACTATGGTTTCGACAAGGTGCGTTTCCTCGCGCCCGTGCGCGCTGGCAAGCGCGTGCGCGCCAATATGGAGATTGCCGATATCACACGTAAAGACGACAATCGATTCCTGGTTAAACAGGCCATTTCAGTGGAGATTGAAGGCGAGGAAACTCCGGCGTTGGTCGCGGAATGGTTGACCATGGTAGTGGCTGGCTAGTGCACAGCACGATTCAATTTAAAGCAAGAGGATAGTAGTAATGTCTATTCGTTATGATGGCAAGGTTGCCATAGTCACAGGTTCCGGGGGCGGGCTTGGTCGCTGTCACGCCATAGAATTGGCCAAGCGCGGCGCAAAGGTTGTAGTGAACGACCTCGGCGGCAGCGTGGACGGCACAGGTCAGGGTTCCGACGCGGCGCAGGCAGTGGTGGCGGAGATAGAAGAGGCCGGTGGTGAGGCAATCGCCAACGGCGCCAACGTGGCGAAGTACGACGAAGTGGAAGCCATGGTGAAGCAGGCGGTGGATAAATGGGGCCGTGTGGACATCCTGGTGAATAACGCGGGCATTCTGCGCGACAAGAGCTTTGCCAAGGGCGGCCTTGATGACTTCAAGCTGGTGCTGGATGTGCACCTGATGGGTACGGTCAACTGCACCAAGGCTTGCTGGGAAATCATGCGCGAACAGGCCTACGGGCGTGTAGTGGTAACGACATCTTCCTCGGGTCTGTACGGCAACTTCGGCCAGTCAAACTACGGCAGCGCGAAAATGGGCGTGATCGGCCTCATGAATACGCTGTGCCAGGAGGGAGCCAAGTACGATATACGCGTGAATGCACTGGCACCAACCGCCGGCACGCGCATGACCGAAGGTCTTATTCCGGAGGAGGCGTTTGAATTGCTCACCCCGGAAACCGTGACCCCCGCAGTACTTTACCTGGTGAGCGAGGATGCTCCGAATCGCACGATACTGGGCGCTGGCGCGGGCAGTTTCGCGGTCGCCCGCATTGTTGAATCGCCAGGCAAATGGCTGCCTGTCGAAGAGCAGACGCCCGAGGGTATCGCTGCGCACTGGGCCGAGATCAGCGCCACTGACGGTGAAAATCATCCGCAGGCCGGCTTTGAGCAGACCATGAAAATGCTCGGCCTGGCGATGGAAGGACTGGGTATTCAACAGGGGTAGGTCAGCCTCTGCCGCGACGCCTCCGGCGTCTGATATAGGGAGACAGGATAATGAGCGAAGCAGTTATCGTAGCAACCGCGCGCACGCCGATTGGCAAGGCCTATCGAGGCGGGTTCAACAACCTCGGGGGGGCATCCCTGGGCGCCGCTTCTGTAGCCGAAGTGGTCAGGCGCGCCGGGATTGATCCCGCGCGCGTGGACGACGTGATAATGGGCTGCGCGCTGCAGCAAGGCGCAACCGGCTCCAACGTGGCACGCCAGATTGCACTGCGTGCCGGCTTGCCGAATACCGTGTCCGGTATGACCATTGACCGCCAGTGTTCCTCGGGCCTGATGGCGGTTGCCACGGCGGCCAAGCAGATTACCGATGACGGGATGAGCGTCGTCATCGGCGGTGGGCTTGAATCGATTTCGCTGGTACAGAATGAGCACATGAACATTCACCGAATGGTGGACGAGGAACTGCTCGCGATTGAGCCCAACATCTTCATGCCGATGCTGCAGACAGCCGAGGTAGTGGCTGATCGCTACGGCATCACTCGAGAGCAGATGGATGAATACGGCCTGCAATCGCAGCAGCGCACCGCCGAGGCCTACGAGGCGGGCCGGTACTCTGATGAGCTGGTACCGGTCACCTGCAAGCGCATGGTGTGGGACAAAGAGACAGGTGAAGCCTCCGAGGCGGAAGCCACCGTATCCGCGGATGAGGGCCTGCGCGCCACCACCGCTGAGGGCCTGGCCGGCTTGAAGACGGTGGTTGAGGGCGGCACGATTACCGCCGGCAATGCCTCGCAGCTTTCGGACGGCTCCTCGGCGCAGTTGGTGATGGATGCCAAACTGGCTGAGAAGGAGGGTCTCGAGCCGCTTGGTATCTACCGCGGTATTGCGGTGGCGGGCTGCGCGCCGGATGAAATGGGAATCGGCCCGGTGTTCGCTGTGCCCAGGCTTTTGAAACAGCATGGGCTGAAAGTGGATGATATCGGCCTTTGGGAGTTGAATGAGGCCTTTGCCGTGCAGGTTATATACTGCCGTGATCAGCTCGGGATCGACAACGACAAGCTCAATGTGAGTGGCGGCGCCATTTCCATCGGCCATCCCTATGGCATGAGTGGCTCGCGCATGATCGGGCACGCGTTGATCGAAGGCAAACGTCGTGGCGTGAAGTATGTTGTGGTCACAATGTGCGTGGGCGGCGGCATGGGAGCCGCCGGCCTGTTTGAGGTAGTGTGATCGACCTGCATCTGGAGCGGCGCCTGAGGGCGCCGTTCTCGTTTATGACGGGTGCGCAAAAACTTTTTGAACTGGAGATTAAACGATGAAAGCAGTAGTTTGCCGTGAGCACGGCCTGGCAGACAAGCTGGAACTGGCAAGCGATTGGCCCGAGCCCGAGGTTGGCCCTCAGGATGTGCTGATTGATGTCAGGGCGGCAGGCCTGAATTTTCCCGACGTCCTCACCATTCAGGGAAAGTACCAGATGCAGCCGCCGATGCCTTTTGTGCCGGGTGGCGAGTGCTCGGGCGTTGTCAGCAAGGTTGGCGATGAAGTGAGCCGCTTCAAGGTCGGCGATGAGGTGATTTCGATGGGCGCCTCGGGTGCGTTCTGCGAGAAAATTGCGGTCAGCGAGTTTGCCGCATTCCCCAAACCAAAGGCGCTCAGCTTCGAGCAGGCGGCGGGTGTCAGCATCACCTATTTCACCACCTACCACGCCTTCAAACAGCGCGCACAGCTGAAAGCTGGCGAGAGCCTGTTGGTGCTTGGTGCGGCGGGAGGCGTGGGTACCAGTGCCATCGAACTGGGCAAGTTGATGGGCGCAAAGGTTACTGCAGCCGCCAGCTCTGACGAAAAGCTCGAAATCTGCAGAAAGCTGGGGGCCGATGAACTCATTAATTACAGCGAGGGCGATTTCAAAGCCACGCTGAAGGAGCTTTCCGGCGGGAAAGGTTACGACGTCATCTACGACCCGGTAGGTGGCGATTACGCGGAACCTGCCATTCGTAACCTGGCGTGGAAGGGACGTTACCTCGTGATTGGCTTTGCCAGCGGCCCGATACCGAGCATCCCGCTGAACCTTGCCTTGCTCAAGGGCGCTTCCATTGTCGGTGTCTTCTGGGGACGCTTCGCCGGCGAAGAGCCAGAGGTGAGTATGCGCAACATCGCTGAACTGAGCGAGCTGTTTGAGACCGGCAAACTCAAGCCCCTGATCACGGACTGCTTTCCGATAGCGGAGTATGAGAATGCGTTTAACTGTATGATCGAGCGTCGCGCGCGCGGTAAGGTTATTATCACGATGTAGGAGGCGCAGTATGCAGGGCTTCGAGTTTAATAGCGTCAAGCGCATAGTCAACGCGGGCGGTAGCGCGCTCAAACTGGCGGAGCAGTGCGGTGCGCTGGGCGTCAGCAGGCCGCTGGTGGTAACCGACCCGGGGCTGATGGCCATCGGCCTGGTGCAGCCTGTGCTGGCAGCGCTCGAGTCTGCAGGGCTCACTCCATTCGTATTCGACGAGGTGCGGGAGGACCCCCCGGAAGAGACGGTGCTGGCGGCTGCCCGGCTGGCGCGGGAACGGGACGTGGATGGCGTGCTGGCGGTGGGCGGCGGCAGTTCCATGGATGTCGCGAAAGTGGTCGCGGTGCTGCACGCGGGCGAGCAGTCATTACAGGCGCTGTATGGCGTTGGCAATGTACAGGGTGGCCGTGCTCCACTCATTCTTGTGCCCACGACCGCCGGCACCGGCTCGGAAGTGACGCCAGTGGCCGTGATTACCACGGGCGCCACCACCAAGGCGGGTGTGTCTTCCCCGGTATTACTTCCGGATGTTGCTGTGCTCGACCCGGACCTCACGCTCGGTCTGCCGCCAGCGGTTACTGCAATGACGGGCGTGGATGCCATGGTGCATGCGATTGAGGCCTATACCTCGCGGCACAAGAAGAATCCTCTCTCGGATATGCTCGCATTGAAAGCGCTGGCTCTACTGGCCACCAACATCCGTACCGCGGTCCATGATGGCGGCAACAGAGAGGCGCGTGCGGCAATGCTGCTGGGCGCCTGCCTTGCGGGGCAGGCCTTCGCCAATGCGCCCGTGGCTGCCGTGCACGCGCTTGCCTATCCCCTGGGCGGCCACTATCACATTCCCCATGGGCTGAGTAATTCGCTGGTGTTGCCCTCGGTACTGGAGTTCAACGCGAGTCACGCGGCACACCTGTATGCCGAGTTGGCCGAAGTGGTGACAGGCAAGCCGGAATCGGGCAGCGATGAGTCGAAAACGGCGACGCTTGTTCATGCGCTGCGGGCGCTGGTGAATGATGTTGCATTGCCGGCAACGCTGAGTGAGGCAAAAGTGAAAGCAGCCGACCTGGAGTTGCTGGCGACAGACGCCATGCTTCAGGAACGCCTGCTGGTAAACAACCCGCGCGACGTCACTTACGAAGACGCTTTGGGTATCTACCGCGCCGCCTTCGGTGCGCCAGCATGAGCGGGGAGCCGCCGGCGCGTGACGATTACCGCGTGTTCTACCCGATCACCACGCGCTGGTCCGACAATGACATTTACGGGCATATCAACAACGTCGTCTACTACTCCTACTTCGACAGCATTGCCAACCGTTATTTGATCGAGGAGGGCGGCCTGGATATTGGCGATGGCCGCATTGTGGGTTACGTGGTCAACTCCGGTTGCGATTATCATTCACCGTTGGCGTATCCCCAGTCACTGGAAGGCGGCTTGCGCGTGGACAGGCTCGGCAACTCCTCCGTGCAGTATGGTATCGCGATTTTTGCCGAAGGCGAGCAGCTTGCCGCAGCGCATGGGCATTTCATTCACGTGTTTGTCGAGCGCGCCGGGAACCGGTCTGTTTCTATCCCTGACTCTCTGCGGCTGGCCTTGCAGCGGCTGCTGGTGGTATGAAAACGATCACTGGCAGTTGCGCTTGTGGTACCTCCATGATCAGCCTCTCGGCGGGGTGTTGCTGCCGCCTGCGCGGCCTCTAGACCGCCTGCCAGACGCTTGCCAGCGTTGGCTCAAGCTGCTCGCGTACATCGACCGGGATAAACGCATCAATCCCTGCGGGAACATCGAAGCCGGCCATCGCACTCACCAGCTGATCCACCTGGTTGCGCTGCAGGGCTTTGTCGCCTGTGGTAAATACATCCACCTGGGCCGCACCGTCTGAGTACCAGTGCTCCAGCAGCACTCTGTCGTCTGCGCCCACTCTGTCCACCAACAGATGATCACCACTCCGGCTGAACCAGAGCTCGTCGTAGTCTAAGCCCACAACTTGCAGGGTATCGGTATGAGCGCCAGCATCCTGGTTGCGCAGCATGTCCTGGCCGTCACCGGCCGCGAATAAATAGGTGTCATTGCCCTCGCCGCCAACAAGCACATCCGCGCCACGGCCGCCGCTGATGGTGTCGTCGCCGGTTCCGCCGAGCAGGGTGTCATCGCCACTTGAGCCGGTGATCGTATCGCCGCCCGCCGCACCAAAAACGGCGACGATATTGCGCAGTTCGGTGGCCGATAAATCCAGGGTGTTGTCGATGCTGTTGCCAAGGATGACATTGAAAGCCCCCTCGCGACCGTCTATCCGCTCGATGCTGTCGGCAGGCGTTAGTTGCGTGAGGCCGATGAGGTGGACCTGTCCCACCCCCGCCACAGGGTCAAGTTCCGGAACGGTGATAAGGTCATAGCCGGCACCGCCCAGGGTACGGTCATAGCCATGTGTTGTGCCCCATACGATGAAAACGTCATGGCCAGCATCCCCGTACAGCACATCATCGCCCTCGGCGCCAAAAAATAGATCGTCTCCTTCGGTGCCGGTCAGCCAGTCTGCGGATGCTGTGCCCGGAAATTGACCGAACCGGGCGTTGGCGCGCGCCATGATATCGCTTTCGTTGAGCACGGTGCCGTCCGCGAAAATGAGAGCGTTGAGGGTTCTCCCCGG
>CAZFJQ010000026.1:0-45530 GCA_964519755.1 uncultured Halioglobus sp.
CGACACCGGCATCATCGAAAGCGCCGCCAGCGGCATCGCCCCTTACTTCCAGACCCGCCTTGCCTCACTCATGGAGCACCCCATCGTCGGCGAGGTGCGCGGACTGGGTATGTTTGCCGCCGTGGAACTGGTGCGCCACAAGGGCACCCGCGAGCGCCTGGCGCCGGATGCCGCCGCAGCCGTGTTCTGCCGCAACGCGGCGAACGCCGCCGGGCTGATGGTGCGGCAAACCGGTGACGCGATGATCTGCGCGCCGCCACTGATCTGCAATCGCGCGGAGATCGACAGCCTGGTGAGCATGCTCGGCGAGGCCCTTGATGCAACCGCGGTACATTTCGGCATGCTTTAGCAGCCGCGCGTACGGCAATAAAAACGCTCGCTGGCTCGCCTGAGTAGACCGGCCCGTCCCGGCATTTGGTCTATCATCTGCGCTACGGATCCGGGTCACAGCGCGCCGGATCACGCACGCACTGCCACAGGCCACGACCCAATAAGGAGACACGCATGAGCGAACGCCAGGTCCTGAACAAAGAAAACCTCGGTATTACAGCCGGGCTGCCGCTGGAAGCCAGCGCCGGCGGCATCGACGAATTGCGCCGTGATATTCAACGCCTGATGGACATCGAAGCCATCAAGCAGCTCAAACACGCCTACTTCCGCTGCGTGGACACCTGCAACCTCGATGAACTGGGCACGCTGTTCCATGCCGACGTGGCGGTCTGCTTCAAGGGCGGCGGCTACGAGTGGAATCTCAACGGCCGCGACGAGTACGTAAAAAACATCGGCATGTCCTTCTCCAGCGAGGCCATCGGCCACCACAACGCGCATCATCCGGAGATACAGATTCTCAGCGATACGGAGGCGACGGGTCTGTGGTATCTCGCCGACCACATGTGGATTCTCAACCACAACGCGCTCACCTACGGCACGGCGCTGTACTGGGACCGCTACGTGAAGGAAGACGGCCGCTGGCTGATTCGCGAGACCAACTACGAGCGCGTCTATGAGATCAACGAGACGCTGGAAGGCCGACCGAAGCTCAGCTCACACTACCTGGGCGTGCATGGGCCCGCGCCGCAATTCTGAGCAGGCCCACACCGACCAGGCGCCGCGTTCACGCCGCCGCCCCGCGCTCCGAGCCGGGCCCGGGCGGCTGCCGGCGCGCAAGCCCGCCAAGGTACTCCTGCAACTGCGCCTCGGCCTGCCCGCCAAACAGGATGTCGCAGGCCTCGCGCAGGCCGGGTGACCGGGCAATGTCCTCGGCCCGCACCACCTGGTCTATTTTCGAGCGGCGGCGCATAAAATCCTCCAGCTTGACGATCATCTCCCGGCGCGCGGCCAGTTCAATCTCGCAGCGCGTGTACTCCGCATTGGCTATCAGCAGCTCGGCGCCGCTGGCATCCTCCCTGATCCGCTCCAGCAGGCCGAACGCGCTTTCCCCATAGCGACGCCAGAAGCGTTCAGACAGGGGTTCGGAGGAGGAAGCGGCCGTGAGCGTGTCGAGCTGCATACACTTTGCCTGCAGCATGAATTCGGCGCGCAGGTCTGCATCGGGCTCGCCGTACCAGCGGTTGCGCACCGGCGACAAGCTAAAGCCCAGCTGTTCAAGGCACGCCGCAACTTCCTCGCCCACGTTCAGGCAATCGGTCAGCTTGCCACCGAAAATACTCAGGTGGCGCCGCGCGCCGTCCACCTCGATCACGTGCTTGCGCGAAAGCTGCACCCAGTCCGCCTCGCCACCCTCGCCGGTAATTGCGAGCGGCCGCACGCCGACGCGCTCGGCAATAATGTCGCGACGCGTCAGCGGCGGCTCAAGTCGCAGCAGCGCATTGACGTTGTCGAGCACGAAGTCCCGGTCTGCGTCCGTCACCTGTACCTCGGGGCTCTGCACCTGCGTGTCGGTGGTACCGATGCAGGTTTTCGGCCCCATGGGGATCAGGAAAAACAGGCGCCCATCACTGGCGAAAAAAGCCAGCACGCGCTTGTTTTCCGTCACCCGGTCGACAATCAGGTGAACGCCCTTGGAAAACACGTGGTGATACTCCGTGGTTTCGCCGGCGGCGCGGTTCTGCGCATCCACGTAGGGGCCGCAGGCGTTGATCACGGCGCGCGAACGAATATCGAAGGTGCTGCCGCTGATCACGTCGCGCGCCGGGGTGATCCATTCACCCCCCTCGAAGCGGCTGTCGAGCGCCTCTACGTAATTGGCTGCAATGCAGCCGTAGTTAAGGCTGCGACGCACAAAGTTGAAAACAAAGCGCGCATCGTTGTCGTACAGGTAGCAATCCGAGTACTCGAGGCCACCCGCGGCGTTCGCTGTATCAATGACGGGCTCCGCCCGCGCAATGGATTGCGCCGTGTGAAAGCGCGGCGCCCGCGTCACGCAGCGCCCCATCACCCAGTACAGCAGGCTGCCCAGGTATACAACGAAGGGCCACACACGAAAGCCCCGCGCGATGGTGGTGAGAAAGCGAATTTCTTTCACCGTGGAGGGATAGGCGCGCATCAACCGGTTGCGCGAGCGGCAGAGCTTGTCGACCAGCAGAAACTCCCCGCTCTCGAGGTACTTGATACCGCCCCAGGCAAGATTGGAGGAACTGGAACTGACGCCGCCGGCGAAGTCGCCCCGGTCGATCAGGGCGACGCGTATACCGCGGGCGGCCAGTGATGCAGCGGACACCGCGCCGTTGATGCCGCCACCGATGATAAGTACATCGAAGGGCTGCTCCGCGAGCTTTTTTACATTGCTGTCACGCAGCGTCACGCTGTTTGTTCCGTTTCCCGCCTGTCGGCGCCTGGCTATTCGTGCAATCTACTCTACAGGCTCCAGTAACGCTGGCAAAGCGCGATGAAATCGCGCGAACTGGCACTGATACTGCCGCCGGCGCGGTAATACAGCCCCACCTGTTTATCGATCGTGCCAAAGGAGACGTCATCGAGAATGCGGAAGGTGGCGCAGGTGGGATGCTCCCGCAGCAATTTTCGATCGATAAATGTCACGCCCATGCCCTCGTTGACCATGTGGATGCGCAGCGACAGGCTACTCACTTCCCACACGGTACTGAACTGATCGCGGATACGCTGCATCGAGGGTCGCATCTCGGGATTGTCGAGCGCCGAGGTGATCAACGGCGTGAGCTTCAGGGCGCGCGCCTCGCCGTCCATCATGGCCTGGTACTGCGGGTGCCGCGAAGAAACCACCAGGTGTCGCGAATCGCTGTACAAGGGCACCGTGCTGAAAGCCCCCATGTCTTTCTGGAAGGGGCCCAGGCCCAGTTCCACGTTGCCCGAAAGCACCGCGGAGATAATACTGCGTGCCGGCATCTCCGACACTTTCATACGCGTTTGCGGGTTGTCGCGGTAGTATTCGCTGATCAGCGTGGGCGCATAGAAACGGTTGATGGACGCGCTCAGCGCAAGATTCAGCGTTGCGTCCTTGCCCTGTTTGAGCTGTGCGATGTCTTCCAGTGTCTGCTGTTCATCGCGCAACACGTCCACCGCGTGCTCGAACAACCGCCGGCCGACGTCCGTCAGGGCCAGGCCCTTGCCCCGCTGCACCAGTGGCGCGTCGAGCTTCGCCTCCAGCCCGGCCACCGCCTGGCTGACCGCTGACTGGCTGATATGCAGGGCGTCCGCCGCGCGCTTGAAACCGCCCTCCTCGATCACGGCGCGAAAGGCGCGCAACTCACTGTTCTCCAGGCGCATATCAGATTCTCTTATAGATTAATAAGTAAAATTAACCTGACTAATTATAGTGCGGCTGTATACTGCGAAAAAGTACCATTTTTCACCGCATCCTGTGGAGCGAGTTCCTTATGACCACACCCGCACCCATTTTTTCCGCTGACCTTGCCGGCATTATCGTCGGCGATACCGCTATCTCCGATGTGCAGGGTGACGCTGGCCTGCTCTGCTACCGCGGCGTCGACATCAACGAACTCATTGGCGTGCCCTTTCTGCACGTGGTGTGGCTGGTGCTCTTCGGCGAGCTTCCTGATGAACAGGAGAAAAGCAGACTGAAGACATTCATGTGCCGGCACCTGCACCTCACGCACGAGGAGCAGGCCCTGCTCAGGCAGGTGCCCGAGGGCCTGCACCCGATGCTCATGCTGCAGGGCCTCGTGCCGCTGCTGCAACTGCCCACGGAGGAAACCCTCGAAGCGGGCATGGATGCCGAACACGGCCTGTTCATCGCCGCCAAAATCGCTGCGCTGGTGGCCGCCCATCACCGCCTGAGCCAGAACAAGGTGATACTGCCACCGACTCCCGGCAAACTCTTCCACGAAAACTTTCTCACCCTGTTCCGCGGCGCGGCGCCCACGGCGGACCAGGTCAAGATGCTCAACGCGGCGCAAATCCTGCAGATGGAGCACAGCTTCAACGCCGGCACCTTCGCCGGGCGCGTCTGCGCCAGCACGCTTGCCCCCATCCAGTCGAGCATCTCCGCTTCTATTGGCACACTGTTTGGCAAGCTACACGGCGGTGCCGACCAGGCGGCGCTGGAAATGGCCATGCAGATTGGCAATCCGGACAAGGCCGGAGAGTACGTCAGCCGCTGCCTGGCAGACAAAATCAAGATCATGGGCATGGGTCATCGCGAGTACCGCACCGTGGACCCGCGCGCAAAAATTCTCAAGCCGATGGCCACGGAGCTCTGCCAGGATGATGAGAGCCGCAATCTGCTGGCCGTACTCATGGCTGTTGAGGAGGCCTGCCAGCGCGAGTTTGCCGCCAAGGGCAAGGATATCTGGGCCAACGTGGAGTTCTACAAGGGCGCGGTCTTTCACAGCCTGGGCATTCCCACGCACTACTTCACGGCCATGTTCGCGATGGCCCGCGTATACGGTTATATCGCACATTACCTGGAATTCAAGAAAGACAGCCGACTGATTCGACCGCGGGCGCGCTATGTTGGCCCGCCCGTCGGCTCGCACAAACTGTCGGCTGCCTGATACGCGCGAGGCGGCCGCCCGCAAACCGCACATTGGTTTTCACCGTGGGCGCAAAGCAGCGTACCATTAGCACTCACTTGTCACGCCGACGCACCCGCTGCCGGACACGCCTGCCATGCACTCGCCTGCTGCCAGATCACTCTGCCTGTTCACGCTCTGCGCATGCCTGCTGGCCTGCAGCGGTGGCGAATCGAATGTCGCCAGCGGCAATCGGCTGGGGATTCTGCACTTTGGTAACGGCACCGAGCCCCAGGGGCTGGACCCGCACATCGTTACCGGCCTCCCGGAGAGCCATATAATCCATGCCCTGTTCGAGGGCCTGGCGGTAAAAAACCCCTACACGCTCGAACCCGAGCCGGGCGTGGCCAGCAGCTGGGACGTCAGCGACGACGGCCTCACCATCACCTTTCACCTGAACCCGGCAGCCCGCTGGTCGAACGGCGACAGGGTCAGCGCGGATGACTACGTCTGGTCATGGCGACGCGCGCTGCACCCGGCCATGGGTAACCAGTATGCGTATATGCTGTACCCATTGGTGAATGCCGAAAAATTCGCCACCGGTAAACTGGAGGATTTCAGCGCGGTCGGCGTGAAGGCGCTCGACGCGCAGACGCTCGAGGTGAAATTGCGCGCGCCAACCCCTTATTTTATCCAGCTCATGGATCACTACAGTACCTACGCCGTGCATCCACCGACCATCGAGCGCTTCGGGGCGGCGACCGATCGCTTTACACGCTGGACCCGGGTGGACAACATCGTCGGCAACGGTCCCTTCAACCTCACCGAGTGGAAACTCAATCGACGCATCGTTGTGGAGAAAAGCCCCACCTACTGGGATGCCGACAATGTAGCGCTGAACGCGGTGGTGTTTTATCCCACCGAAAACATTTCCAGCGAAGAGCGGATGTTCCGCGTAGGGCAGCTTCACTACACGCAAACCATTCCGCTGGATAAAGTGCCCGTCTACCGCGCGATGGAAAACAGCCCCTATGTAAACGCGCCCTACCTGGGCACTTATTTCTACCTGCTGAATACCAACAATCCGCCGCTGGACGACGTGCGCGTGCGCCGGGCGCTATCGCTGGCGGTAGACCGCGAGCGCCTCAACCGCAGCGTAATGCACGGCATGAACGTACCGGCCTATGGCATCACGCCCCCCGGCACGCTCGGCTATTCACCGCCGCAGGTATTCACGCATGACATAGATCGCGCGCGCGCACTGCTCGCCGAGGCGGGATATCCCGATGGGCGGGGCTGGCCCGGTGTGGAGCTGAAATACAATACCAGCGAGAGTCACCGCAAAGTCGCGGTGGCGCTGCAACAAATGTGGAAAGACGCGCTGAACATCGAGGTCACACTCGCAAACCAGGAATGGAAGGTCTTTCTCGATTCCGTGGACAACATGGATTTCCAGATGGCGCGGCGCGGGTGGATCGGCGACTACGTGGACCCGAACAACTTCCTCGACCTGTTTCTCTGCGGGGGAGGCAACAACAACACCGGTTTCTGCGACCCGCGCTACGATGCGCTGGTCAAGGAAAAGGCGCCGGGCGCAGCGAACCGCGAGGAGCGCTTCGCGATTTTTCACGCGGCGGAAACGCTGCTGATGGAGCAGATGCCGATCATCCCGATCTACACCTACACCAGCAATCACCTCATACACCCCAGCGTGCGCGGCATGCCGTCCAACCTCATGGACGCAATCAACCTGAAGTATGTCTGGCTGGACGCGGCGGAGCCTGTGCACTGACATGTGGCGCTTTATCCTGTTTCGCCTGCTACAGGCCATCCCGGTAATACTCGCGGTGATCACGGTGACGTTTTTCCTGATACGCATGGCGCCCGGCGGGCCCTTCGACGGCGAGAAAGCGGTCATTCCCGAAGTACGCGCTGCGCTCGAGGCGCAGTACCAGCTCGATAAACCCCTGCTGGCGCAGTACAGCACCTATCTCGGCGACCTGCTGCAGGGAGATCTCGGCCCCTCGTTCAAATACCCCGGACGCAGTGTCAACGAGCTGATCGCCGCCGGCCTGCCGGTCACTGCCGAGCTCGGCCTGTATGCGCTGCTGGTTGCCGTGGTCATCGGCGGGCTGGCGGGCGTGATCGCGGCGCTCAAGCCAAACAGCGCGCAGGACTACCTGCCCATGTCGGCGGCAATGCTGGGCATCTGTATGCCGTCATTCCTGCTCGGCCCGCTACTGCTGCTGGTGTTCGGTATCTACCTGGACTGGTTACCGGTATCCGGATGGGGCGACATCCCCGGTGACAAGCTACTACCGGCGATCACGCTGGGCTCTACCTATGCCGCTTACGTGGCCAGGTTGAGCCGCGCCGGAATGCTGGAGGTTCTGCACCAGGATTACATCCGCACCGCACGCGCCAAGGGACTCCCGGAATGGCAGGTGGTCACGCGCCACGCGCTGCGCGGCGGTATGCTTCCGGTGGTGGCTTTTCTCGGCCCGGCTTTTGCCGGGCTACTGTCAGGCTCCTTCGTGGTGGAAACCATCTTCCAGATACCCGGTCTCGGTCGCTTTTATGTGCAGGCCGCGTTCAATCGCGACTACACCATGATTCTGGGCACCACGGTGTTTCTGTCGACACTGATCGTGCTGTTCAATTTACTCTCGGACATCCTCGCGGCCTGGCTGAACCCACGCCTGCGTGCGCAGTACGCGAGCCGCTGATGCAGGAAATCGCAACCGCGGAGATCGCACGGGAGCCCGGGGGGCGTTCGCTCTGGGACGATGCCTGGCAGCGCTTGCGCCGCAATCGCCTGGCAGTGTTCGGCCTCGTTGTCCTGACGGTTTTCATCTCGCTCGCGCTGCTCACACCCTGGATAGCACCGTATGGCTACGCCGAGCAGAATCTCGACCTGGGCGCCTCCCCGCCCTCGTCGCAGCACTGGCTGGGCACCGATATATTCGGCCGCGACCTGCTCACCCAGATCCTCTATGGCGGGCGCATTTCGCTGGCGGTGGGTTTTATCGCCACGGCGGTAGCGCTGTGTATCGGTGTGCTCTGGGGCGCAATTGCCGGCTACCTCGGCGGGCGCGTGGACGCGGTGATGATGCGTCTGGTGGATATCCTGTACGCGCTGCCGTTCATGATCTTCATCGTGTTGTTGATGGTGGTGTTCGGGCGCAACCTGTTGCTGCTCTTTCTCGCCATCGGCGCCGTGGAGTGGCTCACCATGGCCCGCATCATGCGCGCGCAGGTGCAGTCCCTGCGGCAACAGGAGTTTGTTGAGGCGGCGGTGTCACTGGGCCTCTCTCCTTTCAGCATCATCCGCCGGCATGTCATACCCAACGCGCTGGGCCCGGTGATCGTCTACACCACGCTGACGATCCCCAACGTCATGCTGCTGGAGGCCTTTCTCAGCTTCCTGGGCCTGGGCGTGCAGCCGCCCCAGAGCTCCTGGGGGTTGCTGATTTCCCGTGGCGCGGAGAGCATGGAAGAGTACCCGTGGCTGCTGCTGTTCCCCGGGCTGGCGCTGACGCTGACGCTGTTCTCACTGAATTTTCTCGGCGACGGACTGCGCGACGCGCTGGACGTCCGGGGGGCGGGAGATTAACGCATGCTGAGCGTGGAGAACCTTTCTGTAAGTTTCCGGACGCGTATGGGCACAACGCGGGCCGTCGACAGCCTCAGCTTCAGCGCTACCGCCGGCAGCATTACCGCGATTATCGGCGAATCCGGTTCGGGAAAATCTGTCGCCTGCAACAGCCTGCTGGGTCTTGTACCGTGCCCTCCAGGCCATATTGACAGTGGCCGCGCCATGTTCCAGGGGCGCGACCTGCTACAGTTATCGAAACGCGATTTGCGCAGCATCCGCGGACGCGACATCGCGATGATCTTCCAGGACCCGATGACCTGCCTCAACCCGTACATGACCATCGGTAATCAACTCATGGAGCCGCTGCGATATCATCGCCGGGTCAGCCGGGCGGCGGCCCGCGAACGCGCACTGCAGTTGCTGGAGGAAGTCGGCATCCGCGAACCGCGCCGAACTTTCCACAATTACCCCCACGAATTCTCCGGCGGTATGCGCCAGCGGGTAATGATCGCCATGGCGCTGATCAACGAGCCACAGCTACTGATTGCAGACGAACCCACCACCGCACTGGACGTGACGATCCAGGCGCAGATACTCGAGCTGCTGGCAGGCCTGCAGAAAAAGCGCGATATCGGTATTGTCCTGGTCAGCCACGACCTGGCTGTGGTGTCTGATATCGCCGACAACATTGTGGTCATGGAGCAGGGACACGCCGTGGAAAGCGGCAATCGCGACGCCATATTCCAGGCCGCGACACACCCCTACACGCGCAAATTGCTCGCATCCATACCGCAGGGCAGCAAGGCGCCGCGGAGCACAGGCAGCGAACCGCTGGTTGAGGTGCGCAATCTATGTACCCGGTTCGGCAAAGGCAAAAACGTGGTAACCGCGGTGGATGATGTGTCTTTCGTCATCCACCGCGGCGAAACCCTGGGACTGGTGGGCGAATCGGGCAGTGGCAAATCCACCATAGGGCGCTCACTGTTGCGGCTGGTGGAACCCCGCGCCGGGCAGGTCGTGTTTGACGGCCAGGACGTGACGACTCTGGCGCCCGCTGCACTCAAGCGCCTGCGTCGCCGGATGCAGATTATTTTCCAGGATCCTTTCGCATCACTGAACCCGCGCATGACGGTGCATGAAACCCTGTCCGAGCCGCTGCTGTTGCACGGCATGGCGGAGCGCACGAATGTCGCTCACCAGGTGTTGCAGCTCATGGATTCAGTCGGCCTCGCACGCAACTGTGCCCGTAAGTACCCGCACGAGTTTTCCGGCGGCCAGCGCCAGCGTATCGCTATCGGCCGCGCACTGGCCACGCGCCCGGAGTTCGTGGTGGCCGACGAACCGGTGTCGGCACTGGATGTCACCATCCAGGCGCAGATTCTGGAACTGATGGGCCGGCTGGGCCGGGAGTACGGGCTGACCATGCTCTTCATCACGCATGATCTGGCGGTGGTGCGACAACTGGCGGATCGCATCGCAGTGATGCACAACGGTAAGATTGTCGAGCAGGGTGACAGCGAGGCGCTGCTCAATGCACCGGGGGACAGCTACACACGGAAACTTCTGAGCGCGAGGCCGGGACAATACCCACCGGCTAGCCCGCAGTTTTAGCGCGCGCCCTGGCAGGCTCTGCTACTACCCCTTCCGGCAACATGCCAGAATCGACCAGGCGTATGTACACCTCCAGTTGGGTGTAGGCCTCGAGTTCGTCCCGGAAAGGCCCCACAACGGTGCCCTCGCGGGTGTTGAAAAACCAGCTACCAGCATCCTTGTACATACGCGTGGAGCGTGAGCCATTCTGCTTTGCATCGTCGCTTTTGCGTCTCATTTCTTGCGCCTCTGGCGATTGTGTCTTATTGATTAGCTGACATCCTACCGAGCCTGCCTGGAAGATCGAAGGCTAATGTGTGAGTAAGTTCGCAGTTCGCCCAATTTTGCGTCGCAATTGCGACAATCGGCGCCGCAACGCCGCAGGATTCCAGCGCAGGCGGGCCAGGAATGCCACGTGGACTGATAAATGACCGCCGAAGTTCTTATTCTTGAACTCTTGAGATACACATTCCACGCGGACAGTATACGCTGACCTCTCTGCCCGGCTGGCGGGCACCAGCCGCAGTCAGTGCTTCAGGCGCGTCGTGAGAGGCCGCTCGTCAATGTGACGCGAACAACTACAGGAGGCGACATGGCCACGCAATACCCGTTTGACCCCGAGCTGGCACCGATGGTGGACCTGCTGCCGGAAGGGTTGATGGATATTTCCCGGCCGCGGGAGACGCGCGCCGCATTCAATGAGCTGATCAGCTCGATGAACAGCGAGCTGGATACCAGCGGTGTTGCGATAGAAAACCGCAATGTTCCCGGCCCCGCCGGTGCGCCCGATGTACCCGTGCGTCTCTTTGCTCCCGAGGGTCTCGCTGCAAGCGTACCCGCCATCCTGCACATTCACGGTGGCGGCTTCGTGGTCGGCAACCTCGATGGAGAAATGGCGGGCTGTATCACCCTGTGCCGGGAGATGGGCGTGGTCGTCGTTTCGGTGGACTACCGGCTGGCGCCCGAAGTACCTTACCCGGGCCCGCTGGAAGACTGTTATGCGGCACTGCAATGGCTGCATGCAGAGGCTGCCGCCCTGCAAGTGGACCCCACACGCATCGCCGTGCAGGGCATGAGCGCGGGTGGCGGCCTCGCCGCTGCGACCTGCCTGCTCGCGCGCGACCGCGGGGGCCCGGCGATCTGTTTCCAGTACCTGGGCATTCCGGAACTCGACGACCGCCTCGAAACCACCAGCATGCGCACCTTCGTCGACACACCCATGTGGAGTCGCCCGAATGCGCTCTTGAGTTGGGATGCCTACCTCGGAGAAGAGTACCAGCGCGGTTCGGCCGACGTTCCCTATCTCGCGGCGCCGGCCCGCGCCAACGATCTCGCGGACCTGCCCGCCGCCTACGTGAGCACCATGGAATTCGACCCGCTGCGCGACGAGGGTATCGAGTACGCGCTGAAGCTGTTGCGTGCCGGGGTGGCCACCGAGCTCCACAGTTTCCCGGGAACCTTCCACGGCTCCGCCATGTTCACCCACACGCAGATCAGCAAACGCGAGGCAGCGGAACAACTCGCCGTACTGCGGCGTGCGCTGCAACTCGACGACTGACGACGCAACCAGTTTCTGACAAAAACGGAGATACCATGAGCACCGACGCACTGCACCACCAGCCACTCATGCCCCATCTGCTGATAGAGGGCCTGAATCGCTTCAACGATGAGCCCTGCCTGTTTCTCGGCGACAAGGTCGCAACCTACAAGGATGTGCGCGAGAGCACCAGCCAGATGGTACAGGCACTGCAATCCAAAGGGCTCGGCGTAGGCAGCCGCATCGCCGTGATCTCGGCGAATCGCCCGGAGGTACTGTCCAACATCGCCGCCATGCAGATCAGCGGCTGCATCGGCACGCCGCTGCATCCACTGGGCTCACTGGATGATCACGCCTACGTGATCGAAGCGGCCGAGATCGATACGCTGGTGTTTGACGCCTCCGTGTTCTCGGAGGTCGCGGCGGCTCTCAAGGAGCGAGTGCCCTCCCTGAAGCATTTCCTGGGCTTCGGTCCCAACGAGATCGGCGATGACTACCTTGCGCTCGCGGCAGGCTTTGAACCACAACCCCTGGTTGCACCCGACGTGCTGCCTTCGGATATTGCCTCGGTGAATTTCACCGGTGGCACCACCGGTAAACCCAAAGGCGTGATGAGCACCTACAGCGTCACATCCTACATGACGCAGGTGCAGATGGCGGAGTGGGAATTCCCCGAGGAACTGCGCATGTTGATCGCCACGCCGCTGTCACATGCCGCCGCGGCGTTCTTCATTCCCGTATTGCAGAAAGGCGGCGCCTTCTACGTGATGCAGGGATTTGGCATCGACGATTTTTTCGACATGGTGAAAACCCACCGCATCACCTGCACCATGCTGGTGCCGGTAATGCTGTATTTCCTGCTGGATTCGCCGCGTGCCACCGATGGCAGCATGGACAGCATGGAGACCATCTTCTACGGCGCATCGCCCATGAACCCCGCGCGGCTCAAAGACGGCATTGAGAAATGGGGGCAGGTGTTCTACCAGTTCTTCGGCCAGTCGGAATGCCCGATGGTCATCGCCAATATGCGCAAGGGGGATCACGACCTGTCGAAACCGGAACGTTTTGCCTCCTGTGGCCGGCCCTCTCCCTGGGTGCATGTGGCACTACTGGACGGCGAAAACAATCCGGTCGCTCGCGGCGAGCCGGGAGAAATCTGCGTGCGCGGGCCGCTGGTCATGCTGGGCTACAAGGACATGCCGGAGCAAACCGCCGAGGCTTTCGCGGGCGGCTGGCTGCACACCGGTGATGTGGGCAAGCTGGACGAGGACGGCTTCCTGTATATCGTCGACCGCACCAAGGACATGATCGTCACCGGTGGCTTCAACGTGTTCCCGCGCGAAGTTGAGGATGCACTCGCGGCGCACGAGGCCGTTGCCCAGTCGGTCGTGATCGGCGTGCCCGATGAGCAGTGGGGCGAGGCGGTCAAGGCAGTCGTCGTGTTGAAGGCAGGTTTCGAAGCAGACGATGCGCAGGTGGCCTCATTGCAGGCCCATGTAAAGGCTGTGAAGGGCTCCGTGCAGACACCCAAATCGGTAGATTTTGTGGAAGCGATCCCGCTGACGCCGGTGGGCAAGCCGGACAAGAAGGCGGTGAAAGCCCAGTACTGGGAGGGCTCTGACCGAGGCGTCGGCTAAGAGCATACGATGACCCTGTTCCCGCGCCGGTTGCGCTTCGCCACACTGCTGTTCGCCACGCTCGCGCTGGCCGCTTGTTCGCCGGTAGAGGACCCGAGCCTGTTCCCGGCGTTCGATCCGGCCACGGCGATTCCGCCGCCGCCCAAACCACCCGGCGGGTTCAGCCCACAGCGCAATGTCTACTGGGGCGACCTGCATATCCACACCGGGTATTCCACCGATGCCTACACCAACGGCGTGCGTGCAATGCCGGACGATGCCTACCGCTTTGCGCAGGGAGGTGAGATCGAGCACGCGGCCGGTTACGGCATTCGCCTTGAGCGGCCGCTGGATTTCGCAGCGGTGACCGATCATTCGGAGTATCTCGGCGTTTTGCGCGCGAGCGACCCCGACCTGCCGCTGAAAACGCGTGACCTGCGCGAACGCCTGCTGGAGGATGGCCGCCTGCTCAACACTGCACTGCTGGCTCGCACCATGCTGGGCTTTGACCTCGACGATGTTGTTGCGCCCGATTGGCAGGACATCAGCCGCAGCGCCTGGCAGGAAATTATTGCCGCCGCCGAGCGCCACAATAACCCCGGCCGTTTCAGCGCATTCATCGGCTACGAGTGGTCGTCCATGCCAGAGGAGAAAAACCTGCACCGCAACGTCATCTACCGCGACGCGAACGTGCCGGAATTGCCCTACAGCTCTATCGATTCAGAAGATCCGCGCGACCTGTGGGCGGCGCTTGAGAAACAGCGCGAGCAAGGCATGCAGGTATTCGCGATTCCACACAACGGCAACGTGAGTGATGGCCGCATGTACGACGCGCTAATGTTCGACGGCCAGCCGATGGACGCCGACTACGCCCGCACACGCATGGCGAACGAGCCGCTCAGCGAGATATTCCAGGTAAAAGGCTCATCGGAAACACATCCGCTACTATCGGACGAGGACAGCTTCGCCGGCTTCGAGATTTACGATACCCAGCTTGCCCACAGCCAGGCGTTTTCCCAGCCAGAGGGCAGCTATGTTCGCGATGCCCTGCGCAGCGGTCTGGAAATGTCACACAGCGAGGGCTTTAACCCCTACCGCTTTGGCGTGATTGGCAGCTCCGATGGCCACAATGCCTCGAGCCCGGTGGAGGAGGACAGCTACCACGGCAAGTTGCCCATCCTCGATGGCAGCGCTGCATTGCGCATGGGGCGCGCCACCTACTGGCCCACGGACAAGATGCCCGGCGGATCGCGCTGGAGCGCCGCGGGCCTCGCTGCAGTCTGGGCCACGGAAAACACCCGCGCCGCCCTGTTCGACGCCATGCGCCGTCGCGAAACCTACGCGACCTCGGGTCCGCGAATCCTGGTGCGCTTCTTCGGCGGCTGGGGCTACACGCAGGCGCTGTTGACAGCGCCTGATCGCGTGGCGCTCGCCGGGGCGTCGGGAGTCCCCATGGGCGGTGAACTGGCGGGTCGGGGTGACACGGCTCCACGTTTCGCCGTGTGGGCACTGCGCGACCCGGCCGGGGCCAACCTCGACCGTATACAGATTATCAAGGGCTGGGTGGACGCCGACGGCCAGTCCCACGAAAAAGTCTTCGACGTCGCCTACTCGGGCACCCGCGAACCCGACGCGGCGGGCAATATCCCGCCGGTGGGCAACAGCGTGGACGCTGCCAGTGCCACTTACGACAACAGCATCGGCGCGGTGGAACTGAGCGCCGTCTGGACAGACCCTGAATTCGTGCCGTCACAGGAGGCTTTCTACTACGCCCGGGTCATCGAGATTCCGACACCGCGCTGGACCACCTACGATGCCGTCAGGCTCGGAATCGCGGCACCCGAACCCACCAGCCTCCAGGAGCGTGCGGTTACCTCGTCCATCTGGTATCGCCCCTGAGGTTGCGCAACGCGCAACCGGGGCGCGCGCGGAGCAGTGCTGTCGGCGGGCACGGCAAACGTTGTACCATGGCGCCATCGCTCCTCAATCGATGGTTCCACTTGCCGTGAATACTCAATCCCCGACATCGCCACATGCCGACGCAGAAGTCTGGCGCGGCCTGAGCTATCCCTGGGGCCGCCACTGGAACCCCGCGCCAGGCGAACCTTTCAAAGTGGCGGATGGCGTCTACTGCGCTCGATTCTCCATGCCCATGTCACTCGATCATATCAACCTGTGGCTGCTGGAAGATGGCGCGGGATGGACGGTGGTGGATACCTGCCTCAACATGTCCAGCGCCCGTGCGACCTGGGAAAAACTGTTCGACGGGTTCATGGCCGGAAAACCGATCACCCGCGTGATCTGTACCCACCTGCACCCGGACCATGTCGGCCTCGCGGGCTGGCTGACCGAACGCTTCGATTGCAGGCTCTGGATGTCGCGCGAGGAATTCCTGATGTGCCGCGCCATGACGGCGGACACCGGTCGCGAGGCACCCGATGTGGCGCTGCGCTTTTATCGCGCCGCGGGCTACACCGAGGAGCAGTTGGAATCCTACCGCAGGAAATTCGGCAATTTCGGCCGCGCCATCGCGCCACTGCCCGACAGCTTCCGCCGCCTGGTGGACGGTGAAACCATCACCATCGGCGACCGCTACTGGCAGATTATCGGCGGCAGCGGGCACTCGCCGGAACACGCCGCGCTCTATTGTCCCGCGTTGAAGCTGATGATCTCGGGCGACCAGGTGCTGCCGCGTATCACGCCCAACGTCAGCGTGTTCCCCACCGAGCCCGAGGGCAATCCACTGGAGGAATTTCTGCGCTCCAGCGCGCGCATCCGCGAGTTATTGCCCGATGACCTGCTGGTTTTGCCGGCACACGAGGCCCCCTTCAAAGGGCTGCACCTGCGCATGAGCCAACTCATTGAGAGCCACGAGGAAGACCTGAACAGCCTGTTCAGGTTCCTCGATGAGCCGAAACGGGCGGTGGACTGTTTCCCCGCGCTGTTCCGGCGTGAAATCAAGGGCGACTCCATGGGCCTTGCCACGGGGGAGACCCTGGCACATCTCAACTGCCTGCTGAGTCAGCGCCGCATCACCCGCACCGACGATGATGCCGGCGTGAGCTGGTACCGGCAGGTGCCGGAAACTGCCGAGTACGACGACTGACACCACGCTGCGATGGCATCAACGTGCCTGCACCCGACGCTGTCACGCGGACCTTTCAGCCCGCAATGTTGCGCAAAATAGAAAGCACGCTGGCGCGGTCCAGCAGGCGGGGCGAGGGATAGGCAAAACCTTCGGCCAGTGCCTGGTCGGCAAGCATTTCGAAATCCTCGCGCTGTAGCAGGTCCGAGTGATCCGGAATACCGACTTCGGTGCGCAAATCGCGCACGGCCTGGATGAACTTGTGCGCCAGCGCCGAGGGGCTCTCTCCCTCGCTGCCGGCACCCACCAGGATTGCGAGATCCGCGAGGTCCTGCTGCGCCTCTTCGCGCGAAAATTCGAGTACATGGGGCAGCACCAGCGCGTTAGCCAACCCGTGCGGTATGTGATACCGGCCGCCCAACTGGTGTGCGATGGCATGCACGTTGCCGACGTTAACCTGATTGATGGCGAGGCCCGCGTAGTAGGCGCCCATGGCCATGGCGTTGCGCGCTTGCCGATCGCTGCCGTCGTGGTAGACAGTTGCCAGGTTGTCGAAAACCAGCTTGATGGCCACGCGTGCATCGGACTTGCGCGTGCCGCGCTCCCAGACGCTGATGTAGGCCTCCACGCCGTGGGTCAGCGCATCCATTCCCGTGGCAGCGGTTATATGCGGCGGCAGGCCCGCGATCAGATCGGCATCCAGCGCAGCCGCCAGCGGCAGCAGCGTGCTGCCGGAAATCACATTCTTTTCGTGGGTTTCGGTATCCGTGATGACCGCGCCGATAGTGGCCTCGGAGCCGGTGCCGGAGGTGGTTGGAATAGTATACAAGGGCAGGATGTCATGTTTGACCTTGCCGAAGCCGACCCAGTCTTTGGGTGAAGCATCACTGGTGGCGCCCGCCGCAATAATTTTTGCCGCATCCATCGAGGAACCACCGCCAACGGCCACAACCACCTCACTGCCATGCTGTTTCGCTACAGTGATGCCTTCCAGCACCTGTTCATAAGTGGGGTCTGGTTGTACGCCATCGTAATAGGCAATATCAGCGCCTGCCTCGGTGAGGGCGGCAATGCTCTGGTCGACGATACCGAGCTCCCGCAGGGGCTTGTCCGTCACCACCAGTACCTTGCGTACGCCGGTGCGCAGCACGTGCTCGCAGAGCTGCCGCGAGCTGCCGCTGCCGGCGAACACCATATGACGCGAGCCGGGACCCAGCTTCACGGTGATTTTCATGACGAGTATGAGCAGGTTGTGCAGGAACTTGCGAAGGAACAAGGGCATTCTTCACTCCAGCGCCATCGTGGGCGGGCGATTATAGTAAGAGCGAAATAGTAACAGACATACCGCACCGGCTCACGCCACTTCCCGGGACGCAAAGCGCAACCCCGGGCCGCAAACGGCGCACGCAGGAACGCGGCGCAGGCCCTCGCCTCAGCGCTGGCGGAATGGAATCTGGCAGTAGCTGATGCCGCGGGCGGGCGTGACCCCGCAGCTCTGCAGGTAAAGCTGCAGCGAGTGCATGGACAGATCGATGTTGTTGGTGGGCCCGAGATACACATGCTCAAGCTGCATACTGCCGGTGTCACCGCCCAGGTCAAAGGCGTAGTAGGGCACAAGCATCGTATGCCCCTCGCGAAAGCGCACCGGGTGCTCATGACTCCGGGTAATCAGGGGTGATACCAGGCGCCACTCCTGTTCTTCGGCAAACGCGGGATGTTTCAGCACCGCGGCGATGCGCAGCAAATCACCCTCGAGCTGCTCGAACACGCGATGCCAGGATGGCGCGCGCCCGGCGGCCTCGTCTGGCCCCTGCTGCTCCGCGAGTTGTTCTACCGCGTCAATAATCTGCTCGACGAGTGCCGCCTGCTCCGCCGGGTCGTACAGGCACCTGCCGACCTGAAACTGCTGGCGCCCGGCGCATTGCAAAATGTGCTCCGGGTCGAAACCCAGGCTCACCCCCTTGCCATGCACGCTGTAACCGCGCCATTGGCTGAGCAGGTTGCCATTGGCGCGAAACGACGCCCCCATCAGGAGCGAACCGCTCACCACGCGGTGAGACAGCCATTCCAGCAGCTGCTTGAGCAGCGTGGGGTTGTCGACTCCGGCGACTATGCGTTGCGTTACCTGCGAACTGAGCAGGTCGAGGGTATGCCGCAACTCCGCGGAGTCATTCATGTAGCGAACATCGCTTGCCCGTAGCTCGCCACTGCCGACAATACCGAGCAAACCGGTCAGTGAAGTGTAGTGATAGAGCGTGTCCTGTGGGGCGGCAGCGAACAGGCGTTGCGTGATCGATTCAATCATGCGCCTTTGATAACACAGCAGGATTACAAATGCATTGGCCCGCTCAGCTCATAACCCGCGCGGGCCACACCGCTCAGCGGGAGTCTTCGTGCGGCAGACAGCATACCAGCAACGCGGCCACCACCAGCACAGCGGCCAGGGCAAGCAGTACAGGGTCGTAACTGCCGGTGCGATCGTACACGTAGCCGGCGAGCGGTGCGCCGATAAGCCCGAAGGGCAAAAACAGCGGCATCTGCGCGCCGGTCACGCTGCCGATTACCGAGGCGTCAAAATGCCGGCTGTTAAGGTAGGCATGCATGGGCAGGAAAGCGCCGGTGCTGAAACCCGTCAGCATCATCGCCAGCACGACAAAGGCATGTTCCCGGGCAGCAAGCAGCAGGCACAGTCCCGCGACCTGGCCGAGGATGACACCGGCGGCCAGCCACCTCGCGTGCCGGCGCAGGGCGTCACCCAGGCTGGCGAGCAGCAGCTTGCCGGTGAGACCGCTGAGCCCCGCAATAGAGAGAAACCAGCCCGCCTCTGCCACGCTGAATCCGCGCACTGAAAAATGCAGTGGATAAGACACGGTGAGCACCACTGCGACGTTCAGGCCCAGTGCCATGGCGATGCCGATCAACCAGAACGCGCGCTGCCGGTAGAATCCGCCACCGCCCGCTGCCCCGTCCACCGCCGCACTGCCGACGACACCCGCCGGCAGCGCCTTCAGCGCGACAGCCCACAACAGCAGCAGGGCACCGACGGCCAGTATGGCCAACGAGCTTCGCCAGTCGTAACTCGCCAGCAGCAGACCCAGCAGGGGCGGCAGGGTCACCGAGGCAACGCTGATACCGATAGCCGCCACCGACAGGGCTCGCGCTTCGCGCCCCGGGTAGAGCTTCACCATGAGGCCGTTCACCACCACTGGCCCGTAAAGGGCAAGCCCTGCCGCGAACAGCAGGAAACCGAGCAGCGCCAGCCACAGGCTGGGCGCCCGGCTGACAGCCAGCAGCGCGCACATCGAAACGGTCACCCCGATCAGCAACAGGCGGCGGATGGGCAGTCTGTCGGCCAGCCTGCCGGCGAGCGGCGCGGCCAGGCTGCCCACCAGCAGCAGCGCGACGGAGCCGATATTGATAATGGCCGCGCCCACGCCGAACTCCCGGGAAAGCGGTTCCACGAAGAAGCCGTAGATCCCGATCAGGCCCGGGCCCAGCCCGAGGAAGCACATCGCGGCGACAGCCGGCAACCAGCTGCCAGCTTCAGGGGAGGTGGAGCGCACGCTTAAAACGTCCCGTGATGACACCGCCCGCCCGGGGTTTTCCCGCGGGCGGAGGGCACGAGGCAGTTCAGGCCGCTTTTTTCGGGCCGCCGTTCTCTCCGGGCCAGCGGGAGCCCGAAATAGTATCCGCAAAGGGCAGGAAGGCCTGCGGGTCGAGCTCGCCGGCCAGCGTTATCTCGCGATCCAGAAAGATCGGCCACCAGAGATAAGACTCCACCATTTCCCGTTTCGGCAGGAGGCTGGTCAGTGGGTCCCAGGGACTGTCGCGCAAAATAAGCTCACCCTCGACATTCTCGCGATGTGCTGAGCCGTACTTGCTGCGCACGCGCACCACGTGCGGCGGATAGTCGAAGCCGGTCGCCGGGCCGCCCACGCTCACCGCGCGCGAGTACTTCAGCCAGAATTCGTTCTGCTCAAACTCGGGACCCGGGTCCACCGCGCCGGTGGAAACGCCCTTGTACTCCACGAAGGTGTAGCCATGGTGCGTACAGCGTGCCGACACCTGGGGGCCGAGGCGGTAGTAATCGGTGATGCAGGGATACTTCGGCTGGCCGTTGGTTTCCTGGCTGACGAAAATCGCCGACTCCTGGTCGATGCCGTAGCCCAGCGTGTACTCGCCCTCGACGCCGTCGAACACCGCGTCCACGCTGGTGACAATCCCGTACTCGGGCTCGTCGGGCACGGGGAAATTGTAGATAGTCAAGCGCACGTTGGGCTCGGCACCCGGCTCGATACCCGGAGGCAGCAGCGCTGCGATTTTCTCAGGGTCGGTGCGGTAAACCAGTTTCAGCATGGGCCAGTTTACGATATCGCCGGGGTTTCCCTGTGGTGCGTCTGTTGCATTGCTCATGTCGTTATCCTTGGTTGCGAGTGTTATTGGTTGGTCTGTGGATGGTCTGCGGAAAGCGCCTCAGCCCAGCGTTGCGGGCACGGGCGTTTCCCGGTTCAGAATCATGTCGGCCCGCGCCTGAATCTTCGCGTCGGTGTCAGGGGTTGTCTCCAGCAGCCAGAAGGCATCCTGCTCCAGCCCTCGCAGGGCCATATCGGCAACCTCATCGGGGTGCGTGGTTTGCAGTTCGATGCCATATTCAGCTGCCATTTTTTTCATGTCATCGACGGAATTGATGCCAGACTCATTGCCCTCCAGGGCTTTCTTCAACTCTTCGGGGCGCACGCGACCCGAATTGAACAGCCCTGTATCAACCACGTGAGGGCCGGGGAACAGTGCGCTGACTTTCACCGGCAGGCCGCCCGCCTGCACCTGGTAATGCAGATTCTCGGTGATGGCATGCACGGCCGCCTTGCTGGCGGTGTAAATGGGCGCATCCGGGAGAATCACGTAGGCGCCATTGCCCGAGCCGGTCACCACGAAATGCGCCTCCCGCCCGGACGCCACGAGACGCGGCATGAAGGCGCGGATGCTGTTGATAACACCCCAGACATTGACACCGAAACACCACTGCCAGTCTTTCTCGGAATATTCCCACATGGCGCCGGTCTCGCCCGCGCCGATCCCGGCGTTGGCAAACACCAGGTCAAGCCCACCGAGCCGCGTGGTGGCCGCCTCGGCAAACGCATTGAGGCTGTCTGGCGAGGTGACATCGCAGTGCTCGACGATGGCGTCTATATTCTCGCCAGCGAGATCTTCGGCTATCTGCGCCATCGCTTTTTTATCGACATCACCAACGGCGATTTTCGCGCCCTGCCGGCCAAGGGCGAAGGCGAGCGAACGACCCACACCACTCGCGCCGCCGGTAATCGCCGCGACCTTGCCCTTGAAATCCTTCACTAGGCAGTCTCCCGCTGGTCAGCGGACGTGAGATAGAACTGGCGCACCCATTTGCGGAAAGTAACCAGCGTATCGTCACCCTTGCAGAACACCGGGCGGCGCTTGTGCACTTTGTTTGCCCAGATCGGGTAATCATCCGACAGGCCGTTGATAATGCCCTTCATCACGTCGTCGCCAACCGCGTCTTCTATTTCGCGCCGCACGAGTAGTGTCCAGCGCATGAAAGTCTGGTGGGGGTCAATGGCCTGCGGGCTGTTGTACATGATCATCTCGGCATTTGGCCCATAGGTGGTGCGCACCAGTGCGAAGCCGGGGCTGTAGGTGATGGCATGCAGATGCGAGGGATAGTCCGCATTGGCCATTTCAGAATGCAGGTGCATGGTGCGGCCGTCGGGGTCGATGGTCACGGAGGAATCCGGAATCTCCGCCTGGCTGTGTACGAATCGAAAATGCACCGGGTCACAGGAGTTCTCGCAGATATCCTGCACGTGCGCGGGCACCAGGTGATCTGTGTAGCGCGGCGCCGTCCAGTTCGGGTCGTCCAGCTCCGGGAGGTCCGGCAATGCCCATTGCGGCCCGCTGTTTTCCGGGTGAAACCAGACGTAGACCTCGCCGTTTTTCTCGTCCACGTGCCAGGTACGAATGCGCGCCCGCTCGGGAATTTCATCGCAGTAGGGAATGCTTGCGCATTTGCCATCCTCGGCGTTGAACTGCCAGCCGTGGAAGGGGCAGCGAATGGTTTCGCCGATCACCCGGCCCTCGTGACCGAGATGGGCACCGAGATGCGGGCAGAATGCGTCCTGCAGCGCCGGCTTACCCGAGCGTGTGCGGTAGAGCACCATTTCGCGATCGAAAGCCTTCACGGCTTGCACTTCTCCCACGGCGAGTTCGTGCGAGCGCGCCACGGAGTACCACCCCATGGGAAAACCCGGGGTGCTGTTGGTCTTGGATTCACATGCTTCAACGATTGTCACGGTATCTCTCCAGATGCCTGAGTGCGCTTGGGTGTATCAGTGGAACATCGACACATCGGGGCCGATGTTATTCGCCACCGTCTGTAACTTCTGGCGATCGAGGCCATAGAATTCAATGGCGTTCTCGCCCAGGATGCGGCGGCCGTCTTCCTCCGGGAAGTTGCCGAAGTTGTCTTTGAAATACTGTGCCGTGTTCGGCCAGCTACCCTCGGGATGCGGGAAATCACTGCCCCACATAATTTTGCTGAGGCCAATCTCGTCGCGCAATTCCAGGTCGGGGCGCAGCACGCAGGATGCGCCGATGCCGACATTGCGCTGAAAATATTCGCTGGGCTTGAGATTGAGATGGCCGCGGAAATTGCCCAGCTTGGCGGAGATCTGCCCTTCAGTGAAGTGGAAGTCCATCAGGCGCAGCCACGACGGAAACATGAACATGGTGCCGCCCTCGACCAGCATGACCTTCAATTTCGGGAAGCGCTCGAACACCCCACCCCAGATCATGAAAGTCAGTGGCCGGTACAGCCACCACATGACCTCGGAGACATAGATGCCCATGGCGCCGGGCAGTTCATCGCGCCTGTCCTCCTCCGGGAAGCCGGGTCCGAAATACTCCTTGTGCGGGGCGGGGCCGGAATGGAAGTGCACGATGACCCCCAGGTCTTCACACACGGCCCAGAAAGGGTCGTATTTCACGTTGTGGTAAGGGTCCTCATCGCACCAGAGCGTGGGAATCATCACCGCCCTGAGACCGTTGTCCACGCACCAGCGCACCGCGTCCACCGCTTGCTGTACATCCCACAGCAGCGGAATGGATGCCACGCCGATGTGGCGCTCGGGCGCGTTCGCGCACCACTCGGCCAGCCAGCGATTGTGCGCCATAGCGCCCGCCCACTGCAGTTCCGGCACCATGTCGCGCGGCGTCAGGCCGAGACCGGCGCCGAAAGGCGGTGTGTTTTTCTCGGTGATGCCATCGGGGAAAATTACTTCGGCGGCGATCCCGTCGCCGGCCAGCATGTTCAGGCGCTGCTGGTAATCCCAGGCCCCGGTGAGCTCTTTCTGGATCGGTGCACGCCAGGCATCGTTGATTTCCTTGATGAGGAAGCTCGACTCGGCCTTTTCCATCATATCGACGGTGATCGGCACGGCCATATCCATCATCTCGTGATACTTCGACTCGACATAGGGTTTGTAATCGGCGATCGGGAGACCGGCGTGGCAATCAGTGGATACCACTATCAGGCGATCAGACATTGAAATTCTCTCTCATACAAAGTTAACGACAGCTTCGGGACGGGCCTCGGCGACATGCGCCTGACGGGATATTCGACCGGATACCCCGGGGCGCCCGATCCTCCCGAAACCTGCCCTGACTGGATAGTGTTCCAGATTATAATGCCCATATGAGCAAACTTGCACATTTGTATACAATTTAGTGTAATACTATGCTGAATGCAACAATGGCCACGGCAATTTCATGGGCGAAACAGAAACACCACTGGGGCGCCGGGAAAAACGCAAGCAGGAAATTCGCTCGCGCATTGAAGAGGCGGCCTATGAGCTGTTCCAGCGAGAGGGGATAGACGACACCAGTATCGAACAGATCTGCGTCGAGGCAGACGTGGCCCGCCGCACTTTCTACGGTCACTTCCCGAACAAGCACGCACTGCTCGGCGGCCTCGGGATTTCGCGCCTGTATGACAGCCTGGAGCCCATGCTGCGCGAGCTGATGAGCAACCACCCGGGCACCCGCGCGCGCCTGGAGGCGATGATTGATTACATTGAATCGAACTTCGCCGGAATGAACGATATAGACCGCCAACTGATCGTGCTCGGCCCTTCAGCGTTCGCCGAAGATCGCGAGCGACAGCGCGAGATAGGCAGCTCGGCGCTCGAGAGCTTTCAACGCCTGATCAGCGAGGGCCGCGAGCTGGGAGATGTGAACACTGCTTTTTCGCCGGAAATACTCGCTTCCGTGGTCGTCGGCACGCTGAACATTCTCACCACCACATGGGCAATGGACAGCCGCTTTCCCGTATTTGCCAAACTGGAAGAGGCGCGCGTGCTGTTTGAACACCTGATCTGCACGCCCGACGACTGACACTGTCCGGGGTGTTGCCCCGCCTGCGTTCACCCACCACGTGTTTTTTGCGGAGACTTGACCATGGGACCACTGAAAGGCCTCACTGTTATCGAAATCGCGGGGTTGGGGCCCGGGCCCTTTGCCGCGATGCTGCTGGGCGACATGGGCGCCGATGTGATTCGCGTGGAGCGACCCGGCGGAGGCCTGTTCGGCGGCGCGCAGCAACCGCAACTGGATGTGCTGAATCGCAACAAGCGCTGCATCTGCGTCAACCTGAAGGCGCCCGGGGGAGTCGAGACCGTGCTCGCGCTGGCGGCCAAGGCGGATGCCCTGCTCGAGGGCAATCGACCCGGCGTGATGGAGCGGCTGGGCCTGGGGCCAGACGTTTGCCTCGCGCACAATCCCGCGCTGGTCTACGGGCGCATGACGGGCTGGGGGCAGGAGGGTCCAATGGCCGGGGCCGCCGGCCACGACATCAACTACATTGCACTGGCAGGCGCGCTGCACCCGATCGGCCGGGCCGGCGAGAAGCCCGCCCTGCCACTCAACCTCGTGGGTGATTTCGGCGGCGGTGGCCTGATGCTGGCCTACGGCATGGTGTGCGCGCTGCTGGAGGCAAAGGGTTCTGGCCGGGGGCAGGTGGTGGATGCCGCCATGATCGACGGTGCCGCCACGCTCATGGCCAGCACTTTCGCGGCATACCAGGCGGGCTTCTGGTCTGACGAGCGCGGCACCAACCTGCTGGATTCCGGCGCGCATTTTTACGAGGTGTACGAAACCCGGGACGGCAAATACATTTCCCTGGGCGCTATCGAAGGGCAGTTCTACGCCAACCTGCTGGAAAAACTCGGTGAAGAGGCGGCGCCTTTCGAGCAGCAGTTCGACGCCGAAAACTGGCCTGCCATGAAAGAGCAACTGGCCGCCGTCATCAAACGCCGCACCCGCGACGAATGGGATGCGGTATTCGCCGACACCGACGTCTGCTACGCGCCCGTGCTATCCATGGGCGAGGTGCGCCAGCACCCACACCACAGGGCGCGCGGCACCTTCATCGACGACGGCAACACCTGGTTGCCGGCACCCGCTCCCCGCTTCAGCCGTACTCCCGGGGAGGTCAGCCGGCACGCGGCGGGCATCGGCGAGCACACCCGCGAGGTGCTGCTGGAGTTCGGCATGGAGGCGACAGACATCGAGCGGCATATCGCCAGCGGTGCTCTACATACGGGCGACGGCGGCTAACCCGCCGGGCCGTCACGCGTCCCGCTGGCCCGCCCGGGATCTCAGGACTTGCCGAAACGGCCGCCGTACAGCGTGGGCGCGGACACCTGCTCCGGACGTAAAATAATGATGGCGCGCTCGGAGTCCGGCGGATCCAGGTCGTCGGGTGGGTTCACCCCCATCTTGTTGCGAAACTGGAACGCCATATAGCTGCGGTCGGGGTCGTCTTCGAGGGCAGCATGCCCCCGGATCTCAATATAGACCGTGATGTCCTCGTGATCGACGATGCACAGGGAAGCGCGCGGATCGGCCAGCAGATTGCGGTACTTGACACGACTCTTCAGCGTAGAGATACGAAAGCACTGGCCGTCGAAGGTGTATCCCACAGGATTGACCGAGAGCAGGCCATCGGACTGGCGTAGCGTTGTCAGCAGCGCGTAGGGGCTGGCTTCCACGAGCCCGATGTGGCTGTCGGGAATGGCTTTGATCGGCGGCAGATTATCGCTCATGCTATCCTCTCTGGTTATTGTCCGCTCCGCGGCGACACGCCACAGAAGTCGCAATTCTAGGTGTCGGGGAGGCCGGGCGAAAGCCCTGTCCGGATTGGCGCAGCGTGGTGTCCCGCTGGAACAACGGAATTATCGGCAAAGGTAGCAAACTCATGAATGCAATACCCGGCGTATGCCGACACGTGGCAGTCGACCCCCAGACGCAGGATCTCGTCCTGGAAGAAGGCCAGGTCCCAACCCCGGGCCCCGGGGAGGTACTGATAAAAGTGTCCTGCGCCGGCATCAACCGCGCCGACCTGTTGCAGCGCAAGGGACTCTACCCACCCCCGGAAGACGCCTCACCTATCCTCGGGCTCGAGGTCGCAGGTGAAGTGGTCGCCATCGGCGAAGACGCCGGCTCCTGGAGTACAGGCGACCGTGTGTGTGCGCTTACCCACGGCGGCGGGTACGCCGAGTACGCGGTGGCTCCCACCGGCCAGTGCATGCCCATCCCGGGTGGCTTGAGCGCGGCTGAGGCGGCGGCGCTGCCGGAAGCACTGCTCACGGTGTGGCACAACCTGTTTCAGCGCGCGGGGCTCAGAAGCGGCGAGAAAGTACTCATTCACGGCGGTGCCAGCGGCATTGGCACGCTCGGCATCGCTATCTGCCACACGCTGGGAGCAGAGGTCTATAGCACGGCGGGCACCGCGGAAAAGTGCACCACCCTGAAAAAACTGGGCGCGACCCTGGCGATCAACTATCGCGAAGAGGACTTCGAGCAGGTGCTGACCGACCGCGGCCTGGCGGGAGAGATCAACGTTATTCTCGACATGGTAGGCGGGCCCTACATACAGAAAAACCTCAATGTGGCAGCGCCCGAGGCACGTATCGTCAATATCGCTTATTTACAAGGCTTCAAAGCGGAAGTGAACTTTGCGCCACTGTTGATGAAACGTATCACCCTGACAGCCTCCACGCTGCGCGCACAGACCCTCGCCCAGAAAACCGTGATGGTCCAGGAGATCATGCAGCAGGTTTTCCCGCACCTTGAGAATGGCCGCATCAAGCCGGTTGTGGACAGCGTCTATCCGCTCGCAGACGCGGCCGATGCACACGCGCGCATGGAAAGCGGCGCCCATACCGGCAAGATCATTCTACAAATGGCCAACGGCCAGTAGCGTGTGCGCTCGGCACACGCATGGCGAGACTTGCGGCGCGAATCTCTGCTATCTTGCCTCCATGGGTAGGCATCAATCGTGAGCGGAACACCCGGGATCCACAGGCACCTCGGGAGCCTGCTGGCGGCCTTTGTTATCATTTCTTCTGTTGCCGGGTGCGGCGGTGGCGGCGGCAGTGATAGCGGTGGCAACGTCACCCCACCCCCAACTCCGCCGCCGACACCACCTCCTCCTTTGGAGCAGGGCTTTACCCTCTCCGGCACGATTACCGCAGCCAGCAGCCAGACGGTAGACAGCGATACCAATGACCCGGTGCGTGTCGCCGTCGACAACGACACCACTGCCACCGCCCAGGCGCTCCCCAACCCGGCCACCGTGGGGGGTTATATCAATCAGCCGGGTACCGGAGCGCCCGGACGCTCCAGGGACGTGGGCGATATCGACGACTTTTACCGGGTAGAACTGCTGGCGGGCCAGCGCGTCACCATGCTGGTTGCGGACTTTGATGTAGCTGATGCCGACCTCTACCTGTACGACAGTGATGGCGGGGTGGTCGATTTCTCTATCAATACCGGTGAGTTCGAGTCGCTGACTATCGAAGAAGATGGCGTCTATTTTGTCAACGCCTTCGCCTTCGCTGGCGCGACCAACTATCTCCTCGCCATCGGCAGTGCGCAGTCTGTGGCGCTGGCGGACAACGCGCTTCCCCTGCAGGCTCACCGCGAGCTCGTACCCTATGCAGCAGTGGTGCGCTATCGCGACGGCAATGCCAAACCGGGAGCGCTGAACACGCATACCCTCGAAGAGTCGATGGGCATGCGCCAGCGCGCGGGAGGATACGGGCGCAGCCGCCTGATGGCACTCGACCCGGAGCGCGTTTCAACGCGCCAACTACGCAGACGACTCGGCGCCGCCAGCGCAAAAAATGCCGACTTCGAGGGGTCTGAGCTGCGGGCCGGCTGGGAGACGCTGATGGCGATAAAATCCTTGCGCCGCGAACCCGACGTGATGCTTGCGGAGCCAAACTACCGCGTACAGCCCCTGCGTACACCCAACGACGAGGCTTTCCCACTGCAGTGGCACTTTCCATTGATCAGCCTGCCGGACGCCTGGAATTCAACTACCGGCAACCCCGGGGTAGTCGTCGCGGTCATCGATTCCGGAGTATTGCCCCGACACCCGGATCTCATCGGCCAGTTCGTCGATGGCTACGATTTCGTGCGCGATGCAGGGAATGCGCGGGATGGCGACGGCATCGACCCCGACCCCACAGACCCGGGTGCATCGATCGGCGGCAGCAGCAACAGTTTCCACGGTACCCACGTGAGCGGCACTATCGTCGCTCGCGGCGACAACCGCATCGGGGTTGCCGGCGTCGCCTACGATACCCGCGTGATGCCGCTGCGCGCGCTGGGCGAAGAGGGCGGAACAACCTACGATGTCGATCAGTCCTTGCGTTTTGCCGCGGGCCTGCCCAACGATTCAGGTACGCTCCCGGCAACGCCGGCCGATATCATTAACCTGAGCCTGGGTGGCGGCGCTTTCAGCCAGGCGAGCCAGAACCTGATCCGCGAACTGCGCGACGCGGGCATCATCATCGTGGCAGCCGCCGGTAACGAGGCCAGCTCAAGCCCGAGCTACCCCGCCGCCTATGAGGGTGTGCTATCAGTGAGCGCGCTCGACTCGCAGCGGAGGCTCGCGCCCTATTCCAACTTCGGCAGCCAGATCGATGTCGCGGCGCCAGGGGGAAACAGCAGCGTTGACCTGACAGGCGATGGCTATCCCGATGGCGTACTCAGTACCGATGGCGTGCGCAATGAGTCGGGCCTTGCCTACGTGTACTCCTTCCTCAACGGCACCTCAATGGCCGCGCCGCATGTCGCCGGCGTTATCGCGCTGATGAAAAGCATCAACCCGGCGCTTACCGCGAATGATATCGATGCGCTATTGGTAAGTGGCGCGTTGACGGAAGATCTCGGAGCCAGCGGCCGTGATGACGCCTTTGGACACGGCCTTATCAACGCTCAGCGGGCGGTGCTCGCCGCCCTCGACAGCATCGGCAGCTCGCCGGCCGACAATCCGAGGCTGGTGTCGTCCGCCAGCACGCTCAATTTCGGCCTCGCCGTCGATACGCTGGAACTGCTGTTGCGCAACGGCGGCACGGGTGAAATCCAGGTGCAGGACATCACGGCCTCGCAACCGTGGCTACAGGTGGTACCGGTGAATGTCGACGACTTCGGGCTCGGTGAGTACCGGTTGAGCGTCAATCGTGACGATCAGCCGCCCGGCATCTACATCGCGGAAGTTGATATTCAATCGACGGTAAATCGCCTGTCTGTCCGCGTATTTCATTCGGTGGGCGACACCGGCGCTGGCGCGGACGTCGGCGTCGTCTACGCATTGCTGTATGAGCCGTCCACCGATTCCACCGCAGCACAGTTCGTCAGCAACGGCGACAACGGCAGCTACAGCTACCGCTTTGAGGACGTCGCCCCCGGTGAGTATGAGATCATCGCGGGCTCCGATGCCGACAACGATCTCTTCGTCTGCGATGCCGGGGAAGCCTGTGGCGCATGGCTGACTACCGACCAGCCAATCCTGCTGCAGGTGGACCGCGATATCAGCGCGCTCGACTTTGATGTCCAGTATCAGGTGACACTGCCGTCTGTACCCGGGGCTGACGCCCTCGACAGCCCGCTTGCTGCACCGCCAGCCGATATTGCACGCCAGCGCACGCTTACAAAAAGCAGGCATGGTGCACAGTAGCGTGCACCGGGAGGCGGGTTGCTGCAGGCAAACGTCCGCTCCACCTGCCAGGCCCGTCGAATACGTACGACACCTGGTGCGCTTTCCGGCAACCCTGCTTCTCGTGTTTGCATGTATTAGCGGCTGCGGCGACGACACCCCGGACCTCGCCCCCCTCGAGGGTGAGCGCAAGTCAGCGGCGAGCAGTGAACACATCTCCGCAAGAGTGGGCGATCTGGACAGCATGGCGGAAAACCGGGTCATCCGCATTCTCACCGTCTACAACATTGGACGCTACTATCTGGATGGCGCCGAAGAGCGTGGGCTGGTGAAAGAAACCGCAACCCTGTTTGAAGATTTCATCAACCGTTACCTCAAAAGCAGCCAACAGCGCATTTTCGTGGCGGTCATTCCGGTGGCACGCAACGAGCTCATACCGGCACTGGTGGCCGGCCGCGGCGACATTATCCAGGCAGGCCTGTCGATCACACCGCAACGCCGCGCCCGGATAGACTTCAGTATCCCGGCGAGCAAACCGCTGACGGAAATTATCGTCACGGGACCTTCTGCGCCGCCGCTCGAAACACTCGATGATTTATCGGGACAAAGCGTGTTCCTGCGCGAATCCAGCAGCTACCGGGAAAGTGTCGAGCGCCTCAACCAGCGGCTGGAATCCGAAGGCAAACAGCCCGTGCGAATTCAACCAGTATCTGAGCTGCTCGAAGACAGCGACCTGGTCGAGATGGTGAACGCCGGATTACTTCCCTGGACGATCGTGGACGACTACAAACTGCCCTGGTGGCAGGATGCGTTCAAAGATCTCGTAGTTCGCGACGACCTGGTCATTCGCGATGACGTTCGCACTGCCTGGGGTATACGTAAGGACAGCCCCCAACTCCTGGCGGCAATCAACAAGTTTCTGCAAACGCACCGGGAAGGCACGCGACTCGGCAACGTCATGAAAAATCGCTACTTCCGCGATTTCGATTGGACAACCAACGCGCTCGGCACAGAGGCCTACGAGCACTTTAGCAAGCTGGAACCGCTGTTTCGAAAATATGGACAACTCTACGACATAGAGCACTTGCTGCTGGCCGCGCAGGGCTACCAGGAGTCGCGGCTGGACCAGGGCGCGCGGAGTGCCGCAGGCGCAGTCGGCGTAATGCAGATAAAGCCCTCGACTGCCAGCGACCCGAACGTCGATGTGCCTGATGTGCACGAGTTAGAGGGAAATATCCACGCCGGCACAAAATATCTGGGATTTTTGCGCCAGCGCTACTTCAGCGACCCGGGGCTCGACAAGCTGAACAGCACGCTGATGGCGCTGGGCGCATACAATATCGGCCCCGCACGCATGATCAGGCTTCGCGAGCAGGCCCGACAACTCGGCTACAACCCCGACCAATGGTTTGGTAACGTCGAGATTGCCGCCGCGAAATACGTGGGTGAGGAACCCGTGATCTACGTCTCGAACATCTACAAATACTACATCGCCTACCTGCTCAGCAAAGAACTCATGCAGGCGCGACAGCAGGCTCGCGAACGAGCGGGTATCGACTAACAGAAACTGACAGCAACCAGTGCCCGCGCACGATCGAATGCAGGCATCCACTTTTACCAGGCACTATCCCCGCCCTGGAGATTCCAGAGACCAGGCTACTACCTGAAGCGTGACACGCTCCCTGACGGCAATACCTAACGGGTATTGCCGTCAGTTCAGAGCCGCCTCGGGCTTACTTGCGTTTGGCCGGAGCCCGCTTTTTGGCTGCCGCTTTTTTCTTCGCCGGCGCCTTTTTCACCGCGGCTTTCTTTTTCGCGGGGGCCTTTTTCTTCACTGCCGCTTTTTTCTTGGCGGGAGCTTTCTTCTTCGCTGCCGCTTTCTTCTTCGCAGGGGCCTTTTTCTTCACCGCTGCCTTCTTCTTGGCAGGAGCCTTTTTCACCGCGGCTTTCTTTTTCGCGGGGGCCTTTTTCTTCACTGCCGCTTTCTTCTTGGCAGGAGCCTTTTTCTTTGCTGCTGCTTTTTTACCTGATGCTGCTTTTTTCACTTTTGCCACCTTTCTCGTCTTGGTTGAAGACTTGCGCGCGCTACCGGTTGCACGCTCGACCATTGTAGCCGCCTGATCGGCGGCTATGGCCCTGCGATTCGCCAGTATTGCATCCGTTTTTATTGTTACCAGTTTTTCAGCGGCCTCATAGGCGGCCTTGGTCATCCGCGCTACTGAGTCTGCCAACTCCTGTACTTGCGCCAGCAACGCATCCACTTTCTTCTGGTTGTCGGGCGATGCCTTCTGCCGCAAGGTTGCACGTGCTTTCTTTAACCGCCCGGTTGCAGCTGAATGCTTCTTGCGTGCGGCGCCGAGCTCGCGCTTGAGTTTAGCATGCGACTTGTCCGACTCCGCGACAAGACGTTTGCGCAATTTTTCTACATTCTTGTTTGCCTGCTCGGCCATCCTGGTGGCCTGTGCCAGTTCTTTTTCTAACATCGTCTTCGCTGCTCCTGGTTGCCAGTAGGTACCGCACCCCTAGTGTAGGCTTATTTTGCTTGACAGCGACAGTAATTTTTTGGTGTCACTCACACAATCCTATTCTGACTTGCCATAGTCAAGCAAGCGCAAACTCCATCGTTTCAGGTATGCTCATGTTTTTATCGGCTATGCTTTGAGCAGCCCACAAGGTGATCGCTTAAATAACAAAGCGCATCGGAATACAATTTGTAGGCAGACGATCTGCACCTATACTAGATGCACACCAAGGACTACGGGGAACCCCAATGGAATACAGCCCGGATAAACACGCTATTGAATGCCCCAAGTGCGGCCACGGCATGCTGGAGATCACCTACGGTGGCGACCTGGTCATCGACCGCTGCTCACACTGCCAGGGACTCTGGTTCGATCACGGCGAAGCAGAAATCCTGAAGAGCAAATGGATGGGTGATGCACTGGATATCGGCAGCAGGGCGAAGGGAAAACAATGGGACACCGTTGACGATATCGCCTGCCCACGCTGCGGCACAGACATGGAAAAAGCCTCGGACCCCGATCAGCCTCACATCTGGTACGAGGTGTGTCTTGATCACGGCATGTTCATGGATGCCGGCGAATTCCGGGACTACAAGAATGAAACGCTGCTCGACTGGTTCCGCAGCCTGGTCCGGGGGTCACGCTAGCCGCGGGGCGGCGCGTGGCCGCCCGCGCCGCAATCACCAGCTGTAACCGATGCGCACCCGGTAGGTTTGATCGAGTTCATCGACCCCATCCACGGCGCCGGAATCATACTCCCAGAGAATCTCTGCAGCCGCCTGGAAGTCGAACAGGAGCGGGAACCCCAGGCCGAGCGTGGTATCGATCACCACGTTGGCCGGATCATCCATGCTCCACAGGCCAAACTGGCGGGCATAGAGCTGTGAGTCGCCCCCGAGCAGATCGCTGGTAATATCGATGTCCCAGTTGGCTGCGCCGTAACTGTCGTCCTCGGCAACAATGAACTCCTCGGTCACGTAGGCGACACCGAATTCACCCGCCAGCGTGAACACGGGTTCGTCAAAGAACTGGCGACCGATGAACGGGCCAGCGTACCAGCGCAAATCCAGGTCGCGAAACTCATCCTGCTCGACCTGCGCCAGAAAACCCCAGTAATTCGGGTCTTCCAGGAAATAGTCCCACTTGCCGCGCAACAGCCAGTTGTCCGCGCTTTTCTCCCCATTCACCTCGTCATTCTCGCCGCGGGCCAGCAGGCGGTAGCGGTCCTGCACGCTGCGCCAGGTGCTTTCCAGCCGGTAATCCAGTTCGTCGCTCTCGGTATTGCCGCGCTGCATGACGATAGCGAAGCTCAGATCACCGAACCACTTATAGCCGCGCCCCAGTTCCCAGGGCTCCGGGTTGATGACGTTCAGCGCTTCAGCGGGATAACTCTTCGCTGGATCGGCACTGTTCACCACCTGCTGACCCTCGATCCGAAGCCGCTGGTTTTCTATGACGCTGTCGTCTTCAAGAATTACCGTGGTTGGGCCGGCGGTGCTCAGCGACTGGATCTTCTCGATCTCGATACTGACAGTGCCCGCGAAATCCGTCTCCATCTTGACGACTCCATCGCGCGCTTCCACGACCGTACCGAGGATGCGAGACCCATTTTTCAACACTATCTCATCCGGAGCGGGCGCGGTGTCGGCGAACGCCGCACTACCGCAGCCGGCAGCTCCTGCCAGAAAAAGGGCTGCACGGAAACATTTACTGCGGAACAACATAGTCACTACCTCGGGCTGGTTGCGCACGACGGCGCCGGTGGGTTTTCAGGGATCGTACATAATAGTGACTTGAGCCGCTTGCACAAGACCACGGGGATAGCATGCACCAAAGGGGTACTGCTAGACTTGAGGCCAGATTTTTCGTCGGGCTTCCAGCATGCAAGAGTTTGATTTCGACCTGATTGTCATTGGCGCCGGCTCCGGTGGCGTTCGCGCCGCCCGCATGGCGGCCGCAACCGGTGCCCGCGTTGCCGTCATCGAGGATCGCTACATGGGCGGAACCTGTGTCAACGTGGGTTGCGTACCCAAGAAGCTATACGTGTACGCGGCGGAGTTCGGCAAGGCCTTCAACGATGCACGCGGCTTCGGCTGGGACGGACAGCAACCCGCTTTTGACTGGCACACCCTGCGCGACAACAAGAAAACAGAAATCGCACGGCTGAATGCCATCTACGACAACCTTCTGCAAGGTGTGAATGCAACGGTAATAGACGGCCGCGGACAGTTCGTCGATGCGCACACGGTTGCCGTCGGCGACGCTCGCTACACTGCCGGGAAAATCCTCATTGCCACTGGAGGCTGGCCGCATGTACCGGAGTTTCCCGGTAGCGAACATGCGCTGACTTCCAACGAGATTTTCGATCTCGCTCACTTCCCCCAGCGTCTGGTCATCGTTGGCGGCGGCTACATTGCTGCCGAATTCGCCGGTATTTTCAATGGCCTGGGTTCGCGGGTCAGCCAATTGTATCGCGGGCCCCTGTTCCTGCGGGGTTTCGATGCGGACGTGCGCGCTCACGTTGCGCAGGAAATCCTCAAAAGCGGTGTCGACCTGCGCTTTGAGGTCAATATCGAATCGATAGAGAAGGGTTCAGACGGCTTGCTGGTCAAACTCACCGACGGCTCCGAACTGGACGCAGACGCCGTGCTCTACGCCACCGGGCGCAAGCCAAATCTCCTGGGCCTGGGGCTGGAAAACGTGGACGTAGCAACTGACCCCAGCGGCACCATAGCGGTGGATGCCAACTTCCGCACCTCCGAACCCAGCATATTCGCCGTCGGCGATGTGATTGGCGGCATGGAACTGACGCCGGTAGCGCTCGCCGAGGGAATGACGTTTGCACGCGCGCAATTTGGCGAAGCCGGACGCGCGGTAGACTATGACTTCATCCCCACGGCGGTTTTCTCGCAGCCAAATATTGGCACCGTCGGTTTTACCGAGGAAGAAGCACGTAGCGAGTTTGGAAAGATCACGCTGTTCAAATCCACATTTCGTCCATTGAAGCACACGTTGAGCGGGCGCGATGAAAAGACCTTTATGAAAATGATCGTAGCCACCGAAACAGACCGGGTCGTGGGCGTGCACATGGTCGGCCCGGACGCCGGCGAAATCATCCAGGGTATTGCCGTCGCAATGCGCGCAGGCGCAACCAAGCAGGTTTTCGACAGCACTATTGGCATTCATCCCACCAGCGCGGAAGAGTTCGTCACCATGCGTGAACCCTGGACGGGCGACTGAGCATGACCCTCGAACTGTGGCAGGCGGGCCTGCTGGTCACGGTTGGCGTTGTCGGGGGATTCATGAATGTCATGGCCGGTGGTGGTTCACTGCTCACCGTGCCGGTTATGGTGTTTATGGGGCTGCCCGGTCCGGTGGCCAACGGCACCAATCGCATCGCCATCCTCGCACAGAATATTACGGCCATCGCCACGTTTGCCCGGCGCGGATTCCAGGATTTTCGTCTCAGCCTGACTCTCTCGGCCTGCGCGATACCCGGCGCCGTGGCCGGTGCCATGGTGGGTGTGCGCCTGGAGGGTGAGTGGTTTGACCGAGCGCTGGCTGTCATCATGCTCGGGGTGATGTTGCTCATGCACTTTGATCGCGGCGGGCGTCAGCGGACGCCAGCCGGCGAGCCTTCCAGCCGGCAACTCTGGCACGGGCACCTGCTGATGGTGGGCGCGGGCTTCTGGGGAGGCTTCATACAGCTCGGCGTGGGTTTTATTCTCATGCCGATCCTGAACCGCGTCATGGGGCTGGACCTGGTGCGCACCAACATGCACAAGGTTTTCATTGTCGGCAGCTACTCAATTGCAGCACTACTGGTGTTCGCCAGCCAGGTGCAGATACTATGGATCGTGGGTTTGGCACTGGCTCTGGGCAACGCTGTGGGCGGCTACCTGGGCGCCCATTTCAGTATCACCCGGGGCGAGGGTTTAATTCGCATAGTGCTCAACATCGTACTCATCGCCTTTATCATCAAACTGGTGTTTTTCTAGTGTGCCCGTCGATAGCTGCCTCAAGTGAACGGTTGGAGCCCACGCCCTGGACGGCGGCGCTCAGCCCGGCGCGGCAATGATTGAAGCGCAGTCGCTCACGCGTCATTACGGCGATACTCCTGCGGTGCGAAATGTATCGTTTCACATCGGTGACAACCAGATTGTTGGGCTGCTGGGCCACAACGGAGCCGGAAAAACCACGATCATGCGTATGCTCAGTGGTTACCTGGAGCCCGACGAGGGCCGGGTTCTGCTCAACGGCAGCGACATCGCACTGCAACCGAATCTACTGCAGCGGCAACTCGGCTATCTGCCCGAGAATCTTCCCGTTTATCCCGACATGCTGGTGGTCGACTATCTCGAGTACGCGGCAACTGTACGCGGCATCGACAAGGTAGAGCGCATGGACAGTGTGCGTGCGGCGCTCGGAGCCACCGACCTCAACGATAGGGCACTGGATCGTATTGGCGCCCTGTCGCGCGGCATGCGCCAGCGTGTCGGGGTGGCCCAGGCGATTCTCGCCAGGCCAGGATTGCTGATCCTGGATGAGCCTACCAACGGGCTGGATCCGGCGCAGACGGATCACATGCGCGAACTCATTCGGCGCCTGGCGCGGCGCGCGACTGTCATTCTTTCAACACATATTCTGCAGGAGGTCGACGCCGTCTGTGATCGCGTGCTGGTGCTCCACAGTGGGCGACTCACGGTAGACGAGCGCCTGGAGAACCTGAGCTCGCCGCATGCGCTGTGCTTGCGAACGGATGCGACAGTGATGACTCTTGGCGAGGCGCTGACAGCACTGCCGCACGTGGCCTCCGTGCAGCAAACCACGCCGACCGCCAGTTGCTGGCAATTCCAGCTCGATCTGCAGCGCGATGCGCAGGCCGACAATGCCGCCGCCGAAATCGCGCGTTGCGTGGCGAACAGCGGTGCGCAACTGTATTCCCTGACCCAGGCCAGACGCGATCTCGGCAGTTTGTTTCGGGAGGCGAATACCGATGGCGACTGATTCCGCTATCCGCCGGATTGCGCAAAAAGAAATCCAGCTGTTCTTTTCTTCCACCGTGGCCTGGCTCTTCCTCGCCGTATTTGCGACCACCACGCTGTTCATCTTCTTCTGGGTGGAGTCTTTTTTCGCGCGCAACATTGCCGATGTACGGCCACTCTTTGAATGGATGCCCGTGCTACTGATTTTCCTGTGTGCGGCACTCAGCATGCGCATGTGGAGCGAAGAACGCCGCTACGGGACACTGGAGCATGTGCTTACCCAGCCGGTGGGCGTCTGGCGCTTCGTCATTGGAAAATTCCTGGCCTGCGTCGCTCTGCTGGTGCTTGCATTACTGGGCACCCTGCCACTCCCGGTCACGGTGTACCTCATTGCCGACCTGGATGTAGGACCGGCTCTCGCAGGATACCTCGCAACGCTGCTACTTGGGGCAGCCTACCTCGCTATCGGGCTGTTCGTATCGGCACGTACTGACAATCCTATTGTCAGCCTGATCGGCACGGTGTCGCTTTGCGGGTTGCTGTACCTGCTGGGAAGTCCCGCGTTTACCACGTTTCTCGAAGATGATAGCGGCAATTTCCTGCGCCTGCTCGGCAGCGGCGCGCGCTTCGAAAGCATTGCCCGCGGTGTACTGGATGTTCGCGACCTCTTCTACCATGCGAGCCTGGTAGTGGTGTTCCTCGCACTCAACGCCCTCAGCCTGCAGCGCGATCGATGGAGGCCAGGTCGAGCCAGCGCGCGGCACCGACGAAGTCGCGGATTCACACTGCTGCTGATAGCGAATCTGCTGCTGGCGAATGTCTGGCTTGGCCAGCTACCAGGGTTGCGCTTTGACACCACGCAGGGCCGTCTCTACTCCATTTCGCAGCCCACGCTTTCGGTGCTTGAAAGACTGGAGGAGCCGCTTCTGATCCGCGCCTATTTCAGCAGCAGAACCCATCCGGCGCTGGCGCCGCTGGTGCCGCAGCTACGCGATCTTTTGCGTGAGTACGCCGTCGCCGGAGAGGGCAGGGTGCAGGTAGAATTCATCGATCCGGGAGAACAGCCCGCTCTCGAGGAAGAGGCCAACAAACGCTACGGCATCCGCGCCACGCCAATCCAGGTCGCCGACCGACACCAGACCGCGCTGGTCAACGCCTACTTCAACCTGCTGGTACGCTATGGCAGCGAACACCAAACGCTGGGTTTTTCCGACCTCATCGAGGTACGCACAGCCGCCCAACAGCCGGCAGAGGTTCTGCTGCGCAACCCTGAATACGCGATCACGCATGCAATCAGAAAAGTGTTCTCGGACTATCGCCTGGGCGGCAACCTGTTTGACGGACTGGAGGAGCCGGTAGAGTTTATTGCCTATGTGTCTCCCGCTGAGCGTCTGCCTGCCCGGCTGCGTGAATACCGCGCCGCGATTGAACCGCTACTTGAGAACGCGGCAGCGAGCTCCAACGGTAAATTCACCGTGCGTTTCATCGACCCGGAGGCCCGGGACGGACGCGTGGCGCGCCAGATTGCCGAGGAGTGGGGGTTCCGTCCCATGCTGACCAACCTGGACGATAGCTCAGCGTTCTACTTCTATATGACACTCGCGGATAGCCGACAAGTGGTGCACCTGCCGACAGAGGATTTCGACCCCGGGAGTTTTCGCCTGCTCCTGGATACCGGATTGAAACGCTTCACCCGCAACTTCACGCGCACGGTCGCCTTGTCACTGCCCCCGAGGAACCTGGAGAACCGCAGCCCGGGCCTGGGCGCGCCACAGTTCAGTCACCTTGAGCGCAGCATTGGCACGGAATACAGTATCAGGCTGGAGGACCTGAGGGACGGCAGCGTTAGCCCCGAGGCCGATATTCTCGCAGTGGTTGCGCCGCTGGCCCTGGGTGAACCCGCGATCTATGCAATCGACCAGTTCCTGATGCGCGGTGGCACCGTCATCCTCGCGACATCGCCCTTCACAACAGGGCTCAGCGATGGGCAACTGCAACTCAAGGACTGGATCAGCGGCCTGGACCCCTGGCTGGCTCATCACGGCCTGCAGATCGGGGAGACCCTGGTGCTTGATGCACAGCATACGACTTTTCCCTCCCCGGTGGTGCGCCGCTCCGGTGACTACGAGTTCCGCGATGTGAGAATGCTGGATTACCCCTACTTCCTGGATATCCGTCCGCCCGGGCTGTCACGGGAGCATCCGATAACCGCCAGCATGCGCCATCTCACCATGGCCTGGGCGTCGCCAGTGTCGGTGGCGGCAGACACCGGCAGGCGCAGCACCCCGCTGTTGCTGAGCTCCCCGGAAGCGTGGCTCAGCGACAGCCCCGATATCATGCCTGAACTCGACGCGACCGGTCGCGCGACATTCGACGGGGAGGAATCCAGCCGCGATATCCATACCCTCGGGGTCGTGATGCAGGGACGCTTCGATTCCTACTTCGCCGGACGCGATACAGCTCCGGAGGTATCGACCGCTCCAGAGGCGGAGAACGCAGCCGTGCGCAGCGCGCCATTGCAGCGCTCGCCAGAATCAGCCCGTATCATCCTGTATGCCTCGAACTCTTTCATGGACGACCAGGTCCTGAGCAGTATCGTTACCGCTTCGGGCACTCAATACCTGGGCCCGCTCGAGTTGTTTGGCAATACGCTCAACTGGTCGCTGCAGGACGAACAGCTGCTGGGAATACGCTCGCGCGGGCACTTCAGCCGCACGCTACCGCCAATGGAAGTCCATGCGCAGCGCGCGCTGGAGTACCTGAATTACGGCATGTCGCTGCTTTGGCTATTGTTGTTGGCGTTGTGCGCCGGCGGCTACCGCTATATGCGCCGACGCAGCTACGCCAGGGCCTTGCAGGCATGAGCCGCGGCATCGCCATACTGTCGCTGCTGCTGGTGGTTCAGTGCGTCATAACCTTCGCCATGCTCCAGCCACGCCAACCCACCGACGACACAGCGCGCCCACATCGGCTGCTCGAGGCTGACCCTGGTCGCATTGACGAGATCCGCGTCAGTGACCAGTTCGACAACGCGGTACTGCTGCAGCGCGTTGGCGAGCAATGGCTACTGCCCGAGTTGGACGGGCTACCGGCAGCTGCGGAACGCGTTGAGGCGTTGCTGGGCGCACTCCACAACAGTGGGTTGTGGCCAGTGGCCGACACATCCGTTGCGCGACAGCGTTTCCAGGTGGCAGAGTACTTGTATCAACGGCGGGTTGAACTGTTCGCCGACAAGGACCTTGTCGGCTCGGTGTACCTCGGCACGTCGCCGGGGTTCCGCAGGGTGCACGCGCGCAATGCAGCCCGGTCCGCCATTTTCAGTATTCCATTCAACAATCACGAGGCCCCGGTAACGGGTGGGGAATGGCTGGATAACGACCTGCTGCGGGTGCGGTCGCCAATCGCGATCGTCGGCGAAGGCTATAGCCTCAGCTTCAGTGACGGCCAGTGGGTTGCGGGCACCGGCGCGACGCCCGATGCGCGAGAACTTGAAGCACTGCTGGATGCCTTGCGCAACCTGCGCATCGCGGGGATGGCGGGCCGGGAGGAACAGCGCGAGCTGGCCGAGGCCGAGGCCGACTGGGTTCTTTCCGTCACCGGCCTCGCGGGCGATGCCACACTATCGCTTTTCAATCGCGATGGTCGACACTATATTCACAGCAGCGCCTATCCCTACATATTCACCCTGAGCGCCTACACGTACAATCGCCTGATAGATACTGACCTGAGTTTGATTTCAGGGGGTGTATAACAGCGCGGCGAAGCGCCGCAAACCGACATTCTTCGCGCTCTCCAAGGAAAGCATTCATGATTCGCTTTATCGCCGTTTTTCTACTCGTGCTGCTTGTGCTGTTCTCGGTCGAGATGCTGGTGCCGGTGCAGACGCATGTGATTGTGCCGTTCACCGGCCTGCTGGCACAGATCAGCGCCGCGATCGTCACACCCTTCGATAACTCCGTGGTGGCCTTCGGCAAGATACTGCAGTTCAACGATACCGGCTTTGCCGTATCCATCGAGGCGGGCTGCAACGGGGTGGAGGCGACTATTGTCCTGGTCGCCGCGGTCCTTGCGTTCCCGGCCACCTGGAAACAGCGGATGACGGCCATCGTCCTCGGCTTCCTGACCATACAGGTACTCAATCTCGCGCGTATTATCAGCCTTTTCTACCTTGGCAACTGGAACATGGATTTTTTCGGCTGGATCCACCTGTATCTCTGGCCCACGCTGATCATGCTGGATGTGCTGATCTTCTTTATGCTCTACCTGCGCTATCTGGCAGCCCGGGGATCACACGCACATGCCTGAAGTGAATCATCTGCGGCAGTTCCTGCTGCTGGTTTTTGTGCTGCTGATACCGTGTTTCGCGCTCTGGACGGTGGCCAGTGGGCCGCTCGCCGTACCTGCTATCGGCTTCGTCAACAGTGTGCTCACTGCCTGGTTCCCGCAGATGGTGGACACGCTTTACGTGGACGGAAACCGGGCCCTGCTGATGACCAACTTCGGTGAGATCGGCGGCAAGCTGATACCGCTTTCGCAGACGGAGGAGCAGCTCGGTTTTCCGCTGAATCCTGGAATTCTCTCCTACTCTCTCCCGTTTTATACAGCGCTGCATTTCGCGACGCAGCGGGAGAACTACCTGAACACCTGGGTTATCGGCGTGCTGGTGCTGTACCCATTGATCGCGCTTGGCCTGGTCAGCGTGTGCTTGAAAACACTCATGGTGGGCCTGGGTCGCGTTTTTTTTGAACAGCCCGGTGTGTGGGTGCCGGACCCGAATTTGATCGGCCTGTTTTACCAGATGAATGTGCTGCTGGTTCCCACCCTGGCGCCGGTAATGATCTGGCTGTGGCAGAGTCGCTCAACACCCCTGCTGCGAAGCCTGACGGCCGAGTTGCGAGGCGACACCTGACCGCTATCTCCTGGCTGCCCGCCCGGGACGTCTAATCCCGAAAATCCGGCGCGCGCCCTTCCTTGCGTGCCTTGATCGCCTCTTCGAAGTTCTGCGTGGTCATGCGCACAAAGAGCTGGGCGTGCCCCTCGTGGTTCATATGGGTGTGCAGGCTGCCGGCGTCCATACCCGCCCAGAGCATCTGTTTGCTGAGTTCCACGCCTATCTGGCTGAAACCGTTGATGCGCTCGGCAATGTTCAGACATTCCTCCATCAGGTCGGCAGCAGGCACCGCGCGCGAGATCATACCGATACGCTCCGCCTCCGTTGCGTCCACGTCACGGCCAGTCAGCATGATCTCAAACGCGCGGCTGGTGCCGATTGCACGGGGCAGCAGGTAGCTGAGGCCCAACTCGGCGGAGGTGAGGCCATTGTTGATGCCGGCGGGCCGGAAGTAGGCGTTGTGCGACGCGATACGGATATCGGTCGCCATCGACAGGCAAAAACCGCCGCCGATGGCGGCGCCATTTATGGCGCCGATTACCGGCTGGTGCATAGAGTGGATCGCCTTGATGACGTCGTCCAGGATTTTCATTGCGCGCCGGGCGATACCCGGCACGGTCAGGCCGTCGAAAATATCCATCCAGCCGGGATCCTCGAGATCAGCGCCGGAACAGAAGCCTTCACCGGCGCCGGTTACAATCACCACCCGGGTGTCGTTATCAAAACTGACTTTCTCCAGCGCCTCTTTGAACGGCACCATCACGTCGAAGGCCATCGCATTCATACGCTCGGGACGATTGAGGGTGATCAGGCTAACGTAGGGCCGGGGTTTTTCGACGGTAACAAATGACATGCGGACATCTCCTCACTGGCAGCGTTGGCGTGAGAGAGTAAGCCGCGAGACACGCGTACTCCATGGCCTGATCGGCCAAACCGGCTACATCCCAAGACGTTCCAGGATACTTGAAAAATCGCGCTGGCCATTGCCCGCGGCCTGATGTGCCTCAAAAAGTGCCTGCGCCAGCTTACCGAGCGCATTGTCCACACCGCCGTCCTCGGCGATAGCATTGGCCAGGCCGAGATCCTTGACCATCAGATCTACCATGAAGCCGGGCTTGTAATCATTGCTGGCGGGTGACTTCTCCATCACGCCCGGGTAGGGGTTGTACACCTCCAGCGACCAGTTGCGCCCGGAACTCGCGAGCATGATCTCCGACAAAACCGCCGGATCAAGACCATTGCGCACGCCCATTGCAAGCGCTTCACAGGAGCCGATCATATGCACAGCCAGCAACATATTGTTGCAGCCTTTGGCGACCTGGCCAGCGCCCGCCGGGCCGGCGTGGAAAATGTTCTTCCCCATCGACGCGAGCAACTTCTCGGCCTTTACAAAGGTGTCCGCCTCCCCGCCACACATGAAGGCGAGGGTTCCCGCCTCCGCAGCGGCGACGCCACCGGATACGGGTGCATCCATGAAACCGATACCCAGCTCTGCCGCAACGGCACCCACTTCTCGCGCGGTATTCGCATCGATAGTGCTGCAGTCCAGCACCGTGGTGTGTTTGTCCAGTTTCGCAAGCAGGCCCTGCTCGCCGAGATAGGTGGCAGCCACGTGTTGGCCCGCGGGCAGCATGGACACCACGTAATCAGCTTGCTCCGCGGCCTCGACCGCGCTGGCTGCCGCACTTGCACCTGCCGCGCAGGCATCCTGCACGGCCGCATCGACCAGGTCGAATACTGTCAACTCATGTCCGGCTGCCAGCAGATTGCGGGCCATGCGAGCGCCCATATTTCCCAGCCCGATAAACGCCACCCTGAACATCTCTTTCTCCTTTGCCCGGCATTACAGGTCGGCCAGCGGATTCCTCTCCCACGGCGCCCTGAACAGGTTGTCCAATAGCTGAGGTGGCACCGCGCGCGATTCATCGTATTGCCACGCGGGCGCGCGATCCTTGTCGATCAACAACGCACGCACACCCTCTGCGAACTCAGGGTGCCGCACAATGTTGGTGGCGAGCTGGATCTCCGACTGGAACACTTCCTCCAGCGACGCGCGCCGGTGTTGCACAAGCTGGCGATGAATCCACAGCGCGGCGAGTTTGGAGCCGGCGGCAAGATTCTGCTGCGCTTTTTCGAGCCACGGGTCACTGGTCTGCAGGTTGAGTATATTGTCGATGATGCGGTGGATATCATCGCCATCACAGAGGGCGTCAATCGTGGCCTGGTGAGGCTCAACCTGCCCCTCCGGTTGCCGCCCGTCGCTGCCCTGGGCATAGCGCTGCAGCAACGCAGTCATCCGCTCACGGTTGTCTGCGCCGGACCGGCTCCACTCCTGCTGCTGGAGCGCGGCGAGCACATCCGCCCGGTGGTCGCTGGCGATGAACGCGTCCGCGATGCCACAGTAAAGCGCGTCGGCCGCATTCACAGAAGCACCCGTGAGCGCGAGAAATAACCCAACCTTGCCCGGCATCCGGTTGAGGAACCAGGTGCCACCCACGTCCGGAAACAGGGCGATGCTGATTTCCGGCATTGCAATGCGGGTTTTTTCGGTCACGATGCGGTGGGAGCAGGCCGCCATCACGCCCAGGCCGCCGCCCATGACAATACCGTGCCCCCAGCACAGCAGCGGTTTCGGGTAGGTGTGCAGGGCGTGGTTCATACGGTATTCACGCGCGAAGAAGGTCTCGGCGTACTCGCAGGCCAGGTCCCAGCGCCACCCGACGAACTCGATTAACCTGACGGGATACCGACCCCGGGTTCCCGT
>CAZFJQ010000027.1:0-41123 GCA_964519755.1 uncultured Halioglobus sp.
GCGGTGCGAAATGAGGCTTTAAGGCAGTGTCTCTGATACTTTTATTGTGTGGGCTGGCACTTTTGCTGGCGGGCGGCACCGCGCTGGTCAGCGGCGGTTCCAGCGTGGCGGGCCGGCTTGGTGTACCACCGATGGTGATTGGTCTTACCATTCTCGCCTTCGGCACCAGCTCACCAGAGCTGGTCGTAAACGTGGTGGGCGCCCTGCGCGGCGAAACCGAGTTGGCTTTCGGCAACATTGCAGGTTCCAACCTCACCAATATCGGGCTGGTGCTGGGGCTGGCTGCGCTGATCAAGCCGGTATCTATCCAGGGCAGCATCGTGCGCCGCGAAATCCCACTGCTACTGCTCGGCACCAGCGTGCTGATCGTGATGATGCTGGACACGCCATTGCGCGGCGCGCCGGCTGTGCTCGACGCCTCCGATGCCCTGATTCTACTGCTGTTATTCGGCGTGTTCGCCTACATCACCGTCAGCGATGTCCTGGTCAGGCGCCAGGATCCGTTACTCGCCAATGTGCGTGAGCTGGAAGACGCGCTGCCGACGCCGACGAGTATCTCGCTCAAAACAGGCATCATCCTGATCCTTGCCGGCATTGTCGGGTTGGGTATCGGTGGCCACTTGACGATCGTGCACGGTGCCACCATGGCCACTGCACTGGGCGTGCCACCGGTAATCATCGGCATGCTGATCGTCGGCGTGGGCACCAGCCTTCCCGAACTGGTCACCTCCGTGATCGCCGCCCTGAAGAATGAGTCGGACCTCTGCGTGGGCAATGTCGTGGGATCCAACATCTTCAATGCCCTGATCGTACTACCCGTCAGCGCGCTGGTGCGGCCTCTGCCAATACCCGCCGGCGGCATCCAGGACATCTGTATGTCGCTGCTGTTCGCGGCGGTGGTCATACCGGTATTCCTGATCGGCAGGCAGCGTATGCAGCGCGGCACGGGCGCGGCCTTCATTTTCGCCTTTGTTGCCTATATGGTGTACCGCGTGGTGAGTGTCTGAGCCGCAATTGCCACCGTTGCGCAAAGCGAGGGCGCTAGAAGAAACCGGGCGAGACAATGCGCGCGACAGGCCGGGCGTGCCGACGTTGCAGAGCTACAACCAGCGAATGCGCTTGAATACCCAGTAAAGCGTGGTGGCAACGGCAAACATTACCCCCAGCAGAGTGAAGTACGCGTATTTCCACCCGAGCTCCGGCATGTATTCGAAGTTCATACCATAAATGCCGGCGAGAAACGTCAACGGCACAAAGATGGCTGAGATGATCGTGAGAATTTTCATCGTCTGGTTGAGCTGGTGCGAGCTCAGGGAGATATAACCCTCTACCAGGTCACCACACAGTTCGTAGTACATACTGGCCAGGCTGTAGAGCCGCTCGCAGCGATCAAAAACATCACGTCGCAGGTGATAATACTCACCGTCGGCGACGCCCAGTTGCGCGCTGCCGGTTGTCAGCAGACTTTCCGCCAGGCGATGATGGTAACTGAAAATACGCCGCAGCTTGCGCAGCCGCGAGCGGTACATCACCAGCTCTTTCATATCTGATTCGGAGCGACCACCAAGCATACCGTCTTCCAGGTCGGCAAGCCGTTCTTCAAAATCCAGTAGCCGTTCAAGATAGCGCCCGGAGGCATAATGAATAAGGCGCAATACGCGCTCCGCCGGCGGGCTCACGCCAGCCGACTGCAGATCCTCCGCCCAGCAATGGTCCACGCTCACAGATTTACCGCGATGCACGGTGACCAGGAATCGCTCGCCGACCCAGATTCCCAGCTGCTGCGGGTCCAGCTGCAACCTTTCGTCCAGCGAGGTGATACCACGGAACAGGATGAAGGTACTGTTTTCGAATTCCTCCACCTTCGGCGGGTGCCGCTGGCGCATGCAATCCGAAATTGCCAGCGGATCACAGCCCAGGCCCAGCAACAGTCCACGCTCCGTCTCGCCCAATCCGCCCTCGATATCCAGCCACAAACGACCGGAGGGCTGCGCGCGCCACTGCGAGACAAGGTCCGCCCCGCCTTCCACACAGGCACCATCGGCGCCGCTGAGCATTGCCCGGATCATACGCGCACCCTCCCAGGCGAGCCACCATCTGACGCCATTCTAGAGCGCGCGATAGCGTCACCGCAACGCCCGCCCCGCATCACCGGCGTGACCCGCAGGCGCTCACGGACGCGTATCAGTCCAGGTTGCACTACTTTCAACCTACCGCTATTTCATGTTGAATAGCGTGAGACCCCTACTTGCCATGCTATCTTCCCATTCCCGGGCAGACGCAACGCACTCACCGCGGGTATCGAAGGAGACATCGTTTGGAACGCACACAAGCGCTCATGCAAATGCCGCTGTTCAGCGTCGGCGAGACCACCCTCACACTGGGCCAGTTATTGTCTGTCATCACATTTGCGTTGCTCGGCATCCTGTTTGTGGTGTGGAGCTCGCGTATCCTGCGTCGCCGCCTCGCCAAGGGCAAGTTCAATCCCGACATCGTACACTTGCTGTCGCGCGCCTACCTGGTACTCGGCTTTGTCATTCTCACCTTCATGGTGCTGGATTTTCTGAACATCCCGCTGGCCGCGTTCGCGTTCATTTCCGGCGCAGTCGCCATCGGTGTCGGCTTCGGCGCCCAGAATATCCTGAACAATTTCATCAGCGGCTGGATTCTCATGTGGGAACGACCGGTGAAGATCGGCGATTTCCTGGAGCTGGGAGAGATTCGCGGCACCATTGAAAGCATCAACACGCGTTCCACGCGTATGCGTCGTATAGACGGTGTGCATGTGCTGTTTCCCAACAGTTATCTGCTGGAAAATATCGTCATCAACTGGACGCTCATGGACAAACTGGTCCGCACCTCGGTGCGTGTTGGTGTCAGTTACGGCTCTGATGTACAGCGCGTGACTGAGCTTTTGGCAACCGCAGCCGGTGAACACCCGGACGTGCTGCAAGACCCGCCGCACTCGATTATCTTTGATGATTTCGGTGACAACGCGCTGGTGTTTGAGTTGTTCGTCTGGTCATTGTCTACCGCCGAGCGCGGTATCCGGGTGATACGCAGCGATCTTCGTTATCGCATCGAGGAGCTGTTTCGCGAGAACGCGGTGGTCATCGCATTCCCGCAGCGCGACGTGCATGTTGACGGCCAGATCAGCATCCGTCAGGATGCGCCCTCTTCGTAGCACCTGCCGCTGGGCGTAATCATTAGCGCACATCAAGTCGACCGACACACTGTCGCCAGGAACCGGCAAAATGAATGACAAGCAAACACTGGGTTGGCGCGAATGGGTGGATTTTCCGGACCTTGCGATTGCCCGCATCAAAGCCAAGGTCGATACCGGAGCCCGCACCAGCGCACTGCACACTGGCGGTGTAGAAGCCTTTACACGCCGCGACGAGCCCTGGGTGCGCTTCCTTGTACACCCCGTACAGGGAGACCGCGAACTCGAGATCGCCTGCGAAGCACCGTTGCTGGATCGCCGTGTTGTACGCGATTCCGGGGGGCATGAGGAGCTGCGCTATGTAATCCAGACCTCCCTGCTGATCGGGGCCAATCGCCACAGCATCGAGGTGACTTTGACTGATCGAGACACCATGAAGTTTCGCGTGCTGTTGGGCCGCACCGCGATGCGGGGGCACTACCTGGTCGACCCGGCCCGCTCCTACCTGGTTAGCGGCCGTAGCAATCCCCCCCGCAGTCAGAGCCGGCCATGAAACTGACCATCGGCATTTTGTCGCGCAACCGCAAGCTTTACAGCACCCGACGCCTTGTCGAGGCAGCCGAGCAGCGAAACCACGATGTCCGGGTTATCGATACCCTGAAATGCACGATCGCCATCAACGCTTCGGCGCCCGGCATTTATTACGATGGCGAACGGCTCGAGGACATGGACGTGATTGTGCCGAGAATCGGCGCGTCCATAACCGACTACGGCACTGCTGTCATACGCCAGTTCGAGATGATGGGTGTGTACTGCCTCACGGAATCCATCCCGCTGGGGCGATCGCGGGACAAGCTGCGAGCGCTGCAGCTCCTCTCGCGCAAGGGTCTCGGTATGCCCATGACCAGCTTCGCGCACGACGTACAGAACGGACGTGACCTGATAAAACTGGTGGGCGGCGCGCCGGTCGTGCTCAAACTTCTGAAGGGCACCCAGGGCCGCGGCGTGGTACTTGCGGAAACCGCGAAGGCGGCGGAATCCGTGATCGATGCCTTCACCGAACTCGGCGCGGATTTCCTGGTACAGGAATTTATCAAGGAGGCGGGTGGTTCAGACGTGCGTGCACTGGTGATAGGCAGGCGGGTTGTCGCCGCCATGGAACGCTCGGCACCGGAAGGCGAATTTCGCTCCAACCTGCACCGGGGTGGCTCTGCCCGGGTAACCAGGCTGTCACCCGAAGAACGCAGCAGCGCCGTGAAAGCCGCCCAAACCATGGGTCTGCAGGTGGCCGGCGTGGATATACTGCGCTCGTCGCGCGGCCCCCTGATTATGGAGGTTAATTCCTCCCCGGGGCTACGCGGCATTGAAGAAGCCAGCGGTAAAGATGTGGCCGGCCGAATCATCGATTACATTGAAGACAATGCCCGGCCCGATCGGGGCAGCCGCAGAACCCGGGGGTAGACGGTGGCAGACACCAATGATGCGCTGCAGATCGGCGGCCAGGCGATAGCGCCCGGCGAGCGCCGTGAAATCGCCGTACCTGTGGTGCCGCTCTACACCCACGACGATCTCTCGATTACCGTCCAGGTCATCCGCGGTCGGCGCCCGGGACCGACCCTGTTTGTCAGCGCAGCGCTGCACGGCGATGAGATCAACGGCGTGGAAATTATCCGTCGCTTGATGCGCCACAAGGCGATGGCCGGTATTCGCGGCACGCTGCTGGCCATTCCCATCGTCAATGTATACGGGTTCATGAACCACGCACGCAACCTCCCGGACGGACGCGATCTGAACCGTTCCTTCCCCGGTTCGCCCAAGGGATCGCTCGCGGGCCGGGTTGCGCACACCTTCCTGCGGGAAATTGTCCTGAAATCCACGCACGGCATCGATCTGCATACCGGTGCCCGGCACCGCAGCAATTTTCCGCAGATTCGAGCCGATCTCGACAACCCCGTGAACCGCGCAATGACAGAAGCGTTTGGCGTACCGCTGGCTATCGATGCCAAATTCCGCGATGGCTCACTGCGCTACTGCGCCGGCGAAGCGGGCATCCCTGTGATTCTCTACGAAGCAGGCGAGGCACTGCGCTTTGAGGAGATGCACATCCGCGCCGGTGTGCAGGGGGTGATCAACGTCATGCGCTCGCTGGGCATGCTGCGTGCCAGCCGTCGCAAACGCTCGCGGGCCGCGCCCACCATCAGCAACAGCACCGCCTGGGTGCGCGCCCCGGACAGCGGCATCCTGCGCACGCTGGTGCCGCTGGGCGCCAAGGTGGCGCCCGGCCAGACGCTCGCGTTTATCGCCGACCCGCTGGGCGCCAGTGAAACCGAAGTGCTCGCACCCGAGGCGGGCGTGGTAATCGGTCGCACCAACCTGCCACTGGTGTACGAGGGCGACGCCCTGTTCCACATTGCGCACTACGGCAGAAAGGTCGGCAACGTGGAGGAACAGGTGGAGCGGTTCCAGGAAGCACTGCAGCCGGACCCTCTGGATATCGACGGCGACCTGGGCGATGCGCCCATTGCCTGACGACGCTCCGGCCGCCCCCCGGGACGGTTGAAAACAACGCGCGCCTAGGGAGTGTGATCCGCTGCTGGAAAGCGATGGCTGGTGCGATTGGCAAAGGCCACCAGTGACAGCATCACCGGAACCTCGACCAATACGCCGACCACGGTCACCAGGGCTGCCCCGGAATTCAACCCGAACAAGCCGATGGCCACGGCCACGGCCAGTTCGAAGAAGTTGGAGGTGCCGATCAGGGCACAGGGAGCAGCGACATTGAACGGCACGCGCCAGATGTACGCTGCGCCATAGGCGATGGCGAATATACCGTAGGACTGGATCAGCAGGGGCACTGCTATCAGCGCGATCAACACCGGTTGTTCAAGAATGACCTGGCCCTGGAAGCCGAACAGCAGCACCACCGTCGCCAGCAGGCCAAGCACTGACAGTGGTTTGATTCGCGAGGTGAACTGCGAGACTCGCGTCCCACCTTGAAAACCGGGGCCGGCCCCACGGATCAGGTGCATACGAGTCAGGGCACCCGCCACCAGAGGAATTATCACGTAGAGCACCACCGAAAGCAGCAGGGTTTCCCAGGGTACGCTGATATCGGTCACGCCAAGCAGGAACGCAACAATGGGCGCGAAGGCAAAGATCATAATGACATCGTTCAGCGAGACCTGCACCAACGTGTAGTTGGCGTCCCCCCGGGTCAGTTGCGACCAGATGAAAACCATCGCCGTGCAGGGGGCAGCCCCCAGCAGTATCATCCCCGCGATGTACTGGCTCGCGTTCACCGGGTCAATCAGACCGGCGAAAAGGTGCTCAAAGAACAACACGCCCAGTGCAGCCATGGTGAAGGGCTTGATCAACCAGTTAACCACCAGCGTGATCACCAGTCCCCGGGGACGCTCGTGTATACGCTTGAGGCTGGTGAAATCAACCGACACCATCATCGGGTAGACCATGAACCAGATCAGCACCGCCACGATAAAGTTGACCGAGCCGTACTCGAAACCCGCAAGCAGCTGAAAGGTATCCGGCAGCAAGGTGCCCAGGGTGATGCCCGCGACAATACAGAGCAGTACCCACAGGGAGAGGAAGCGCTCGAAGAAACTGAGGGGCGATACAACGGGCTTGTGGATCGCTGAATCGATCATGAATTGTCACCTTCCTGAATTCTGCTGCAGGGCCGAGCAGGCAAACCGAGAGATATCAATACGACGGCCGCCAACATGCCAGTGGAGATCCACAGGCAGGCGATCAATCCACCCGCTCCCTGCCCCGCCAATTGGAATGCCCAGCCCGACAGGAGCGTGCCGAGCAAACGCCCCATGGCGTTGGCCATGTAGTAGAAACCGATATCCAGCGACACACCGTCACTGCCGGCGTAGCTGACAATCAGGTAGCTGTGCAGGGAAGAGTTGATGGCGAACAGCACGCCGAACAGCAAGAGCCCGCCCACCAGCATCGTCGTGGCATCCAGCTCCGCTGCCAACCCCAGAGCTATCGCGGCAGGCAGTAGCGCCAGGCTCGCTGCCCAGCGGACAGTCGAACGCCCGTCTGGAACCTTTCCCCCGAGACTGCCGGTGATACGCGGTGCAAGCGCCTGGACTGCGCCGTAGCCGATAATCCACACAGCGAGAAAGCCGCCGGTCTGGCTGTGACTCCAGCCAAGGCTTTGCGACAGGAATACCGGGAGTGCGACCACGAACCAGACATCTCGCGCGCCAAACAGCAGCATCCGCGCCGCGGAGAGAATATTGATGGCACGACTCTTGGAAAAGATATCGCGGAATTGCGGTTTGTTGCTGGCCCTGCCGAGATCCCTTTGCAGCAACACCAGGCTCGACAGCCACACCAGCACGAGCGCCGCAGCCATCGTCGCCACAGCGCCGGCAAAGCCCAGCCATGTCAGCAACACCCCGCCGAGAAAAAACCCCGCGCCCTTGAGCGCGTTCTTCGAGCCGGTGAGAATGGCCACCCACCTGTACAGGGTGCCCTCGGCATCCTTCGGCACCAGCAACTTGATCGCGCTCTTGGCGCTCATCTTGTTCAGGTCCTTGGCGATACCCGACAGCGCCTGCGCGGCCATCACCCAGGGCACCGACAGCAACGCCGCGGGTACCAGCAGCATGGCCAGTGCGACAACCTGCAATCCCAGGCCAATGTTCATGGTGCGGTTGAGGCCCACGCGGGCACCCAACCAGCCTCCCACGAGGTTGGTGACAACGCCAAAAATTTCGTAGAACAGGAACAGTAGCGCAATCTCCAGCGGCGAGTACCCCAAACCGTGGAAGTGCAGCACGACCAACATGCGCAGGGCGCCATCCGTCAGGGTGAAGGCCCAGTAGTTACCAGTGACCAGCAGGTACCGGCGAACCTCGGGTGAGAGTTGCCTTGACACGGTCAGGCGGCGTGATCTGAACGGCCGACTTTCAGCGCCAGCTCGGCAGTGCGGTTGGCGTAGCCCCATTCGTTGTCGTACCAGGCGTAGATTTTTACCTGGGTGTCATTGACTACCAGCGTCGACAGCGCGTCGATAATGCAGGAGCGTGGGTCGGTCTTGTAGTCGATGGACACCAACGGGCGCTCTTCGTAACCGAGAATATCCTTGAGCGGGGCCGATTGGGAAGCGGCATGCAACAGCCGGTTAACAGCCTCGGCCGAGGTCGCTGTATCCACTTCGAACACGCAGTCGGTGAGCGAGGCGTTGGCCAGCGGCACCCGCACGGCGTGGCCATTAATCCGCCCCTTGAGATCGGGAAATATCTCCGTGATCGCGGTCGCAGAACCGGTCGTGGTAGGAATCAGGCTCAAACCACAGGCGCGGGCTCGACGCGGGTCCTTGTGCGGCGCATCAAGAATGCTCTGGGTGTTGGTGATACTGTGAATGGTGGTCATGCTGGCATGACGAATTCCGAGGTTTTCATGCAGTACCTTGACTACCGGCGCGAGGCAGTTGGTGGTGCAGGAGGCGGCGGTGACAATCCTGTGGGTTTGCGGCTGGTAGAGATGATCATTGACGCCCATCACCACGTTCAGTGCTCCCGGCTCTTTCACCGGTGCCGTCACCACTACGCGTTCAACGCCCTGCTCAAGGTACGCGTTCAGCACCTCCACCTTTTTCATCTTGCCACTGGCTTCGATGACCAGGTCACAATCCGACCAGTCGGTCTCTTCAATCCGGTTGTTGCGACTGCTGCTGATGTGCCGCCCACCTATCACCATGGTGTTAGCTCCGTCCTCGACGGTCGCCTCGCAACACCAGCGGCCGTGCACGGAATCAAAGTTCAGCAACTGTGCCAGGGTCGCCGCATCGCCGGCGGGGTCATTAATGTGCACGAACTCAACCCCGGGCCAGCCCCAGGCGGCGCGCAGCACCAGACGGCCCATGCGGCCAAAACCGTTGATGCCAATCCTGATACGCATACAAAGACTCCGGATACGGTAACGGGCGTGGCCATTGCTGGCGGTCGCGACCACTGCCCGGTGGTAGCCGGGGCGAGCCAGACAAACTCACCGACAGCGGCTGCCCTGCGTGTGTTGTTCGATATCCCGCAGACGCGCCAGGTCTCCGAGGTAGGGTTCCTGCGCTGCCAGACCCTCGCGCGTGGCTGCCAACACGCGCCTCTGCCAGATTTCCAGCCCGGCGTGAAGTCGGTAGTACACCCACTGGCCCTCGCGTTTGTCACTCACAAGCTCACAAGCGCGCAACTGCGCGAGGTGGCGGGAGATCATCGGTTGCGAGAGACCCAGTGAATCGGCGATGTCACAGACGCAGAGTTCCTCCCGGTCGAGCAACAGCATCAGGCAGCGCAGCCGGATCTCGTTGCCCAGACCTTTGTAGAAACTGTCACCCTGCACTGACTCACCCTGGTTGCCATCCATAATCCATGAATATACGTATATCCATATATGTTATCAAGCAGCACGCCAATCAGGTCAGGCGCGGAACAATGGGGCCAGGTACATTGATTCCCGGCCCCATCACCGCAATTCGCTCAGGATTTTGCCAAGCGCCGCAATACGTAGTGCAGAATGCCGCCATTCTCGAAATAGGCGAACTCGTTCGGGGTATCGATACGGATACGCGCTTCGAAGCGCGTGTCACCGCGCTCGGGATGCTGCGCCACCACCTCGACAGACTCCTGCCCGGCGCTGACCGCCCCGATACTGAAGTGCTCATCGCCCTTGAGACCGAGGCTGTCACAACTGTCGTCGGCGGCAAACTGCAGCGGCAGTATGCCCATACCAATCAGGTTGGAGCGGTGAATGCGCTCGTAACTGCGCGCGATCACTGCACGCACGCCCAACAGGGACGGGCCTTTCGCGGCCCAGTCGCGGGAGGAGCCGGTACCGTACTCCTCGCCCGCGAGCACCACGAGCGGAACGTTCTCGTCAGCGTAGCGCTGCGCCGCATCGAAGATTGACACCTCTTCGCCGTCGAGGAAGCAGGTTGTCCAGCTACCCTCGGTGCCGGGCGCGAGCTGGTTGCGCAACCGCACATTGGCGAAGGTGCCGCGCATCATCACTTCGTGGTTGCCGCGTCGCGAGCCGTAGGAGTTGAAGTCCTCCGGGGTAACGCCCTGGGCCTGCAGGTATTCACCCGCAGGGCTGTCGGCAGCGATGGCCCCGGCCGGAGAGATGTGGTCCGTGGTGATGCTGTCGCCTACTTTCACCAGGCAGCGCGCGTTCTCAATGGCATCCGGCGCACTGGCCTCGAGCTGCATACCGGCAAAAAACGGTGGTTGCCGCACATAGGTTGAATCCGGCCAATCGAAGTGGGCGCTGTCGGTCACCGGCAGCTCGTTCCACACCTCATTACCGGTGAACACATCGGCGTAACGCTCGCGAAACATCTCCGGGTCCACGCTACTGGCCACCAGGTCGCCTATTTCCTTCGAGGTCGGCCAGACGTCGGCCAGCATCACCGGGTTACCGTCGCTGTCGTTACCCAGGCCGTCGCGGTTCAGATCCAGCAACATGTTGCCCGCCAGCGCGTAGGCAACCACCAGCGGTGGCGAGGCCAGGTAATTGGCGCGCACGTCCTGGTGTATGCGCCCTTCGAAATTGCGATTGCCCGACAGCACTGAACTCACCAGCAGGTTGCCATCGTGAATGGCCGTGGTGATCTCGTCGGGTAGCGGGCCGGAGTTGCCGATGCAGGTGGTGCAGCCATAGCCCACCAGGTAGAAGCCCAGCGCCTCCAGGTCGTCCATCAGGCCGGTTTTCTCCAGATACTCGGTAACCACCTTGGAACCGGGCGCGAGGCTGGTCTTCACCCACGGCTGGGTGCGCAAACCCAATTTCCGCGCCTTGCGCGCCAGCAACCCCGCGGCGATCAGAACCGCTGGATTGGACGTGTTGGTGCAGCTGGTGATCGCGGCGATCACCACCGCGCCGTGCTCGAGCATGAAACGGGTATCGCCGCGCTTCACGCTGATGCCCTGGTGGGCCTGCGGTTTCACGACCGCGCCGCCCTCTTCCGCCCAGTCGCTCTCCGTGATGTCCGCGGTATTCAGCGCCTGGAATTCCTGCAGGCTCTCTTCGAAGGCGCCGGCGGCTGCAGTCAATGCAATCCGGTCCTGGGGCCGCTTGGGCCCCGCCAGGCAGGGCACCACGTCCGCCAGGTCGAGTTCCAGCACGGAGCTGTAACGTGCCGGGGGCGCATCCGGTGTATGCCACATGCCCATCGCTTTCATATACGCTTCGATCAAGGCGAGCTGGCTCTCATCGCGACCCGTCAGGCGCAGGTAGTTGATGGTCTCTTCGTCCACCGGGAACAGCCCGCAGGTTGCCCCGTACTCGGGCGACATATTGGCAATGGTGGCGCGATCCGCCAGGCTGAGTGCCGCCACGCCGGGGCCGAAAAATTCGACGAATTTGCCCACCACCCCGTGCTTACGCAGTTGCTCGGTCACCGTCAGCACCAGGTCGGTTGCGGTGGCGCCCTCTGCCAGGGCGCCGCTGAGTCTGAAGCCCACCACCTGTGGAATCAGCATGGTCACCGGCTGGCCCAGCATGGCCGCTTCCGCTTCTATGCCGCCGACACCCCAGCCGAGCACGCCCAGGCCATTGATCATGGTAGTGTGTGAGTCGGTGCCGACCAGCGTATCGGGGTAGGCCAGGGTAGAGCCATCTTCGCGCGTTTTCTCGAACACACCACGCGCCAGATACTCGAGGTTCACCTGGTGCACGATGCCGGTGCCGGGTGGCACTACCCGGAAATTGTCGAGCGCCGACTGGCCCCAGCGCAAAAAGCGGTAGCGTTCCAGGTTGCGTTCAATTTCCACCGCGGTATTGCGCTCCAGCGCGTCCTCGGTGCCAAAGTAATCAACCATCACCGAATGATCGATCACCAGCTCCACCGGCGACAACGGGTTGATCCGGACCGAGTCGCCGCCAAGCTCAACCATCGCATCGCGCATCGCGGCGAGATCGACAATCGCCGGCACGCCGGTAAAATCCTGCAACAGCACGCGCGCCGGCACGAAGGCGATCTCCTGGGAGGGTTCCGCCGTCGGGTCCCAGTTCAACAGCGCCTTGATGTCGTCATCGCTGACGAAGTCCTCGGACCCGTGCCGCAGCAGGTTTTCCAGCAGCAGCTTCAGCGAAAACGGCAGCTCGTGTGGGTTGCCAAGCTCCTCCAGCTTGTCGAATGGGAAAATCGTGAAGTCGCGTCCGTCGACTTGCAGGCGGCTTGGGGTGCTGTAGCGGGTACTCATTGCAGCGGATTCCTTTTCAATTCATCATCTTCACACAGCGGTTAGCGTGTGAGCTGATGTGTGGATTGACGCCATGCGCGCTCTGCATACCTGGTCAGACCGGCGCACTGTGCAGCTCACCCCTACTATAGCAGGAGCGAGGACCATGAATCACAGAACCGAACACGACAGTCTGGGCCCGGTGCAGGTTCCCGCGGAGGCGCTCTACGGCGCGCAGACCCAGCGGGCGGTGGAGAACTTCGGCCTCAGCGAGCGCCGCCTGCCCGCCGAATTCCTGTGCAACCTGGCGCGTATCAAATCCGCCGCTGCATTTGCCAACCTGCACTGCGGCGCGCTGGATGCGTCTATCGCCGCTGCTATTGGCGATGCGGCCGACCGCGTGGCCAGTGGCGACTACCCGGGGGAATTCCCGGTATCGGTTTTTCAAACCGGCTCGGGTACCAGCACCAATATGAATATGAACGAGGTGCTGGCATCTCTGGCCAGCCGAACACTCAATGCAACGGTACACCCCAACGATCATGTCAATTGCAGCCAGAGCAGCAACGACGTGATCCCCAGCTGCCTGCAACTGACCGCGCTGGAGGGGCTCAACCGTACTGTCCTGCCCGCGCTACAGGCGCTGATCTCGCGCCTCACTGAGCGCGCGGAGGAGTTGCAGGACGTGGCAAAAACCGGGCGTACACACCTGATGGATGCGATGCCGGTCACGCTTGGCCAGGAGCTGTCCACCTGGGCGTTCCAGCTTGCAGAGGCCATGACGCGCCTTCAGCAGGTGCAGCCGAGACTGCGACAGTTGCCAATCGGCGGCTCCGCCGTGGGCACCGGCGTGAACGTACCCGAGGGCTTTGCTACCGCACTCACCGAACGGCTGTCCGCAACGGGCGCAGACAGCGTCACGCCCTGTAGCAACCCGTTCTCCCGCATGGCGGGGCAGGATACCTCGCTGGAGTGCTCGGCAGCGCTGCGGGGGCTGGCCACCGTGCTGATAAAGATCAGCAATGATTTGCGCTGGATGTCGTCCGGGCCGCTCTCGGGGCTCGGTGAAATCACGCTCGAGGCGTTGCAGCCCGGCTCCTCAATCATGCCCGGCAAAGTCAACCCGGTTCTGCCCGAGGCGGTACTCATGGTTTGCGCGGACGTCACCGGGAACGACACCACTATCGCGGTGGCAGCAGCCTCGGGCAATTTTCAGCTCAACGTGATGCTGCCACTGATCGCGGAAAAACTGCACGCCAGCATACACACGCTGGGCTGGGCGTGCGCGGCCATTGAGCAGAGCATCGCGGGCTTCAGTGTCGAACATGCGCGCATCGAAAAATCCCTTGCCGGCAACCCCATCCTGGTAACCGCCCTGAATGCGCGCATCGGCTATGAGGCGGCAGCGGCCATTGCCAAGCGCTGCTACCGCGAACAGCGCACAGTGCTCGACGTTGCCAAAGAAGAAACCGGTATGGATACGGAGGAACTCGCAGCCATTCTCGACCCCCTGCACCTGACGGGCGGCGGCGTGAGCGACTGAGAGCCATGCAACGAGTGGCCGGCCCGCGCGCGAACGGCGGGCTCAATCCACCAGAAAACGCGCCAGCGCCCGCCGCAGATTGGCATTGTCACGCCTGAGCCGATCGCGCTCGCGGATCAGGTCTACCAGCATGCCGGTGGCAACCCAATCCAGCTCCAGTTCGCGCTGCAGGCGCAATGCTTTCTGCAGCCAGCGCGCGCCCGCATCGTCGAACACCCACTCCTGAACCTCGCTGCCAGCCACCGGCGTGGCGATATCGAGCTCCACCAGTTCAATTACGAGGCTATGGCTGACGCCTTCCCGCTCGCAGAATTCAGACGCGCTCACGCGCACCAGAGAGCCTTTCATGACGTCTCCTCCCACTCGGCCCGGGGGTCAAAATCCGCCTTGGCGGCCAATTCGCGCCACAGTGCCTGCACCTCGGCCGAGGTGTCTGTCGGCATCACCACTTTCAGGATCGCATACAGATCGCCGGTTCCCAGTTTGCTCACCAGGCCCTTACCGCGAATGCGCAGGCGCTGGCCTGACTGGCTCCCGGGCGCGATCGTCAGGTTGATCCTGCCGCTCAGCGTGGGCACGACCACCTTGGCGCCCAGCGCCGCCTCCCAGGGCGTGACGGGCACGGCAATCGACAGGTGTCGCCCTTCCACGTCGAACAGGGGGTGGGGCACCAGCCGTATGTGCAGATACAGATCGCCCGGGGCGGCGTCGCCCATGCCCGGCGCCCCCTGACCTTTCACGCGGATACGCTCGCCATCAGCGGTACCCGCCGGAATAGTCACTTTCAGTGATTTATCCACATGCCGCTGGCGGCCACCCTCAATCACGGGCATACGGTATGACACCGGTTTACTACAATCGGCGAGGGTTTCCTCCAGAAACACCGGCATCTCGATTTCCACGTCCTGGCCCCGCATCGGGCGGCCACGGGCTGCCTGCTCAAAGCCGCCGCCGAACACCGAGTTGAAGAAATCCGAAAAGTCGCCGCTGAAGTGGTGAGCCTCGCCGCCGGCCGCCGATTGCCAGCCTGGTGGCGGCTCGAAATCGCTGGGGCGCCGCCCACCGTAGCGGCGCAGCTCATCGTACTCGGCGCGCCGCGTATCATCGCGCAGTACCTCCCAGGCCTCGGCCACCTCCTTGAAGTTGGCCTCGGCCTCGTCTCCCGGGTTGAGATCGGGATGATATTTGCGCGCCAGCTTGCGGTAGGCGGCCTTGATGTCTTTGGTCTCAGCCTCGGGTTCTACCCCGAGAATCTGGTAATAATCCTTGAATTCCACAGTTGAGAGGTCACTTTAGGGTTGGCGGACGCTGACACTCATAATAGTGGTGTAATATCGCATTTCAAGGTCGCAACACGCAGGCTGGTGCAAGCGGCCGGACGTATGCCAGCATGTCACACTGCCAGGCGGCAAAATTCATCCGTATGAATGTCGGGTTCCCGTGAAAGTTCTTCTCAGCGTTGCCTCACTACTGCTGTCCACTGCGCTGCTGATCACCGGGCACGGCATGCAGCTTACGCTGTTACCGCTGCGCGGCGCAGGCATCGGTTTTTCAGAACTGATCGTCGGCATCAGCGCGTCCAGCTATTTCCTGGGTTTCGTGGTGGGCTGCCTGACCATCCCGAGGATTATCGCCCGCATCGGCCATATCCGCGGCTTCGCGGTGCTTACCGCGGTGATGATCAGCGTGATCCTGTGCCTGGAGTTGGCCAGGTACTGGCCGCTCTGGCTGGCGTTGCGCTTTCTCACCGGCCTGGCGGTGTGTGGCCTCTATACGGTCATCGAGAGCTGGCTCAACAGCCAGGCGACCCCCGGCTCTCGCGGACGAATTCTGGCCGTGTACACATTTATCACCCTGTCATCGATGGCGGGCGGACAGTTCCTGATCAACGTGGGACCTGTCGATACCTCAATACCCTTCACGGTGGCCGCGCTGTGCATGGCCCTCGCAATCATTCCGATTGGACTCACGCGCCGCATGGCGCCGGTCCCTGTGGCGCCCACCCATACCGGCTTTTTGCTGCTGTTCAGGCGCTCGCGCTCAGCCTTCGCCGGCACGCTGCTGTCGGGTCTTGTAGTTGGCAGCTTCTGGTCGCTGGGCGCCGTGTTTGCGCAGCGCTATACCGACACGCAGCTCGGGGTGACCCTGTTCATGAGTGCCGCCATCGCCGGCGGCGCGGTGATGCAATATCCAATAGGCTGGCTGTCGGATCGTATCGACCGACGCCGCGTGCTGTGCCTGCTGGCCCTCGGTGGTCTCCTGATGTCCGCGGCCGTCGCCTCAAGTGTCGGGCAGAGCTGGTTTCTGGTTCCAGTGGCGCTCTTCGGGGCCTGCGTGATGCCGCTGTATGCGATCTCCCTGGCGACGGCCGCCGATGTGAGTGACCCTGGCGAGTTCGTCGCCATCGGCACAACCGCGCTATTGATCAACGCGCTGGGAGCCGTCGTTGCGCCATTCCTGCTCGGCCCGCTGATGAGCTATTTTGCGGCATCTGCCCTGTTCTGGGCCTTCGGCCTGGTCTGTGGATTTTTTGCGTTATACCTGGCGCGGCAGCTGCGATCACCGCGCGATGTCAGCGTGCAGCAACAGGTTCCCTTCGAGGCGGCTGGCACGGATGCAGCGCCGGTTGTCTTCGAGCTCGACCCGCGAGCCAGCGACGAGCCGGAAGCCCCGGAAACGCCCTGGCAAAACACGGCGGAGCCGCCACCCGACGGGGAGCGCGCACACTGAATACCCGGACGAAATACCTCACCCTGGCTATTGGAAAGCGCGCAACCAGGCTACACACTCTGGCTGCAGCAAACAGCCAAGCGCAGGCCAGACCATGGGACTGATACTGGGACTCACCCGCATCGTGCAGGCCGCCGCGGAGGCAGCCACACCGGAGCGGCAGGTCAATCTTATTGTGGACTCCATCCAGCAGGAAATGGGGGTCGATGTCTGCTCTTTGTATCTGGCCGGCGACAACGCCGATATGGTGCTGGTGGCCAGCCACGGCCTCGGTCGCCAGGCGATTGGCCGCACTCGCCTGGAGACGGGCAAAGGGCTTGTCGGCCTGGTAGCGCGCACCAGCCACCCTCTGAATATCATCAATCCCGATACACACCCCAATTTTTTTCATGTCCCCGGCATCGGCGAGGAAAACTATCGCAGCTTCTGCGCCGTGCCGCTGGTGCGCGCGGGAAACACCGTCGGTGTGCTGGCGGTGCAATGCCTCGAAGCGCGGCAACTGTCGCCGGAGGAGGAAGCCTTCCTGGTGACGCTGAGTGCGCAGCTCGCTTTGGTAGTGGCGGCCTGGTCGGACTGGCAGGCGGGAGGGCTGACGCCGCCGCAAATATTTCACGGCGTACGCGGCGCGCCCGGCATCGGTATTGGCGTGGCGCACCTCTGCGAAGATACAGATCTTTTCAGCGTGATAGATGCGCCCTGCGCCGACCCGACGGCGGCGACAGCCGACTGGCACGCCCTGCTGGCGCGCGTACAGGACGACGTAGCCCGCGAGCAGGCGATGCTTGGCGAAACGCTTTCCAGCGAGGTAACCGCGATATTCGACGCCTACCACATGCTGCTGGGCGATCCCGCGCTGGTCTCGGGGGTGGAGCGCGCCATTGCCGGCGGTAAGGACCTGCCCTCGGCATTGAAAGCGGTGGTGCAACACTACGCGGACCTGTTCATGGCCATGGAAGACCCCTACCTGCGCGCCAGGCACGAAGACATTCGTCATCTCGGCAATCGTCTCTACAGTGCCTGGCGCGGCAGTCGAGCCCCACAAGAGGCCGCGGAAGCTGGAACGCCGCTGATTCTGGTGGGTACGCAGGTGTCCGTTTCCGACATCGCGGCGATGCCGCGGGAAGCGCTTGCCGGGCTGGTGTGCCTGGAGGGCTCCAGCATGTCGCATACCGCTATCCTGGCGAACGCTCTGGGGATTCCGGCGGTGATGGGTATCGGCCGCGCGCGGACGATTGCGCAGGGCGCTCCGATGCTCGTCGATGCCAATCTCGGCAACGTTCTGGTCAATCCGGCACCCGGCGTGGAATCAGAATACCGTCGCCTGGCAGCCGCTGAGCAGGCCCTGCGCGGGCGCCTGCAGAACCTGCGTGACGAACCGGCCATCACGCCCGACGGCGAACGGGTGACCATGTTTGTCAACAGCGGTCTACTGGCCGACCTGTCGCCGGGTTTGACGGCGGGGGCCGAGGGTATCGGCCTGTACCGCACCGAAATTCCGTTCATGGTGCGCGACGGCTTTCCCTCCGAGGAAGAGCAGTTCAACATCTATCGCCACGTGCTGGAGGCATACCGGGGCAAGCCGGTGTATCTGCGGGTGCTGGATATCGGCGGCGACAAGGCCCTGCCCTATTTTCCCATTCGCGAGGAGAATCCCGCCCTCGGCTGGCGAGGCATTCGTTTCTGTCTGGACAACTCGCCACTGCTGATGACACAACTCAGGGCAATGCTGCGCGCAGATGCAGGGGCGGGTTCGCTCAGTATCCTGGTGCCAATGGTCAGCGCGACGCGTGAGTTGGAACGTTTTCGCGCACTGCTGCAGGACGCATTGAGTCAGTTGCACGAGGAAGGCTACCCTGTCGTGCGTCCACGCATCGGAGTGATGGTTGAAGTGCCCGCAGCAATTTCGCAGCTACCACTGTGGCGCGAACAGATCGACTTCATTTCCATCGGCTCCAACGACCTCAGCCAGTACCTGCTGGCAGTCGATCGCAACAATCCGCGCGTCGCGGCGGCCTACGATTACTTCAACCCCGCCGTGATACGCGAGATCAAGCGCATCGCCGATATTGCACGCGACCTCGATCTGCCGGTAAGCGTTTGCGGGGAAATGTCCTCTGACCCGGCAGCGGCAATACTGTTGATTGGCATGGGTATACGCACGCTGAGCATGAGCGCGGCGCGGCTGCCGCGGATAAAATGGCTGGTGCGCAATCTGGAGGTGGATACCGCAGAAGCACTGCTCGCGGAGATCATGTTGCTGGCCGACAGCACGCCAATACGCGATCGCCTGCACGCGTTCCTGCTATCGATTGACTTTCCAGGGCTGCCAGGCAGTGCGCATTAGCAGTTGTGCTGAGTTGCTCTTCGCCAAATCAAACTGCCTGACGGCGCCACCTCCGCAGCGAGCCTATTCCGCCAGTAATTGCCGGCGCAGCGCGCGAGCCTGCTGCTTGATAATCCGCAGGTTGTCGGGCCCCATCCGCAGCAACTGTTTTTGCAGGCCCGCGAGACTTTCCAGCGCCGGGTCCGCGTAGGTGTACATTACTGACTCGCGCGCAAGCGGAATCGGCTCCTCGATTTCCGGCGTGGCCAGCACCTGGTCGAGTGTGCTGATGACCGCGTTATCGAATTTGTCTTCATCCAGCCCCAGTTGCCCATAGGCGCGCTCGAGTAGCGGTCGCAGCTTGTGAAAACCCTCAGCGAGCGCAGCGGTGTCGGCGGCCTCTACCGCTTGTGCCAGAGTGTCATACCGGGCATAGGCTGCTTCATCCATCAGCAATTCGCCATTGCGCTCGGCAACCGGAAACGCTCCCGGCGGCGACAGCGGCAGCAGTTTGCGAGGCACCACCCCCTGCGCCATCCAGTCGATCATTGCCACGCTGACGTCCAGTGGGTGTTCAACCTGCAACAGCTCGCGCAACTGCGCCCCGACAGACGCCTCCCGCAGCGTTTGCAGCAACAGGGCATCCGCCTCTTCCCCGGTGGGGAGCGCCGGTGCGGGCTCGGGTGAGGCGACAGGTGTCTCAGCAGGAGACTTCTCCGGCACAGGCGCAGGCGCAGGCGCCGGGGCGGGCTGTCGCGGAATGTCGGGAGCCGGCGGTGGCGCCACCGGTTCCGCCGGCACAGGCGGCAGCGCTGAATCGTCCCCCGGGGCAGGGTCTTGCGAATCACGCAACAGGAAAAAGACGATGGCCGCCACCACCGCGGCGGCTACCAACAACAACACTGCGGGCGAGCGCCGACGGCCCTCTACCGGATGTAACTGATCTTCCGAGGTAGCTCTCATTTTACTCTCCCTGTCCAATCCATTGTCGTTATTCGCCATCCCGCGTATTACACGTTGGAGCCTGCCGGCACCGTTGAGTTCCAGGCCAGGGGCCAACTCGCACGCTGTCGAGGAACACACTCAAATACCCTATACTGACGACTCGACGCAGGCAACCAGGGCAGAACTCTCCATGCAGCGCATTAAAACAATACAATCCACCCGCACACTCTCCATGCAATTTACCGGCCTTTGCCTGGCGCTCGCCCTGATGGCCGGCTGCAGCGACAGCAGCGACAGCGGCTTTGGCGGCGGCACAGTGCTTCAGGGCTGTGCCGATTCCGGCAGTTGCGTATCCAACCCGCCGCTGACCATCGGCGGTGAACGGGTCGCGGCAGTCCAGATTCCCGTCGACTACAACACCAGTACGCGCTACCCGTTATTGATTGTACTGCACGGCTTTGGTGCCAACGGCATTCTGCAAGCCCTTTACATGGGTCTGGACAGCCGCGTGGACACCAAACAGATCGTCATGGTGATGCCGGACGGCACGCTCAACGACAACGGCCAACGCTTCTGGAACGCCACGGAAGCCTGTTGCGCGCGCAATCCCGAGGACCAGGCCATTGACGATGTCGCCTACATCAGCGGCCTGATCGAGGAGGCGGCGGCAACCTACAGCATCGACCCGACCCGGGTCGGCCTGCTCGGCCATTCCAACGGCGGCTTCATGGCGCTGCGCATGGCCTGTGAAGCATCTGAGATTGTCACCTCGGTGGTGAGCCTCGCGGGTTCCACGTTTGCCGATGAAATGAGCTGCGCCCCGGCCACCCGGCGGGTGAGCGTCGCCACCATCCACGGCGTGCTGGACGCGACCATCCTGTACGACGGCGTGCCGGATATATACCCAGGCGCCGTCGAAACCACCGAACGCTTTGCGGTACTCGGCGGTTGCGATGCCGCCAACGCCCGCCCCGGTGGTACGCTCGACCTGATCGAGAGCCTGCCCGGCGAAGAGAGCGTTGTCACCCAATACCCAGGCTGCCTGGGCCAGACGGAGGTTGAACTGTGGACTATCCAGGACGGTGAACATATCCCCGCCCCCTGGGCTCCCAGTGGCTCCGATGCGATGGTCGACTGGCTGCTGAACCACCCGCGCAGCTAGGGTCTGTTCGCGCTGCCTGGGTTGGCCGGTCACCATGGATTTCAACATCCCCGCCGACATTGCCGACTTCCTGGATGAGCTCGATGCGTTCATCGCAGGGGTCATCCAGCCGTTACAGGAGAAAGACGACAACGCACGCTTCTTCGACCACCGACGCGAGGATGCGCGCACCGACTGGGACAGACACGGCCTGCCGAACGCCGAATGGGAGGCGCTACTGGCCGAGGCCAAGCGCCTGGCGGTGGAAGCAGGCATCTACAGCTATCCGTTTCCGCGACAGCACGGCGGGCGCGATGGCAGTAATCTGGGCATGGCCATCATCCGCGAGCACCTCGCGGCAAAGGGCCTCGGCCTGCACAACGACCTGCAGAATGAGCACTCGATCGTCGGCAACAACGTGGGCCTGCTACTCATGCTGGAGTACGGCAGCGCCGCGCAGCAGGGGGAATGGCTGGACGACCTGAAAAACGCGCGCGCCGGGTTCGCCGTGGCAATCACCGAACCCGGGCACGGCTCCGATGCCACCCACATGGAGACGCACGCAAGCCGCGACGGCGACGACTGGATCATCAACGGCGAAAAAACCTGGAACACCGGTGTCCACACCGCGAAAGCCGACCTGGTGATGGCCCGCACATCCGGCTCAGCGGGAGATGCGCACGGCATCACGGCCTTTCTCGTGCCGATGGATACCCCCGGCGTCACCGTCGAGGAATACCTGTGGACTTTCAACATGCCTTCCGATCATGCGCGCGTGAGCTTCAGTGATGTGCGCGTACCCGACGCCAGCATTTTTGGCAGCGAAGGCCGGGGCCTGCAGGTGGCGCAACATTTTTTCAACGAGAACCGTATTCGTCAGGCGGCATCCAGCCTCGGCGCTGCACAGTACTGCGTGAACGAAGCGGTGCAATACGCGAACGCGCGCAAACCCTTCGGCAAGCCGCTGTCGATCAACCAGGGTATCCAGTTTCCACTGGTGGAACTGCAGGCGCGCTGTGAAATGCTGCGCGCGCTGATCCACAAGACCGCCTGGCTGATGGATAAAGACGGCGCCTTCTCCGTGTCGGACAAGGTCTCCATCTGTAACTACCAGGCCAACCGCCTGTGCTGCGAAGCCGCCGATACAGCGATGCAGGTACACGGCGGCATGGGCTACTCACGTTACAAACCCTTCGAACATATCTACCGCCATCACCGGCGCTATCGCATCACCGAGGGCGCCGACGAAATCCAGATGCGCCGCGTGGCCGGTTACCTGTTCGGCTTTATGCGCGAACGCAAGCCCAAGGGCGTTGGCTGAGCGCATGCCGGGTGAATTCGAGCAGGCACTCGCGGCACTGCTGGCGCGTGAACTACCCGACTTTATCGGGCTGACATCCTGCCAACAACTCACGACAGGCGCTAGCCAGGAGACCTGGCGGGTCCTCTGCGCCTGCAGAGCCGGTGAGTCCGCGTTCGCGCTGCGACGCGCCCAGCCCAATGCCGCCGGCAACGGCATCGGCAGCCTGCCACTGGCGACAGAGGCGCGCCTGCTGCAGTTGGCGGCTGACGGTGGCGTGCCGGCGCCGGTGGTGCGGTATGTACTGCAGCCCGGTGACCAGCTCGGCGAAGGCTTCCTGATGGACTGGCTGGAGGGGGAGACGCACGGGCTGAAAATCACCCACGGCGATGAATTCGCCGGGCTACGCCCCACCCTGGCGCGCCGCTGCGGCGAGCTGCTCGCGCGTATTCACACACTCGACTGGCGGGCGGCCGGGCTGGAGGGCGCGCTGCCCGTTGTAGAACCGGCCACGCTGATCGCCGACACCTGGGCACACTACCGGTTGCTGGACGTACCCGAGCCCATGATCGATTACACCTGGCGCTGGTTGAGTGACAGGCTACCACCGGTTTCGCGCATGACCCTGGTACACGGCGATTTTCGCAACGGCAACCTCATGCTCACGGGCGCAGGCATTCAGGGCGTGCTCGACTGGGAACTGGCGCACATCGGCAACCCGCTGCGCGACCTCGGCTGGCTCTGCGTGAACTCCTGGCGCTTTGGCAGACCGGAGCTCCCGGTGGGCGGCTTCGGCAGCGTTGAGGACCTGCTTGCAGGCTACAACGCGACATCGGGCCTCGGGATCACGCGAGAGGAGCTGCACTACTGGCAGGTGTTCGGTTCCTTCTGGTGGGCAATAGTCACGCTGCAGATGGCGGCTACCTGGCGCAGCGGCGACACCCCCAGCCTTGAGCGACCCGTGATCGGCAGGCGCTCATCCGAGGCGCAGATGGACTGCGTCAACCTGTTGCTGCCGGGGGAGTTGTCATTGCCGGATACCGCGCTGCCGATCAGCGCCGGTACGCAATTGCCCATGCCCGCCGAACTGCTGGAGGGGGTTGCCGACTTCCTGAAAAACAGTGTCGCAGGGCAACTCGACCCGCACGCGCGCTTTCTCGCCAAAGTGGCGGCGAATTCACTGCGCATCGCCCAGCGCGAGTTTCAGTACGGCGAGGTGCTGCGCATGGCGGAGTCAGGGCGCCTGCGCGCGATGCTCGGCACACCGCAGGGGAACATCGACGAGTTGCGCTGGCAACTGGTGGGGCAGCTCCGAGAGGGGCTGCCGCTCGATACCCCGGGGCTCGCGGAGCACCTGCGCCAAACGGTCGCGGGGCAATTGAGCATCGACCAGCCACGCTACAGCGCGCTGTCTTCGCCGGCATTTCCCTGACACGCCGTGCACCCGGGTAGCGGGAATCGCAACCAGGGCAGGACACCTTCGCGGACCGCGCAACTCACAAGGATGCGCGCGGACCGGCTGCCTTCAGGCACGCTCCTCCAACTGCGACCAACGCTCGACGGCTCTCTCCAGTTGCTCGTGTAACTCCGCCAGTACGCTGGCATGCGCCGCAACCTCGGCAGTGCTCCGGGCATAAAAATCAGGGTCTTCCATCTCGGCGCGCATGGCGGCCTCCCGCGCCTCCAGCCGTTCGATCTCACCCGGCAAGGCAGACAGCTCGCGCTGTTCCCTGTACGACAGTTTTTTCAATGCGGCTTTGCTGGCGGCGCCGGGAGCGGCTTTTACGCCGCCGCTGGCGGATGCATCTGCGGCAGTCGCTGCCGCCGTCCCCGATGATCCCCCAGGGGAGGTATCGCCAACCGGCGACAGCGCATCGCCCAGCCTGCCACCCCGGGCGACCCAGTCACTGTAGCCCCCGACATGCTCACTTACCCCGCCCTGCCCATCCAGCACGATCAGGCTGGTCAGCACGTTGTCCATGAAAACCCGGTCATGACTCACCAGCAGGACAGTGCCTTCAAAGCTCAGCAGAATCTCTTCCAGCAGTTCCAGCGTTTCCATGTCCAGGTCGTTGGTAGGTTCATCCAGCACCAGCATATTGGCGGGCTTGCTGAACAGCCTGGCCAGCACCGCCCGGTTCTGTTCCCCCCCGGACAATGCACGCACCGGCGTGCGCACGCGCTCCGGCGTGAACAAAAAATCACCGAGGTAGGAAATGCCGTGACGTCGCCGGCCGTTGATCTCGATAAACTCCTGGCCACCGCAAACGTTATCGATCAGGGTTTTTGTCGGGTCGAGTTTTTCGCGCAACTGGTCGGAGTACGCGATCTCCAGTTTGGTTCCGCGCTTGACGCTGCCGCTGTCGGGTGTCAGTTCACCCAGCAGTATTTTCACCAGCGTGGTCTTGCCCGCACCGTTGGCGCCGACAATACCGATACGGTCGCCACGCTGAATCACCGTGGAAAAGTCGGCGATCACCGGTTTGCCGTCAAAGGCATGGCTCACGTGCTCGACCTCGACCACGATTTTCCCGGAACGGTCGGCGTCTTCCACGCTGAAATCTGCACGCCCCACGCGTTCGCGCCGCCGCGCGCGCTCGTCGCGCATCGATTGCAACGCACGCACGCGACCCTCGTTGCGTGTGCGCCGGGCCTTGATACCCTGACGAATCCAGACCTCCTCCTGCGCCAGCTTCTTATCGAACAGGGCATTTGCGCGTTCCTCCGCCTCCTGCTCTGCTTCACGGTGCCGCAAAAAGCCCTGGTAATCACCTTCCCAGGTGGTGAGGTGACCCCGCTCCAACTCCGCCATCACGTTGCACACCGACTGCAGGAACTGCCGATCGTGTGTAATGAGCACGACAGCGCCTCGAAACTCACGAATCTGCTCCTCAAGCCAGGCGATGGCCGGGATATCCAGGTGGTTGGTCGGCTCATCCAGCAACAGGATATCGGGATCATTCACCAGAGCCTGTGCGAGCGCCACACGCCGACGCCAGCCGCCGGACAGCGAAGACATCGGCGCATCGGCCGGCAGCGCAAGCCGACTGATAATACTGTCTATGCGTTGCTGCATGGCCCAGCCGTCGCGCGCCTCCAGTTCGGTTTGCACACGCGCCAACTCGTCCATATCGACATCCGCCGCCTGCGCGGACAACCGGTGGTACTCCGCCAGCAGGTTTCCCGTTTCCTCCAGGCCGCTGGCGACGTGATCAAACACCGACTCGGCGCCGGCCTCCGGCAGTTCCTGGCGCAGCCATGCCATGCGCACTCCGGGGCGCTGCCAGCGAGTGCCGCTGTCCAGTTCCGCAGTGCCTGCCAGCGCTTTCAGCAACGTGGTTTTGCCGGCACCATTGCGACCCAGCAGACCGATCTTCTGCTCGCGCGTGACAGAGAGGTTCACGGCATCCAGGATGACCTGGGTGCCAAAATGCAGGGATGCGGATTCAAGGCGGAGCAGGGGCATGTAACAAGGGCTCTCTGGCTGGTAGTAGAAAACGGGGTGGGATTCTACGCCAAAGCGGACTGAAAAACCTTGTTGTATTATGCACAGCGCGCGCGGTCAGACGACGCTACCTGGTTGACCACGAGCATGGCGGGGCCGCCCGGGCAAGGCCACGAGGCGCTAGTGCAGGTTGGTATGGATGCTGTCCAGCGTTTCCCGATCAACCTGGCCCACGGGAATATCGTAGGTAATTTTCGCGCCATAGGCTTCGGGCGCGTGAGGGTCGATGCGCTCCTTGTCGAACACCCAGAGTCGCGTGCCCAGATAAAACCCTTCGCTGATGTCGTGCGTGATCATGAAGATCGTGAGCTCTTGCTCCTTGCGCAGGGCGAGCACCAACTGGTGCATGTCGGCGCGAATGCCCGGGTCCAAAGCGCCAAAAGGCTCATCCAGCAACAGGATACGCGGCTTCTTGATCAGCGACTGGGCGAGCGCGAGACGCTGCTGCATGCCGCCGGAAAGCTGGTGGGGGTACTTGTCCAGCGCCTGGGCCAGACCGACGGACTGCAGCATTGTGGCCGCCTCATCCTGCACTTTGCGCCTCGCCGCGCCGACCAGTCGACCCAACAGGCGGCTCTGCTCCAGTTCCCGGCTCAGCATGACATTCTGAATAGCGGTCATATGCGGAAACACCGAATAGCGCTGGAACACGATTCCCCGGTCTTCATTGGGTTCCTCGGCCAGCGGCTCGCCTTCCAGCAGGATGCTGCCCCGGCTCGGGACTTCAGTGCCCAGCAACATGTTCAAAAACGTGGTTTTGCCACAGCCCGATGCGCCAACGATAGTGACGAACTCGCCCTTCTCCACATGGCAATCCAGGTTTTCCAGCACCACATGCTCGCCATAGGACTTGGTGACGTGGTTGATATGAATAAAGCTCACGCATCACCTCCGCGCTCAGCACTGTGGAACCAGGGGAAAGCCCACAGCGAGATCTTGCGTAATATAAAGTCGAGAAAGAACGCCAGCAGCGTTATCCAGACCACATAGGGGAGTATCACATCCATCGACAGGTAGCGGCGTACCAGGAATATGCGATAGCCGAGCCCATCAGTAGCCGCGATGGCTTCGGCCGCGATGAGGAACAGCCAGGCCGAGCCCAGCGACAACCGCACCGCCGACAACAGGCGCGGCATTACCTGGGGCAGCACCACGCGCAGCACAATCTGCCAGGTGTTGGCGCCCAGTGTTTGCGCCTTGATCAATTGCTCCGGCGGTATTTCGAGCGTGCGCTGCTGTATGTCGCGAATCAGGAAAGGTGTGATCCCGATCACGATGAGCACCACCTTGGACAACTCACCGAGCCCGAAGACGATGAACAGCACCGGGAGTATCGCCATCGGCGGAATCAGCGATACCGCCACCACCAGGGGTGACAGGTTGGCCCGGGCGTAAGGCACGATGCCGTTGAGCACACCGAACAGCAGGCCGATCGCGGCGCTGATACCAACCCCCATCGCCAGACGCTGCAAACTGCTCGCCGTGTCCTGCCAGAACAGATACTCCCCACTGCGTTTGCTCGGGGTAAAGGCAAGCCTGTCGATGGCCTCCACAAAACTGCCGAAAGCGGGTAACAACTTATCGTTGGGATTCTCCGCAAGGCGGGCATTTGAGGCGCCGGTATAGATCACAGCGATCAACAGAAACGGCAGCAGCCCCAGTAACCAGCGCATGGGCTTGCCCGGGTACTGGTTGATCAGCTTCTTCATAGTCGGCCCCGAAAGTTTGCGGCGTAACCTAAAGTGGTCGCCCTCAGCCGATTCCTCCCGCACACCAACCGGTGTCCGGGAGGGGCTCGCTGTAAAACGGTTTAGCAGTCAGGTCGCCCCGGCGCGCGTGGCCTCAGCGACCTGAGGCGCGCAGCCCGGAGCGCGTAACCCAGGGCTAGAGCTTGCCTTCCGCCGCCATCGCCATGTAGCTGGGATCAAAGCGCAGCTTGATATTGGCCGAGTCGCCATACACACCGGCCGGTGCCTCGATGCCGATGAAACCTGCATCCGGCGCGCCCTCACCCAACAGGCCGTGTTCAAAGGAAAACTCCGATACGTATTGCATCGTGGTGAGCACCTCCGGGCTGTTGGTGAATGCGACCGCGTCCGCCGCGGCGTAAAACATTTCCGTGGATGCCAACTGCGCCTCGTAGCCGGCCCTGTCTGTACCCGAGACCCCGCCAAGATACTCGCGCACGGCCTTACCGGCCTCGGTGTCGGCGCCCAGTGTGCCCATGATCTCGTACCAGGCACCCGTGAGCGCTTTACCGAACTCGGGGTTGGCGGCAAGGGTCTCCGTATTCACGATCATCAGGTCGATGATTTCACCCGGGATCTGCGCGGAATCAAAGACCTTGTTGCTGCCCGGCATCGACAGAATTTCACTCACCAGCGGGTTCCAGGTCACCACCGCGGTCACGTCATCGGTCGTGTAGGCTGAGACCATGTCGGCATCCGACGTATTCGTGACAGTCACGTCTCTTTCCGACAGGCCCACGCTCTCAAGCCCACGTGCCAGCAGGTAGTGCGACACGCTGAGTTCCACCAGGTTAACTGTCTGGCCTTCGATAGCGGCCAGTTCGTCTTCACCTTTCAGAATGACAGCATCATTGCCATTGGAGAAGTCACCGACGATCAGCGCCGTGGAATCCACACCACCGGCGGCGGGAATGGTCAACGCGTCCATATTGGTCATGGTGCATCCGTCGAACTGGCCGGCGGTGTACTGGTTGATGGATTCCACGTAGTCATTGATCTGTACCACATCGATGCTGATACCGTATTTGTCGGCCCACTTCTTGACGATCCCCTCCTGCTCGCCGTAATCCCAGGGAACCCACCCCACGTAGATCGACCAACAGATGCTGAACTCGGATTTTTTCTCCGCCAGGGCGGCGGGAGAAACGATACTCAGCGCAAGCAGCGCGGTGGACGCCGCAACGGTAAACAACTTCTTCATAGCCTCACTCCTGGATTGATTGTTGTGCTGGCAACCATCGCCACCGGCTGGCGGCATTCGCTACCCTCTGTGATTTCCACAACGCAAATCCTGTGCCACTTCTGTAAGCACTTGATTTTATGAGACATGGATGCCAATGCCCGGAGCTGAGCGCTGTTCTATGCGCCTTGATCGCGCAGACGAACCATTATGGTGCGCCCAGGGCCGGGCTGTCCGTGCCGACCACGGCGCGGCCCGGGAGCACTACCCTGGGCGGCATCCGCTGCGCGTCCCTGCCGGCCAACGCCTCCTCCGTGTTATATTGCCCACCCTGTTGAATCACCCATGACTGAGAGGCAACCCATGGCCTACACCGGACTGCAACTGCGCTCCCTGATCACGCCCGAGGGCAAGCTCAAACTGTCGCTCGAGGAGGTTGAGACACCCGATCCAGGCCCCGACGAAGTCATCGTCAGGATTGACGCTGCGCCCATCAACCCCTCGGACCTGGCGCTGTTATTCGGCCCGGCCGATATGCGAACCGCCGAGCCTGGCGGCACCCCTGAACGACCCGTGGTCACTGCCGACGTACCAGAGAAGTTGCTGGGGATGGTCGCCGGACGCACAGGTGAATCCATGGCGGTGGGCAATGAAGGCGCTGGCGTGGTAGTGCAGGCTGGCTCGTCAGACGCGGCGCAGGCGCTGCTTGGCAAGCTGGTGGCCGTGGCGGGTGGCGAAATGTTCTCGCAGTATCGTTGTGTGAACGTATTCATGGCCATGCCCATGGGGGACGAGGTAAGCGCCAGGGAAGCGGCTTCCAGTTTCGTCAACCCGATGACGGCGCTGGGCATGGTGGAAACCATGCGCGATGAAAATTTCAACGCGCTGGTGCACACCGCCGCGGCCTCCAACCTGGGCCAGATGTTGAATCGCATCTGCCTCGCCGACGGCATCGACCTGGTGAACATCGTGCGCAAGGAAGAGCAGGCAACCCTTTTGCGCGAGATCGGTGCAGCGCACGTGGTGAATTCCAGCAGCGATTCCTTTGCCGGGGACCTGACCGATGCGATTCACAACACCGGCGCCTATCTCGCCTTTGACGCCACCGGCGGCGGCCGCCTGGTCAACACCATCCTCACCTGCATGGAACAGTCGGCTACCCGGGGCATGGCGTACAACCGCTACGGCTCGGATACCCTGAAAAAGGCCTACGTTTACGGGCGGCTGGATCTCTCACCCATGGAACTGACTGCCGCGTACGGCTTTGCCTTCAGTGTCAGCGGCTGGCTGTTGACACCCTTCCTGCAGCGCATCGGCCTGGAACGCATGGCCACATTGCAGCAGCGCATTGCGCGCGAAATCAAGACCACATTCGCCAGCCACTATTCCGACGAGGTCTCCCTGGCGGAGGCGCTGTCACCGGCGGCCATGCTGGCCTATGGCCAGCGCCAGACCGGCCAGAAGTACCTGATCAACCCCCACGGCTAAGCAAAGACGCGCCAGTCAGGCGCGTGTGCCGCCCCAATAAAAGCAATACCGGACACCCCATGCCGCACATCAACCGCCGCCGCTTTCTGCAACACTCCTCGCTGCTCGCCGCCGCCTCATTCCTGCCCGGATGCAGCGACAGCAGCGACAACAGGCGCAGCAGCGCTATCGTCGTCGGCTCTGGCTTCGCGGGCTCCGTGGCCGCGCTGCGCCTGGCACAGGCAGGCATCCGCACCACAGTGCTGGAGCGCGGCCGTCAATGGACGGTCGAAGGCCCGGACACCTTCCCTGCCACTACCGGTTTTGACAAACGCTCCTCCTGGACCATCCCGTCCGGCAACGCCGGCGAGGGCGACCCGGCACCCTACGCGGGCCTGCTGGAGACCCTGGCCGGCGATGTGACGGTGCAGTGCGGGGCCTGCGTCGGCGGCGGCTCCCTGGTGTACGGCGGGGTACTCTTCCAGCCGCCACGCGCTACCTTTGAGACGGTGTTCCCCTACCTGAGCTATGACGAAATGGTAGCCCGCTACTACCCACGCGTGATCGAGCAGATCGGTGCAGCGCCGATCCCGGATGATGTACTGGCAAGCCCTACCTACACCGCGCACCGCACCTTCATCGAGGACGCCGACGGCGCCGGCTTCGAAGCGGTGAAGCCCCATACCTCATTCGACTGGAACATTATCCGCCAGGAAATCGCAGGCGACATTCCCCCCGCCGCCAGCGTCAGCGACTATGCCTTCGGTTGTAACAGCGACGCCAAGCTCTCCACCGACAAGAACTACCTGCGCGATGCAATCGCCACCGGGCACTGCGAACTACAAAGCCTGACCGAAGTGGAGATCGTCCGGGAGCTATCGCCGCGCGGCTACGCGGTGGTATGCCGCAGCATCACCGCTGAGGGTGCGCTGATCAACCGGTTCGAGCTTCAGGCGGATTATCTGTTCCTCGCCGCGGGCTCGATGAACACCTCAAAGCTGCTGCTCAAAAGCCAACAGGCGGGCGAGCTGCGCGGGGCCAACGACCGCGTCGGCCAGGGCTGGGGCACGAACGGTGATGAGCTGCTCGCGCAGGTGCATCCCGGCCCGGTGCCCGGCCCACAGGGCGGGCCCGCCTGTATCGCCGCGATCGACTGGACGGATGCCAACTACCCGGTGGCCTTCATGCACTCTCCCGTGCCCTTCGAGATACAACTACAGCTCGGCATGTCGATACCGGATGCACTCGGCAGCCTTTCCTACAACGCGACGGCAGGTGCCCTCGGCATTCACTGGCCCGAGGATGGCAGCACCACTTCAGGGCTTGCACGCAAGGCGAGCTTCCAGCGGCTGCTCGACCAGAACGGCGGCATGCAGGCGCCCTTCATTACCGGCACAATCTGGCACCCGCTGGGCGGGGCGGTGATGAACGATGCCTGCGACAGGCTCGGCAGGCTCTACGGCTACGAGAATCTGTTCGTCATCGACGGTGCCACCCTGCCCGGCAGCGCAGCCGCGGTGAACCCGGCGCTGACTGTCGCCGCGAATGCCGAGCGCATCATGGAGGCTGTGATACCACAGCTGTGGTGAGCTGCACCTCGCGTGATGCGTGGCACCGCCTCTCAACCGCCTGCCAGCCGGTGCAAGGCTACGCCCGACAAACGGCCGACGGATGCCAGCGGATCACAGCAATACTTGTTCTAGCTCAACGCATTCCCTGTCTACTCGTATCACAGTATCCGCATTGATTCGCCACGACCGGGTGTAGCCGTGTCCGACCAGCATACCGCCATGATGGATGGCAACGAGGCTGTTGCCCACATCGCACATTTGTTAAACGAAGTGATCGCCATCTACCCGATCACACCGGCGTCGCCAATGGGCGAGCACGCCGATAGCTGGAGCGCGGAAGGCATCCCCAACCTGTGGGGAACTGTGCCCGCGGTGATCGAGATGCAAAGCGAAGCCGGGGCAGCGGGCGCATTGCACGGCGCGCTGCAGGCCGGCAGCCTGGCCACCACCTTCACGGCCTCCCAGGGCCTGCTGCTGATGCTGCCCAACATGTTCAAGATCGCCGGTGAGCTCTCTCCGTCCGTGATCCACGTCGCAGCGCGCACCGTGGCCAGCCACGCCCTGTCGATCTTCTGTGATCACAGCGACGTAATGGCTGCGCGTGGCACCGGCTATGCCCTGCTCTGTTCCAACTCTGTGCAGGAGGCACTGGACTTCGCGTTCATCAGCCAGCAGGCCAGCCTCCGCGGCCGGGTGCCCGTGCTGCATTTCTTCGATGGGTTCCGCACATCCCACGAGATAAGCAAGGTGCGGGTACCGACGCGGGAGACGCTGCTCGCCCTGATCGACCGGGAGGCGCTCGCGGCGCACCGCAGCCGGGCAATGACCCCCGAACGGCCGGTCTTGCGCGGCACCTCGCAGAACCCGGATGTGTTCTTCCAGGCCCGTGAAAGCGTCAATCCCATCTACAGCGATTTCCCGAATGTGGTGCAGCAGGCAATGGACGAGTACGCTGCTGTCACCGGTCGCCAGTACCGGCTGTATGAGTACCACGGTGCGGCGGACGCCGAGCAGTTAGTGGTAATCATGGGCTCGGGCGCAGACACCGTGGCGGAAACGGTAGATTACCTGCAACGGCAGGGCCACGCGGTCGGCGTACTCAAGGTACGGCTGTTCCGGCCATTCAGTGGCGAAGCGCTGATGGCAGCGCTGCCCGATACCGTGCGTTCGATCGCAGTGCTGGACCGAACCAAAGAGGCCGGTGCCGAGGGTGAGCCACTTTACAAAGACGTGGTAACAGCGCTCGCCCGGTATCGCCGCCATGACATGCCACTGGTTATCGGCGGTCGCTACGGCCTTTCCTCCAAGGAATTCACCCCGGCAATGGTCGCTGCCGTGTTCGCGGAGCTCGGCCGCGCGCAACCGCGTCCCTCTTTCACCGTCGGGATCCGCGACGATGTCAGCAATCTCAGCCTTGCCTGGGATACCGCCTTCCGCAGTGGTGCAAACGAGCACAACGTGCAGGCCCTGTTTTACGGCCTGGGGTCCGACGGCACCGTCAGTGCAAACAAGAACAGCATCAAGATCATCGGTGACGAGACGGATCTCCACGCCCAGGGCTACTTCGTCTACGACTCGAAAAAAGCCGGCGCGGTCACTATTTCCCACCTGCGTTTCGGCGAAAAGCCCATTCGCTCGGCCTACCTTGTGGAAGCCGGCGACGCGGGCTTTATCGCCTGCCACCAGCCCGTTTTCCTGGAACGCTTCGACATGCTGGAGAACGCGGCACAGGGAGCCACCTTCGTGTTGAATACTGACGTCCCGCCCGACGAAATCTGGCATCGGCTACCGCGCATCTACCAGCAGCGAATTCTGGACAAGGGGCTGACCTTCTATGTGATTGACGCCTACGCGGTGGCGCTTGCCGCGGGCCTCGGCAAACGCATCAACACCATCATGCAAACCTGTTTCTTCGCAATAGCGGGCGTGCTACCCCGGGAGCAGGCACTGCAGGCGATCAAGAACGCGGTCAGGAAAACCTATGGCCAACGCAGCCGCAGTATTGCGAAGCGGAACATAGAGGCGATTGACAGCACGCTGGCGCACTTGCATAAGGTACAGCCCGGCGCCGTGGTCGACAGCACACTGGAAACCGGTATCAGCCTGCCGGAAACTGCGCCACAATTTGTCCGCGAGGTCACCGGCAGAATCATTGCGGGCCAGGGTGACCTGATCCCCGTATCGCAGATGCCGGTGGACGGCACCTGGCCACTCGGCACCGCCGCCTTCGAGAAACGCAACCTGGCGCTGGAGATACCGGTGTGGGAGACCGACCTGTGTACCCATTGCGGCAAATGCGTTTTCGTTTGTCCGCATTCGGCTATTCGTTCAAAAGCCTTCCCCGAAAGCGCACTTGAACAGGCGCCCGCCACCTTCAAAAGCATCCAGATCAAGGGCAAGGATTTCCCCGCCGGAGTGCACATCAGTTACCAGGTGGCGCCGGAGGATTGCACCGGGTGTTCACTCTGTGTGGATATCTGCCCGATTCGCGACAAGTCGGTGGCGAGCCGCAAGGCGCTCAATATGGCGCCGCAGCCGCCGCTGCGAGAAGATGAAGCCGACAACTGGGCGTTCTTCGAATCACTTCCGGAGTACCAACACCGGGACATCAATGCGGCGACCATGAAAGGCGCCATGCTGATGGAACCGCACTTTGAGTTCTCCGGCGCCTGTGTCGGCTGCGGCGAAACGCCCTATATCCGCATGCTCAGCCAGCTCTTCGGCGATCGCATGCTGGTGGCCAACGCCACTGGTTGCTCTTCAATCTACGGTGGCAACCTCCCGACCACACCCTGGCGCGCGAACGCGCAGGGCCGGGGTCCCGCCTGGAATAACAGCCTGTTTGAGGATAACGCCGAGTTCGGCCTGGGCATGCGCGTCGCCCTGGACAACCAGGAGCGACGTGCGCGTGACCTTCTTGCAGGACTGGGCAATACGCTGAGCAGCGGGCTCGCCGACGCCATCGCCGGGTGTCAACAGTCTGATGAAGCCGAGATTCACGAGCAGCGCGAACGCGTTGCACAGTTGCGCGCGGAGTTGAGCCGCATCGGCAGTGAAGCGGCAAACAGCCTGCTGGCTGTCGCGGAACACCTGTGCCGCAAGAGCGTGTGGATTATCGGCGGCGATGGTTGGGCCTATGACATCGGATCCGGCGGTGTCGATCATGTGCTCGCTTCCGGCCGCAATGTCAATATTCTGGTGCTGGACACGGAAGTGTATTCCAACACCGGCGGCCAGACATCCAAGGCGACGCCCCGAGGCGCTGTCGCCAAATTCTCGGCGGGCGGCAAAAACACGGGAAAAAAAGACCTGGCCCGCCTCGCCATGGATTATGACAATGTCTACGTGGCGCATGTCGCCTACGGCGCCAAGGACACGCAAACCCTGCACGCCCTGCTGGAAGCTGAAAGCTACCCTGGCACTTCACTGGTCATTGCCTATTCACCCTGCATTGCCCACGGGGTAGACCTGTCGATGAACCATAAACAACAGCAGGCCGCCGTGGACAGCGGCCACTGGCCCCTGTTCCGGTTTGATCCGCGCCGTGCAGAGCTCGGCCACAACCCGTTGCGGCTCGATTCCAAACCCCCGTCGTTACCCTACCGCGAGTTTGTGCGCTCCGAGGCGCGCTTCAGCATGCTCTGGCAGTCACAACCGGAGCGGGCGGAGGCGCTGCTCAAGGAAGCCGAACGGGAAGTGGCGGAGCGCTACCACCGCTATCAGCAGCTGGCCGCGCTGGACTACTCCACGGATGCACCCGGGCAGGACCCAGGGAGGACGGAAGATGGTTGATCTACAGACGACTTACCTCGGGCTGACCTTAAAAAATCCCCTGGTGCCCTCCGCCTCTCCGTTGAGTCGCAGCCTGGACAGCGCACGACACCTGGAAGACGCCGGAGCGGGCGCGCTCGTCATGTACTCACTGTTCGAGGAAGAAATCCTCGCGGAAGAACACCAGTACGAGCGCTTCGTGCACAACGCCGCGCTGGGCCACGCTGAAGCCGCCGATTTCCTGCCGCGGCAAGCGCATTACCAGGGCAGCCTGGATAGCTATCTGCAACACCTGCAAACACTGAAATCGCATTTGGCTATCCCGGTCATCGCCAGCCTCAACGGGGTCAGTGAAGAAGGCTGGACCGATTTCGGCAGAGAGCTGGAACGGGCTGGTGCTGACGCACTGGAACTGAATATCTATTTCCTCGCCACCGGGCTGCATGAAGACGCCACCAGCGTGGAGAGGCGCTACCTGGATATACTCATCCAGCTGCAGGACGCTGTGAACATACCTGTCTCTGTGAAACTCTCACCACAGTTCTCCTCACCCGTGCACCTGGTCAATCAAATGCAACAGGCGGGCGCCTCGGCGGTGGTCATCTTCAACCGCTTCTACCAGAGCGACATCAACCTGGAGACTCTCCAGGTAGAACCCCAGCTACAACTTTCGAGCAGTTACGAATCACTGTTGCGTATTCGCTGGGCGGCAATACTGCGCGGCGCGCTGGATATCGACATCGCGGTAACCGGCGGCTTCCACAACAGCTCGGAGGCCATCAAGGCGCTGCTGTCCGGCGCCAATGTCGTGCAGTTGTGCAGCGTCCTGCTGCAACACGGCCCGGATCATATCAGCCGTACACTGGCCGACATGCGCCGCTGGATGGAGGAACACGAGTACGCCTCAGTACAACAGCTACAGGGCAGCCTGAGTTACCGCAACGCGGCTGACCCCGCCGCCTACGAACGCGAAAACTACCTGTCGGTTCTGGACAGTTTCACGCCACCCGCCGGCGTGCGCTACTAGCCGCTCGCGTTTGGTTCCAGCTCTCGAACGCGGTGCTGGTGTAGTCACCCCCCGCGCTGCGGTAGACTATGTCGTCACGCAATACGGTATCGCCGAACTGCGCGGTCGTTCCCGGACAGCGCGCCCGGGACCTGATAGCCATTGCGCACCCGGATTTTCGTGAGTCACTGGCCAGGGAAGCACGGGATTCGATGGCCCTGCGGGTCTAGTGCTAAGCCGTACCGGCTATGCAGCGCCTGCGCGGAGAAACCCCAGCCCCAATAACAAGAGAACCCGAATCAATGACCGAGACGACGCTCGCAGCAGAAGCATTCAATTTATCCACCATTGACCTGTCCAACCGCGACCTGTACCGCCAGGGTTTTCCGCACCCACTGTTCGCGTCCCTGCGCGAGCACGCGCCTGTATTTCACCACCCGGCCCCATCCGGTGTCATGCAGAATCAGATCGACGAGCCCTTCTGGGTCGTGAGTCGCTTTGCCGATGTGCGCCAGGTCAGCCGCGACACGCAGACCTTCAGCGCCACGGACGGCCCATCCATACAGCCCTTCCCTCCGGAGCGACGGAACAACACCCTGGTATCGATGGATCCGCCGGACCACCGCCGGCTGCGGGGACTGATCAGCAAGGGCTTCTTCTTGCCGACCATGGTGAACCAGATGGAGGGCCAGATACAGGGCTGGTGCCGAAAGATTGTCGACGATGTGCTCGAACGTGGTGAATGCGAGTTCGTGAACGACCTCGCCTACCGACTGCCCATGAATGTGATTGCGGACCTGGTCGGCATTCCGGAATCTGCCCGTACGCACCTGTTTGATTGCGTGAATCGGTTGATGCTGGCCGGCGAGCCCTCCCTCGGCATTACGCAGCAGGAGCGTGACCAACTGGAGGCCGAGATTTTCAGCTACGGCATTCAGCTGGCGGAAGAAAAGCGCAAGCAACCGGCGGACGACGTGTGGACCGTGCTGACCCGGGCGAAGTGGGAGGATGACAGCGGCGGCGAAAGTCACCTGAGCGACTGGGAACTGGCCCTGTTTTTTCTCGTGCTGGTGATTGCCGGCAGCGAAACCACCCGCAACGCGCTGTCCTCAGGGTTCCTGGCCTTTCTGCGCAATCCCGCGCAGTTACAACGTTTTATCGACAACCCGGCGCTACACGAGCCCACGGCCGATGAAGTACTGCGCTGGACCAGCCCCGTGCTGTTTTTCGCGCGCACCGCCAAGCGCGATACGGTGCTCAACGGCGTCGACATCCGTGAGGGAGAGCGTGTGTCTATCTGGTACCCCTCGGCGAACCGCGATGCCGCGGAATTCACCGACCCGGACACTTTCGACATAAGCCGCGATTCCAGGCGGCAAACGGCCCTCGGTGGCGGCGGCCCGCACCTGTGCCTGGGCGCACACCTGGCGCGGAAACAGATCAGCGCAATGTTCAGCGAGTTATTCAGCCGCGCAAAAGACTTTGAAGTCGGGGAAACCGAATGGTTTGTGAGCGGCCTGCAGAATAACGTCACCTGCTCACTGGCCCCCTTCAAGGTCGAGCTGCGCAACCGGTAGGACGGCTTGTTTCGCAGTAAAAGATTCGTGGGGACGGTCGACAAACCACCCGGGGCTCGGCTCCGATGTTAAAAATGAACTCAAAAAGCGCATCTACTCCGTGTAAACTCTGCTTCCCCGGTCACCTTGCCTCGCATCAGCCGCCTCGCTGACACATTTCAAGAGACTGCCAGAGTGGTCGGGCACGCGCACTGTAAACAGGTGCCGGGATAGCCGGCATCGCGGAGAAAACTATGGATGAAACTGACCTGGCAGACAGAAATACAACCGACATTGTAGTGAGCAAGTTCGGCGGCAGCTCTGTCGCAAATGCAACCCAGATCGAAAAAGTCAGGAAAATCGTCGCGGCAGATGCCCGCCGTCGCATCGTCGTCGTGTCTGCGCCGGGCCGGCTGCGTCCCGACGAAGAAAAGCTGACCGACCACCTGATCAATATCGCCACAGGCGGCGAGCACTTCCGCGACCAGCGTATCCCCGTCAGCGTGGCCGAAAGCAGGAAAACGGTAACCGAACGTTTCGCAAGTATCATCAAAGATCTGGAGGTCGTCGACGACGAGTTGCTCAGTTCCCTGGAAGCCGACCTCAATACCCAGCTGTCCGGACAGCGCAGAATCGCTTTCCTGGCCTCACGGGGTGAGCACTACAACGCGCGCATCATTGCCCGTTACTTCGCGAAATGCGGTATGCAGGCGGCCGTTCGCCTGCCTGAAGACATCGGCTTGCAGGTGACCAACCGTTACCTGGATACCGAGGTTACGGAAGCGGCCTTCAGCAATACCCTCAGTCTCACCGAGGGCGATATGGTCAGCGTGGTTCCCGGGTACTACGGTGTTACCGAGAGCGGCGAAGTCGCCGTCTTCTCCCGTGGCGGTTCAGACCTTACGGGCGGCGTGATTGCGAACGCCGTCGACGCGGACTGCTATGAAAACTGGACGGACGTGAGCGGTGTATTCGAAGTTGACCCGCGAGTGATCGAAAACGCACGTACCATACCCCGCCTCACCTTCAAGGAAATCAGGCTGCTGTCATCCAAGGGCTTCAACGTGTTTCATCTCAACGCGATGAAACCCTGTTGGGAGCGGAAGATTCCGATTCACATCGGCAACACCAACAGGCCGAGTGACCCGGGTACGGTTATTCTTTCCGAGCGTGTCCCCGAAGAAGGTGTCGTGGGTATCGCGCAACTGAATTACGTGGCCTACATCAATATCGAGAAGTACCAGCTGGGCGAGGAAATAGGCTTCACCGCCAAATTGCTCACGATCTTTCAGGATTTCAATATCCAGTCATATCATTACCCGACCGACAAAGACGACATTTCCGTGGTGGTCGACCAGAACGACCTTACCGGCACCATCAATGACCTGCGCCGGCGCATTGAGGCCGAGCTCAAGCCGGATTCGATGGACGTCGTCTACAACCTGTCGATCCTCACCCCTGTCGGCATGGGCCTGAGAGGCAACTCCTACCCGATCGTGGAGGCATTGAGCGCACTTTCCAGGCAGCACATCCCGATCAAGATGATCGACCAGAGCCCCTCGCAGATGTGCTTTCACATCGGCGTTCCCAGTGCCGTGGCAGACGCGGCACTGAAAATACTTTATGAGCAATTAATCGCCTGAGAAAACTTCGCGCTCCAGACGCGCTATAATTCGGCTTTTCGGCAACTTACTGCAAGGAAAACGGCACCGTGGAAATATTTGACGAGTACGAATCCGAGGTCAGGGGCTATATCCGCTCGTTCCCGACCGTGTTTGACAAGGCCACCGGCTCAGAGCTGTTCGATGAAGACGGCAAACGCTATATCGACTTCTTCGCCGGCGCCGGCACGCTGAACTACGGCCACAACCCGGAGCGGGCGGTAGAGGCGCAAATCCAGTACCTGAAGGATCGCCGCATCGCCCACGGCCTGGACAAGGCCACCGTGGCAAAGAAGGAGTTCCTCGAAACCTTTGTCGAGAAAATTCTCAAACCGCGCAAGATGCACTACAAAGTGCAGTTCACGGGCCCCACCGGCACCAACTGCACCGAGGCGGCCATGAAGCTGGCGCGCCAGGCGACCGGCCGCAATACCATTATTGCCTTCACCAACGGCTACCATGGTCACACCATGGGCGCGCTGGCAGCGACCGGCAACGAAGCCTACCGGGACGAATCCTACGGGTCACGTGGATCGGTCAATTTCATGCCCTTTGATGGCTTCCTCGGCGACATCGACAGCCTGTACGTATTCAGGCGCTACCTTGAATCTAAAGGGTCGGGGCTGGAACACCCCGCCGCGGTGATCCTGGAAACCGTACAGGGAGAGGGCGGTATCAATGTGGCCTCCACCGAGTGGCTGCAAGGCATCGAGAAGCTATGCCGCGAACACGACATCCTGCTGATCATTGATGACATACAGGTAGGCAACGGCCGTACCGGTAAATTTTTCAGTTTCGAGGAGGCGGGTATCAAGCCCGACCTGATCTGCCTGTCCAAGTCTATCGGCGGTGGCAACCCCATGGCACTGCTGCTCATCAACCCGGAGGTGGACGTTTGGTCGCCCGGCGAGCACACCGGCACCTTCCGCGGCAACTCGCTGGCGTTTCTGGCGGCCAAGGAGTTGATCGACGAGTACTGGTCTGATGACACACTCACGCAGGAAGTGTACCGCAAGTCCAAAATCCTGCTGGATGCCCTCCAGGCCCTGAAAGACGAGTTTCCCGGCCTGAACTGCCGCGTGAAAGGTCGTGGCCTGGTGGTCGGTATCGAAACACCGATAGACGGTTTCGCCGATGAAGTCTCGGCGGCAGCCTTCGAGCGCATGCTGGTATCCGAAACCTGCGGGGCGGATGGCTTCGTCAACAAACTGTTTGTCGCGCTCACCATTGAAGATGACATCCTGCACGAGGGGCTGGGAATCTTCGCCGAGGCCTTTCGCGAGGTCGCGCAAAAGCACCTGTAG
>CAZFJQ010000028.1:0-40574 GCA_964519755.1 uncultured Halioglobus sp.
CAGGCATCCAGCACTGCGTCGATGGCAGGTATAAACCCGTTCAGTGCGGTTTCTCGGAATAGCCCGCGCACAATAAGCGAGCCGTGCTCGAGGATGGCGGTGCGCAGGGTGGGCAGGTCGAGATTCGCGGCGGGCACCTCGGGAATCAGGCCCGGGGAACCTGTGTGGCTCGTGTCAGCGGGGACCAGCAGAGGAGCCTGTTCGCCGGGCAATCTGTCTCTGAATGTCTCGATTCGCGTGGTCATTCTCGCCCGGTCTGCCGCGAGATCCCGCGCCTCGAGGACTGTGCCGGAAATGTCTTTCACCTGCATACCAAACGGCCCGGATTCTGAGCGTGAGCGGCAGTGTATGTGATCGTGTTTTAAAGGTCGATCTCCGGAGTGGGTCGTGGCGGCCGAGGTCTGGCCTGCCGCTTGCGCTTTAATGCGCCGTGGCTATCCTCCCCCATGCTTTTTTAACTATCATACGACGCTGGTGAATGCGGCGCAGTCGGGTCGGAAAGCTGCGAAAGCCATCAGGGGGCAGTCTGCCATGCGACTTTCAGTAATTCTTATCTGCCATGACATGGCGCGGGAAATTCCCCGCACGCTGCAATCGCTTGCGCGATCCTACCAGCACGGGGCGCAAGACCTGGAGTATGAGGTACTGCTGGTCGATAACGGCTCGCCAGAGCCGCCCGACCCGGCCAGTTGGGCGGATATTGATGTACCCGTGAGGCTGATTTCCATGGCGAACGCGACGTCTTCGCCCTCGCCCGCGATCAACCGCGGCCTGGCCGAAGCGCGCGGCGAGCTGGTCTGCTTCATGTGCGACGCAGCGCATATGTTGACGCCAGGCGTTTTTCGTATGGCGCTGGCTGCCCATGAGGCGTTCACAGACGCCGTCGTGGCGATCCGCTATTTTTATCTCGGGCCCGAGGAGCAGCCTGTCTCCGTGCCCGATGGCTATAGCAAACACGCGGAGGACGGTCTCCTGAGGCGGATCGGCTGGCCCGGCGACGGCTACCGACTGTTCGAAATAGGCACGCCATTGCGGCAGGGCGCGCGTCTTGCCAACTGGCTGAATCGCATCGGTGAGACCAACTGCCTGTTCCTGAAGCGCGCGCTGTTCAGGACGCTGGGCGGCGCCGATGAAGGCTTCGATCTGCCCGGCGGAGGCTTCGTCAATATGGATATTTTCAAGCGTGCCGCCGAGGCGCCGGGCGCCACCCTGGTGCAGATTATCGGCGAGGGCAGCTTCCACCAGTTGCACGGCGGAATCACCACTAACTCCGAGGGCGCAACCCGGCAGGCCACCCTGGAAAGCTACCGTCGGAATTACCGCGCGATTCGCGGCCACGATCAACTGGTGGCCAGGGTGCCGGTGTACCACATGGGTCACCTGCCAACGCCGTCAGCCAACATTACCGCGCGTGATCGTCGCCGGGCCCGGGCGACAGGCAGACTCAAACCGCAACAGGAGGCGGTCGATGCGTCGGCAAACAGCGTCGGCTCCCAGGGTTGAGGTGCCTCCGGTGAAACAGGTTGCGGCCCCGCGGCAGGCTTGAATATGAAATTATCAGTGTTGCTTGTTTGTTACGACATGGCTCGCGAGATACCGCGCACGCTAACCGGCCTCGCTCGCGACTACCAGGATGGCGCGCGCGAGCTGGAGTACGAGGTGCTCCTGGTCGACAACGGTTCGCCCGTGCCGCTCGATCCCGCGAGCTGGCGCTCTGTAGATGTTCCGGTGACATTCATCGAGATGCCGGACCCATCGCCCTCTCCCGCCCGCGCGATCAATACCGCGTTGGCGAGAGCCCGCGGGGAAATCGTCTGTGTGATGATCGACGGCGCCCATATTCTCACTCCCGGGGTGTTTCGCCTGGCGCTGGCGGCATTTGCCGCTTTCGATAACCCCGTGGTGGCCACCCGCTACTTCTGGTTGGGTCCCGATGCGCAGAATGTCTCGATAGGGGAGGGTTATAACCAGGCGGTCGAGGACCGACTGTTGCAGGATATCCACTGGCCGGAGGATGGATACCGCCTGTTTGAGATCGGCTCACCGCTGAAAACGGGCGGAGAAAATATCAACTGGATGAACCGATTGTTTGAATCGAACTGCTTTTTTATGCCGCGCACCTTGTTTCAGTCGCTGGGCGGCGCGGACGAGCGCTTCGATCTCCCGGGTGGCGGTTTCATTAATACGGATATTTTCAAGCGTGCGGTCGATCACCCTGAAACGACCCCCGTACAGCTGATTGGCGAGGGGTGTTTTCACCAGGTTCATGGCGGCACGACCACCAACATCAGCAGCGCGGAGCGCGAACCGCAGCTTGAACGGTATCTTGACCAGTACGAGGCGATCAGGGGCGACAGGGATATCCTTACCCACAGTGGTTTCTGCTTCCTCGGGCATGTGCCCACGGATGCGGCCAGGATTCACCGTTGGCGCAAGCGCCAACTCTAGCCGGGGCGTTGCCAGGCGCGCACTGTTCCGCGGGTGCGGTATCAGTCTCCGGGTTGCGGCCAGAAGAAATGCTCAAAGCTTATGCTACCCGAGGCGCTGAACACCACGCCCTCCGCCTCCAGGCGGTGCCGCTGGCGCCTGCCGGAGGGCGTGTCGGGCGCAAGGGAGAGTTTGCCCTGCGCATTGACCACCCGGTGCCAGGGCAGGCGTGAGTGGCCGGGCAGCGCACGCAGCACGGCTCCCACGCGGCGCGCGGCGCCCGGTACGCCCGCCTGCCGCGCGACCTCTGAGTAGGTCGTGACCCTGCCCTCGGGAATGCCGGCGACAACCTGCCAGATACGCTGGTCTGCGGAGGGTTCGAATGGCGCCATGCCGGTGCTCCTGTCGGGTGCCTGTCCGGTCGGGTGAACAGCCCCGTATGATACGGCACCCGGGGCGCTCGCTTGAAATAGCTCGCGCAGCCCGCATACTGGAGTTACGGGAGATTGTTCATGCGCTTCATTGTTTTTCTGGTTCCCTGGCTGGAACTCTTCACACTGATTCAGTTGGGCATCGAAACCAGCGCTCTGACTGCGCTGGGGTATGTGCTGGCCACCCTGTTGCTGGGGATTGCGTTGCTGCAGCGGCAGGGCAGGGAGATATTCGAACACCTCCGGGAGAGTCAGCGCACCGGGAGTGCGGGTGCGCAGTTACTGCTCGATGATATGGCGCTGGGGCTGGCCGGGTTGCTGCTGATGGTGCCGGGCCTGATAACGGATTTTGCCGCGCTGGTGGTGTTGGTGGGGCCGCTTCGGCGGCGCATTGCACGCGCCCTGTACGGCCCACCACCTGAGCGCTACACGCCGGAGGCGGATTCTTCCGCGCACCGGACCATCGAGGGTCACTACCGTCGCGTGGACGACGAATAATCGATCCAACAGGTTGTTATTCAAGGGAAATATTTTTTCGAGGGCGAGTGCCCCGGCGCGATTCCGCCCCCGGTCCGGGGTGTTTGAGCCCGCCTGTCAGCACTCCGCTTGGCGCTCTTTTTAGCACTCTGGCAAAAAGAGTGCTAAAAGCCCCTTGAATTCCCTTGCCCCGCCCCAATAGTCCTAGCTGAGTCCCCGGGAGGGGTTCCGATAACATCGTCAGTTTGGAGATAGACACAGATGAAAATCCGTCCGCTGTATGACCGTGTGGTCATTCGTCGCAAAGAAGAGGAAGAAACCACTGCAGGGGGCATCGTCCTGCCCGGCTCGGCCAAGGAAAAGCCCAATCAGGGCGAAGTAGTCGCTGTAGGTGATGGCAAGGCCCTGGACAACGGCGAAACGCGGCCTGTCGCTGTCAAGGTAGGAGACAAGGTCGTATTCGGCCAGTACGCCGGTAGCAACACCATCGAGATTGATGGCGAAGAACTGATCATCATGGGTGAAAGTGAAATCTACGCCGTCGTAGAGTGAGCGGCGCGCCCGTAACAATTGTGCACAGTAAATGTAAATAAAGGATCAATATCATGGCAGCTAAAGATGTATATTTTGGTGATGATGCCCGCTCGCTGATGCTGAAGGGCGTAAACGTCCTGGCGGATGCGGTGAAGGCGACCCTGGGTCCCAAGGGTCGCAACGTCATTCTGGACAAATCCTTCGGTGCGCCGACCGTCACCAAAGATGGTGTGTCGGTGGCCAAGGAAATCGAGCTGGAGAACAAGTTCGAGAACATGGGCGCACAGATGGTCAAGGAAGTGGCGTCCCAGGCATCCGATACCGCGGGTGATGGCACCACGACCGCTACGGTGCTGGCCCAGTCCATTCTGAATGAAGGTCTGAAGTCCGTCGCCGCGGGCATGAACCCGATGGATCTCAAGCGCGGCATTGACAAAGCCATCATCGCAGCGGTCGCCGAAATCGAGAAAATGTCCATTCCCTGTGAGGACAGCAAGGCGATTGCCCAGGTAGGCACCATTTCCGCCAATTCTGACTCCCAGGTCGGTGACATTATCGCCGATGCCATGGGGAAAGTTGGCAAGGAAGGCGTTATCACTGTTGAGGAAGGCTCCGGTCTCGAAAACGAGCTGGATGTAGTGGAAGGTATGCAGTTTGATCGCGGTTACCTTTCCCCCTATTTCATCAACAACCAGGACAACATGAGCGCCGAACAGGATGACCCCTACATCCTGCTGGTGGACAAGAAGATTTCCAACATCCGTGAGCTGTTGCCGCTGCTTGAGCAGGTCGCGAAGGCATCGCGCCCGCTCGTGATTGTCGCGGAAGATGTGGAAGGCGAAGCACTGGCTACGCTGGTTGTGAACAACATGCGCGGCATCGTTAAAGTCGCGGCCTGTAAAGCGCCCGGCTTTGGTGATCGTCGCAAGGCCATGCTGCAGGACATCGCCACCCTGACTGGCGGCACGGTAATTTCCGAGGAAGTCGGTCTCGATCTGGAATCTGCCGGCCTCGAGCACCTGGGCAGCGCCAAGCGCGTGACCATGGACAAGGACAACAGCACGATCATTGATGGTGCTGGCGATGCCGAGGCCATCAAATCACGCGTGAATGAAATCCGCGTCCAGATCGAAAACACCTCTTCCGATTACGATCGCGAGAAGCTGCAGGAGCGCGTTGCCAAGCTGGCGGGTGGTGTGGCAGTGATCAAGGTGGGTGCCGCTACCGAGATCGAGATGAAGGAGAAGAAAGCGCGCGTTGAGGATGCATTGCATGCAACCCGTGCGGCTGTTGAAGAAGGCGTGGTCGCCGGTGGTGGTGTCGCCCTGGTGCGTGCCGTGGCCGCTATCGCCAATCTGAAAGGCGACAACGAAGACCAGAACCACGGTATCGCGGCGGCGCTGCGTGCCATGGAGTTTCCGCTGCGCCAGATTGTCTCCAACGCGGGTGACGAAGCCTCTGTTGTGCTGGACAAGGTGCGCCAGGGTAAAGGTAACTACGGTTACAATGCGTCTACCGGTGAGTACGGTGACATGCTTGAGATGGGTATTCTGGACCCCGCGAAAGTCACCCGTGCTGCATTGCAGGCGGCGGGTTCTGTCGCTGCGCTGATGATCACGACCGAGGTGATGGTCGCGGACGCGCCGGAAGACAAAGCCGCCGGTGGCGCCGGTGGTGGCATGCCCGACATGGGTGGTATGGGCGGTATGGGCGGCATGATGTAAGCGGCCCGCATTGCCAACGAAAGCCCCGGCGAGAGCCGGGGCTTTTTTGTTTGCGCGTCGTGTACATGGCCCAGTTGTGGAAGAGGGTGTACACTACGGGGGGTCTTAACAACAACAAGGAGGGAGCAATGATCCTCGAGTTTATCTTCAGGTGGGCGCACGTACTGTTCGGGATTGTCTGGATAGGCATGCTCTATTACTTCAATTTTGTGCAAACCGAGTATTTCAAGGAGGCAGAGGCCGAGGCGAAAGCCGATGCCATGAAGAAGCTCGCTCCGAGGGCGTTGTGGTGGTTCCGTTGGGGCGCCATGTTTACCTTCCTGACCGGTCTGGTACTGCTTCACCTGGTAGGTGCCTCTACCAACTTCGCGGGCGCGCCCATTATCTGGCTGGGTGCCATAGCCGGTACACTGATGTTCCTGAACGTGTGGTTGATCATCTGGCCGAACCAGCAGGTCGTGCTGGGTATGAAAGAGGGTGACTCTGCCACCAGCGCCGCCAAGGCGGGGCTCGCTTCGCGCACCAACACGTTGCTTTCCGGTCCCATGCTGTTTGGCATGCTTGGCTCCGTGCACCTGTACATCGCCGATCCGGGCGGGGTCGGGTTCTGGGCCAGCCTGGTACTGATCCTGGCGCTGGAAGCGAACGCGCTGTTCGGCAAGATGGGCCCGATGGCGAGTGTGAAAGGCGTGATTCATTGCAGCATCGCGCTCACTGCAGTGATCTGGGCATTGCTCGCCTTTTTGTGAGTACGTTGCACAGTCGAAAGCCGGGGTTTCCCCGGCTTTTTTGATTTCGGCCCGCGCACCGATCTGTATAATCTGCAAGAACACTGACTACCGACGGTTTGTATGTCTGACGACGACCTGGACCCCATCCCTTCAATCGTGCCGACCCGCGATGCGGCCCCACAAGGCCAGCGCCGCGGCAGAACGCAGCCCGAGCGCAGGCACGGCGCCGCAGCCCCCGCTTCGGGCAGCGCTGGCGCGGCGATTGGGCGAATAGTGACGGCCGTGGCGCTGGTAGTGGCCGCCGTCGCCTGTGCGTGGGCGTGGCAGCTCCAGCAGCAACTGCAAGCGGCCGATGCGCAGATGGCGGACTACGCCGGGCGTCTTGGCGACCTCGAGGCGCGGTTGTCCGACACCGACGAGGGAATGACGCAGAATGCCACCGTCCAGGCCGCAAAGATTCGTGAGCTCGATAGCGAGGTTCGCAAGCTGTGGGATAATGTCTGGAAGGCTTCCAAAGAGCGCCTCGAGAAGCTGGAGGCCGGTAGCGGGAAGTACGCAAAGAATATCGATACCTTACAGGCAGAAATGGGTGGCGTGAAAACCCAGCTCGAGAGTGCCTCGGCAGACCTGGCCAGGCTGCGGGGCGTCGCAGGTGACCTGTCGCGTCTTATGTCCAGCGCCAAAACGAACCAGGCCGAGGTCGAGCGGGTGGCGGATACGCTGAATCGTATCGACCTGGAGCTGGCGAAGCTGGCGAAACGCGTTGAGGACAATGAAGAGTGGGTTCGCTCTATCAATGCATTTCGCGGCCAGATTAACGCCAGCCTGACAGAGTTGCAGGGCGCGGTGCGCGCGCTGCAGGCGGCGCCCTGATTCATCCCGGTGCACCGCGCTGCGCATGGGCAGCGGCGTGGTATGTAAACAGTTCATTCTCGCGTGAACATTCTCGCGTGAACATTGCTCAAGGAATTCGCTATGACAGTCATTCATCAGGACGACCTCATCGAGAGCGTCGCCGATGCCCTGCAGTTCATCTCCTATTATCACCCGCTGGATTTTGTGCGTGCAGTGCATGCCGCCTACGAGCGCGAACAGAACCCCGCGGCGCGGGACGCGATGGCGCAGATATTGATCAACTCGCGCATGTGCGCGCAGGGGCATCGCCCGATCTGCCAGGATACTGGTATCGTGACAGTGTTTCTCAAAATCGGCATGGATGTGCAGTGGGATGCCGCGCTCTCGGTCGCAGAGATGGTCAACGAGGGTGTAAGGCGCGCCTATACCCATCCCGACAACGTGCTCAGGGCTTCCATTCTCGAGGATCCGGCCGGTGCACGCAGGAATACCCGCGACAACACGCCCGCCGTGATTCACATGGAGGTCGTGCCCGGTGATACCGTGGATGTGCAGGTTGCCGCAAAGGGCGGCGGCTCTGAAAACAAGTCGAAGCTGGCGATGCTGAACCCGTCCGACAGCATCGTTGACTGGGTTGTAAAGACCGTGCCGACGATGGGTGCGGGCTGGTGTCCACCGGGTATGCTCGGAATCGGTATTGGTGGTACGGCGGAGAAGGCCGCCGTCCTGGCCAAGGAGTCCCTGATGGACCCGATTGATATACACGAACTGCGCGAGCGCGGGCCGGGCAATCGCGTGGAGGAGTTGCGTCTTGAAATTATGGACGCCGTCAACCGGCTGGGAATTGGTGCCCAGGGTCTGGGCGGCCTGACCACGGTGCTGGACGTAAAAATCCTCGATTATCCGACTCACGCGGCATCCCTGCCGGTAGCCATGATTCCGAACTGCGCCGCAACCCGGCACGCGCACTTCGTGCTCGATGGCTCGGGACCCGCGCGACAGACCCCGCCAAAGCTCGAGGAATGGCCGGATATCACCTGGGAGGTGGGCGACGATGTGCGCCGCGTGGACCTGGATGCGGTGACAGCGGAAGACGCGGCCGAGTGGCAGCCTGGCGATACGCTGCTCTTGTCGGGGAAAATGCTCACCGGGCGCGATGCCGCCCACAAAAAAATGCAGGAGCTTATCGCCAGTGGCGAGGGCTTGCCCGCCGGGGTCGATCTCAAAGGCCGCTTTATCTACTACGTGGGGCCGGTGGACCCGGTGCGCGACGAGGTGATGGGACCTGCAGGGCCAACCACCGCCACGCGTATGGACAAGTTTACCGATTTTATTCTCGAGCATACCGGCCTGTTGGGCATGATCGGCAAAGCGGAGCGCGGCCCGGTAGGCGTCGAGGCGATTCGCAAGCACAAGGCCGTTTACCTGATGGCTGTGGGTGGCGCGGCCTACCTGGTATCCAGGGCGATCACCTCCGCGAGGGTAGTGGCCTTCGAGGAACTGGGTATGGAGGCCATCTACGAGTTTGAAGTCCGCGATATGCCGGTCACCGTGGCGGTGGATACCCGCGGCAGTTCCGTGCACGAGACCGGGCCAAAAATCTGGCGCGCGAAGATCGAAGAACAGGCCCTGGACCTTGTCTAGCGATCGCGGACTCACGTTCTACTGGCATGATTATGAAACTTCCGGTGCCGACCCGGCGCGCGATCGGCCCGTGCAGTTTGCGGGCGTGCGAACCGACACCGAATTCAATGTCATCGGTGAGCCGCTGGTCGTGTACTGCCGTCCCACGGATGATGTCCTGCCGCAACCCGGCGCCTGCCTGGTAACGGGAATAACGCCGCAACTGGCGTTGGAGAAAGGTCTCCCGGAAAGTCAGTTTATCGGTCGGATTCACGCGGAGCTGGCACACCCGGGGACCTGCGCGGTGGGCTACAACTCGCTGCGCTTTGATGACGAAGTCACGCGCCACACGCTCTATCGGAACTTTTTTGACCCCTACGCGCGCGAATGGCAGAACGGCAATTCCCGCTGGGATATTATCGATATGCTGCGCACGGCTTTTGCATTGCGCCCCGAGGGCATTGAGTGGCCGCTGCGGGAAGACGGTTTCGCGAGTTTTCGCCTTGAGGACCTGACCGCGGCGAACGGCATCGCCCACGCGGGTGCGCACGATGCACTGGCAGACGTTCAGGCAACTATCGCGCTCGCCCGTCTGCTGCGGGAGCGTCAACCAAAGCTGTATGATTTCGTGCTGGGCAACCGCGACAAACGCTCTGTACTGGCGCAGTTTGATATTGAGGACATGAAGCCGGTTTTGCATGTGTCGGGCATGTTCGGTGCGGAGCGCCACAATATCGGCCTGGTCGCGCCGCTGGCCCTGCACCCGGTAAATCGCAACGAAATTATTTGCTACGACCTGGATGCAAGCCCGGAGCCGCTGCAGGCGTTGCCTGGCGCCGATCTGCGCGAACTGCTCTACACGCGCACGGAGGATTTGCCGCCAGGTACTGCCAGGCCGGGGCTCAAATCGGTACACATCAATCGCTGTCCGATTGTGCTGCCAGCGCGCATGGCGAGCCCGGAGATCGCACAGCGGCTGGGCATTGATGGCGAGCGCTGCCGTGGTCACCTGGCGATGTTGCGGGAATATCGGAATGCAGATAAACAGGGCTTCAATGCCAAGCTCGCGGAAATATATCAAAGGCCGCGACCTGATAAAGCGGTAGATCCCGATATCGCCCTGTACAGCGGGGGTTTTTTCTCTGACCAGGACCGGCGCAGCATGGACGCCATCCGCGCGGCAACGCCTGAAGAGCTGGCGACGCAAAGCTGGGTTTTCGAGGATCAGAGGTTGCCCGAGATGCTGTTTCGCTACCGGGCGCGTAATTACCCGGACACCCTTTCGCCGCAGGAGCGCTCCCAGTGGGAAGAATTTCGCTACCAGCGGCTCACCGACCCCGTCGCGGGAGCCAGTATTTGCCTGGAGGCGTTTCACGGCCAGATTGAAACGCTGCTGGCTGACCCGGATTTGAGTGAGGCGAAGCGCCGGGTGCTCGAAGACCTGCTGCTTTATGCGGATACCCTGCTCGCCTGAGCCGTGCGTTTTTTATCGGTATTACGCACATGGGCAGCCCCCGGGAGCATGCCTATAATGGGCCCCACTGAAGAAAGCCCAGCCTGTTACTTTACGGGAGCGATACAGCGTGCAGTTTGCCGGTAGCCATATCCTGTCAGTCCAGCAGTTTGAGCGAAGCGATGTGGAGCGGTTGTTCGATGTTGCCGATCGTATGGCGCCTTACGCCCACCGGCGACGCGTAACCCGGGTGCTCGACGGCGCCATTCTCGGGTCCATGTTTTTTGAGCCAAGTACCCGTACCCGGGTAAGTTTCGGCAGCGCCTTTAATCTTCTCGGCGGAGAAGTCAGGGAAACCACCGGGTTTGAGAATTCTGCCATCGCCAAGGGCGAGTCGCTGTACGATACGGCACGTGTGCTCAGCGGCTATTCAGACGTGATTGCCATGCGGCACCCCGCCGAGGGTTCGGTGGCCGAATTTGCCGCGGCCAGTCGCGTCCCGGTGATCAACGGCGGCGACGGCACCAATGAGCATCCCAGCCAGGCGCTGCTGGATCTCTTCACGATTCGCAGCGAAATTGCTGCCCGTGGCAGGTCGCTCGACCAGTTGCGCATTGCGATGGTGGGCGATTTACGTTTCGGGCGTACGGTGCATTCGCTGTGCAAGCTGCTCGGTCTGTTTTCAGGCGTACACATTGTCCTGGTGTCGCCAGAGGCGTTGCGTATGCCGCCGGAGATTGTCGAGCGGCTGCGTACAGGCGGGCATCGGGTGGTGGAGTCGGAGCAACTTGAAGAGAGTATTGCGCACGTTGACATCGTGTATTCAACGCGCCTCCAGGAAGAGCGATTTACCACCCCGGAGGAGGCTGATCTGTACCGGGGCCGCTTCCGGTTGAACCAGAGTATCTATACACATCACTGTGAGCCCAATACCGTGATCATGCACCCCATGCCGCGCGATTCACGAGCGAACGCCCGGGAGTTGGACGAAGACCTGAACGATAACCCGAACCTGGCGATTTTTCGCCAGACTGACAACGGCATGCTGGTGCGCATGGCGCTGTTTGCCCTGATCCTGGACGTGGTGGAGCAGGTAGACCGGCATGCGCGGGACGTTAACTGGTACACGGCGAGCCGCTTCTGATGCCTCCCGAACTCACCTTCGGTGCCGGGGATGTGCGCCTGCTGGACGACAGGATCGTGTGGTCCGGACATTTCGCGGTGCGCAAACTGACCTTGCAGCATCGCCTGTTCAATGGTGGCTGGAGCGAGCCGGTGTCGCGCGAGGTATTCGAGCGTGGCGACGCGGTGGGTGTTCTGCCCTACGACCCCGCGACCGACACGCTGGTCATGGTGGAGCAGTTCCGTCCCGGCGCGCTGCGCGGCGACAACAGCCCGTGGATGCTCGAACTGATTGCGGGTGTCGTGGATGCGGGCGAAAGCGATGAAGACGTCGCGCACCGCGAGGCCATGGAAGAGGCCGCCTGCGAGCTGGCCGAACTGGTACCCATAGCGACCGTATACCCCAGTGCCGGGGGCTGCAGTGAGCGCGTGACGCTGTACTGCGGCCGGCTCATTTCGGCCAGGCCCGGCCAGGTGCATGGCCTGGAACAGGAAGGCGAGGATATTCTCGTGCACTCGGTTACACGCGAGGAAGCGCTTGCCCTGTTGGCGGCGGATCGTATTCCCAACGGGCATACCCTGATAGCGCTGCAATGGTTGCAATTGCATGCCCAATCGCTGAGAGAGCGCTGGGTATGAGCGGCCCGGCCCGGCCCGGACAATGACCGACGGCGAAGTCACGCGCAGCGGTCCGCCTGCGCCTGGCCTGCTACGCTCCAGTGCGCTGGTGGGTGCGCTCACCATGCTCTCCCGGGTGCTCGGTCTGGTGCGCGATATCGCGATAGCCGCTTTCTTCGGGGCGGGCACTGCCGCCGATGCCTTTTTCGTCGCCTTCAAGATTCCCAATTTTCTCAGGAGGCTGTTTGCCGAAGGCGCGTTTGCCCAGGCGTTTGTGCCGGTGCTGGCCGATTATCGGGAGGCGGGGAGCCTCGCCGCGACCAAGGCACTGGTCGACCGCGTCGCCGGCATGCTGGGCGGCACGCTCCTGCTGATCACCCTGGTCACCGTGATGGCGGCGCCCCTCGTGGCAGCCGTTTTTGCGCCCGGCTTCGTCGATCAGCCGGCCAAGTTCCAACTCACCGCAGAGTTGATCCGCATTACCTTCCCCTACCTGATGCTGATTTCAATGACCGGCTTCTGCGGTGCCATTCTGAACAGCTATGGTCGGTTCGCCGTACCCGCCTTGACGCCCATATTTCTCAATCTCTCGCTGATCTTTGCCGCGGTGGTGGCATCGGCCTGGTTTGCGCAGCCTGTGTTTGCCCTGGCCTGGGGCGTTTTGTTCGCGGGAATCATCCAGTTGTTGTTTCAGTTGCCCTCGCTGTATCGCCTGGATCTGGTACCACGCCCCAGGTGGGACAGCCGTGACGAGGGTGTGAAGCGTATATTGAAGCTGATGATTCCCGCACTTTTCGGCGTGTCTGTCAGCCAGATCAACCTGCTGCTGGATACAGTGTTGGCGTCTTTCCTGCCCACCGGGAGTGTCTCCTGGCTCTACTATTCCGATCGACTTGCCGAGTTGCCCCTCGGGGTTTTCGGTATTGCCGTTGCCACGGTGATTTTGCCCAGTCTTTCCACGCATCGCGCGGCGGCGCGGGAAGAACAATTCAGTATCACGCTGGACTGGGCCCTGCGCACGGTACTGATTATAGGCGTCCCCTCGGCAGCGGCGCTGATTATCCTCGCCGAACCTATCCTGATCACGCTTTTTCAGAACGGGGCGTTGACGCCCGGGGACGTGGAGATGGCCAGCCTGAGCCTCAGGGCCTACAGCCTCGGGTTGATCGCCTTCATGCTGGTGAAGATTCTCGCGCCCGGTTTTTACGCGCGTCAGGACACCAGGACGCCGGTCAAAATCGGGATTATCGCCATGGCGGCCAATATGGTGATGAACCTGGCATTTGTCTTTCCCCTGATGTTGTTGTGGAATATCGGGCATGTGGGCCTGGCGCTGGCGACCAGTCTGGCGGCTTTCCTGAATGCGGGGTTGCTGCTGCGTGGATTGCTCAGGCAGGGTATTTTTCGACTGCAGCCCGGCTGGAAGCTGCATGGCCTGCGCCTGCTGCTGGCAACAGGTGTCATGTGTGTCGCGTTACTGGTATTCGCACCCGACAGCCATGTCTGGCTTGAGTGGTCCTGGCAGAGGCGCCTGTGGGAGATGACCCTGGTGTGTTTGTCGGGCGTCGGTGTCTACGTCCTGGTGCATGCGCTGGCTGGCACGCGCCCGCGACACCTGCGTGCGCCGGTATCCCCCCGGAGGTGATGACTCGCGGGTAAGGGCCAGCCGCCCGTGATGCCCGCTACCATAGGCTAGCAGTCTCAACTTCGTTATACTCGCGGGTTTGGTTTGTCGGGGCTTTATTGCCGCATGGAACTGATTCGCGGGCTGCACAATCTACGCCCCAGACATCACGGTTGTGTCGCAACAATCGGCGCCTTTGACGGTGTGCATCTCGGCCATCAGGCGGTTATTGCGCACCTGCTTGAGCAGGCGCGTGAATTTGGCTTGCCTTCGCTGATTATCGTGTTCGAGCCATTGCCCCGTGAGTATTTCGCGCCAGTCGAGGCGCCCGCGAGGCTCATGAGCTTCGCCGAGAAGTTCCGCGCGCTCGAGGCGCTGGGTGTGGAGCGCCTGTTGCGCATTCGCTTCAACCAGTCGCTGCGTCGTATGTCGGCCCAGCGGTTTATCGACGAAATCTTCGTCGCTGCCCTGGGCGTACGATACGTTGTTCTGGGAGATGATTTTCGCTTTGGCGCGGGTCGGCAGGGCGATATTGAATTCATCAAGCAGCAGGGCAAGAAGCAGGGCTACGAAGCGGTCTCAACACCCACGGTCGAGTTGGGTGGAGAGAGGGTCAGCAGCACCCGGATTCGCAGCGCGCTGGAGGAGGCGGATTTCGCCACTGCCAGCGCCTTGTTGGGACGCCCCTACAGCATCACCGGACGCGTGATCCTGGGCCGGCAACTGGGGCGTGATATCGGCGCGGCTACAGCGAACCTGGATCTTCGCCGCTTGCGCGCTCCACTCTCGGGAGTCTACGCCGTTGAGGTGAGTGGAGCAGGGTTACAGAGTGCTCCGGCTGTCGCCAATGTGGGTGTCAGGCCGACCATTAATGACAGTATAGAAGCGAACCTGGAGGTACATGTGCTCGATCGCGAACTGGACCTCTACGGTCGGCGAATTTCCGTAACTTTCCGTCACAAGCTCCGCGACGAGATAAAATTCGCTTCCATTGACGAATTGCGCGCAAATATCGCGCGCGATCTGAATAATGCCCGTGCCTGGTTCCAGGGGGCAACTCTTGGTTGACGGCTCTATGACTGATTACAAAGACACTCTGAATCTTCCAAGCACGGCTTTTCCCATGAAAGCCAGTCTCGCGCAGCGCGAGCCGCAGCGCCTGCAGCAGTGGGCCGAGCGGGACCTCTATCGCCTGATCCGTGAGCACTGCAGCGGCCGTCCAAAGTTCATCCTGCATGATGGGCCGCCCTATGCAAATGGCGAGCTGCACATTGGCCACGCGGTCAACAAGATACTCAAGGACATCATCGTTCGGTCGCGCACGCTGGATGGCTTCGATGCGCCCTATGTGCCGGGCTGGGATTGCCACGGATTACCTATTGAGTTGAACGTGGAAAAGAAAGTCGGCAAACCGGGCGTAAAAATCACCCCGGGCGAGTTTCGTCGCAAGTGCCGTGAGTACGCAGCGCGGCAGGTGGATGCGCAGCGACAGGACTTTGTCCGCATGGGCGTGCTCGGAGACTGGCAGGATCCTTATCTCACCATGGATTTCCGCTTTGAGGCAGATATCGTGCGGTCGCTGGGCCAGGTGGTTGAGAACGGCCACCTGCACAAGGGGTTCAAGCCGGTACACTGGTGTACGGACTGCGCATCGGCGCTCGCGGAAGCTGAGGTTGAATACCGTGACAAGACCTCCCCGGCAATCGATGTGGCCTTTGTCGCGGCCGACTCCGGAGCCATTGCCGCCGCTTGCGGTGCTGCCTGGGACGGCGAAATCGCGGTTGCCATCTGGACAACCACGCCGTGGACACTGCCGGCGAACATGGCTGTATGCCTGCATCCGGAGTTGCAATACGTACTGCTACAGAGTGACGACCGGGCGCTGCTGATCGCCGCCGATCTTGCCGAGGCCTGCGCACAGCGCTATGGCATTGAGTCATTCAATATCCTGGGAGGCTGCAAGGGACGCGAACTGGAAGGTGAAATGCTGCAACATTGCTTCCTGCCGCGCCAGGTACCGGTGGTGCTGGGTGAGCATGTCACGACCGAGGCGGGCACGGGAGCGGTACACACGGCCCCCGCGCACGGCCAGGACGATTTTGTGGTTGGTGAGCGTTATGCACTGGCAGTCACTAACCCGGTGGGAGGTAACGGCGTTTTTCTCCCGGACACAGAACACTTCGCCGGGCAGCATGTTTTTAAAGCCAATGGGTCGATTCTCGACCTCTTGCGCGAGCGCGGTGCGCTACTGCACGAGGAGGACTATCAGCACTCCTATCCGCATTGCTGGCGGCACAAGACGCCCATTATTTTCAGGGCAACGCCCCAGTGGTTCATCAGCATGCATCAGAACGGGTTGCTTGAGCACGCGCTGGAGGCGGTTGAGGGTGTGCGTTGGCTCCCCGAGTGGGGCAAGGCGCGTATTGACGGTATGTTGAGTAGTCGTCCCGACTGGTGTATCTCCCGGCAGCGAGCCTGGGGGGTGCCGATCGCATTGTTTGTGCACCGGGAGACGGGGGAACTGCATCCGCGCACCCACGAGCTGATTGAAGCGGTCGCAACGCGCATGGAAGCGGCGGGTATCGACGCCTGGTTTGATCTCGACCCGGCCGAACTGCTCGGCGACGATGCGGCGAACTACGATAAAGTCAGTGATACGCTGGATGTCTGGTTCGACTCCGGTGTCACGCATGCCTGCGTTTTGCGCAGGCGGGAAGAACTCGCGGTGCCGGCCGATATCTACCTCGAAGGGTCTGATCAGCACCGCGGCTGGTTCCAGTCGTCCTTGCTCACCAGCGTGGCTATTGACGGAGTCGCGCCCTATCGCAGCGTGTTGACCCACGGCTTTACCGTGGATAGCGACGGCCGGAAGATGTCCAAGTCTCTCGGCAACATCGTCGCTCCCAAGGCCGTTATGAACGACCTGGGTGCAGATGTGCTGCGTCTATGGGTGGCGGCTACTGACTACCGTGGTGAACTGGCTGTCAGTGAAGAAATTTTCAAGCGCACCGCAGATGCTTATCGACGTATCCGCAACACTGCCCGGTTTTTGCTGTCGAACCTGAATGGTTTCGAGCCCGGGGCGCATGGCGTGGAGGTGGCCGGTATGCTCCCGCTGGATCGCTGGGTGGTTGGCCGGGCGGCAGAATTGCAAAGTGAGCTGTTGGAGCATTACCGGGGTTACCAGTTTCACCTGATCTACCAGAAGTTGCATCATTTTTGTGCGAATGACCTCGGCGGCTTCTACCTGGATATCATCAAGGATCGACAGTATACGACCCAGCGCGACAGTCTTGCGCGACGCTCTGCGCAATCGGCAATGTATCTGGTGGCAGAGGCGCTGGTGCGCTGGATAGCGCCGGTTCTCAGCTTCACGGCGGAAGAGATCTGGGAAAATCTTCCCGGAGAGCGCGCATTTTCTGTGATGTTGTCAGAATGGTTCGACGGCTTGCAGGCGCAATCGGACGACGAGGCGATGGGGCCGGGATACTGGCGTGAGTTGATCGCGGTGCGTGCCGCCGTTAATCGGGAGATGGAGACCAGGCGCGCCGCGGGCGAGCTGCGCGGTTCGCTCGATGCGGACGTTACACTTTACTGCAGCGACGAGTTGCTCGAACTGCTCGCAGCCCTGGGTGAGGAGCTGCGCTTTGTGCTCATTACGTCCGCTGCAACGCTCGCGCCCCTGGCTGACGCCCCGGCGGACGCGGCCGGCACGGATCTCGCTGACTTACGTTTGCTGGTGAAGGCATCTGGCGATGAGAAGTGCGAACGTTGCTGGCACCGTCGGCCCGAGGTGGGCAGTATTGCCTCACATCCCGGCTTATGCGAGCGCTGTGTCGGGAATATCGAGGGCGATGGGGAGTTGCGTCGTTTTGCGTAGTGTAGTCGCTGCCCTGCCCTGGTACGGGATTGCGCTGCTGTTGGTGCTGCTCGATCAATACACCAAATTCCTGGCGACCGAGTCGCTGGATTATGGACGCCCGGTACCGGTTTTTTTCTGGTTTAACCTCACCCTGCATTACAACACGGGGGCGGCTTTCAGCTTCCTGGATAACGCCGGCGGCTGGCAGCGCTATTTTTTCAGTATTGTCGCCAGCGCGATAAGTATAGGGCTGCTGATCTGGCTCTACCTTTTGCCGCGCAAACAGCGACTGCTGGCATTCGGACTGGCCTTCATTCTGGGTGGAGCAATCGGCAATCTGTGGGATAGAGTCGCGCTGGGCCACGTGGTGGATTTCATCTCCCTTCACTATAAGGGCTGGTATTTCCCGACGTTCAACGTGGCGGATTCCGCGATTACGGTGGGCGCAGCCCTGATGCTCCTCGACAGTTTCCTGGGGCGCAACCCTGACCAGAACGACAGCCAGAACGACAACGTGGAAAGTACGTCATGAATAAGGTTGAGGTTGGCGAGGGGACGCGGGTTTACGTGAATTTTTCCCTGAGCCTGGAAGATGGGTCCGAGATCGATACGAATTTTGGCCAGGATCCGGTGGATTTCGAGATTGGCGATGGCAGCCTGCTGCCGGGCTTTGAGCGTTTGCTGTTCGGTATGGGGGCCGGCGATCGCCAGTTGTTTACCGTCGAGCCAGAGCATGCCTTTGGTCAGCCGAATGACAATAACCTGCAGCAGGTAGCGCGCGAGAACTTCGACCCGGAGGCAGAACTTACCCCGGGCCTGGTGTTTTCATTTGCCGACGCGGCCGGTGGCGAGGTGGCGGGTATGGTGGTTGCGTTTGACGATACGGATGTGACCATCGACTTTAATCATCCGCTTGCGGGCCGTACAATCCTGTTTGATGTGCTGGTTCATCGCGTGGAGCCAGTGGATGTGCACTGATCGCGCGAGCAGAGAGGGCGAATGATGCCACAGATCAAACTGGCCAACCCGCGCGGATTCTGTGCCGGCGTGGATCGTGCCATCGACATAGTCAATCGCGCCCTGGAGGTGTTCGGGGCGCCTATCTATGTGCGGCACGAGGTCGTGCACAACCGCTTCGTCGTGGACGACCTGCGTGCGCGTGGCGCGCTGTTCGTCGATGAACTGCATGAGGTGCCCGACAACAGTATCGTTATTTTCAGCGCCCATGGTGTATCCCGTGCCGTGCGGGAAGAGGCGGGCCAGCGAGCGCTCAAGGTGTTCGATGCTACCTGTCCACTGGTGACCAAAGTACATGTGGAAGTGGCGAGTTACAGCTTGCAGGGTCGTGAGTGCGTGCTTATCGGGCATCGTGGCCACCCCGAGGTAGAGGGCACCATGGGGCAGTACGACCGTTCTGCCGGCGGCGAAATATACCTCGTGGAGGATGAACAGCAGGTGGCCGAACTGGTGGTCAGGAACCCGCAGAAGCTGTCCTATGTCACTCAAACCACGCTGTCCATGGATGACACCCAGCGTGTTATAGAACGTTTGCGCGAGCGGTTTCCGGACATTGAGGGTCCTCGCAAGGACGACATCTGCTACGCCACGCAGAATCGGCAGGACGCGGTAAAGCAACTCGCCGCGCATTGCGACCTTGTGCTGGTCGTCGGATCGCCCAACAGCTCCAACTCCAACCGGTTGCGCGAACTCGCGGAACGCATGGGGGCCGAGGCCCATTTACTGGACGCGGCTGAAAATATCGACCCGGCCTGGCTGGTGGGCAAGGCCAGCATTGGCGTCACCGCCGGCGCTTCCGCTCCGGAAATTCTTGTGCAGGAGGTGCTTGATGGCCTGTGCGCACTGGGTGCCCATGGTGCTGTCGAACTGGAGGGGCGACCGGAGCATATTACGTTTTCCCTCCCGCGCGAACTGCGGATAGACGCCAGGAATATCTAGTATTCCCCCATCCCGCGTTGAGCTGGTGACGAGCCGGCCGCGTCAATTTCGACCATTCCCGGTCATTGCAGTCCAATAGCTGGCATCGCTTCCCCACGTGACTATCCTGTTGCGTGCAAGGAGGCACAGAATGCACAGGACGTTGTTTGCTGCCCCGGCCAGGGGAATCAGTCTGCTCGAGCTTCTGATCGTACTGCTGCTGTTTGCGGTGGTACTGGTGCTCGGGGCGCCCGTGCTCGGGGGCCTGGTGCAGGAAAATCGCCTGTACGCCGGCTCTCAGCGATTGGTTGTGGCGATCAGCCTGGCGCGGACCGAGGCGGTGATGCGCAATGCAGTGGTGACGGTTTGCCCGTCGTCGATGGCGTCCACGGGAGAGGCGCGCTGCAACGGCGATTATGCACAAGGCTGGCTGGTTTTTGCCGATACCAATGGGGACGCGGTGATGCAGCCGGGCGTGGATCGCCTGTTGCGCGTGTTTGAGGGGCTACCACCGGGCTTTGCGGTCACCAACCGGCGAGGAACGCGCGTTGCAAGCGAAGCCATCAACTATCTGCCTGATGGCTCGGCGCATCGCAACCTTACGTTGCAGGTGTGCGCACCGCAGGGACGCTCCGTCAGTGTCGTGCTGAATATTGTCGGGCGCGCCCGGCTGGTGCGGGACTGGGGTTCCTGTCCGGGGCTGGCATGACCTGGCGAGGTGTTTCGCGCGCCGGCGTCACACGGGAAAGTGCCACCGCTTTGTCGCTGCACACGGCGCGCGGTTTCGGGCTGGTGGAGTTTCTCATCGCACTGCTTATCTTTACCGCAAGCATCTCCGGCGTATTGTCTGTGCAACTGGCAGCGAAACGCGCCACCTTTGAAGCTCATCAGTACGCCATCGCGAATACGCTGGCGGCTGATATCCTGACGAAAATTGCCGCCAACCCGGAACAGGTGGAGATCTACGTCGCAGCCGTGGCGGGAGATGCGGAAGAACCACTGCCCGTTCCAGAGGTCGACTGCAGCGCCAGCGCCTGCAGCCCGGAGCAATTGGCGGCCTACGATCTATGGCGATGGGAAGCTGCACTATTCGGCGCGAACGCCACCAGCGCCGGCGCGCCGGCTGGTGGGTTGGTGGCTCCGCGAGCTTGTTTCCGGCGCAACGGCAAGTTGCTGACCCTGGGTTTGAGCTGGCGCGGTGTCTCTCCATCAGACGAGGCTCCAGGCCTTGGCTGTGGTGCGCTGGTGGCAGGGCTGTACGACGCCGCGGACGGTGAGCCGGGCAATAACCGGTTGCGTCGACAACTGGAGCTATCAATCTTGCTCGCGGGTTCGCCGTGACCCGTCGGTTTCGATCTCGAGAGTATTCCACGCGACAAGCGGGCCTGACGCTGGTGGAGATGCTGATCGGCTTGCTGCTGGGGGCGCTTCTCAGCGGTGGGGTCATAGCGGCCTACCTCGGTGGGAAACGGCATTATTTTTACCAGGAGCAAATGGCTCGCATACAGGAAAACGGGCGCTACGCGTTGCGCCTGACCACCCGGGAGCTTGCCATGGCGGGTTTTTTTGCCGGCCTGGCCGATACCTCGCCAGTGGACGCGGCCGCTGTCTCGGTGGATTGTGGCGCGGACACCTGGGCCCTGGAGACAGCCCGGCCGCTGGCGTTTGTGGATGATCACGCTGGATTACTGGCACCGCGCAGCGTCGATGGCGATATTTTGACTTGTGTCGACCCGGGTGTTGTTCGCCCCGGTACCGACCTGTTCGCGGTTAAGCGCAGCTTTGCCCGGCCGAGCCTGCTGCGGGGAGAGGTGGCGCCCGGCTTGACGCGGGGTAGTGTCGAAACCTGGTATCTGCGGCGGCTGCAGGGGGCATCGCCGCACTGGGAGCAGCATCGCCCGCGCGACCTGGACGGGCCAGCATTCTCGGATCCCGGCCTGAGCCTCTGGGAAGCCAGCGCCAGGGTTTTCTTTGTCCGCCGGTATGCGGCTGATCGCGCCGATGGCGTGCCCACGTTGTGCATGGAGGCACTGGCGGGAGACGCGATGACAGCCCGCTGCCTGGTTGAGGGCGTAGAAGATATGCAGCTTGAGTTTGGTATTGATACCACGGGAGACGGCGTTGTGAACAGCTATCGGAATTCACTTGCCGCAAGCGAGATCGACTCGGCAGTGTCTGTCTCCGTGCACCTGTTGTTGCGCAGTCTCAATGCGTTACCCGGTCATATCGATACGCGATCCTACCAACTGGGGAGCAAACGGGTTAACGCGCGGCATGATGCTTTTCTGCGCCGGGTGTTTTCCACTTCGATCCCCCTTCACAATCTTGCAGCCCGGCGCCTCTGGCGTGATGGTTGAGCGAGCAGATAATGCCATCAGTACGCCGTAGGGACGCCGGCGCGATTCTGCCACTCACTCTGGTGTTCACGTTGTTGCTGGCAATGGTCAGTGCCGGCGCCATGCAGACCTCTGGCTTACAATTTCGCATGGCGGGGAACGAGCAGATGCTGTTGCGGACACAGCAGCGGGCGCAGTCGGTAGTCAATGAGTTGATCGCTACCGGTTCCAGCTTCAGTCTGGCGAACCCGGTGGGCTGGAGCAGTTGCCTGGCTGGCAGCGATATCTTTCCCTGCGATGATTTTGAGGTGGCCAGCCCGGGTCTTGCGCCACTACCGGAGGGGGTAGATTTGCAAGTCAGCGTGACCCGTCTCGCCCCGTCGTTGATCGAATTACCGGCTGCAATGCGTACAGAGGCTCATAGCCCGGCCTGGGGAGCGTTGTTTGAAATTCTCGTCGCGATCGAGGGCGGTGGCGGGAGGTTTGCCAGCACGCGGCTGGCCGCTGGTGTCGCGGTGCCCGTTGATGGCGGTGAGCCCTTGCCGGTATTCTGGCGGGAGCCGGGCACGGATGCGTTGTAGCGTAGACTCTTGCAGATGAACGGCCACCTGCGCAGTCGCGGCTTCAGTCTGATTGAGATCGCGATCGTTGCCTGTATCGCCGCGGTACTACTGACGATTGCCTTGCCCGGCTACCGGGAGCAACTGTTGCGGACACGCCGCGCTGTCGCCACCTCAGTGCTTGTGGGAGTGCTGGCGCGCCAGGAACAGTTTTTTATTGAACACAAACGCTATGCTGAATCGCTTTCGTCGCTGGGGTATCCAGGCAGTCCTTTCGCAGTGGACGCGGAGGGCAACCGGTTGACTGCTGCGGCCCGGGAGGGCATTTACCTGATTGATATAGCCACACTCCCGGAGGGTTTTGAGCTGCAAGCGCAGCCACTGCAAGCCCAGGGTGCAGACCGCGCCTGTGGCACCCTGACGTTGAACTGGCAGGGCGTGAAAACAGTAAGCGGCATTCGCTCTGCTGCACACTGTTGGTAATTGACAGTGATTCTGCGCATTGCGTGCAATGTGGTGCTGGTCAGTCCTCCATTCCCAGCTTCTTGAGTCGGTAGCGCAGGCTTCTGAAGCCAATGCCAAGCAGCTTCGCTGTTGCCGTTTTGTTCCAGCGGCATTCCTCAAGCGCGGCGCCGATAATTTCACGCTCGATGTCTTCGAGGTAGGATTCCATTCGGCCGAAGGCATCCCGTGCCGACCACGCGGCCGGGGCTGCCCCCGTGGATTGGACAGCTTCAGCTTCAATGCTGGAGTTTGCACTGGAAAACTGCAGGTCCGAGGCGGTGATGTTTTCGCCATCGGATAGCGCGAGTGCCCGCTCCAGCATATTCTCCAACTCGCGGACATTGCCGGGAAAGCGGTAGGCGCGCAACGCCTCCAGCGCGGACGTGTCCAGGTGAGCCCGTTTGCGTCCTTCCTGTCGGCTGATCTTGGTGAGAATGCTCTCGGTCAGGGCGGGCATGTCCTCCAGTCGTTCCCGCAGGCTGGGCACCTGCACGTCAATGACGTTGATGCGGTAGTAGAGATCCTTGCGGAAACGACCGGCCTCCACTTCTCGCGCGAGGTCTTTGTGCGTTGCGCTGAGTAAGCGAATATCGGTGGGTTCCTCGCGCGCCGCGCCGACCGGACGCACGGTTTTTTCCTGTATTGCGCGCAGCAGTTTAACCTGCATTGAGAGAGGCAGGTCCGCGACCTCATCGAGAAAAAGGGTTCCTCCGTTGGCGGCCTGGAACAGGCCCACTTTGTCATAGGTTGCGCCCGTAAAGCTGCCTTTGATATGGCCGAACAGTTCGCTTTCCATCAACTCATGCGGTATCGCCCCACAGTTGACGGCGACGAAAGCTCCTGCAGCTCGCGGGCCATAGTTGTGCATCAGGCGTGCCACGACCTCTTTACCACTGCCGGACTCACCGTGAATGTGCACCGGAGCCTGGCTGCGGGCCAACTTGGAAATCTGTTGACGCAGCAATTGTATCGACGGCGCATTGCCGATCAGCTCCTGGTCAACTGCGCAATCGGTGCGGCTCGTATCCATGTCCAGCTGTAGTGCGGAGCTTACCAGCCTGCGCAGATTCTCCAGTTCAATGGGTTTGCTGATAAAGTCGAAGGCGCCCGCCTTCAGCGCGGCGATAGCCGCCTCCACGCTCCCATGCGCGGTGATCATCGCGACCGGAATATTGGGATAATCCGTCTGAATGTACTCGACCAGACTGATGCCGTTGCCATCTGGCAAGCGCATATCTGTCAGGCAAAGATCGGGTTTGATCGACGCTACCAGCGACCTCGCCTCCTGCAGGTTGGCCGCGCTGTAGGTCTCGAGTCCCATGCGGCTGAGTGTGATATCCAGCAGCTCGCGGATATCCGGCTCGTCATCGACTATCAGAACGCTCTGGGTCATCTACAGCGCCCGGTGATTCAAGGTGAGCCTGAAACAGCTCTCGCCCGTTGCGGTGCGTCGATAACTGATATCCGCGTTGTTGATTTCACACAGCTCCTTGCAAAGGTACAATCCCATGCCACTGCCTTCCTCCACGGTAGTGTAAAAAGGTTCAAAGAGTTTGGGTATCTCCCCGTTGGGTACACCCGAACCGGCATCGATGACGTCGATATGGCACTGGTGTAGCGCAAAATCCAGAGAGACTTCAATACGAGCGGATTCCGCCCCGGTGGCGAGCTTGCTGTGGCGAAGTGCGTTGTCCAGCAGGTTGGTCAGCACGCGTGCCAGATTCTCGGGGTCAAACTCGATCATCAACTCGTTGTACTCGCTCTCAATCGTAACATCTGCGGGACGGTTGAGCGCGTCGAGATAGTTTCGGACAAACTCCGTCAGCCAGGGCGTCAGAGGCAGGTGCTCGGGTTTGGGTGGCTCACGCCGAGAGATCTGCATAACGCTTTCAACAATCTGGTTTACCCGCTCGCAGTGATTCTGGATGATCTCAGCCATGCGCTTGTCCGATGGCTTCAGTTCGCGAGACTCCTGCAGCAACTGCGCGGCGTGGCTGATCGCACCGAGTGGATTGCGTATTTCATGCGCGATACTGGCGGTGAGCCTGCCGAGTGAGTTCAGCTTTAGCGATTGCGCATACTGGGTGACCGGCGTGTAGTCTTCCACGAAGACCAGCGCCTCCCGGTTCGCCTGGGGTTGCAGCTCGCGGAAGCGTGCAATCACCGGGGAAGTGTTTTCCATTACCGTAAAAGGCTTGGCCCGTTGTATACCGGTGGATTTCCAGTGCTCGAACTGTTTCTCGAGCGCGCTGGAGTAATCACCCAGCAAGCGCCCCTGCTCGACGGCCACGGGACGGTCGGGCGTGAGCAAGCCGCTGGCCGCTTTGTTCATGATGCGCACGGCGCCGTTGTTGTCGACCAGCAGAATGCCGGTGTCCATATGTTGCACGATCTGTTCATTCAGTCGTTGCAGCGAGTAGAGATCGCTGGCGCGGTTGCGTGCGAGTTCCTCCGCGCGGCCCAGGCGGTGAGCGATGGGCTGCACCATGAGGGAAACGCCAAAAATAAGCAGGCCGAGAATCCCCGCCGGAAACAGTGAATTGCTGTCCAGTACCCCGCGGAGAATCAGCCAGACTGTATCCATGAGGATGGCCAGTACACTGAGTGCAGCGATCAGGGTGGCCAGCGTACGATTGGAAATCAGCACGGCGCTGGCGGCCACGGTAACAACCAGCAGCACCGGTAAACCACTGACCATGCCGCCGCTGGAATCCGCGAGCAGCGTGATGGCCACGATGTCGCTGGTGAAAACCAGCAGCATCAGCCGCTGGCTTCGGCTTAACTTGCTCGATAGCGAACCCACCAGCGGAATACTGGTCGCCAGGTAGGCGAGTGCTACAGCGGTGTAGAGTGTCGGGTTCAGTGAGCCCACGAGCTGCCGGGTATTGGGGCTGACGAGCATGATCAGCAGCACGATGGAAAGTAGCGAGCGATACCCGATATAGACCCTGAACAGGGCAATATTTTGCTGGCTTGGCACCTGGTGCGCAGGTTTCGTGAGAATGGCTGGGCGGTTCACCGTACGCTTGCCTGTCCCATGTTCCGGTGAGCGCAGTGTAACAGGCCTGAACACGAAATGATTGCGTTCACACTGCCGTGACGGCGCGTCATCAGGACACGTGCGGCGGGCGAGGGCTGGCGAAGCGCGGTGCTTTTCTGGACAATAGCGGCCTTACCCCCCCAGGCCGATGCACCTATGAGTACCTTGAATATTCTGATGGCACAGATGAACACCTTTGTGGGTGATTTTGAGGGTAATACAAGCAAAATTATCGACACACTGTCGCGCGCCGAAGCCCGGTGTGCTGCGCCGGTCGTGGTATTTCCGGAGCTGACGCTTACCGGTTATCCCCCCGAGGATCTCCTGTTGAGGCCGAGTATAGAACTGCGTGTTGCCCGTTCCCTCGAGGCCATCTGCGCAGCCATGCAGGGAGATAGTTACGCGGTTATAGGTTTCCCGCGCAGGATCGACGGCTTACTGTATAACGTGGCGGCGGTGCTGCATCGAGGGCAGATTGTCGCTGAGTATTGCAAGCAGCGGCTACCGAATTACCAGGTGTTCGATGAGAAGCGTTACTTTGCCGAGGGCGACGCGCCCTGCGTGGTGGATATAGCGGGTGTACCGGTTGCGCTCAGTATCTGCGAGGACATATGGGAAGACGGCCCGACCGCGCAGGCGGCCGCCGCAGGCGCCAGGCTCTTGCTCAATATCAATTCATCGCCCTATCACACAGGCAAGCGCGGCGAACGCTGGAGCCTGGTGGCCAGGCGAGCGCGTCACAATCAGTTGCCCATCGTCTATGTCAATCAAGTGGGGGGGCAGGACGAGCTGGTATTCGACGGCGGCTCTTTCGCGGTAAATGCCGACGGGGCGGTAGTTCGCGCAGCGCCGGATTTCGAGGAAGGGGAATACTGGTTGAGCTTCACGACCGACGGGGAAGTGGGCCGGATTGTCGAGGGCGACGTCGCACCGCCCCTGGATGAACTGGACGCCATCTGGCGGGCACTCGTGCTGGGCCTGAGAGACTACGTCAACAAGAACGGGTTTGCCGGGGTGGTGCTGGGCCTCTCCGGCGGCGTCGATTCAGCGTTGACGCTGGCGCTGGCTGCGGATGCGCTTGGCCCCGAACGGGTCGAGGCGATCATGATGCCGTTTCGCTACACCGCGCAGATGAGTGTTGAGGATGCCGCGGAGCAAGCTGCCCTGTTGGGCGTGCAGCACAAAGTGATTTCTATTGAGCCCCTATACGATGCATTCATGGCGAGTCTCGCGGAGGAGTTTGCCGGGCTGGCGGTGGATACCACCGAGGAAAACCTCCAGGCGCGGTGTCGCGGCGTATTGCTGATGTCGATTTCCAACAAGAAGGGGCGCCTGGTATTGACCACTGGCAACAAGAGTGAACTGGCGGTGGGTTACTCCACCCTGTATGGCGATATGGCCGGGGGTTTCGACGTGCTCAAGGACGTTCCCAAGACAGTGGTTTTTGCGCTTTGTCGTTATCGCAATACCAGGGGCCCATGTATTCCCGAGCGCGTGATAGAGCGTCCCCCGTCTGCGGAATTGCGTCCCGACCAGAAAGACGAGGACAGCCTGCCACCCTATGAAGTACTGGATCGCATCCTCGCGTTGTACGTCGAAGAGGACTACAGCGCTGAAGCGATTATCGCCACCGGGCTCGAACGCGAGCATGTGCAGCGCGTGGTGAAGCTGGTGGACATGAATGAGTACAAGCGGCGCCAGGCGCCGATCGGCGTGCGTATCAGCCGCCGCGGCTTTGGTCGCGACAGGCGCTACCCCATCACTTCTGGTTGGAAACCCGGCTTCTAGAGTGGCGGGTGAACGAGCCCGTGCTGCATGCCCCGGCGTTCGCAGCGAGCGGCAGGCGCGGCTGTTTGGCGGTTCTCAGCGAAGTTCCGGTCGATTGTCGAACTGTGGTGGCTGTGGCGGGTCGAGCAGGCCGAATGACAGTTTGTTCACCCAGGAACGCTGCAGCCCGTCCAGGGTGTACACGCTGTCGAACTGCCCCTTTTTATCGATCGACGGGTGTTCCGGGTAGTTCATTGACAGCGTGTCGATCGCATCGCGGGCCAGGTCGTTCAAGCCGAGAAGAATATAACCCTGTGCCATCACCGCGAGGCCATCCGCAACCGCCGGTGTGCGCTGAAAGTTTTCCACCACGTAGCGGCCCCGGTTGGTGGCAGCGAGGTAGGCACCACGTCGCAGGTAGTAATTGGCAACATTGATTTCATGGCGGGCCAGCACATTGCGCAGCGAGACCATTCGGGCCCGTGCATCGGCTGCGTGGGGGCTGCCGGGATAGCGCGAAACGAGCTGGGCAAACTCCGCGAAGGCTTCTTTTGCCTGTGTGGTATCGCGCTCGGTTGCATCGGTGGGCAGGAACCGGTTGAAGATATCTTCATTGCCGGTGTAGGCCGACAACCCCTTCATGTAGTAGGCATAGTCGACGTTCGGGTGTTGTGGATGCAGCCGTATGAACCTGTCCGCCGCCTCTACCGCGGCTTCGTGTTCGAAAGCCTTGTAGTGCGCATAAATGAGCTCCAGCTGCGCCTGCTCGGCGTACTTGCCGAATGGGTAGCGAGACTCCAGCAATTGCAGGCTGCGCACCGCGAGGTCGAAGTTGCCGCTGCGGAGGTAGCGTTGTGCCTCCTGGTACATTTGCTGCTCGCCGGCATCGGCCCCCATATTGGGTAGCTCATCGTTGCCTGAGCAGCCGAGAAGGACAACACTGAGAAGGATAACAAGACTTATACGCAACGTGGTTCACCGCTGTGGTGCGCCCTGGCGTGCTATGATCCCCGGCGCGGTTGTGAATGCAGCAGTATTTAACCACAGCAGGGCTGGCGCATAAACAGGTACGACGATGACAGAGAAGGTGGAACTGACGGCCACAGTGCCCGAGTCGCTGCATGGCTGTCGCCTCGATCAGGCCGCCGCGAACCTGTTTCCGGCGTATTCGCGGTCGCGGCTGCAGGAGTGGATCAAATCAGGTTCTCTCAGGGTGGATGGCGCCTCAGCGCGCTCCCGGGATAAAGTCTCGGCCGGCGCGGCGCTGGCCGTGGAGGCCGAACTGCAGGATGAAGTGTCCTGGCGGCCCCAGAATATAGCGCTGGACATAGTCTACGAGGACGCGGACCTGCTGGTGCTTGATAAACCCGCCGGACTGGTGGTACATCCGGCTGCGGGACACGCAGATGGGACGCTGGTCAACGCGCTGTTGGCGCACGCTCCGCCGCTCTCACTGTTGCCCCGTGGTGGTATTGTGCATCGGCTCGACCGCGATACCACCGGCCTGATGGTTGTTGCCAAAACCCTGCCGGCGCACCATGACCTGGTCGCCCAGCTGCAGGCTCGCAGCGTCCACCGGGAGTACGCCGCTGTGTGCCTCGGTGCCCTGACGGGTGGCGGCACGATTGACGCCCCGCTGGGAAGGCACCCCCGACAGCGCAAGAAAATGGCCGTGGTAGGCGCAGCGGGTAAAGCCGCGGTCACCCACTATCGTATTGCGCAGCGATTTGCACACCATACACAGGTGACGGTGCGTCTTGAGACCGGGCGCACGCACCAGATTCGCGTACATATGGCACACCGTCACCACCCGCTGGTGGGCGACCCCGTTTACGGCGGCAGGCCACGCATTCCCGCTGGCGCTTCGGCGGATCTGGTGGCGGCGCTGCGTCAGTTCCCGCGACAGGCGCTGCACGCGCAAAAGTTAAAGTTGTCCCATCCGCGCACCGGTGAGGATATGGAATTTGCTTGTCCCCTGCCCGATGATCTGCAGGCGCTGATTGCCGTGCTGCAACGCGAAGACCCCCACGTGGCCAGCAGTGCTGCCTCTTATTGAACCCCGCTGGCCGGCCCCGGCCAACGTCCGTGCATTTTCTACGACGCGTGAAGGCGGTGTGAGTGTTGCACCGTATGCCAGTCTGAACCTGGGCCTGCATGTCGGCGATGAGGCGGGCGCGGTGCGACAGAATCGCCGCCGATTGACCGAGTGCCTGCCCGGGAGTACGGAATTGTCGTGGTTGGAGCAGGTGCATGGCACTGATGTCGTCAGCGCGAGCGCTGGTGGCCGCGTGGCGCGGGCCGATGCGCAATGGTCGGATCATCCAGGTATTGCCTGTGCGGTACTGACGGCGGACTGTTTGCCGGTGCTGCTGTGTACCGTTGCCGGTGACCGGGTGGCTGCGGTGCACGCGGGCTGGCGAGGGCTCGCGGGCGGCGTGGTGGAAGCCGCGGTGGATGCAATGAGAGTCGATCCCGGGACGCTGCTGGCCTGGCTGGGTCCGGCGATTGGACCCGCGGCCTTCGAGGTTGGCGCAGAGGTGCGGGATGCGTTTCTCTGTGCTGCGGGTGCTGCAGCCGAGGCCACGGCGGCCGCATTCCGGCCAGGGCGCGATGGTCGTTTCCAGGCGGACCTGTACGCCCTCGCACGCCTGCGCCTCGCCGCGGTCGGCGTCACCGCCGTCTACGGCGGCAACCTGTGCACATATTTGCATGAGAAAATGTTCTACTCCTACCGACGCGACGGCACTACAGGCCGCATGGCGAGCGTTATCACCCTTGTTCCGGATGATCCAGCGCAACATACCCCTACTTGAATCGGGTTATTCTGCCCCCATTTAGTAGAACAGAGGAATTCAAGCGCCTCCTTCACAGGAGGCCATGCCGGAGATCATCGAATGCGAATGGATAAACTGACCAATCAATTGCAGGTAGCGCTGGCCGATGCACAGTCGCTTGCACTGGGCAAGGACCACAATTTTGTGGAGCCTGTACATCTGTTGAGTGCGCTGCTGGATCAGCGTGGTGGGTCGGCTCGACCCTTGCTGCAAAAGGCGGGGTGCGACCTGGACGGGCTGGGCGAGGCCGTGCGCGAGCGTCTCGCGCAATTGCCCACTGTTGCCGGGTCCGGGGGAGATATTCATCTGTCGAATGATCTTGCCAGGGTGCTGAACCTTAGCGACAAGTTGGCGCAGCAGGGCGGTGACAGCTACATTTCCAGCGAGCTTGCCCTGCTGGCTATGGTGCAAAGCAAACTTGCCGTGGCGGAGCTGCTCACAACGCACGGCGCCAGTGAGCAGGGGCTGAAGACCGCCATCGACGCTGTGCGCGGCGGAGAGACAGTGGATAATCCTGAAGCTGAGGAATCGCGCCAGGCGCTGGACAAATACACTATCGACCTCACTGAGCGCGCGGAGCAGGGCAAGCTGGACCCGGTGATCGGGCGCGACGACGAGATTCGCCGGACGATCCAGGTGTTGCAGCGCCGTACGAAGAACAATCCGGTGCTGATAGGTGAGCCCGGGGTGGGCAAGACGGCGATCATAGAAGGCCTCGCACAGCGCGTGGTAAATGGCGAAGTCCCCGAGACCATGCGCAACAAGCGCGTACTGTCCCTGGACCTGGGTTCGCTGTTGGCCGGTGCCAAGTTTCGCGGGGATTTCGAGGAGCGGCTGAAAGCGGTGCTCAACGAATTGTCCAAGCAGGAAGGCCGGATCATTCTCTTTATCGACGAATTGCACACCATGGTGGGTGCCGGCAAGGCCGAGGGCTCGATGGACGCAGGCAATATGCTGAAGCCCGCGCTGGCGCGCGGTGAACTGCATTGCGTGGGAGCCACAACCCTGAACGAGTATCGGCAGTACGTGGAAAAGGATGCCGCGCTGGAACGACGCTTCCAGAAGGTGCTGGTGGATGAGCCGAGTGAAGAGGATACGATTGCGATTTTGCGCGGTCTCAAGGAGCGCTACGAGGTACACCATGGCGTGGACATTACCGACAGCGCCATCATTGCCGCCGCGCGCCTGTCACAGCGCTATATCACGGATCGTCAACTCCCGGACAAAGCCATTGACCTGGTAGATGAGGCCGCCAGCCGTATTCGCATGGAGATCGACTCGAAGCCGGAGTCGATGGATAAACTGGAGCGGCGTCTGATTCAGCTCAAGATAGAGCGCGAAGCTGTGAAAAAGGACAGCGATGCGGGCGCGAAGAAGCAGTTGGCGGGTCTTGATGAAGAAATCGATCGCGTCGAGCGGGAGTACGCCGACCTCGAGGAAATCTGGAAGTCAGAGAAGGCTTCATTGCAGGGCGCTGCGGACATAAAAAGCGAGTTGGAGCAGGTCAAGCTTGAGCTCGAGGCGGCACGCCGGGCCAGTGACCTTACGCGTATGTCCGAGTTGCAGTACGGCCGTATACCCGAGCTGGAAAAGCAGCTGCAGTCGGCGCAGGAGAACGAGGCGGCGGAAACCCAGCTCCTGCGCAACAAGGTGACGGATGAAGAGATTGCGGAAGTCGTCTCCCGCTGGACAGGCATCCCTGTATCGAAAATGATGGAGGGCGATCGAGAAAAACTGTTGCGCATGGAACACTCCCTGCACGAGCGCGTCGTAGGGCAGGATGAAGCGATCGGAGCGGTTTCGAATGCGGTCCGGCGTTCACGGGCCGGACTCTCCGATCCCAAACGTCCAAACGGCTCTTTCCTCTTTCTCGGCCCCACGGGCGTGGGCAAGACCGAGCTGTGTAAAGCGCTGGCGGACTTCCTGTTCGACAGCGAAGACGCCATGATCCGGGTGGACATGTCGGAATTCATGGAGAAGCACTCGGTTGCCCGCCTGATCGGTGCACCGCCCGGTTACGTGGGCTATGAGGAGGGCGGGTACCTGACGGAAGCCGTGCGTCGCCGACCCTATTCACTGCTGTTGCTCGACGAAGTCGAGAAGGCGCACCCCGATGTGTTCAATATCCTCCTGCAGGTGCTGGAGGACGGCAGGCTCACCGATGGCCAGGGGCGCACGGTGGACTTTCGCAACACCGTGGTGGTCATGACCTCCAATCTCGGGTCCCACATTATCCAGGAGCTGGCCGGGGACGAGAACTACGAGAAGATGAAAGCCGCGGTGATGGAAGTTGTCGGGACACATTTCAGGCCGGAGTTTATCAACCGGATCGATGAGACCGTGGTGTTCCATCCCTTGCTTGAGGAGCAGATTCGCGGCATCGCCGGGATTCAGTTGCAGGCGTTGAAAGACCGCCTCGCCGAGAGGGAGCTGGGGCTTGAGCTGAGCGACGCCTTCATGGCGCGGCTGGTAGCGGCGGGCTTTGATCCGGTTTACGGCGCTCGACCACTGAAGCGCGCGATCCAGCATGAGCTGGAGAACCCGCTGGCCCAGCGACTGCTGGCGGGGGAGTTTGAGCCAGGCGGCGTTATCAGTGTCGATCTCGATGGCGATCAGCCGGTGTTTAGCATTGAATACCGGGATGCCGCGTAAGCCGGCAGGCCGTGAGCCTCGCAGAGCGCCTGCGCGCCGCACTGCCTCCATGTAACCGCCGGCACGGGCGGGTGCTGAGCCAGGGCAGCGGTATTCAGTTGCAGTAGGCGTTGACCTGGCTGCGCGCCGTGTTGCGCTGTTGAGCTATTTCACTGTCGCTGAGAGCGCGTTGCTCGCCCTCCGGTGTGCGTACGACGATCTTCGCGGAACCCGACAGCGCCTCAAGGTTGGAGGTTGCCCTTGCGCACAAGTCGGCCCTCTGGCGCGCATCCTCCGCCTGCTTTTCCCGGGCCAACTGCTCCGCGGCGGCAGCGCTGCCCTCGTCACCCGCTGGCAGTGCGCCCTCTTCGGCGCCTACGGCACGCGTGTTGCGCGAGCTGCTGGAAACAATTTCATAGCTGATGCCGGTGGGCGGGGGACGGTCGCTGTAGACTGTTTTGCCCTGTGCATCCTTCCAGCGGTAGTGGTTGCTCGCAGCCTGCCCGGACGCGGCCAATGCCAGCGACCCCAGCAGCAGGAAGACGACCACCCTGAACCTAGCTGACATGCGGTTTTAAGCCTTTGCAGCGAAAAAATCGGGCGACGAGCATTTCATTCGCAGTAAATAGAGATGGCCTCGCGCGCCTCTTCACGTCGTCGTTCCTTTTCCAGCTCATCGATGTAGGTGAACTCACCTTGCTCGTTGCGCACCCGTATGCGTGCGCTCGTATTCAGTGTTTCCAGGTTGTCGCGCGCTCTCTGGCAGAATTCCGGATTCTTCTTGATGGCGGGCGGCGCGTTTGTGCGGGGCTCGAAATCATTGCCGACACGCGGTTCGACTTCTGCCGGTACCGCGCCCTCCGAGGCATCCACCGGCCTTACCAGGCTGGACTGGGTGGAGATAACCTCGTAATCGATTCCCTCAGGTGGCGGACGATCACTGTGCACCGGGTCGCCGCGGTCATCGACCCAGCGATAGTACACTTTGCCAGCTTCGCTGAAGCTACTGCCAAACCCCAGTGCGCACGACAACAGCGCAATTGAGAGGGCTCTAAGTGTCTGGTTCACCGCGTTGCTCCCCGATTGAATGTCTCACGTAGCGATAAAAGTACCCCACAAGCCTGTCCGAGGCAATTGCGAATCCGCTGGCCGCGCAGTGCCTGCGGTTGACTTTAGCTGCCGCTGAGAGAACAATACGTGGGTCTTGCAAGTGGCAACGGCTATTGCCGGGTACCCTCGGCCCCTGACCCACTGTATCGATGCGATTATTCGATAGAGCTGCTTGCGAGTCCCGTAGTCGTCTCCGCCGTTTTCGGCAGGGGCGAGGGCCAGACACTGCGCTACCCCGCAGGGCGACCGATACACGGACTGTTCGTGATCGCAGTTTCCTCAAGGTGGTTTCCTGGGGAGATCCGGGCAGTGTATCGAGCTCGTAACAGGGGGTGGTGGTGTCAAATGAGCGCCCGTGACGGCGTCGTTCCGACAGCATCCACACGAAATTTGATTGCTTCCTGCGGGTTTGCCCGCTGGATTTGGCACGATTTTCTGGAGAAAAGCTGTGGAGTTGTTATCCGGCGGTGAAATGATTGCCCGCGCGCTTGAAGATGAAGGAGTCGAGTATATCTTCGGCTACCCGGGCGGCGCGGTACTGCACATCTACGATGCGCTGTTCAAGGACTGCAAGGTCCCACACATTCTTGTTCGGCATGAACAGGCTGCTACCCATGCCGCGGATGGCTACGCGCGCGCAACCGGCAAGCCGGGTGTGGTGCTGGTTACCTCCGGCCCGGGTGCCACCAACGCCGTGACCGGCATCGCAACCGCCTACATGGATTCCATACCCATGGTCGTATTATCCGGCCAGGTGCAGAGCCACCTGATCGGGGGCGATGCGTTTCAGGAAACGGACATGGTCGGCATTTCGCGCCCCATCGTTAAGCACAGTTTCATGGTGCGCCGAACAGAAGAACTGCCCGCGATCATCAGGAAGGCTTTTTATATTGCATCCACGGGCAGGCCCGGGCCGGTCGTTATCGACATTCCCAAGGATTTTACCCGGCCTGACGCCAAGTTCGAGTACGTGTATCCCTCCGAAGTGAAGATGCGCTCCTACTCGCCGGCCCAGCGCGGACACACGGGCCAGATCAAAAAAGCGGCCAGAATGCTGCTGGCGGCAAAACGCCCCATCATTTATGCCGGTGGCGGTGTCGTGCAGGGTGAAGGTAGCGACTTGCTCACCCGGCTTGCGCGTGAACTGAATTTCCCGGTAACCAATACATTGATGGGCCTGGGGTGTTATCCGGCCACGGATCGACAGTTTGTGGGTATGCTGGGGATGCACGGTTTCTACGAGGCCAACATGGCGATGCACCACAGCGATTGTATTCTGGCGGTGGGTGTGCGTTTCGATGACCGCGTAACAAATACCGTGGAGAAGTTCTGTCCCAGCGCCAAGATCATTCACATCGACATAGACCCTGCCACGATTTCCAAAACCATCATGGCGGACATCCCGATTGTGGGTCCCGTGCAAGCCGTACTGACCGATCTTCTGGCGCAGATTACCGGGCTGCGTGAAAAGGACTCCAAACTGCCGGATGCCACGGCACTGGGGCGCTGGTGGGACCAGATCGAGCAGTGGCGACAAACCCACGGCTTGTTTACCGGCCGTCGCTTTGGCGAAAGCGAGTGGATCATGCCGCAACAAGTGATCCAGAGTCTTTATCGGGCGACTGACGGTGACGCCTATGTGACTTCCGACGTGGGGCAGCACCAGATGTTCGCCGCCCAGTACTATCCTTTTGACGAGCCACGCCGCTGGATCAACTCCGGTGGCTTGGGAACCATGGGGTTTGGGTTGCCTGCCGCCATGGGTATCAAGCTGGCTTTCCCCGACAAAGAGGTGGCCTGCGTAACGGGGGAGGGCAGTATCCAGATGAATATCCAGGAGCTCTCAACCTGCACGCAGTACAAACTGCCGGTGAAAGTGATTAACCTGCGCAACAATTATCTTGGCATGGTAAAGCAGTGGCAGGACATGCAGTACGAGGGGCGGTATGCAATGAGCACCTATGAAGATTCCCTGCCGGACTTCGTCAAGCTGGCGGAATCCTACGGTCACGTCGGCATCCAGGTGGATAAACTCGCCGATCTCGACGATGCCATGCGCGAAGCATTTGCGATGAAGGATAAGCTGGTATTTCTGGATGTTTTTGTCGACCCCAAGGAGCATGTGTATCCCATGCATGTGGCGCCCAACGGCGCGATGAAGGATATGTGGCTCAGCAGAGAGGAGAGGACCTGATATGCGACGCATCATTGCCATCCTCATGGAGAACGAACCGGGGGCGTTGTCGCGTGTCGTGGGACTTTTCTCTCAACGCGGCTATAACATCGCGACATTGAACGTGGCGCCCACCGAGGACCCGACCTTGTCGCGCCTGACCTTGACCACGGAGGGCACGGACCTGCGGATCGAGCAGATCACCAAGCACCTCAACAGACTGGTAGACGTGGTCAAGCTGGTCGATTTGACCGAGGGCGCACATATTGAACGCGACATGATGCTGATCAAGGTGCGCGCAACGGGGGCGGCCCGGGACGAGGTTAAGCGCACCACGGATATTTTCCGGGGACAGATTGTGGACGTGAGCCCCAACGTTTACACCATCCAGCTCACCGGTACGGCTGACAAGCTGGATTCGTTTGTCGCGGCAATGGCCGAAGAGGATATTCTCGAGGTCGTGCGCTCCGGCGTGGCGGGTATTTCTCGCGGAGACAAAGTGCTGAGCCCCTGAGGGTTTTTAGCTGGAGCGCGGTTAGCCCTTTTTTATCGCCCGAAGCGGGGGGCTGGGCAGCCCCCCGGGGCGCGGCGCTTACAACACCCGTTTCATTGCAGTCATGTAGCCCCGCAGGGTTTTGCCGACCACCTCGACGGGGTGGCTGCGGATGGCCTCGTTCACCGCAATCAGCTCCTGGTTGTCGACACCGTTGTCACCGCCTATACCTTTGCCGATCACGTCACTGCCGAGCCCGCTCATGAAGTCCTGTAGCAGTGGTCGGCAGGCGTGATCGAAAAGATAGCAGCCGTATTCCGCAGTGTCGGAAATCACCACGTTCATTTCATACAGCTTTTTACGCGCAATGGTATTGGCGATCAGCGGTGTTTCGTGCAGGGATTCATAGTAGGCGGATTCGGCCTTGATGCCCGCGCTGACCATGGTGTCGAACGCCAGCTCGACGCCGGCCTTGACCATTGCCACCATGAGGACGCCATGGTCGTAGTATTCCTGTTCGGGAATATCTGCGTCTGTACCTGAGGCTTGTTCAAATGCGGTGTCCGCTGTTGCGGCCCGCCATTTGAGCAGGTTGGCGTCGTCATTCTGCCAGTCCTGCATCATGGTGGTGGAAAAATGCCCGGACATGATGTCGTCCTGGTGTTTCTCGTAGAGCGGTCGCATGATGTCCTTGAGTTCCGCCGCCAGGTGAAAGGCGCGAACCTTCGCGGGGTTCGAAAGACGATCCATCATGTTGGTGATACCGCCGTGCTTGAGGCCCTCCGTCACGGTTTCCCAGCCGTACTGGATAAGCTTCGAGGCGTAGCTTGAGTCGACGCCCTGCTCGATCATCTTGTCGTAGCAAAGCAGTGAGCCGGTCTGCAGCATACCGCAGAGGATGGTTTGCTCGCCCATGAGGTCAGATTTCACCTCTGCGATGGGTGACGATTCCAGCACGCCCGCTCTATGTCCGCCGGTTCCCGCCGCCAGCGCCTTGGCGATTTCCAGTCCCTCTCCCTGTGGATCGTTCTCGCGGTGCACGGCGATCAGTGTGGGTACGCCAAAGCCCCTTTTGTACTCTTCGCGCACCTCTGTGCCGGGACATTTCGGGCACATCATGACCACGGTGATGTCCTTGCGAATCTGCATGCCTTCTTCCACCAGGTTGAAGCCGTGGGCATAGTCCAGGCAGGCCCCTTCCTTCATCAGTGGCATGATCGCGTTGACAACGCCGGTGTGCTGTTTGTCGGGTGTCAGGTTGAGCACGACGTCCGCGTCGGGAATAAGCTCTTCGTAGGTGCCGACCGTAAAGCCGTTCTCGGTGGCGTTTTTCCAGGACTGTCGCTGTTCCTTGATGGCCGCCTCCCGCAGTGTGTAGGCAACGTCCAGGCCACTGTCGCGGAGGTTAAGACCCTGGTTCAGGCCCTGCGCACCGCAGCCGACGATGACCAGCTTTTTGTTCCTGAGTTTTTCCACACCATCGGCAAATTCCGCCGCGTGCATGAAGCGGCATTTGCCCAGCTCTTCCAGCTGGAGCCGCAACGGTAGTGTGTTGAAATAGTTCTGTCCCATGGTGATGCTCCGGTGTCGAGGTAATTTCCGGGGCACGATACGGGAAAATCTGGATTGCGTAAAATGCGATATACGTAATACTGTATTGCGTATATCGAAATATAGAGGTCTGCTGTTGTGGCAATGCGTGAACTACAGGTTTTTCTGTCGGTCGCCGAGACGCTGAACTTCAGTCGCAGTGCCGCACTGCTGCATATGAGCGTATCGGCGGTGAGTCGGACGGTCGTGCGTCTGGAAGAACAGGTGGGCCAGCCCCTGCTGGAGCGCGACCGGCGGCGGGTGCGCCTGACGGGGGCGGGCCGCGAGTTCCGCGTGTATGCGCGGCAGGCGCTGGCGGAGTGGCAGCAGCTGCGGCGTAAACTGGGTAGCGAGGGAGAGCTTTCCGGGGAGGTCAGCCTGTACTGTTCAGTCACGGCCTCCTACAGCGTGCTTGCCCCATTGCTGGAGAGGTTCAGGATACGCTACCCGGCCATAGAGATTATGTTGCACACGGGCGACCAGGCCGACGGCATTGGCAGAATATTGAGTGGTCAGGACGACGTGGCGGTGAGCGGCAGACCTGCGCAGCTGCCCCCGCGCCTCGCATTTTTACCCCTGCTGGAATCGCCCTTGCGTCTTTGGCGGCCCGCCGCGGATTGCGCGGTGCGCGACCAGGTGCTCAATGTGGACTCAACAGCCGGGCTGGACTGGGCCAGCATCCCGTTTATCGTGCCGGAGCGGGGCGTCACCAAGGACTTGCTGGATGCGTGGCTGCTGCAGCGCGGTGTGCGACCGAAGATCTACGCCCAGGTGGCGGGACATGAGGCGATTGTCGCTATGGTTGGTCTCGGGCTGGGTGTCGGACTGGCGCCTCAACTGGTGGTGGATGCGACCGGGATGAGCGACAAGGTATGTGCTGTCGACCTCCACGAGCCGCTGCCGCCCCTGGGTATCGGGCTGTGTTGTCTCTCGCACCGCCTCAGTAGCTTGCCCTTGCGCGCTTTCTGGGAGGCTGCAGGGCAGACCTACGGGGTAGCGGTTTGATAGTATGCGCGGTGGTGTCATGCGGAAAGCAATTATGGAAAAGCACGGGAAAGACGGCGCTGCAACGGAATCGACCCCGTCTGAGGATAAGCCTGGGGTAACCAGTACGGCGAGCTCCAGCTTTGAGTTGCTGGTTGATGAGCACGAGGAGGAGGTGTCCGAAAACGGGCGCACCGTGCGTCGCAGGGGTGTGTACCTGTTGCCAAACCTGTTCACGACCGGCGCATTGTTTGCGGGCTTCTATGCGGTAATCGCCGCAATGCGCGGCGATTTTGAGAGCGCGCCCATCGCCATTCTGTTTGCCATGGTATTCGATGCACTGGACGGGCGGGTGGCCCGCCTTACGAATACCTCCAGCAAGTTTGGCGCTCAATATGACAGCCTCGCGGATATGGTGTCATTTGGCGTCGCTCCCGCGCTGGTCATGTTCAGCTGGGCCCTGGGTGACCTGGGTAAATTTGGCTGGAGTGCGGCCTTTGTCTACGTTGCCTGCGCCGCGTTGCGCCTGGCGCGTTTCAACACCCAGATCGATACGGCTGACAAGGACACGTTTACCGGCCTGGCGAGCCCCGCGGCGGCGGCGATCATAGCGAGTGCTGTGTGGCTCTGCCACAACCTCGGCTGGGTGGGAGCCCTGGTGCCCGATGAAATTGCGATTCTCGCTGGCCTGCTGACCGCCGTGATTGGCATTCTCATGATCGCGAACTTTCCCTATGCCAGTTTCAAGGGCATCGACTTCCGTAGCCGTGTTCCTTTTGTGGTAATGATCGGTATTGTGCTGGTGTTTGGTCTGGTCACCGTTGACCCGCCCATGGTGATACTGATCAGTTCCCTGATTTATGCGGCTTCGGGGCCCGCGGTACAGGTGCTGAAATGGCGCCGGCGCCGGCAAGCCTGACGCACCGCAACGGTGTGAACCCGGGGGGCTCCAAAGGGCAGTTAATGAAGGCCGTCACGGCGACTGTTGCTGTCGCGTAGGGTGCCGGATTTTCCTGCCCGGGGTGCTCCGGCCGCGCGCCTGGCGACGGGGCTGAAATATTTCTGTCAAAGGTCTTGCAGGGGTGAGGCCGATGCGTATAATGCGCATCCTCGGTGAGGGTAGCCCCTCCCGGGTT
>CAZFJQ010000029.1:0-40200 GCA_964519755.1 uncultured Halioglobus sp.
GGGTTCAGGCTTCAGTGGCGAGCGCCTCAATCGCTGACGACGTCTCAAGGTCGCGATAGGCCGTGGCAATCCGGACGTGATTGCCCACGGTAATCTCCCAGCCGTAGTTCTCCGTTGGCGAGGTAAGCCAACCGATATACAGGCACCAGGCCATTGCCAGCCGATGTTCGTATAGCAGCTCCTCGAGAGTCGGCGCGCCACTTACCCCCAGGTCCAGGAGTTTCTGGCGATAGCCGGCGATCAGCTCGCGCTCGTGTGCGCGGCGGTCCTTAACGCTCAGCGAAGTCACGATCGTATAGCTGACGTCGTGCATGCAGAATCCGTGTGCAGCGAGCTGTAGATCCAGATAGCCGCGCAACCCGTCGGGCAGACGGTAGGTATTGCCGATGTGCGCATCACCGTGCAGCAGCGTGCACGGCAGTGTGGCCTGATGCGCCTGTACATGAGCTACCTTGGCCCGCAGCGAGTGTGCAGTCTCGCCGGTCGATTGCACCAGTTCCCGCTTGAACTGGTGGGTAGCGAGCTCGTGGTCGATGAGCAGCGCGACCCCGGCCTCCGCGGAGAACAGCTCATGGATAGGCCCCGAAGTGTGAGGCTGCACCCAGTCGAGGTCGCCCTGGAAGCGTTCGGATTCCCAGTATGCCGCGTGCAGTGCGGCGAGTTGGTCGAGCAGTACAGCGGTGTCCCCGGCGGCGAGCGGCGACAACACATTCTCAAAGGTTGCGTTTGCCGGCCGCAGATCTTCGAGCACAAGACCAAAGGTCGCACTCTCGCGATCACGCACACCGCCAAAAGACCGGGGCATCCGCAGCGGCAACTCATCACCCAGTTGCGTATATACGTTTACCTCATTGTCATACAGCGGGATATCGCCAAATTCCGGCCGCGCGACTTTTACCATGAGTCTGCAGGGAAGCTTTGGCCGGGATGCTTCGGCGTAAGTCACATCAAAGGCGATCCGCCCGGCGGTGGATACGCGCTCCTCGCCCTCGCTCGACAGCGCCGAGTCCACCACAGAGATCGACTTCACACACACATCGGGATACACCGTCCGTATGAGTTTCTCCAGAATCGAGGAGTCGAATTCATCCGGGGTCAGCGGTATACGCAGTGTCATTGGCAAATATCCTTTTGTGCGGGCCGGCATCTCAAACGGGGGGACAGCCCACCGTGCAAACCGGCGCTATCCGGGAAAGCGCTCGAACTGCGTCAGTCCATCCGGGAGGTAGTGGTACGCCTGCCGCTCAATGCAATAAAGGGCCAGGTCCGGCTCACCGAACACAGCGGGGTCATCGAGGGTTCCCACCTTGATAATCACGAGGTCCGGCAGCATTTGCGGCCTGCTGGTAAGATGCGTTCCACACGCCGGACAGAATTCGCGCACTACCGCATTCTCAATATCTTCGCGGGAGAATTGCCTGGGCGCATCAGCCACATACTTGAATCCATCCACCGGCATCGCCAGCGCGACGTTGGCGCCGCCACCGGTAATATACTGGCACTCCCGGCAGTGGCACAGGCCGCGCATTACCGGCTCGCCCTGTGCCTCGTAGCGCACCTTCCCACAATAACAGCCTCCGCTTAGCTGCATAGTTGCCTCTCCTTTTATCGCGTATCAACCTGCAGCAAAACGTGCAAGCGCTGCACAGTATGCCCAGCAATAAATGTATGCGCCACAATGTCAGGATTGATTGTGAGGCGAACGGGGCTCACCCTCCATCCTCTCAATACAGCGCAGAACCTCTGCCTGGTAGGTCTTGCCCCTTTCATTGAGGATGTCCAGTACATGCAATGATGTGGGCACAAACGCAAAGCCAATCTCCCATTGCGGGTGCCATTGAAAGATCGAGCCTCCCAGGCCCATCCAGCCGTAGAAGCCCTCACGACCAGTATTAAAATCACGCTCGAGGCGCGGGCTGCGCCGCTCGCATGCAGTGAACACCGCGACGCCCCCCTGTGTGAATTCGGTGGGCAGAACGTCACCCATGTTCTTCTTCACGGGCGCAGCGTGCATATCGCTCCAGGCCTGGTTGCTCAAGTAATCCCTGCCGGCAAAGCGACCACCGCCGGCCAGCATTGCGGCAATTTTTGCAAGTCCCCTGGCGCTGCAGTTAGCGTTTGCGGAGGGCGTTTCGCCCATCGCAACCTCCGGCTTGTTGAAAAAGCTGATGTTTTTCATGCCGGCATAGGGCGGCGGGTATTTCTGTGACAGGCCCTTGCGTATGACGGGCAGCATGCGCAGAAGCCTGCCCAGAATCTGGAATATGTTGTGCACAGTCTTTCTGCCAAGAATTTTCGGTACGAGACCCTGCAGGAACTGGAAACCGAGACCCAGTGTTTGTACCCGGGAGACCCGCGCCAACTCCTCCTGCTTCAGACCGATGAAAGCATCTGCCTGCAGAGGACGGCTGATGTCCTCCCGGAGGAACTCCCCGATCGTCCTGCCGGCCGGATCGACGCGCCGGAACACCTCGTTGAGGATCCAGCCACGGGTGATGGCATGGTATTCCCGCCTGTTCCCATCGACCAGGCCAAAGCGTTGCAGTTGTTGCTCAATGATACTGCCAACGCGGTTCTGCTTGATATTATCAGCGAGCAGATCTTCCAGTTTGAGGGAAACATCGAAGTTCGCCAGCCCGCCTTCGTGCCGCAGGATCTCCGAAATTGATAGTGCCTCTTTGTTGTTGGCACCAAACTCCGGCCAGTAGTCCGCGACCTTCGCATCGTAGCTGAGCAACCCCTTGCTTACGAGTGATGCAATGGCGATTGCCTCAAGGCTCTTGCCGCTGCTGAACACGTTGACCAGGGAGTCGGGTCCGAAGCTGCTGTCGTCGGTAGCGGAGGCCCAGAGGTCCACTACCTTTTCGCCACGGTAGTAGATGCATAGCTGGGTATTTTCTTCCGCCCATGTGGCCATGTTGCGCTGATACAGATCGCGAACCCGCTCAAACCCCGCGGCAACAGACCCCTCAACACGGCATTTCAATTTGCTGCTCTGGCTCACCGGCATACTCCGCAGGGCAGGCTGAATACAGCCTGGAATGACACGTTCAAGTACTCCTTGTCAGCACATCGCTGTAGTGCGCTGGCTCAAACCGTGCGCGATGCGAGCTGATACGTCAAGCGTTGAGTACGTGGTTCAGCAGCTCGAAATACCACCCCGGGAGAATAGCGTATACCCTTGGCACTCACTCACTGCTATTCCATGTAGAATGCCGCATGCGTCACGGTAACTTCGAACACCAGCCCGACACCCCGTTCAACTGGCGGATCATAGCCCACCTGGTGCCCTACCTGCGCCAGTCGCGCAACCGGGTCGTGCTGGCGATGCTCTGCCTGCTGGCCGCCAAAGGGGCTATTCTGGTCATCCCCTTTTTGCTCAAGTACCTGGTGGATTCGCTGGAAGGCGCCTCCGCCGCAACGCTGGCCTCCTCGCTGCTGTTGGGGCTGGTGCTCGCCTACGGTGCGGCGCGCTTTGCCAATGTGTTTTTTGCGGAACTGCGCGACACCGTGTTCGGCCGCGTCACTGAACGGGCCATGCACCTCATCGGCTTGCAAGTGTTCCGGCATGTACACGCACTCGATCTCGAGTACCACCTCAACCGCCGCACCGGCGGACTGGCGCGCGATATCGAGCGGGGCACTACCGGCGTCAGTTTCCTGTTGCGTTTTTTCGTGTTCAACATCGCGCCTACCCTGCTGGAAATTGCCGCGGTCGCCGCAATTCTGCTGTTCAACTACGGTATCGGCTTCGCGGCGATCACCGTTCTCTCAGTGTTTGTCTACGGCCTCTTTTCCCTGCGCGCCACGGAATGGCGCACCCGGTTTGTCCGGGAGGTGAACGAGGCCGATTCACGCAGCAACACGCGCGCGGTCGACAGCCTGCTGAATTTTGAAACCGTGAAGTACTTTACCAATGAGGATTTTGAAGCCCGACGCTACGACAGCGAGCTGGACAAATGGGAGCTGGCACGACGTCGGAACCGGCTCTCGCTGTTCGGCCTTAACGGCGGCCAGGCGCTGATCATCGCCGTTTCACAAACCAGCATGATCGGCCTCGCCGCCTGGCAGGTGCGCGAAGGTACACTCACCCTGGGCGATTTCATCCTCATCAACCAGTTCATGATCCAGCTATTCATGCCCCTGGGTTTTCTCGGCTTTGTCTTCCGGGAGATCAAGGGCTCGATGGCAAACATTGAGAAGATGTTTGAACTGCTGGCGCTGAAACCGACTGTAACTGACGCACCCGGCGCGCCCGCACTGAAGGTGTCGCGCGGCGAGATCGTGTTCGAGGACCTGCGCTTCGCCTACCACCCGGATCGAAATATCCTCAAGGGGGTATCTTTCACTATCAAGCCCGGACAAAAGGTTGCGGTGGTGGGGGATAGCGGCGCGGGCAAATCCACGCTGGGGAAACTGTTGTTTCGCTTTTACGATCCGCAGGGGGGGCGCATCCTCATCGACGGGCAGAACATCCAGTCTGTCAGCCAGGCCTCATTGCGTCGTGCCATTGGCATAGTGCCCCAGGATACCGTGCTGTTCAATGACAGCATCTTTGAGAACGTGCGTTACGGCAATCCCGAGGCCGGGGACGCCGCGGTCGATGAAGCCATCCGGCTCGCGCACCTCGATACGTTCATCGGCAGCCTGCCGGAAGGCTCCGCTACCCAGGTGGGTGAGCGCGGGCTGAAGCTCTCCGGCGGTGAGCGGCAGCGGGTGTCCATCGCCCGGACCATCCTCAAGCGCCCCCCCATTCTCGTTTTCGATGAAGCCACTTCTTCTCTGGACAGCCGCTCGGAGCAAGCCATCCTCACTGCGCTGCGCGAGATTTCCCGGGATCACACCAGCCTGGTTATCGCCCATCGCCTGTCGACCATCGTGGATGCTGATAACATAGTCGTTTTGAGTGATGGCAGTATCGCGGAACAGGGAACACACGAGGAACTGCTGCAGGCCAACGGCCACTACGCCCAGTTGTGGCGGATGCAGGAGTAAAAAAACTCTCATCCGGGCCCGGAAGGAGGAAGCGCATGGCACGCAAGCACGCAGAGAGTCCCGCAGAGGACCACAGCAGCGGCAGCACGCCGTTGATGGCGCATGCGGAGACCCACGAGGTTTTCAACCAGCCCCCGCCGTTGCAGGATTTCAATAGCTACCAGCAAGACACGCCCCTGGTCGATGCCCTGCGGTACGCGGGCGGCACGTGGGGCGAGGCGCAGGTCAGTGAACTCGGCGCACTGCTGGGGCAGGCGGCCTGGATCGAGCGCGGGTTTCAGGCGAATGAAAACACACCCGTGTTCCATTCCCACGACCGCTACGGTCACCGTATCGACCGCGTGGATTTTCACCCCGCCTACCACGAGCTGATGGCATTGGCCATCGAGCACAATGTTCACGCGCTGCCCTGGAACGCGCCCCAGCCCGGCGCTCACGCGGTGCGCATGGCGCTCAATTATCTGCACAACCAGAACGAGGCGGGCACCGCCTGCCCGCTGACCATGACGTTCGCCTGTGTGCCCCCTTTGCAGAAGACGCCGGCACTCGCCGCAAGCTGGCTGCCGAAAATTCTCAGCCGCGAGTACGACGCCAGCTTCGCACCGGTCGAGACCAAGCGCGGCGCCACCATCGGCATGGCGATGACCGAAAAGCAGGGCGGCACCGACGTGCGAGCCAACACCACCACTGCCGCGCCCTCCCGGGGAGACGAAGGCCCCGGCGCCGCCTATACCCTGGTAGGCCACAAGTGGTTCTGTTCCGCGCCGATGAGCGATGCCTTTCTCACACTGGCGCAGACAGACCAGGGGCTGTCCTGCTTTCTGCTACCCCGCTGGCGCCCCGGGGGCTCACTGAATGCCGTGCACATCCAGCGGCTCAAGGACAAAATGGGCAACCGGGCCAACGCCTCCAGCGAGGTCGAGTTCCGCGGTGCCCATGCCTGGATGCTGGGAGAGCCGGGCCGCGGCGTGCCGACCATCATCGAGATGGTCGCGCTCACCCGCTACGACTGCATGATCGGCTCGACCGCCCTGATGCGCCAGGCCGTGGCCCAGGTCACGCACCATATTGCCCACCGCGAGGTCATGGGCAAGCGGCTGATCGAACAGCCGTTGATGCAGAACGTGGTCGCCGATCTTTGCCTGGAGGTCGAAGGCGCCCTGGCGATGACGATGCGCCTGGCCATGGCCCTGGACAGACCCGACGACGAACACGAACAGCAGCTGGTTCGCCTGGCGACCGCGGTGGGCAAATACTGGATCTGCAAACGCGCCACGCAACATATCGGCGAGGCCCAGGAGTGCCTGGGCGGCATCGGTTACGTGGAGGAGTCGATCCTGGCGCGGCTGTACCGGGAGGCGCCCGTCAACTCCATCTGGGAGGGCAGCGGGAACGTCCAGTGCCTCGACGTTTTGCGCGCGGTGAGCCGGGCGCCGGAAGTGCTCGAGATCTTTTTTGCCGAACTGCAAACCGCGCGCGGCCGCCATGCCGACTACGATCAAAGCCTCGACGCCCTGCTCGCGGCGTTTCAGGCCCGCGACGAGCTGGAGTATCGTGCACGCGGCCTTGTCGAGCACATGGCCCGCCAGATGCAGGCCTGCCAGTTGATCCGCATGGGGAACGAGCAGGTGTCCGATGCCTTCTGCCGCGCGCGGCTGCCTGCACAACGCGGTCTCAACTTCGGCAACCTGCCCCGGGGAGTGGATTGCGCAGCCATTATAGAACGGGCTCGCCCGACATTGCCCTGAGAGCCCGCCAGTCTCTGCAGGCCAAAGCCTGCCCTGTCGGTCTCGTGACGAAAAGCATGCAATCAATAAACATTGACGGTACACCGGAATGAGTGACAGCAAACCAGACGCCACGCAGGACGCGTCGACAACCTCGAGTGCGCAGACGCAACACGCATTGCCGGGGCAGCGCACACTGCTTGAGCGAAGCCTGAATACGATCGAACGGGTCGGTAACAAGCTGCCCGATCCGGCAGCGCTGTTTTTCCTGTTGCTGATCGTCACGTGGCTGCTGTCCTGGCTGCTGTCCGGCATCGACTTCAACGCGGTGCACCCCGCCACCGGCGAGCCGATCCGGGTGGTCAACCAGCTGAGCGGCACGGAGATGGCGGCCTTCCTCACCAACATGGTGTCGACGTTCACCAGTTTTGCGCCGCTGGGCGTGGTGCTGGTCGCGCTGCTCGGGGTGGGGGTGGCCGAACACACCGGCTTTGTGAACGCCGCCCTCAGCCGCGTGCTGGCAGTGACCTCGGCGCGGCTGCTCACGCCGATGGTCATTCTGGTCGGCGTGATGAGTTCGATCGCGGTGGATGCCGGCTACGTGGTGGTGATACCGCTGGGGGCGGTGCTGTTCCACGCCGCCGGGCGCCACCCGTTGGGCGGCATCGCGGCCGCATTTGCCGGTGTGTCCGGCGGCTTCTCCGCCAATTTCATTCCCTCGGCGCTGGACCCGATGCTGGCCGGCATCACGCAGGAGGCGGGACGCGTGATCAACCCGGAACTGGTGATCAACCCGCTGGCAAACTGGGGCTTCATGACGGCGTCCTGCCTGCTGATTGTAGGGGTCGGGTGGTGGCTGACGGACCGCTTGATTACACCGCGGCTGGCGAAGGAGACGCCGGTGGACGGCGACCTGTCCGAACTGCCGCGGCTGCAAGCGCCGAGTAGAGAAGAAGCACGGGGGCTGCTGTGGGCCCTGCTATCCATCATAATCGGCGTGGGCATACTGACCTTGCTGGCACTGCCGGCGGATTCCGCGCTGCGCAACGCCGAGGGCCAGCTCGGTGCCTACACCTCGCCCATGATGCGCGCCATCGTGCCTTTTATTTTTCTGCTGTTCCTGATTCCCGGCATTGTCTACGGCTACGTGGCCGGCACCATCGGCAGCCACCGCGACATCATCGAGGGCATGGCCAAGTCGATGTCGTCGATGGGCTACTACATTGTCATGGCTTTCTTTGCGGCGCAGTTCATCGCCGCCTTCAGCGGTTCCAACATCGGGCTGCTGCTGGCCATGTCCGGCGCGAGCTGGCTGGAGGCCATGGCCCTGCCCGCCCAGTTGACGGTGGTGGGGATTATCGGCCTCACCGCTGTAATCAACGTATTCGTCGGCTCGGCCTCGGCGAAGTGGCTGATCATCGCCCCGATTTTTGTGCCCATGCTGATGCAGCTCGGCATCTCGCCGGAGCTGACCCAGGCGGCCTATCGCGTGGGGGATTCTTCCACCAATATCATCACGCCGCTGCTGCCCTACTTTCCGCTGATAGTGGTGTTCTGCAAGCGCTACTTCAGTGGCGCGGGTATCGGCACGCTCATCTCTCTCATGCTGCCATATTCGGTGGTGATGCTCGTCGTGTGGACGCTGTTTCTGATGCTGTTCTGGAGCCTCGGTATGCCACTGGGCCTGCAGGCCGGTTATACCTATCCCTGAGGGCACAGGAGAAGCGACAAAAACGGCAGTGCCCGCGTGACTTAAAAATGCCTTCCGCGTGGCAAGCATTGCAGATGATAATCTGCGAAATCAGGCCCCAAGCGGAGTAACTCTCGCCATGCCCAACATCTTTAGACGCTTTCAGTCTTTCTGGCTGGCAGATGCCAGTTTTGTTGCCTTGCTGATTATGCTCATTAGCACGGTATTCGTACTCCCGGTCATCATGGATTCCAGTGGCCAGGGCCTGTTGCTCTTCAACATACTGCTGCTCAGCGTTTTTTTTTCGGGAATATTCTCGACACGCAGCGTGTGGCTTGTAGCACTCTCTGCAACGCTGTTCAGCATTCACCTGACGTTGCGGATTATTCGTTTCACAGACAATCCTTTTTCATTCTACGTGCTGGAGAATATGGTGGGCATCGCCAACTGCCTGGTGTTTATCTATATCAACCTCAGGCTGCTGTTCCGCGATCAGATTGTGAACAGCTACCGCATAATCGGCGCGGTTAACGTCTATCTACTGCTGGCACTTTTGGGGGCGTTGGCTATGGAAGTCATTCATGCCGTTACCGGTGTTTCCATACGCGGCAATGTCGAGTTGAGCGGAACAGACCACGACTATGTTGACTTCATTTACTTCAGCCTGGCCTCATTGACTACCGTGGGCTTTGGCGATGTCTACGCCGTGAGCACTCCGGCCAAAATGCTGGCGAGTTTTTTATCCACGCTGGGCATGCTGTTTCCGGCTATTGTTATCGCCCGCCTGGTAGGGCTGGCTGGCAACCAGAAATGATTGCCACTGGCGGTCCCGCTAAAAGCGCATAGTGCAGAGCGGAAAATGTAGTACCACATTATCACGCGCAAGCATTTACACGGGCGATAGCAGCATGCTTCACCACCTTACTTCGATTGCACATCCACAACATCTGCGGGGGTAGCGTCACTCAATGCGAGCCTGGCGGTCTCGTCACCCAGTAACTGCGCTGCGAAAAAGCGCACGCCGTAGGCGGCGGTGATCTCCCGGGCAAGTACGTTGTCGAGATAGGTGAACCGCTCGCCGGGTTCAGTCTGCCGCTCGCCATCGCCACAGCCGGCACTGAATTCAGGCACAATTCCCGCGATATCCGTAAAGGACCAGTGCCCCGCATCCGCGAGCTCTACTTTCCACGCCGGGCTCGCGGCAACCTCGTAGTTGTTGCGCAGCACAGCATTGCCCAGGCTGCCGATGCTGTTGTCTTCCACTGCCAGCATGAACAACATCGGCTCTACTATGTTATCAACTGCCACACCGGCGAACACCGGGCTTTCCACCGGCGCCGCGATAATCAGCCCGGCCTTGAACCGCGCGTCGTCCTGCAAAAGCTTGCCGGCTGTTACCGCGCCATAGCTGTGCCCCGCAACACCCACCCGGGAAGCATCGAAACGGCCCTGCAGGGCGGTGGGTAAGGCCTGTGAATTGGGCACCAGCAGCTCATCAAGCACGGCAATCGCATCGCTTGCACGGGTAGCGAGAAACTCCACAGTGAGCATTGCGCCGGAATCGAACAGCGTATTCATGGGGTGATCCGGCGCGGCCACCGCAATGCCGTGGCTTGCCAGCCGCTCGGCGAGGGAGAACGCCGAATACCGAGTACAGTTGAAACAGTGCGAGAAAATCACCAGCGGCAGTTGCGCGGGCGCGGCGATGGGTTCAGGCGCGGCGCCGGAAGCGGTCTCGCGTCGGGTGCAGCTCGCGGGAACATTCTCCAGCAAAGCGGCCAGGGCACTGCGCTCATTCTCACTCGAGGCAAAATCCAGGATGGTTTGTGTCGGACCCTGCTCGGCGGCGGGATACCAGAGCTCGACATCAAGTACCCTGCCTTCGGTGGCGTTGAGCACGCTGATGGTACGGTTGCCAACCGGATAGGGCCCCTGCTCATCGTAACTGAAGGGACCGGCGGGGGCGGAAACGGCGTCTTGCCCATCCGAGCAGCCCGACAACGCACCCCACAGGACTACCCAGATGCTGAGCGTTGTGCAGTATCTGAACATATAGCGCTACCTTGATATTATTAATGTCTGGCGCAAGCGACGCCCTCACACGAGGGCTACTGTCCGTGTCGGATGATGCCCGCGAGCCTCTTGCATACGTACCAACTTGCTTCACTATAACCACAGCACGCCACCGCACTGCAACAGGAATCGGCAACCGGCCCGTCAGGCACGCGCTGGACGAGGAATTGCATTTTTCGGGGAATCAGGGTACACCAAGGGTCCCCGTTTTCACGCGCCAGGCACAGTTCCATGACAGATGGAGATTGCACGATGCAGCTCACCACACGCCGCAAGTGGGTCGGCCCGCGGGAAATCCTGCAGGCGCTGCGTGCGTTGCGCGCGGTAGCAACCGACGCCAACCGCACGGACGCCATCGGCGAGTTCATAGGATCACTTACCGGCCCCTCGGCCACCCGCCTCTACCACGAGGTCTGCAACGACCCGGTCGGCAGGCGCCTGCTGCAAGACAGGCAGGACCTAAAGACAACACTGGACAACCGGGAGTATCTGGCCTCGCTCCCGGCCGGCTCGCTGGGGCGCAGTTATTACGAGTGGACGGCCAGCCGGGATTTCAACGCCCAGGGCCTCGCCGATGCCATCAGCGGCCAGGTGTCGCGTGACCTGGCCGACCCTCACAGCGTGATGAGTGCGCGCATTGTCGACATGCACGATCTCTGGCACGTGCTGAACGGCTGGGACGAGGACATCCACGGTGAGCTGCATTTGCTTGGCTACAGCTACGCCCAGCTGGGCGCCCGCGCATGGCTGATACTCGGGAAGCTTACTGTACTGATCCTGCGATCCTCGGGACACCGCGAGGGAAAGGCATATTTGCGCAATGCCATCCGCCTCGGGCGCCAGGCTCCGCTGCTGGCTGCCGTGGAGTGGGAAACGCTACTGCCGCTGCAGCTCACCGAAGTCCGCCAGCGCCTGGGCGTGCCGGAACCTGAGCCCTACGCCAGGCTGGCATTTGCCGAGGTGGAGAGAATCCGGGATCAGAGCACCATTCTACGCGCATTGCGCAGGATGCTCCCGGCCTGACTACGCCCTGATATCACCGCAGGTCGACAGGCGCCGCACTGGCCCCGGTCTAGCTTGCCCTGTCATCAATTCACATGTTCTGCCCGTCGATAACATCGGCGCCACGACCCGACTATGGCTTCGCCTGTGCGCCAGGGAAAATCCCGCGCAGCCAGTGTGCGGTGGCCATTGATAACCGACATGCCACGTCAGAAGCTATTCTAAAATTAGCATTTATTGTTAAACAATAATCACAATTTGTTATATCTTGCGTGTAGAATGGAGGGTCAAAGTCGGGGGAGCGAGCGAGATCGGGCTCCGACCCCGGTGCGAGGGAGGGCCCCGTTATGTCTTGCGCCAAAGTGTCGTTTGCATACCTGCTCATCGCGCTGCTGATCGCATCGGCAGCCGCTGCAGATGCTGTGCCGGCCAACGCCCGTGTCCGCGAAGCAGTAGCCCCCGGCTACGAGCGCCTCGCGGCGCGCGCCGACGCACAAGGGCGCGTGCGGGTGATGGCCCGCGTCAAGCGAGACGTACCGGGAAAGCCCGGCCTGCTGCGGCAACAGGCACTGGCCAGGGCAGAACGCTTTGCCATTGAACACGGTATCGAGCCACTCCGCACCCTGCGGCAACGCCCGGTACAGGTGTATGCCCTGAACCGGGAGCAACTGGACAGCCTGCTGGACAGCGAACTCTTCGAACAGGTGCGGGAGGACCGGCTGAATCGGCCACACCTGCAGGAATCCCTGGCATTGATCGACGTCGACACCGTCCACAGCCAGGGGATCACCGGCGCCGGCGCGGCGATCGCCGTGCTCGATACTGGCGTGGATGCGGGCCATCCAACCTTCGGTGCGCGGCTTGTGGCGGAAGCCTGTTTTTCCACCACCTTCCCGGATTTCCACTCTACGACACTGTGTCCGAATGGCGCCGATTCACAGATCGGCCCGGGAGCGGCGCAGCCCTGCGCGGGGTTGTGTGACCACGGTACGCATGTGGCGTCCATCGCGGCGGGGGCAGACACACTGCGGCCCGGTGTAGCCCCGGACGCCGACATTATCGCCATCCAGGTATTCTCGCTGTTTGAGGATCAGTCGCTGTGCGATACCAACCCCGGCGACGACAACGACATCATCCAGTGCGTGCTCGCCTACGATTCGGATATCCTGGCGGGCCTGGAACACCTGCAATCACTCGCTGCCACCCACACCATCGCCGCTGCCAACCTCAGCCTCGGCGGGGGACAGTTCACCGAACCCTGCAATGACTCATTCTTCAAGGCCCCCATGGACGAACTGGCGGCACTGGGGGTGGCGAGCGTGGTGGCTTCCGGCAACCAAGGTTCCATCGGCGCCGTGGCGTCGCCGGCGTGCGTTTCCACCGCCGTTAGCGTCGGCAGCGTCAGCGATACCGGCGACGAGGTGCACGGGTTTTCCAACAGCGCCTACTTTCTCGACCTGTTGGCCCCCGGCGGCGGCATTACCGCGGCGGTACCTGGCGGCGCCTACGCCACCCTGTGGGGGACATCCATGGCCGCCCCCCACGTGGCGGGCACCTTTGCCCTCATCCGGGCGCAGGAACCGGCGATGTCTGTCGTGGACATTCAGTCGCTGCTGAGTGCAACTGGTGACACTGTGATCGACAGCCGCAATGGCCTGGGTTTTGTGCGCCTGAACACTGGCGCCGCGATCACCGAGCTGCAAGGATTACCCGATACTGATGGCGACGGCATTCCCGATGGCGAAGACAACTGCCCGAACCTCGCCAACGCCGACCAGGCTGACATCGACGGCGACGGTATCGGGCTGGCCTGTGATACGACACCCGGCTGCTGATCTTCCCTGCACTGAAAACCCCGTTACCCGCGCATAGCTAAACGCACCTGGAAGATGCGCTGGCACCGCTGTGGCCCACCGCCGCGACAACCCGCGCGCGACGGGGTCAACCCGCCGACTCGATGCGCGAGAAATCCAGCACGTTCTCCGGCGGTGCCGACCGAATGGCCGCGACCTCGGCGAGTTTCCTTCGCGCGATGTAGGCGAAACACGCGAAATAGATCCCGATCACCAGTGCACCGATCCACTGGATGCGCAGAAAGTCCAGTTGGAACAGCAGAGTCAGCGCGCACAACGATCCCAGGTTGCCGAGAAAGTAGTTCATGCGGCCGACGCGCACCACGCCAAGACCGAGATTATCTGTGTACAGCCGAATCAGCGAATCCAGTGAATTGACCACCATCAGCACGCCCACGGCGATCATGGCAAGATTGATGAAGCTGGAGATGTGCAGCGCTTCGGCGTGGTAATGGTAAAGCACTGTGAACCAGGTGCCGATGGCGAGAGAGGGCACGACCAGCATGGCGATCAGTAACTGCCAGGTGCGGATACCGCTGACGAAACGCGCAGTGAATTGCCCGATCATGATGCTCCAGGAGAACCACCAGAACAGGTAGAACGCGTGGTAATCGTTTATCGGCAGCAAGAATCGGTGGAGGTTGGTGAAGTAGTCGCCGATCAGACCCGCAGTCCCGAAAAAATCCACCGGCCTGCCCTCCCCCGCGAGAAAGGCCCGCCACCACATAGCGCCGATCAAGCCGAGAAACAGCCAGCTGGAACTCAGGCTGAGTATCCGCACGTACTTCAATTTGCTGCTGGAATAAACCGCCAGCGCGATCGCGGTAAACACGATGCCGTAGAACACGGGAATCACCGTTTCTCCGTCACCCAGCTGCGGCAGGTACCAGGGGAGATTGATCAGCAACAGGTAGGCGGTGAAGGCACAGGTGCCGATGATGACCGCGTTGTTGACCACCTTTACCGCCGTGATGTCGAAGAACCGCACCCGCGGCTCGATAATGCAGAAGTAAAAGCAGGTCAGGAAGTAGAAGCTCCAGATCAGGAAGGCCCAGAAGCCGAATTCAATGGCCAGGGGGTTGGCAAAACCATACTCCGGGCTCGCCTCAAGATCCGCGTAGCCGCCGAATTCGGTCAGCGGAAACATGATCAGCCCGACGTCCAGGCCCGAGGTAAACAGGATCGCGATGAAAGTGAATGTGCGTACCGGTGTCACGCCGATGCATTGCACGTTCCACCATTTGCACAGGATCATGGTAATCGCTGCGAAGGTGAAGATGAGTCCAGTCGATAGCCAAAGCGCCATGCGGTTCGCCTGTTGCTTGCTATTCGCCCACGAACCGGGCCGGTTGAGCGGGCCGCTGTTGCGTGCGCCACTGTTCGTCCATGCGCACCGGTGCGTCGGAAGGTGGCAAGAGCTCCTTCCCGAGGATCAGGTCCGCGGCCCGTTCGGCCACCATGATGGTCGGCGCGTTGAGATTGCCGTTGGTGATGACGGGAAATATGGAGGCATCCACCACCCGTAGCCCCTGGAGACCGTGCACCCGCGTTTGTGGGTCCACCACGGCCAATGGGTCTGTGCCCATCCTGCAGGAAGAGCAAGGGTGGTAGGCGCTCTCCGCTTCGCGACGCACGAAGGCGTCGATTTGTGCGTCCGTCCTTACATCGATACCGGGCTTGATCTCCGCGCCGCGATAGGCGTCCAGCGCCGGCTGGTGGATAATCTCGCGGGTCAGGCGCACGCAGGCGCGAAAGCCCTCCCGGTCCGCTTCCTGTTGCAGGTAGTTGAAGCGTATGCAGGGCACCTGCGCCGGGTCAGCGGAACGGGCATGGACGCTGCCACGGCTCACGGGCTTGTTATGACCGATATGCACCTGAAAGCCATCGCCGTCAAATGCCTCGCGGCCGTCGTAACGCATGGCCGCGGGCAGGAAATGGTACTGCAGGTCGGGCCACTCCACGCCGGTCCTGGAGCGGATAAAGCCACAGGATTCGAAGTGATTGGTAGCGCCAAGCCCATCCCTGCGCAGTACCCAACGCGCGCCGATCGCAAGCTTGTTGCCCAGGGACAGTTTGCGATTGAGTGACAAGGGCTGTGTGCAGCGAAACTGGAAAAAAAACTCCAGATGGTCGTGCAGGTTCTCACCTACGCCTGGCAGTTCGTGCTCAAGCGCGATACCCGCCCGCTCCAACACCTCGGGCCTGCCGATGCCGGAGAGCTCGAGCAGATGGGGCGAACCGAGGGCGCCGGCACACAGTATCACCTCACCCGATGCCCGCACCTCATGAATTGCCCCGCGGCGCTGGTAGCGCACACCCGTCGCCCGCCCATCTTCGAGCAAGACGCGCTGCACGAGAGCGCCCGTGCATACAGTCAGGTTCGAGCGCCCCCGGGCCGGGCGCAGATAGGCAAGGGCAGTGGAGCAGCGCACGCCGTCCCTTACCGTCATGTGCATGGCGCCGAACCCCTCCTGCTGCGCCCCGTTATAATCGTCGGTCACGGGATAACCGGCTTCCTCGCCGGCGCGGATAAACGCCCTGTACAGGGGATTGTGCATATTGTTGCCATTGTTGACGGCGAGAGGTCCGCTGTCTCCGCGGTATACATCCCCGCCAAAAGCCCAGGTTTCCGCCTTTCTGAAATAAGGCAGCACGTGCCGGTAGTCCCACCCGTGTGCACCCTCGCGCTGCCACTGGTCGAAGTCGCAAGCGTGACCTCTCACGTAAACCATCCCGTTGATCGAGGATGAGCCGCCCAACACCTTTCCCTGCGGACAATAGATACGCCGGTTATCCAGGTGTGGCTCCGGCTCGGTTTCCAGTTGCCAGGCGTACTTGCCGGTGTTCATGGGAATGGACAACGCCGTGGGCATGCGGATGAAAATACTGCGGTCGCTGCCGCCGGTCTCCAATAGCAGGACCGAGTGACGGCCGGATTCGCTCAGGCGGTTCGCCAACACGCAGCCGGCGGAACCGGCACCCACTATGATGTAGTCGTAATGCCGTGTGGTCATAGTTGCCTTATTCCTCTCACCCGGGGGCCGGGCCCGGTGCCGCCCGCTCCGACCCGAGGACATTCACCGCCGGGATTATCAATCATCATGAATTACTGCCGCCATGGATGGTCATCCGGCCTGTGAGGGCCCTGAAATTGCAAATTCTACAGGCCTGCCCTGCAAAATCCTCACAAGATAGCGCTACTGCGCCCATGTTTCACCCCGCAGTGGCTCAGGCCAGGCGCACGATCACGCGGGTTTCCGGCGGATCAACGCTAACTGGCATGCCCGTTGCACTCCTCGGAGTGACAGCTTGATTTGGCACGCCTGATCGGCGATGTCGAGGTTTTGTCACACGTACCGAATACAACGGAGGAATCATGAGTACCAACAGTAATCAGCAGAAGGTCACAAACTTTACCGTGCCGGGCATGAAGACGGCGCCCGCCGAACGCACCATCGGGATTCTGGACGAGAGAATGGTCGCACTCATTGATCTCTCCCTCACACTCAAGCATGTGCATTGGAACGTGGTCGGACCCAACTTTATCGGTGTGCACGAAATGCTCGACCCCCAGGTGGACTCAGTGCGCGAGATGACTGACACCGTTGCCGAGCGCATCGCCACCCTTGGCGGTGTTCCCGTCGGCACGCCGCAGTCAATCACGGAGCGTAGAAGCTGGACCGACTACTCTCTCGGCAAGGCACTGGTGACCGAGCACCTCGGAGCGCTGGACGTGGTGTACAGCGGGGTGAACGAGGCACACCGGGAGGCCATTGCTGAACTGGGCGATCTCGACCCGGTCTCAGAGGATATGCTGATCGGGCAGCTCACCGAGCTGGAGCAATTCCAGTGGTTCGTGCGCGCGCACCTGGAATCGGCCGCGGGCGAACTACCCACCGCCGGCAAGAAGTCTGAAAAAGGTGGCGCGAAGGCCGCTCGTTCATAACCAGACACGCCGGGCGCCCTGCACACACGCAAGCGGGCGCCTGAACCGGACACATGCCTGCGCGGGATGGGAGTTACTCGATTCCCATCTCGCGCAGGTTTTCGTCTGCCCACATCACCGCCTCGGCGTACACCTCGGCGAGGCTCTCGAAACCCAGGTCCAAGGTCGCTTCAGGCTCAATGTCCTCGCCCAGCTCCAACTGCTTTGCAAGTGCGAGCGCGGCCCCCTTATCCCCCGTTTCTTCCAGCAGCGCGGCCTGCATATCCGCGGTGAGATTCATGCCCGGGAGAATATCGTCCAGCCGCGCATCGAGGAAGGAATCCAGCATGGACAACAAGCCCGTAGTGAAAAACACATCCGCGTCGTCCCGGCCCAGGCGGGTGGCCAGCAGTTCGCAGGTTTTTGCGCGCGTCAGCGCCAGGGTCATCAGTTCCTGTGGTTTCGACTCTTCGCTGGCAAGCAAGAATACCGACACCCAGCGTTTCACCTCGTCCCTGCCGAGATAGAAGATGGCCTCGCGCACGGAATCGATCTTGCGCTTCAACCCGTTGGCGCTTGAATTGACATAGTTCAGCGCCTTCACGCTGAGAGCGACATCACGCCCCACCAGCTCCTGGATTTCCTCCAGGCTGCACTCCGGGTCACTCAGTCGCATCAGTGTCTGCACCAGATTCATTCTGTCTGGCGCAATCTGGCGCCCACGAAACATGCTGGGGCGCGCGAAAAAGAATCCCTGGAAATAATCGACGCCAAGATCGCGGAGCATTTCAAACTCCTGGCTGGTCTCGACTTTTTCCGCCAACAGCTTGCAGCCATGCCCGCGCAACCGGGCAATCTGCACATGCCACTGAGCCGGGTCCAGCGCGCGCACATCCAGCTTTACCGTGTCCACTATCGGCAGAATCGCGTCGAAGGACTCACTGTCGACAAAATCGTCCAGCGCAATGCGAAAGCCGCGTTCGCGCAGGCTGCGAATACCTGCCATCGCCGCGTCGTTAAGCGCCACGCTTTCGAGAATTTCCAACACCACAGTATCGGGGGACAGGGGCATGAGGTCGGGCTCTTCGATAAAACGCTGGGGCAGATTGATAAAAGCCGCGCGCCCCCGCGTCAGCCTCTCAATGCCCAACTCCGCAGCCGTTGCGATCACGCGGGCGGTTGCGGTGTCGCCGTCGAATTCCCCCAGGTTGGCGTTGTATCGGGAGCTGCGAAAGAGCAACTCGTAGGCGTGCAACCGCAGCTCGCGGTCGAGTATGGGTTGGCGCGCTAGAAAAAACTCGCTCAAAGGTCTTCCCGTAACAAACCGTCACTCACATTGAGAAGCTCTGGATAGTACGTCAATGGCGACGAAACACAAAACACGGCGCCGTGGCTCAACCTACCGCGTGATGCAGAAAGCCGGGTAAACACGCTGCACAAAAAAAGGCGGCGGGTAATTGCCCGCCGCCGCTATACGCGAAAGTTTGATACAGGAACCCTTCTCCTGACTGCCCTCTACCTAGCTGGCGGCTACAGTCAGGTTATTCTCGACCTCGTTCACTCCGTTGATATTCTGGACAACCTGTTCAGCTAGCTGCTTCTTGCCGTCAGATTCGACGTTCCCGCTCAGGACCACCGTCGCGTCGTGCGCGTCCACGTCAATTGCGAGAGCGCTGAGCTCCTCGTGTGCCAGCAACTTGACTTTCACTTCCGCCACCAGCGTTGCATCGTCAATGTTCTGGGCGAAGCTACTGTCGCCCGCTGCCCTTGCTTCCTCCGGAGCGACCACAACGAGGCGGTTATCGACCTCCTTGATACCCTCGATTCCGAGCGCAAGTTCTTCGGCGAGTTCCTTGTCCACCTGGCTTTCGACCTTGCCTGAGAGCAAAACCCTGTCTCCCATCACCTCGGTGCCGATGGCGAAGTTGTTGAGATGACGATTCAACAGAAACACCGTTTCCAGCTTCCCATCGCGCCAGGCGTTCGACATCGTATCTGTTTGCTCCTGCAAGACTGCGGAACCCTCTTGAGTGGCCATGCCTTCGGTGCGACTCTGATCAGCCTGCGCACCTCCCGCCAATGCCAGCCCGACAATCAACGAACTGCAGGTGAGTAGTGAGCGTGTTGGGTATTGCATAAAGTTTCTCCATTTAACTGTCCGTAAATTGTCCGTATCCGCCTGCCGCGCCAGATTCACGTTCCTGCGCGAATCAGCACAGGGGTAGCTGCGCACGGCAGCCACATCGCAAGCGACCTATCGCAAGGGGCGTATCGCAAGGGGCGTGCCAGCATTGGACAAACTCGAGACAATCCATGTACCTGGCGCATACAGGCCGCTCACCGGTCACCTCTGAAAGCGGTTTGCAGCCACTTCGAGCCGATCTGCTGTGCAAAACTGACATGCAACTGGAAGAATCTACAATCAGGCGGCGCGCAGCTAGCGTAACTTCCACACCGGTATCGCGTTGGCTACACTCATTGTTTAATCTTCATCGGAACACACCATGTTGCTCATCCTGCCGCCGCGACGACCGCCGGCCACCTGCTCATTCGGTCTCGAAACGCATGCGGCGCTAATTGCGTGATCGCGTGCTTCGTGGTGCTCACCGCTTTCTACGTGGTGACCGCCGCCGTCCCGATCATCGCCAGTTCTGCGTGGTGGGTGCGGGTTTTCGATTTTCCCCGCTCACAGCTCTTTGTGCTCTGCTCCTTGACGGTGAGCGCGGAGCTCCTGCTGCTGGACCTCACCGCGCCGCTGACGCTCGCGCTGGCAGGCATCGGGTCCCTGTGCGCGGCCAGCCAGTTTGCCCGCGTAGTGCCCTTCAGCCTGCTGTGGCGGAAACAGGTGCCCGCCGCGTGCGGCGCGGGCCAAAGCAGCGCCATTGGCATACTCGTCACCAACGTACTCACCTCAAACCGCGACGCGTCTCGCGTACTCACATTCATTGAACACGAAGAGCCGGATGTGGTCATCGCACTGGAGACGGACGCCTGGTGGGAAGGCCAGCTTGACGGCCTGCAAACCCGCTACCCTTACGCTCTGAAATGCGCCCAGGACAACCTGTACGGTATGCATCTGTATAGCCGCCTGCCAATGGAAGAGACGCGCATCGAGTATCTTGTGGAGGAGGACGTGCCCTCCATGCACGCGCTGGTGCAACTCCCCTGCGGCCGGCGCATTCGCCTGCATGCATTGCACCCCGCACCCCCCTTCCCCGGCGAGAACGAGGAATCGCAACCGCGCGATGTGGAGATACTCGTGGTAGGGCGCAGCCTTGAGCAGCACACGGAGCCCGTTATCGTTGCCGGAGACATGAATGATGTGCCCTGGTCGCGCACGCTCAGAGGTTTCCTCGCCACCAGCGGTCTTGGCGACCCGCGACGCGGTAGAGGGCTGTACAACACCTTTCATGCGTCGCATCGGCTAATGCGCTGGCCACTCGACCACGTATTTGTCAGCCAACACTTTGGCGTACAGCGACTCGCCCGCAGCACACATGTCGGCTCGGACCATTTCGCCTACTGCGTGCAGCTGCGCCTCAAGCCGGATGCGCCCGACCGGGACGACGCTGTAGCAGATGATGCGGAGGCTCAGCAGTGGGCACGGGAGAAAGTCGACCGGGAGAATATTGACACCACGGATGTACCCAAACCCGGTGTACCACGCTGAAGCTGTAGACAGGCGACCCTATGCGTTGAGGAAATTCCAGAAATAGCCGAGCGCAAATACGCCGTAGACACACGCGGCGAGCAACATGCACAGCGTTGAAATCCTGCCCGGGGCAAGCCCCTCGGGGAGTTGCGATCGATTCACCAGCAGCGTCACCCCGGCAATAAACGGCGTATGAGCTGCCGCAATAATTCCCGATACCGACATAATCTCTACCGGGTCTTCAAACACCAGAATAATGGCCAGCGGCACCAACCCGGTAATCGTGGCGATGTAGGCGCGTTTGAGAGATGTACGCTGCAGGAAGCGCCAGCCAACCCGGACCTCTGCGCTTCGCAGCATTCGGTGCAGGCGGGAAGACCTGGCACCCGGCCTGCGCAGCAGCACCAGACTGATGTCGGCAAAGCTGCGGCCCCAGCCGTCCTGGTTCGCCAGCACGCTGCCACCTATAGCGACCACAACCGCAGCCATGAGCAGGTATTTGCCCGCCTCACCCCAAACCTCCGAAAACAGGCGCGCAAGATCGACCGCGACATCCGGTCCCTCGGGCATAAGGCCCTGCGGCGCCAACAGCTCGGCTCCCAGGATCATGAACGCCAGAATCACCAGGAAGCCGCCGCCAACACCCAGCGCCGCCGTTGCGGTCATGAGTCTGATCCAGCTCCTGAGTGACTCTACGCGGTCGGCACTGTCGGGAACCTGCTCGCTCTCCTCGGGAGTTTCCTCCCTGGTGCGCAGCAACCCTCCGCCGAAGCCGCGAGTGGCGGTCCAGTAACCGAACCAGACAATACCCATCGAACCCGCCAGGATGGTGCCCACCCAGGGGAGAACGAGATACAGCTCGGTATTTTCCGGCCAGCCCGGAACAAAGCCCTGCAGCAGGCGCTCGCTGTTCGGAAAAACGACCAGTGCCGCAACCAGTGCCATGACCACAAGCGCCAAGGCCAGCAGACGGCTGAGCTTCTCCAGCCGCATATACTTTCCAGCTACGGTAAAGCCGGTACAGGTCACTACCGTGGCGATCCCGTAGAACGTGGTTCCCCCCGGCAGCAGAGACGCCAGCGCGCTGCCGACAACGGCTGCAAGGCCCGCGATGCCGATGGCGGCAGCAAATAGCTGGGGGATGAAGATGAACCAGAGCGCCCAGTTGCGGGGGCCGGGCAGGTGCTGCAACCCTTCCATCAGGGTAAGCCCGGTGACCACGGAGTAACGCCCCATTTCGCGGATCATTACCGCCATGAAAAAAACTATCAACAGCAGCAGCCACGCGAACTGGTATTCGTAGGCCGAGGCCACGCGCGGCGTGAACAGTATCGAGCCGGTACCTACCGCGGACAGCATCCACAGCAGCCCGGGGCCGTACCATGCGCAGCGTCGCCACCCCGAGGGCGGCAGCGGCACACGCTCCCGCAAAAAACCGGATGATTGCCGTTCTTCAGCTACCGCCACTCAACCGCGCTCTCGCCCTGCCGCCGTGGCGGCCATGCTAGCCAGCATGCTGCGCAGAGGCCCGCCGACGCTCAACGAGCTGGCTTGCGCGCCTGCGGTCGCGCCGCCGTTCGGTGCTGGTTTTCAGTATCGGGTCGCGCGTGTGTTGCCCGGACAGCATCACCTCCAGCCACCCCGGCGGAGCGGGGTATTGCTCCCGGGATTGCTGAGCTTCCGCTTCAAACTCGAGCAGATACTTGAGTTCAGCGACGCCGAAATCGTGGTACTTGTCCTGCCGTGTAGAACTCATCCTTCCTCACAAAAGTTGCCGTGATACCGTGGAAGAAGCAAGTTGCGTACCAGTCATCACTGCATGTCCCGGGGATGGTCCTGCCCACCACGGCGGTCGGCTTACTACAGCTGAGTCGGCGCGCTCCCTGCCTGATCGGCATGATCCCTGCAGGCATGATCCCTGCAGGCACGATCCCTGTATAAGTTACACTGCCAACGGACGGACCACTCGCGGACACCTGCTTGCGCAAACAACAGTTACAGCTACCTTTAAAGGATCACGCCACGCTTGCCGCGCGGTCTGCCACAACGCCCACCGCACCCGGCGGCGAAACGTTTTAACGAGGTAACCCATGCTCATCACAACCCTGCTCTACCTGCTGCTCATTCTCGCAGTGCTCTATTTTCAACTGTCGATGCGCAGCGCCGCGCTGTTACTGGTGGTGGCCGGCGTGTTGCTGGCGCTGGCCGAGGGTGCGATGTGGTTCATCCTGCTGCCAGTCTTCGCTGTGCTGGCCATACTCAACTTCAGCAACCTGCGCATGCGTCTGTTGACGCGGCCGGCGTATGGCGTTTTAAGCCAGGCCATGCCATCCATGAGCAGTACCGAGCGAGAAGCACTGGAGGCGGGCACCACCTGGTGGGAAAAGGACCTTTTCAGCGGCGCGCCCAACTGGCAGGAGTACGCACGTATCGATCTGCCCGTGCTCTCTGCCGACGAGCAGGCGTTTATCGACAACGAAGTGCAGGAGCTCTGCCACCTGATTGACGAGTGGGATGTGCAACAGCGCCAGGACCTGTCCCCGGAAACCTGGGCGTTTTTGCGCGAGAAAGGCTTCTTTGGCCTGATTATTCCAAAGGAATACGGCGGCCGGGATTTCAGCCCCTTCGCCCAGAGCCGCGTGATGAGCAAGATTGCCAGCCGTTCCATCACGGCCGCGGTCACCGCGATGGTGCCGAACTCACTCGGGCCGGGCGAATTGCTGGTGAAGTACGGCACGCAGGAACAGAAAGACCACTGGTTGCCGGGCCTCGCCGATGGCAGCGAACTGCCCTGCTTTGGCCTGACCGGCCCCGAGGCCGGCTCCGATGCGGGCGCTGTACCGGACCTCGGCGTGGTGTGCCGCGGCGAGTTCGAGGGAGAAGAAGTCATTGGCCTGCGCCTGCGCTTTCGCAAACGCTGGATCACCCTTGCCCCCGTCGCCACGGTGGTGGGCCTGGCATTCCAGTTGCGCGATCCCGAGGGGCTGCTGGGCGACCCCGACACGGTCGACTACGGCATTACCTGCGCGCTGTTGCCGGCAGACCACCCGGGCGTTGAGATCGGCCGGCGGCACGACCCCGGTGCACCCTTCATGAACGGGCCGATTCGCGGCGAGGATGTGTTCATACCGGTGGACTGGATTATCGGCGGGCCGGCCATGGCGGGCAAAGGCTGGCGCATGCTGATCGAATGTCTCGGTGCGGGCCGTGGCGTATCGCTACCGGCGCTGGCCACCGCGGGCGGCGAAATGTGTTACCTCACAGTGGGCGCCTACGCGCGCATCCGTCGCCAGTTCAACATGGAAGTCGGCAAATTCGAGGGCGTACAGGAGGCAACCGCCGAGATCGCCGCGGGCGCCTACATGCTGGAGGCGATGCGCCAGTTGGTCACCCGGGGCCTGGCCGATGGCGCGCCCTCGGTGCTGACCGCCATGGCCAAGTACCACGCCACCGAACGCATGCGCGACGTGGTGAATCACAGCATGGACGTGGTCAGCGGCCGGGCGATTCAGCAGGGTCCGCGCAACTTCCTGGCGCCCGTGTACCAGGCGCTACCTGTGGCGATCACCGTTGAGGGGGCCAATATCCTGACCCGCTCGCTGATGATCTTCGGCCAGGGGGCGATGCGCTGCCATCCCTACCTGTTCGACGAACTGCAAACGCTGCAGCGCGACGACCGCGAGGCGGCGGTGCACGATTTCGACCCACTGCTGCTGGCGCACCTGGGCCACGTGGGCGCGAACGTTGCGCGCGCACTGGTGTACGGCCTGAGCGCGCCGCTGACCGCACCCGTGCCCGACGACTGCAGCGCGTTCAGCCGGCGCTGGTATCGCCTGGTGAGCAGATTCAGCGCTTCGCTGGCACTCTGCGCGGACGTTGCGCTCGGCGTTCTGGGCGGCGACCTGAAACGACGCGAACTGCTCTCCGCGCGCCTCGGGGATTTACACAGCCAGTTATTCATCGCCTGTAGCGTACTCAAGTTCCACGACCAGATGCCGCGCAGCAAGGAGGCTACCGTGCACGCGGAGTACGCGGTGCGCAGCGCCCTGCACGACGCGCAGAGCGCACTGCTGGATTTTCTCGATAACTTTCCGGTGCGTGCGCTGGCCATTGTGCTGCGCGTTATCTGCTTTCCCACTGGCCGCGTATTCAAAGCGCCCAGCGATGAGCAGGTGCGACAGCTCGGCGCGCTCATCATGGAGCCCAATCCCGTGCGCGACACCCTGGCGGGTTTCGTCTATGTGAGCAGCGACCCGGAAGATGCCGTCGGACGGGTAGAGACTACCTACCGCATGTTGCTGGAGGTGGAAGAACCCTTTGTCGCTTTCGTGAAAGCACGTTCGAAAGGGAAAATTGAAGCCGATGACCTGGAGGCAGGCCTGCAGGAAGCCGCCGGAAAAGGCATTATCGACCCGGCCGACGTGTCACGTATTCTGGAGTACGACGGCCGGCGCTACGATTGCCTGCTGACCGACCAGTTCGACCAGTTGGTATAGCCCAGGGGAACGTATCATCGGCCATGCAAGCCAAACGTCTCCTGGCTGATCCGTACAGCAACCTTGCTGTTCGCTATCTTCCGATACTATCTACCGGAGCCGACGACCCTGGGCAACCAGGGTCCGCTTCGCACCGGGCAGACCCTGGTGATTATCCGCATGGCGGGCACTCCCGCCAAATTCCTGGACAATTAGCGCCGCACTGACCGCTCCCCGGGTCACCAGGAAATAAGCGTTAAAGCCATGAACCGAAGATAGATAGTCTGCTATGATCGCGCCGCGCTGCACCGCGCGCACCTTACCTTGAGCTGAGCCCCAATGATTGCATCACTCTCACGCGGCATTCTGTCGATCTTCGGCTGGAAAACGAGCATAAGCGTCGCACTTGCGGATAAATGCGTTTTAATCGGCGCACCTCACACCACCAACTGGGATTTTCCAATCACCTTGCTGGGACTTTCCGGTATGGGCGTGAAGTTCAACTGGGCGGCAAAACACACACTCTTCTTCTGGCCGGTGGGCATCCTGATGAAAGCGCTGGGCGGAACGCCGGTAGACAGGCGCCAGGGTGCATCTTTCCTGGACGGTGTCCTGATGCGTTTCGAAGCACAGGAGAAGCTGGTGCTGGCCATCGCGCCGGAGGGAACACGTGCAAAGTCGCCCTACTGGAAAGCGGGATTCTACATGATCGCGCATCGGGCCGATGTGCCCATCGGTCTCGGCTACATTGACTACGCCCGGAAAGTTATCGGCATCGAAAAGATCATGCATGTATCGGGCGACATGCAGGGGGACCTGGCCATCATCCGCGAATACTACCGCCAAAGGGTGGGCAAGTACCCGCAAAACCAGGGCGATATCCTCATCCAGGAGAAGGCGGCCACCACGCAGCATGAGCAGGCCATGGAGCGGGAATAATTGTCTGGTTGATGTTAGTCTGCGATTTTTCAGAAGACAGGATAACTGCGCAATGGAACTTCTCTCGGAATGGCTGCCGCGCATCGGCGCAATACTCACCGTGATACTCGGGCTGGTCGGCTTCTTCAAACCGCGCCTGGTGACAGATGCTCAACAAATTGCACTGCAAAGCCCGATGGCGCTGTCGGAAGCGCGCGTGGTTTTCGGCGGGCTGCACCTGGGGGGCGGCATTATGGCCCTGGTACTGCACGAGCCCCTGGTTTACCTGACGCTCGGTGTCGCCTGGGGCGTTGGGCTGCTGGCGCGCTTCTACTCCATGCTGGCCGACAAGACCAGCTTTCAGCACTCCCTGCCCGGTATCGTCGTGGACGCCAGCATGGCGTTGCTGTTTCTCAGCGTGGTGATTTTTTAACGGCGAGCCAGGGTGAGCCAGGAGGAGGAACGGGCGCAGGTGATGCCCGCTTTATTTTTCCCCGGGCCCCATCCGCGGCTCACGCCAGATTGAGAACGGCCTGCAGATCGGCGACCGTCTTGGCGCCATCGCCATCCACCAGTATCGACTGGATATCCAGCGCGCGGGCGGCGGCAACGTTGCCCGCGTGGTCGTCGAGAAATATCACCTCGTGGGCGCCCAGCCCGCCTGTTTCCAGGGCCTTGTTGAAAATCGCGGGGTTCGGTTTGCGCAGACCCACCTCGCTACTGTCGACGACAAAATCAAACAGCTCATCCACCGGTAGCATCGCGCGCCAGTGGTCCCTGAACTCCACGACATTGTTGGTAATGATCGCGGTGGCCAACCCCGCGTCACGCAGCCGCCGAACGTAGTCGACCAGTTCCTCGCGCAGGCCACCGCCGTTTTCCGACATCGCCATGAACACTTCCCAGATATCGACCTCAAGCCCCTGCTCCCGCCCCAGTGCCATGATCTGCTCGCGGGCGTCTTCCAGCGCGATCTCGCCACGCTCTACCCGGTGCCACGGGTGATCGCTGTCAACAACGTAACCGCCGAAGACGATATCACTCACCTGCTCCTCGGTGGCGCCAATCTTCTGCCCGTAAGCGCTGAAGGCGTGAAAAGGTGAATCGGTAAATACGCCACCAAAATCAAACAGAACGGCTTTCAGGTTTGCTTGCATTTCCATACCTCCAGGCTGCCATACCTCTACGCTGTTGCGACCCGCCTAGCTGGCGGCGCCGGCGATACGCTCCTGCACATTGGTGAGTCGCGCCCGTGCATCGCGCTGGCTGTCTTCGGAAACCCGGGGCAGTGTCTCGCCGGGCATCGGCGGCAGCCGGAAAGCCGTGTACACCACCTGGCGCGGTTTCAGCACCGGGCTGTGCGCCCGGTGCAGGGTGTCACTGCAATGCACCGTTAAGTCGCCAGTCAGCGTTTCCAGCTTGATCGGCGGGAGATCGAGGCTCGCATCCCTGCCCGCGCATTGCACATTCGCACGGTGCGACCCCGGCACCACGCCGAGAGCACCGCTGTCGCGGTCCGCCCCGGTGACGGAAATGCCCACGGTCAAGCCATTGCAGGTCAGGGAGTGGCTGCCACGCCCACAGTCTTTGTGCCACGGCAGATCCGACAGGCCCTTCTGGATATCCAGGGGTTTGGTCAAACCCTCGGCGCTCATGTTGTCGCACTGATGGTTGTCTCCCGTCAACGAAGCCAGCCACTGCAGGCGCTCATCGTGAAGCAGGCGCTGCAGCATCGCGGACTGTTCGTTAAACCACAGCACCCTCACGGCTTGCTGTTTGCCGCTGGAATCCTCCGCCCACCAGGAAGCCTTGTCATCCGGTGTGGCGCGGGCAAGAGCGGCCGTGAGATCCTGCGACACCGCTGCCATCTCGGCCACGCTGAAGACGTTGCGCACATGCAGGAAGCCCGCTTCCTCGAGAAAATGCTTCATCTGAGCCCTGTCGTCATCGAGCTTGAAGCTCTTATGGACATCCAGTGGCGCGCCGGCGCGATCAAACAGCGAGATGTCCCCGGCCTCGTGCACGGGCCTCCCATCCAGCAGCGCACGCAATACAGGCTCCCAGCCGATCCAGTGCTCGAAGTCTCCCTGAGTGACACGCACTCTGGATTGCATGGCCAGGCCCATCGTGCTGCGTTCATCCTGCACCAGATCAGACAGAGCATCGGCGGCCAGTTCCACCCGGACGCAGCGGGGGTCCGGCTGTGGCAAGCAGTGCAGGCCGTCATCGTCCGGTAGCAGGCTCAGGCTGCGCTCGCCAATGGTGAAACACAAACCTGGCAGGGACTTGTAACGCAAGCCGCGCGCGGCCAGTTCCCCGTAACGCTCAACTGCGTCGGGCAGCAGACTGTCGAAAACCTCCTCCCGGGAGAGCTCACGCTGATCACAGTGGCGTCTGGTGCGGCAATCTATAGACATGTCCTGGCTCCGGGAAAGTGACGGGTTACTGTTATGGACATCATTCTAGCCGAGAAAGTCACGTTCGCACGAGCCGCAAATCCCCGGGCACGGCGACCATCCGACGCCTGTTCGCAGTTGTCACGGGCGATGGTTTATGATGCATACACGGTCGAGGGATGACGCGTCCTCGCAATACATCCAAGAGCTACCACAGGAAGCATCAATGAAACTTGCCATACTCTCTTGCAGCCCGAACGCCTACAGCACGCGACGGCTGAAAGAGGCAGCGCTGCACCGCGACCATCACGCCAAAGTACTCAATACGCTCAAGTTTGCCATCGATCTTGAACGCGGCGCGCCGGACCTGTACTACCGTCAGAAGCACCTGAGCGCCTACGACGCGGTATTGCCGCGCATCGGCGCCTCCATCACCTACTACGGAACCGCCGTGGTTCGCCAGTTCCAGGAGATGGACGTGTTCTGCGCCAACACCGCCCACGGCATCACCAACTCGCGCGACAAGCTGCGCAGCCTGCAGATACTCAGCCGCCATCACGTGGGCATTCCGCGTACCACCTTCGTGCGCGACAAGAAAGATGTGTTGCCCGCCATAGAGCGCGTGGGCGGGGCGCCGGTTATTATCAAGCTGATTGAAGGTACGCAGGGGATCGGCGTACTGCTCGCGGAAAGCGTGAAAGCCGCCGAATCGATTATCGAACTGCTGCAGAGCCAGAAACAGAACGTGCTTATCCAGAAGTTTGTCGCCGAGAGCAAAGGGCGGGATATCCGCGCCTTTGTGGTGGGCGACCAGGTTGTCGCCGCCATGCGCCGCGTCGCGCAGGGCCAGGAATTTCGCAGCAACGTGCACCGCGGCGGCGTTGCCGAGCCGGTTGACCTGGACGAGGCCTATCGTGAAACCGCGGTGCGTTGCACCCAGATCATGGGTCTCCGGGTCGCCGGCGTGGACATGCTTGAGGGCAAGGATGGCCCCCAGGTGATGGAAGTGAACTCCTCGCCGGGCCTGGAAGGCATCGAAACGTGTACCGGGCTGGATGTTGCGGGTGCGGTGATTGAATACATCGCGGCGCAGGTAGACTTCCCCGAGATCGACGTGCGCCAGCGACTGACCGTCAGCAAGGGTTACGGCGTGAGCGAGATATACATCCCCGAAGGCTCCAATTTTGTCGAACAGACCATCACGGAAACCGGCCTCTCGGAAAAGGATATCAACGTACTCACCCTGTACCGCGGCGCGAAGATCATCCCCAACCCGAAGAAGGAGCGCCTGCTGGAAGCCGGCGACAAACTCCTGTGCTTCGGCAAAATGGAATCCATGCGCGACATGATACCCGCGCGCACGCGCCGCCGGCGCACACCCACCATCGGCCAGCTCGATAACGAGTAGCGGGCGGATTCATCCACAGCGATTGAGGCAACCTCACATGCAGAGCCCGGAAACCACCTCGCAGGAACACCAGGATGCCGAGCACATCGCACAGACACTGGAAGGCAGCGTGGCTGAATTCATGGCCCCGGCCACGGGTATCATCAAGGCGGAAACTACCGTTGCCGGCGCCCTGGATTACCTCGTACACGAGCTCCCACACGGCGGCATCACCTACCTGTACGTGGTCGACGACTATCACTGCCTGCAGGGCGTGGTTGCGATGCGCGACCTCCTGCTGTCAAGGCCGGGCCAGACACTGGAAGAAGTGATGACCCCGCAGCCCTTCGCGTTCAAGCTCGATACGCCCATGTCGGAGGCGACGCAGGCAGCCTTGAGCCGCAAGCACCGGCTCTATCCGGTCGTCTCTGACAGCAACGAGCTACTGGGGCTGGTGTTTGGCTGGCAGTTGTTCGAATACCTGGCCACCGAGATCAGTTCACAGACGGGCACCATGGTCGGCCTGGACAAGGAGGAGCGCACGGCAACGCCTGTCCTGGAAGCCTTCAGGATGCGGCATCCCTGGCTGCAGGTGAACCTGCTGACCGCCTTTGCCGCCGCCTTTGTGGTGGGCATGTTTGAAGATACGATCACCCAGATCGTTGCCCTCGCCGCGTTCCTGCCGGTGCTGGCTGGCCAGAGCGGCAATACCGGTTGCCAGGCGCTGGCGATCACCCTGCGCGGCCTGACGCTGGGCGAGCTCGCCGATTACCCGGTAGGGAAACTGCTGCGCAAGGAAATACTGCTGGGCGCGATGAACGGATTTTTTGTCGGCCTGATTGCCGCCGCCGCCATGTGGCTCTATGCCGACAGTACCGGCACCGAACAATCCGCCTTGCTGGCACTGGTCATTCTGGTGGCGATGGTCGGCGCCTGCGTCGGCAGCGGTATATTCGGCGTGCTGGTGCCCCTGACCCTGCGGCGCTTCGGCGCCGACCCGGCGATGGCCAGCAGTATATTTCTCACCACCTTCACCGACGTGCTCGGCATGGGCCTGATGCTGTTCCTGGCGACTGCCCTGATACTCTAACGGCTATCGGGCACCTTTCCGGGAGGGTAGCAGGGCGCCCTCGCAGGGCGCGTGCTCAAAGCGCATCCAGCAATCTGCGCATGGCGGTAAAAATCTGCTGCGTCGCCGCAGGCAGGCGCCCCGGGCCACCCGCAATATGCCCGAAGTCGGATTGCAGCAACTCCAGCCCGGCGCCCAGCAGCGCGGCGTCGCGCGCAGCATCCGCCGACGTGAAATACAGGTCGCTGCTGCACGGCATCAGCAGGCCCGGGCAGCGCAATGTTCCAGAGATACGCCCGTCGGGCGAGTCGGCAACCGTCGCGTCCGCGTTTTGCCAGGTGCGCAATTGCGCGAGCAGATCGTTCGCATCCTGCTCCAGGTGATCGCGTATCCAGAACGCCAGCAGCGCCTCAACAGATGCGAACCCCAACTCGCGGTACAGGCCGTCACGAAAAAACGCCTGACTGTAAGCCCAGCCCGCATACACCGTGGCGAACGCGCCCAGGCCCCGTGTGGGCGCCCGCGTGTAATGGCCATCGGCAAAAGCGGCATCCGCCCTGAGTGCCGCGGCCACGCCCTCCAGGAACACACGGTTGTGCGGATAACACCGTGCGGTGGCGCACACTGCCAGCCAACTGCCCACGCGCTCGGGGTACAGCCGCGCCCACTGCAGCGCCTGCATGCCGCCCATCGACCAGCCCACCACCAACCGGGGGTGGGCATCCCCAAACCTCGCCCTAAGTAGTTCGCGTTGCGCACGCACATTGTCAGCCAGGCTGATGGCCGGGAAGTGCGGACCCGCCTGCGCGCCTGCCGTATTGCTGGGTGAACTGGATTCCCCCGCGCCGAACAGGCAGGGAATGACGACACAGTAATCACCGCCGCACAGCGGGCTCGCCGGGTCGTCCGCCCAGGGACGATTGCCCTCGCCGCGTCCCCCGTAATAGGTGGGCATCAACACCAGGTTGCTTCTTGGTGCGTTCAGCGCACCAAGTTGGTGGTAATGCAGCCTTCCATTTATCAGTGCCTCCCCGCTTTGCAGCGGAAAATTTTCAAGCGGCAGGTCCTGTTCTTGCCATACATGCTGTGTTTTCAAAGACTTGCCCTCGCCTGTGCGCTGCCCGGCTATAAATATGCAGCTTGGCATGTTTATTGGATAGCAATGCCTGAAAAGCAAGATCTATTCCCGATCAAGGAGCGAGCATGGAAATACACCAGTTGCAGGAACAGTGTCTGGAACAAGGTATCAAGTACGGTATCGCCAGCTACGTGGACATTCACGGTGCCAGCAAGGGCAAATTCGTGCCCGTGGCACATTTCAGGCAAATGTTCGCGGGCTCGGAACTGTTCACCGGCGCCGCGCTGGATGGGGTACCGCAGGATATCGCCGACGACGAAGTGGCAGCCATGCCGGATGCGGCGTCCATGCAGCAGTGCCAGTGGAACCCCGATATAGCCTGGTTCGCCAGTGACCTGTACCTGCACGGCAAACCCTTTGCCGCCTGCTCGCGCAACATCCTCAAGCGCCAGTTGGCCAGAGCGGCCGACATGGGTTTCAGCTTTAACCTCGGTATCGAGACGGAATTCTTCGTACTGCGCGAAACGCCCGATGGCAAGGCCGTGCCCTTCAGTGCGCGGGACACCCTCGGCAAGCCCTGCTACGACGTACCAAGCATGCTGGACAACATCGCCATCATCGATGCGCTGGTGGAAGCTCTCGACGCCATGGGCTGGGGCGTTTATTCCTTCGATCACGAAGATGCCAACGGCCAGTTTGAAATCGACTTCAACTATGCGGACGCGCTGACCATGGCAGACCGGCTGGTGTATTTTCGCCTGCTGGCCAACGAAATCGCACGCCAGCACGGCGCCTTCGCCAGTTTCATGCCCAAACCCTTCGCCGACCGCACCGGCAGCGGCGCACACTACAACATGTCGCTGGCCAGCCTGGATACCGGGGACAACCTGTTCGCCACCAGCGCCGGAGATGACCGTTACGCGTGCGGCGTATCGGAGCTCGCCTACCAGTTTATTGGCGGCGTGTTGCGCCACGCCAAGGCCATCAGCGCGGTGGTCGCACCCACGGTGAATAGCTACAAACGCCTGGTGCGCCAGGGCAGCATGTCGGGCTCCACCTGGGCGCCGGTGTTCTGCTGCTACGGCAACAACAACCGCACCAACATGCTGCGTATCCCGAGCGCCGGCGCACGCGTGGAGTGCCGCGCACCCGACATCGCGTGTAACCCCTACCTCGGCGCCGCACTGATGCTGGCCGCCGGCCTGGAAGGTATCGAACAGGGCATCGACCCGGGCGCGCCTCACCGCGAAAACATGTACCATTACAGCGACGCGGAAATTGCCGCAGCCGGTATTGAGTGTCTGCCGAGGAATCTCTCGGAGGCCACCGACGCCATTGCCCGCGACGAGCTCGCCCTGGATGTGCTGGGAAGCGATATGCACAAGGCTTTTGTCGACTTCAAGCGCGCGGAGTGGGAGAGCTACCACAACACCGTTTCAGCCTGGGAAATGCAGCGCTATCTGCGGCTATTCGGCTAGTGCTCGCGGGAGGCGCTCTACCCGCCAGCGATAGTGCAAAAGTGAGGAGAATAACTTGAATAATTATCCCGGTATGTCTGGCGTGCTTGCCCTCGCGGTCCTGTGGACGGCCCCGGGCATGGCCCAGAATTCCACGGAAGACCTGGCCAAGCAGCTCGCCAACCCGGTAGCCGCCCTGATCAGCGTGCCGTTCCAGTTGAACTATGACCAGGACATCGGCGCGAAGGACGACGGCGAGCGCTGGACCCTGAACGTTCAGCCGGTAATTCCATTCAGCCTGAGTGAGGACTGGAACGTCATCTCACGTACCATTGTGCCGCTGGTAGAGCAGTCCGATCTATTCACCGGCAGCGACAGCCAGTCAGGGCTCGGTGACATCCTGCAGAGCGCTTTCTTCTCCCCGGTCGAGCCCACCGAAAGCGGCTGGATCGTGGGCGCCGGCCCGGTGCTACTGTTACCCACGGCCAGCGACGAGCTCCTCGGAGCAGAGAAGTGGGGTGTCGGCCCGACCGCGGTAGCCCTCAGGCAGCAGGGGCCCTGGACCTATGGCGCGCTCGCCAATCATCTGGTTTCAGTCGCCGGGGATGGCGACCGCGCGGACATCAACGCGACGTTCCTGCAACCCTTCCTGTCCTACACCACAACGACGGCCTGGAACTTCACTCTCAACACGGAGAGCACCTATGACTGGGAAGACGACCAGTGGTCGGCCCCGGTGAACCTGGCTGCCAGCAAAGTGACCCGGCTCGGCGGGCAACTCGTCAGCTTCGGCGGCGGGCTCCGCTACTGGGTGGAGGCGCCCGATGCCGCACCCGAGGGCCTTGGTTTCCGCTTCATCGCCACCTTGCTGTTCCCACGCTAAGCTGTTTGGCCAGTCCCCCACCGACTTGCCCGGGATTGCCCTTGCACGCTGATTCGCTAGACTGGCAGTCTTTGCCCCGGCCCCGCTGCGCATGAGACGTACCAAAGAGGACGCCGCGAAAACACGTCAAAACCTGGTGGACGCCGCGCTCAGGCTGTTCGGGCAACGCGGCTACAGCGGTACCACGCTGCGTCTGATTGCGGAGGAAGCCGGCTGCTCGCGGGGCCCCATCTACTGGCACTTCGCCAACAAGGAAGAACTGTTTGAGGAAATCCTCGCCTACTCGCAGGTGCCACTGGAGCAACTGGTAGACCAGTATCGCGACAGCGGCGAACCAGAGCGCGCCGCCGCAGATTTCGCGCGCCAGTGGCTGCGGCTGCTCGTCGACGATGCCTACTTCCGCCAGTCCTTCGAGATATTCCTCAACAAAACCGAATTTACCGAGGCGCTCGCCAGCACCCTGAGCCGGGAACGGGCGCTGACCGCTTCCCTTATCGACACGTTTTCCGCCTGGGTATCCGGTTATCGGCAGGCGCACGCGCTGCGCGCGGAAACGCCGGGCGACGTGGTCGCACTCTCGATGTATGCCTATCTCATGGGCATCACACAGAGCTGGCTGTTTAACTCCGAGATCATCGACCTCGACCACAGCCTGGATTTTTTCGTCGGTGAGTTTCTTCGCCTAATGCGCACTATCGAGTGACTGCGAACGCATCATCTGCCTGATATCGCGCTCCAGCGTGCGGTATTCCTTCTCATCCAGGATGGCATCGCGGTCGGTGCTGCTCCTGGAAAAACCGGGGCGAATGGTTTCCAGTATCCGACCCGGCCGCGTGCCCATGAAAAACACCACGTCGCCGAGGTAAAGCGCCTCTTCAATGTCGTGCGACACCATCAGCACGGTGGTGCGCTCTTTCTCCACGATCTCCAGCAGCAGGCTTTGCATCTGCCAGCGCGTTTCCGGATCCAGTGCACCAAAAGGCTCGTCCATGAGCAACACCGCGGGGTTACTCGCCAGGCTGCGCGCAATAGCCACGCGTTGCTGCATACCGCCAGATAACTGGTGCGGATAGGACTTCTCAAAGCCGCCCAACTTGACGGCCTGGATGAAATGCTCCACCACGCCTTCGCGCAGGCTGAGCGATTCGCCGCGCGCCCGCAGCCCGAACGCGACGTTCTCCTGCACGGTGAGCCAGGGGAAGGAGCTGTAATTCTGGAACACCATGCCGCGGTCCACGCCGGGGCCGTTGATGGTATTTCCACCCAGCTTGATCCTGCCCTCATCCTGCGTTTCCAGCCCCGCGATGATCCGCAACAACGTGGATTTACCACACCCGGAGGGACCCAGCAGCACCCCCACAGCGTTCTCCTCGAGCTGGAAGTCGATGTGACTGAGGGCTTTCAACGAGGTACCGGAGCGCAGGCTGAAGGTCTTGCTGACGCCCTCCACCTGCAATCCGCCTGCCTGAGCCTGTGTCATAACGCTCTCAACCGTACTTCGCCAATCACAACGCAGAGGCCATCTATTTCAGTGCCGCCGCCAGTGGTGTGGTATCTACTCCGGTTTCCATCGGCAGGGCCTTGTCGATAAAGCCGAACTTCAGCCACCAGTCGGTAGTGATATCCCAGTGCGCCTGCATGCCGTCGGAGGCTATATTCAGCGGCAGCTCACCGGGCTTAAGGCCCATGAAGATGGCAGCCTGGTCGCGGTCAAATATGAATATGCCGCCCTTGTGGATTTTACCGGTGGCGCCGATCACCTGTTCCACATCCTTCACGGTAAACTGCAGCCCTTCGGCGATGATCCTGTTCCCCTCGGCGGGGTTGGCTTTCCAGAAATCCACCGCGTTGAAGTAGGCACGCGCGAGCTTTGCGGCATCTTCCGGGCGCTCCTCAAGGAAGGCGGTACTCATGTACAGGGCGTCTCCCAGCAGGGCGGTGGTGATGTACTTTTCTTCGGTGGAATCCGCCGCAACCGTAGCGCCCGGCATTGCCTCGAGCACCTGCGAGCCAAAGGGCTCCCAGAATTCAGCGGCCGCCGCGGTACCGCCGACCATCGCGCCTACCGCGTCGTCCATGATCAGGTTGGTGAAACTGACCTCGTCGATGCCCACGCCGTTATCAGTCAGCCACTCGGCCATGAAAATCTGCGTGAGGCCGCCCTCCAGTACCGCGACCGTTTTGCCCTTGAGCTGCTCGGCGCTGCTAATGCCGGGGGCCAGGATGATCTTGTCCGTGCCGTAGGACGGGTTGGTGTAGGTGACCAGTTTGATACCCACGTCCTTGTCCGCGGCTATCGGGCCGTACTCCGCCGTGCTGCTGGTGGCGTGCAGCTCGCCCGCGGTCATCAGGCCAAAGCTCTGGTACGGGTCTTCAATGATCGTGATATCCAGCTCAAGGCCCTCGGTGAGGCCCTTCTCCTTGGCGATGAACCAGAAGCCGTAACCTGGCCAGGAAAACAGCGAAACCTTCACAGGGTCCGCCGCCTGCGTGCTCAAGGGCAGTGCGAGCGCCAGCAGGATGATTGGTAAACGTAAGTAGTGCATGGTGGATCTCCTTGGTTGTTCCAACTAACGGTCTCAGGGTGTGGATAAATTCGGTTAACGAACATCGAGATAACGAAAGGCCTGGCGATGCAACAGTTTGAACAGTGCATCGAAAAGCAGGCCGAGCAGACCGATGACCAGGATGCCGGCCATGATGTCGTCGATATGCACAAAGCGTTTGGCGCGCATCATCATGGCGCCGATACCGTCGGTGGCCGCGACAATTTCCGCGATCACCAGGTAAGTCCAGCTCACTGCCAACAACTGGCGAAACACATCCACGTAGCCCGGCAGGCTCGCGCGCAGAATCACCGAGGCGAGAATCTGCGGCTGGCGCAACCCCAGCGTGCGCGCTGTCTCGATGTAGACCTTAGGCACCTGGCGCGTGACATCGGCGAGCATGATGATCAGAAAGAACAGCACGCCGATCACCAGCAGCGCGATTTTCTGTTCATCGCCGGTACCCAGCCACATCAACAACAACGGGATAAACGCGGGGGCGGGCAGATAGCGAAACGCGCCGGCCACCGGGCCGAGCAGGCGGTCTACCGGCCGGTAGGCGCCCATGAGCAAGCCGAGTGGCAGCGCGATACTCACCGCGATCGCGAAGCTCACCAGAATGCGTTTCACACTCGCCCAGATGTCGCTGGCAAAATCCTTTTCCGTAAGCAATTCCCAGAGGCTGGCAAATACCTTCTCCGGAGCGGGAAACAATCGCGCGGGCGCGAGTTCGGCGTGCGCCGCGAGCCACCAGCCGCCGACAAACAGGATCCAGCCGAGGCTGCCCAGCAGTGCTCGCGACCCCAACAGCTCACGCATTGGCAGGTCGGGCCTCGGTGCCCGCTTCGCGGAAGCCATGCGCGGCCGGCTAAAACGCAGTAAGAAAGCTGAGCGCATCGACTCCAACGGCACGGCCCTCCCGCAGTGATTGTTTGACTTCGTCGTCGCCGTATTCTTCCGCCTGGATACGCGCCAGACGGTGTTTGTGGAAGGCTCGCGCCTGCTCGCGGAAGCCGAGCGTTTGCGCTTCCACCCCCGGGTACATCTGCCGGTGCAACGCCGGCAGGCGATACCAGCCGAGCGTGGGTTTCTCATGGTGCGCGTTGTGGTAGCAGAAATTCAGCACCAGCAGGTTGAGCACCGGGAAACGCCGCGACAACAGGTTGCTGTAGGTGCGGCTCTGTTCGTACTGCACATCGCCGCGATGCGGGAACGGCTCGCCGCCCGCGTCGAGATCGAAAATCACCTCGTAGTTGTGCTGGTAGCAATCCATAAAGCGCAGCGCCGTGAGCAGCAGCAACTGGGCCAGCACGTACAGGAAGAACGCCACGGGGTTGAGCAAGAGTACCGCCAGCAACACCGTGCCGCGGATGAGCACCACGCCCAGCACCCGGCTCCGCTGGTCGCGTTTGGACTCAATGCACCAGGGCGCCAGCACCATCATCGTGTGCATCATGATCTCCACCGCCGGGATGTAGGCCCACTCCAGTGCTCGCACAATGTTGTTGACCACCCGGTGGCGCTGCAGGAAGCTGCGGTAATCCCACACCACCGGGTCGTAGTTATCCACGTGATGGCGCATGTGTTTGTGGCGGATATCCTCATAGCGCCCGTAGCTGCTGCCCGCAATCCAGTTCAACAGAGTGCCGAGCGCGGCATTACCCCTGGTGGAAACAAACACCGCGTTGTGACCGCAGTCGTGCAACAGGTAGGCCGCCAGCAACATGCTGTGGGTGAGTGCGATAACACCGAACGCATTGAGAGCGAGGCTCTGCTGGAAAATGGCCACCCAGCCACCGCTGTAACCCAGGCCGATGTAGAGCAGAACCAGCGCGGTGTAGTGCGCGCCAGCAGGATCGCGCAATCTGAACGTATCACGCATGCCGCACCTCCGGGTGCGCGACTGATTGCAACCAGCGCGCGAAGTGCTCCTGTTCGCAGGCTCCGATCCAGCGGTTGAGATCCCACAGATCGGCGACCGGCGCGTTGGTGAAGGGCAGGTGGTGCAGGTAGCCGTCGGGGCCGAACTCCGGCGTCATGCTGGTTTCGCGATAGCCGCGTCGCATCTGCGCCGTCCAGACCGCTTCCCAGCAGCGCTGGTGGCTCGCCAACGCCTCCGCGTATTCCGGTGCGCCCGGGTGCGGTACCTGCGGACCCTGATCGTAGCCGACCCGGCTGTGCACGTGATGCGCGTGCTCCGCCGCCAGTTCGATGACGTCCCACTCGCTGTCCATCATGCGTTCGCACACCACCACCCAATGGCTGAAGTCGCAGGTGATGCTGATCTCCGGTATTGCCTGCAACACGGCCGCGGTATTCCATGGAGAAAAGAAACTTCGCCCCCGGTGCGTTTCAAAGGAGCACAGCACGTCGTGCCTGTCGGCGATATCCATCGCCGCGGTGAAGAATTCCACGCTGGTGGCCACGGGCCAGGCGTCACAGCCGCCCATGACATTGATAAAACGTGGTTTGAGGGCTTTGCCGAGCAGAATCTGCTCCTCGAGGTCTGCCAGGTGCTCAGCCACACTCGCGTGACGCCGGGGCACGTAGGACCCGGCGGTGCAAATTTCCTGTACCCATTCGAGGTCGTATTGCTCAAGGGCTGCGCCGAGCGCAGGCAGGTGGGATGGGTCGGCGTGTTTGGCCGGCGCCTCAAGGCCTGAAAAGCCGGCCGCCCTGGCCAGCACGGCGGCTTCTTCCACGCTGCCGGTGTGGCCCCAGAGGGTCTTGAACGTGTGTAACTGCATGTCATTGCCTTCGGTACCGCGACTACACCGGAGAGCAGCAATAACTATGCCAAGCTGTATGTATATCTGTATCCCATTGTTTTACATGGCTTTTAAAGATAATCCCGAGAATTGCATCACAGCGCAGACGAGCCGCGTGCACCGCCGCTGGCGCTGTGGGAACGCTTTTGGTGCACACGAAGGGCGATGGCGCGCGGGCCGGCGCAAGTATCTCTGGCGACCCGCATTTCATGTATACTGCGCGATCTGCGCGCCCGTAGCTCAGCTGGATAGAGTAACTGGCTTCGAACCAGTTGGTCGGGAGTTCGAATCTCTCCGGGCGCGCCA
>CAZFJQ010000030.1:0-39314 GCA_964519755.1 uncultured Halioglobus sp.
CTTCGCTGCCAAAGTGGCGGGCTGATAGCGATATTCGGGGTCAGGGGATATTTGGGGTCAGCGCCCTGAATCCCGGAATTTTACTCTGACCCAGCATATTCAGGACTGCTCGCGCTAGATGGTCAGCGGTGCGATATCGTCAGCGCTGATCTTGCGCTCGGTAATACCCTCGAAACCGTCGGTGCCGGTATAGGTTTCCTCCCCCAGTAACATGCCCGAGGCCTCGTCGACCGGCCACACCACGCTCATACGCGTCTGGTAGAGGTAGTAGGCTTCCGGGTCATCGACCTCAATGCCCATAGCGGCGAGCGTTTTGCCCGGGTAAGCCATGTGCATTACGCCCTCTGTCATCACCGCGCCGTGATCGGCGATCACCCTGTCACATCTCAGCTCGAGCTGGTGGGCGCCAGTCTGGACAATAGTCAAATCGTAAAAGGCGCGCACGGCATCCTTGCTGCCAACAGGGTTCATGCTGGGCTCATCGGGTATATCGTGGGCGATATAGCGTGGCTGCTCACACAGGGTCGCTACCACACCCTCGATATCGCCCCTGGCCTCGCTTTGCATATGCTCGAACACCAGCTCCAGGTTGCGACGGATTACCGGGTCAGACTCCTGCTCCATCCTTTCCTGAACCATACGCCAGGTGTTGTTGGGGTCTATCCTCACAATTGTTCTCCTCGGGTTATTGCAGGCACAGCCAGTCGGGGGTGCAGCCAGGGCGTTTAGCATAAACCCGGACGCATCGGTGCAGGCCATATACGCATTGTGCAGGGTTTCTTCTATCGCTTGCAAAAAGCCTGTTGTCTATCGGGCGGGGCCGTCAGCGGTCCCCGTAGTAATCTCGCCCCACAACCGCCTTCCACCCCTTTGCAAAGGCCTCGTCACCTTCTGTGCAGAGCATGCGGATCCACTCGTCACCCGTAGTGTTCTCGCGCCCGGCGATCACTTCCGTTGCATCCGTGCCCACCGGTATGCGAAAGGGTGGGTCTGTAGCGTTGATAGCCTGTTCGATAGCCTGCGCGACCTCGCCCGGCTGGGCCGGCGTGCTCAGGCCGACCTCGAAAAAACGCACCAGCCGCGAAAGCGTGATGGGGTAGAGGGGCGGTGCATCCGAGGGCGTGGCCTTGGTCCACATCGGTGTGGCCACGCAGCCCGGTTCGATGATGGAGACACGCGCGCCGAACTCGGCCATCTCCTGCGCGAGCGATTCGCACAGGCCTTCCATCGCCCACTTGGAGGCGGAGTAGTGGCCGTGGCAGCCCGCTGCATAGCGTCCGGCGAGCGAGCCCACCATCACGATGCGCCCACTGCGTTGTTGGCGCATGATGGGCGTGACTGCCCGCAGCAGGCTGATGTTGCCGAAGTAGTTGGTTTCAAAGATTTCCCGCGCCACCTCGAGCGGCGTTTCCTCCACGGAGGAGCCGGCGCCGATACCGGCATTGGCGACCAGCGCGTCAATGCGTCCCTCGGCGTCCATGATCTGGGTCACGGCGCTGGCAATGCTGTCGGGCTCGGTCAGGTCCAGCCTGAGCATGCGGGTGTCTGGCGCCTCGCTGGCAATACGTTCGGCAAGTTCGCTCGCTCCCCCGGGGTTGCGCAGCGAGGCGTAAACTGTGTGCCCCGCGCGCGCCATGTGAATGGCAGTTTCCTGCCCGATGCCCGTGCTTGAACCGGTTACCAGAATTACAGCCATGGGGTGTCCTCGTGTTGGTTGCTTTGCGTCAGGGCGCGCTGACAACGCGCCCGGGGCCTAGCGCGGATCATCGTCGTTGGCTGCGCCAGAGTCTCCCGCGCTAGCCTGGCGCGCCTTGAAATCCAGCCGGTACTCGCAAGTCACGCAGCGGCGCATGCCGTCGCGCATGCTCGCATTCTGTGCTTCCAGGGCTGCGTTCTGCGCGCGCAACCGCTGGATCTCCCGCTTTTGTTGCAGCAGTCGCAGTGGCAGGCGCAGTGTGTCGAACAATTTCAGAGTGCTGCCCGCTCAGTGTGTCTGCCAGCTCATGCGCACCGTGCAGGAGGTTTCCGGCAGGTGCGGGTCGAATTCCATTTTCAATCCGCCGCCCTCGCCGTTGAACAGCGCCTCGAAGGGCCCCTTGCAGATGTTCAGGCAGCCTTCCTCCGGCAGTGCATCGGGGTTCGGCAGTCTGTCTGCAGGACCACAGGTATGCCAGCCACAGTTGGGAATTTCCATCACGGTCAGGCCACCAGCCGGGTCGTACTCGGTGATGGTGGCGGGGCCGGTCAGCCAGTGCGCGGGGTTGAAGGTCTCGAACAGGAACGTACTCCAACGGCCGGGTTTCTGTGGGCCCGGCGTTTTGCTGCGGCGCGGCTTTTTGTTTTTGTTCTTGTCCGACATGCTGTTCATCATCTTCAGGAACTCGGGCGAGTTCTCGTGCGACAACGCCACTGAAGTGCCGATCACGATGTCTTCGTACTGCTGCTGGTTGAAATGCTTGCGCAATTCAAGCAGGGCCCACTCCACCTCGCGCACGAAATTGCCGTAACGCTTGCGCCACTTTTCGCGCGGTGAATCGTGCCAGCGGATGATTTCCCTGCGCGACTTGATCTCGGCGTACTCACGGTCTACCTCGGTTTTATCACCGGACAGTCGGAGAATGGGCACAAAAGTGTGGCTCACGATCGGCATGGCCTTTTTTACCAGCATGCTGTTGGACATCCACATGTCGATCCACGCCTGTGGCCCCCAGTGGTAGTACCAGCCACCCTGCTGGGCGGGCGGTACCCGGCCTGTACCACGGTCGCTCGCGATAACGGCGTTGTCAGCCATACTCCGCCCTCCCTTTGAGTGCTCTAGCGCATGTAGCGCAGCGTAATACCGTACACTGCGCCAGGTGCCGGCACACCGGCATAGCCACCGAGTACCGGGATGTCGATACCAAACACCAGGTACTCTTCATCCAGCAGGTTGCGGCCCCAGACAGCTGCCTCCCAACTGCGCTCGTGGTTGGTGATGGTATAGCGCAGGTTGACCAGGTTGACGGCGTCGTTCTCGAGCATCGGGTCGAGATCCTGGTCGAGAAAATAGCTGTCGATAAAGCTGTGTTCCAGGCGCGCCACGCCCAGCAGGTCTCCCGGCAGTTCCATGTCGTACTGGGCGAAGGATGAAACCGTCCACTCCGGGGCGTTGTCTATCGCTTCACCCGCCAGGTCGCGGACGCAGCCGCCGCCCAGTGTCGGGTTGCCGCTCTGCGCGCCGTCGCGGATGTAGTAGTTGAAGACCGTTTCATCCACCGTGCACTGGCCGTTGTCAAACTCCTTGTACTCGGCCTTGTTGTAACCGATGGCGCTGCTCACGGTGAGGTTGGCCAACGGGATAAATACCAGCTCCAGTTCACTGCCGTAACTTTCCATAGAGCCCGCGTTGGTCACCCGCAGCGTATTGCCGTCGAAGGTCTGCGATTGAAAGTCGTCGTAACTCACGAAGTAGAACGTGCCATTGAATTGCAGACGGCGGTCGGGGGTCGAGGTTTTCCAGCCCACCTCGTAGTTGGTGGCGATCTCTTCATCAAACTCGCCGTTGGCGCCGGCCAACTCACGCCGCTGGTTGAAGCCGCCGGATTTAAAGCCGCGGCTGAGGCTGGCATAGGTCATGAGATCCGGCGTGAAGAAATAGCGCAGGTTGAACGAGGGCGAGATGTCGTCATCGGCCCGGTTATCGTCGGAGAATATATCCGGGCCCGCGACCGGCGGGATATCCAGCACGGATTCAGGATCGGTGATTTGCGAACCCTGGCGATTCTTTTCCTCGTAGGTATAACGCAGGCCCAGTGTGGCGCTGAATCGCTCGCTGATGTTCCACACCAGCTGGCCGAAAGCGGCATAGCTCGTGGTGTCGTAGGCGTTGGTGTCGGTATTGAGGGTGCCCGTGGGAAAGAACTGGTTAATGCCCATGTTGGTCACCAGTTCCTGCGATTGCAGGAAGGTGCCGATGGAATCCAGCTCGGAATAGAAAGCGTACAGGCCGCCCTGGTAGTCAAAGGTCTCGCCCCCGGGTGAGGTAATGCGCAGCTCGGCGGAGTACTGGTCGAAATCAATGTCGGTGGTACTGACGACTGCGTTATAGGCCGTAAAGTCGCCATCGAAGGCACTGTCCGATTCATAATGGCGCCACGCGCCGATAAAGGTGAGTACGTGATCGTCGAGTACGTCCTTGTTCCACTCGAGGCCAATGCCCCCAACCTCGACCTTGCTGAAGGTGTCGGCATCCAGCCAGTAGTTATCGCCATACGGGTCTGGTTCCGGCGGCGTCAGCGCCGAGGAATCCTCGAAGGACGCAAACTGATAGATGAGCTGGCCGTTTGCGGTGGTGCCCAACTGGTCCTGAAATGCCTGTGAAGGCGTGTTGGTACCGGGCGCATTCAGTGTAGAGAAACCGTCGTAATCCAGCACCGCTACCGCACAGCAGTCGTTGTCCTCACTGGTGTAATCCAGCGTGACAAGAAGTTCGCCGAGGCCATCACCCGCGCCGCCGTCGCCGCCATCGAAACGAGTGCGGGATTTGAAGCCCCACTTATTCGCGTCGTTCAACCCCTCCCCGTTGAAGTCGTTTTCGTACAGGTGGTCGCCGTCGATATAGAAGCCGGTGAGCCGGGTTGCGTGGCCGGAATCGCCCAGCGGAACATTCAGCATGCCGCGCAATTCAAGGCGTGACTCGTTGTTGTAGGTCAGCTCTGCTTCGGTTTCAAATTCAGTGGAAGGCGGGCGCGTGATTATGCTGATGGCGCCGGCGGCAGTGTTTTTGCCGTACAGGGTGCCCTGTGGGCCGCGCAGCACCTCCACACGCTGGATGTCCATCAGATCCGAGATACTCATGCCGGCACGGCCCTGGTAGACACCGTCGATGAAAATACCAACACTGGGATCAATGCCCACGTTGGTTCCCACGGAGCCAATGCCCCGTATGCGCACCGAGGTAGCGTTGGAGTCGGTGCCGGGCGTGATGCGCAGGTTGGGTGTGTACTGGTCGAGCCCCGCGAGGTCGCGAACACCCGCGTCTTCAAAAAACTGGCCGGTGAACGCCGTGACGGACATGGGTACTTCCTGCAGACTCTGCTCCCGGCGATTGGCGGTGACGATGACTTCTTCGAGAGCCAGGACCTGGGTGCGTTCGCGCTTATCGACCTGCGCCGCGATGGCGGGGGACAACAGCAGCGCGACTAAGGCGAGACTGTGGGGGAACAGCCGGATGGGCATGGTGGTCACCTATTGCATTTATGGTTATGGTCGTTCGGGAGCGGCGGTGACGGCCCGCGAAGTAACTCCCAGCGTACCTGCGCAACACTAGCAAATCGTCATTTTAAAAACAAACAGAATTGACTGATTTTATTTTTGGGGCTAGGGTGTCGATTCCTGACAGCCATCCCGAGGAGATGCCGTATGGCCGCCCCGATGTCCACCGACAACCCCTTTCTGCAGTTTCCATTTGCGCCAATCCAGATGGAGTGTGACGCGCGCGACCTGGTGGTGGAGGGCGAGCTCCCGGCGACGCTGAATGGCACGCTGTACCGCGCCGGGCCCAATCAGCGCTTTGCACCGCGCGGCGATTATCACCTGTTTGCCGGAGACGGTATGGTGCACGCGTTTCACATCAAGGATGGCAAGGTAGACTACCGCAACCGCTGGGTGCGCACTGCGAAGTGGCGCGCCGAAGACCGCGAGGGCCGGGCGGTCATAAATGCCCTGAACCCCTTCGACTGCGACCCCGAATACAGCGATTTCGTACTCACCGACAAAGAGGGGCTGGCCAATACCGCCATCGTCTGGCACAGCGGGCGCCTGCTGGTCATGGAGGAGGGGCACCGGCCATTTGAACTGGACCCGCACACACTCGAATCGCTCGGCAGTTGGGATTTTCGCGGCAAGCTGAACAGTGCGATGACAGCGCACCCGAAAGTCGACCCGGACACGGGCGAAATGACGTTTTTCGCCTACATGGCCAGCGGCGCCTTTGCTGCGGACGTGATGATACACAAGGTGAATGCCGAGGGCATTCTCACCGAGAGCACACACATCCCCACGCCTTACTCGGCCATGGTGCACGATTTTATGGTCACCGAGAATTACATCATGCTGCCGATAATGCCGATTACCGGTAGCCTGGAGCGGGCAATGGAAGGTGGCCCGCCTTTCGCGTGGGAGCCCGGGAAGGGCGTGCACCTGGGAATTCTGCCGCGCCAGGGCGGCAATGCCGAAAACATTCGCTGGGTGGAGATGGATCTTTGCTTTGCATTCCACTTCATGAACGGCTTCGACGTCGATGGCGTGATCTCGATTGACGCCTGTGAGTACACGCACGCGCCGTTGTTCCCAACAGCGGATGGCGAAGCCTCCGCCGATGCGAAGCCCTACCTGTCACGCTGGACCATCGACATGAACGCAGCCCAGCCGCACGCGGTCTCCAACCGGATCGATGAGAACCAATCCGAATTCCCGCAGTGCGACCCGCGCTACGCGGGCAAGCCCTATCGCCACGGCTGGTACACCTCCTCCGGCGGCGAGGTGAAAAGTGAGAGCGCGCAAAACGAAGGTCTTTTCAACGTGGTTGGCCATTTCGACCACGCGACCGGTAAAGTCGACAGCTTCTCCTGCGGCCCATGCCACGTCTCGGAATCTATTTTCGTGCCGGCGTCAGAGAATGCCGCTGAAGGCGAGGGTCACCTGCTCAGCGTGGTAACCAGCTACGAGACGCATACCAGCAGCCTGTTCGTGTTCAACGCGCTGGATGTGGCCGCCGGGCCGGTGGCGCGGGTGCACCTCTCGCATCGCATTCCCGTCGGCTTTCACGGGGGCTGGCGCGCTGCAGGCTGAACCCTGCCAGCATTGGCCGGGGTGAAGAAAGAACAGGCGACGTGCGCAAGCGCAGCGCGCGCGTTTGCACCGAGCGGGCAGGGGGCTCAGTAGCCCTTTTCGATATCCACCACGTTTAACAGTGGCTCGCCCGCCACGTAGCGGCGCAGGTTTTCCACCGCGATAAGCATGGTGCGTTGGTCGCTGGCACTGCCGGCGGCCGCGGTATGCGGCGTGATGATCACGCGCTCCATCCCCCACAACGGGCTGCTTTTCGGCAGTGGCTCCGGGTCGGTCACGTCCAGCCCGGCGCCATACAGCACGCCGGATTCAAGCGCTTCGATGAGGTCTGCCGTTACCGTGCTGCCCCCGCGTCCAACGGAGATAAAGATCGCGCCGGGCTTGAAGTGCGCAAATAATGCGTTATTGAACAGCCCGGTAGTAGCCTCGGTCAGCGGCAGTGCGTTCACCACCACATCGGCCTCGCCCGCCAGCTTCGGCAACTCGTCCGCCAGGCCCACGTAGTCGACAAAATCGGGGCCGTTGCGCGAGGAGTTGCGCGTGGCGATCACGCGCATACCCAGGCCGTGCGCGCGCCGCGCAATCTCGGTGCCGATGCCGCCGAGGCCCGCGATCAGCAGTGTCTTGTCCTTGAGCTCGCCAAAGCTTACGCCGCGCGACAGCTCCCGGCGCCATTCTCCCGCCTGCTGCGCCCGGTGATACGCCGGCAGGTTGCGGCTAATGGAGAGCAGCATGGCGATGCTGTGTTCCGCGATGGCGGGGGCCGAGAGGCGTTGGTTGTTGGTGAACACCAGCGTTTCTGCCTGCTCCTCAGACAGACCCGTACAGCGATCCATACCCACGCTGTAATTGTGCACCCAGCGCAGGCTTGAATCCGCGCGCGCGAGGAGCGGTGCGCTGCAGAAGCCAATCACGCCGTCGACGCCCGCCAGCGTCTCGGCACCGGGCACGAAGGTGCCGCTGCGATCCAGTATCAGTTCCACGTCGCCCGCCGCCGCTCGCAAGGCGTTCGTGTACTCGTTTGAACCCAGCCCCATGGCCGGCATTAACATGACCAGTACGCGCTGCGGCTGCCAGTTATGGCGTTCCTGCAGTTGCGTTGGCGTTTCCTCCAGGTTGAGTTCCCGGATGAGCTGCGCCGCCCCGGCGCTGGTTTGGGCCTGCGCGAGGCCGTGCAACGGCAGCGCGAGACCAACAGCAAATAGACAGGCGAGTAATGTGCGCATTAGAGGCTCCGTGTCGATGCTGCAAGCAGGTTGGGTGCTGCCTGCAGCCTGGTAGCTGGGCCTGCCAGCCTACAACGTCTCGTCAAGAAAATCGCGCATCGCCCGCCAGGAGCGCGCATCGGCAACGGGGCTGTAGAGGTTGCCGAAATCCGGGTTGTTGGCGCCCGGTCGGGTAAAGCCGTGCATGGTGTGCCCATAGGCGTGGAGTTGCCAGTCGGCGTTGCGCGCGCTCATCTCCGCTTTGAAATCAGCCACCTGTGCGGGCGGTACCAGTGGGTCATCCTCGCCGTGCAGCACCAGCACGTGGGCGCCGATGTGCTCGCGCTGTTCAATCTCATTGCCCGCCAGCCCTCCGTGGAAGGACACCACCGCGCGCACCTCATTGCAGCCTCGCGCCAGGTCGAGCACCGCGGTGCCGCCGAAACAGTAACCGATGGCACCGATGCGCCCGGCATCTCCGCCCGGAATGGTTTTCGCCGCAGCGAACGCGGCCTGCATGCGTTGCAGCAGCAGGGCGCGGTTGTCCATGTAGGGGCCGAGAGTCGCCATCAGTTGCGACAGGTCGCTCTCGGTTTTGCCGTTGCCGTAGACATCGACGACGAGAGCGATGTAACCCTCTGCGGCCAGCTTGCGGGCCTTGTCGTGGATTTCCTGCACGGGGCCATCCCAGGCCGGCGTCACCAGCACAACGGGGAGCGGGGTGGCCGCGTTTGCAGGGGTGTAGTAAACGCCCTTGCAAACGGTTTTGCCGTCGCCTGCGGGGTACTCCAGCGGTGTGGCGGTGCTGCTCATGGTCGCTTCCTGTGCCGTTTCAGTCTGTCTGCCAGCCGTTGACATGCAGCACGCCTTCCAGCGGTTTGCGCGATGCTGTCTTGAAATCCGTGCCCACGGTATATGCCACTGGAATGAGCGCCACCTGCGCGATCTCATCTGGCAGGCCGAGAATATCAGCCACTGCTTTTTCATGCACCAGATGCAGCGTGGTCCAGCAGGTGCCCAGGCCGCGCTCGCGTGCCGCCAGCATGAAGCTCCACACCGCCGGGAGAATAGAGCCGAAGAGTCCGGCCTGCATGGCGAGCGGTGCGCCAGGCGCATCGGGGCGGCCGCTACAGCAGGGGATGAGCAACACCGGTACGCGAGCCAGATTGTCAGCCAGGTGTTGGGCCGAACTCAGCACGCGTTGCTGGGTGCCCGCCATGGACGGGTCATCCTTGTGCTGTTGTGTGGGCGCATTCGGGCTGGTGGCGTAGTCGTCGAACGCCTTTTTATAGAGCTTCGCGATGGCGGCCTTCTTGGTCTCGTCAGTGACCACCAGAAAGTGCCAGCCCTGGGAATTGGAGCCGGAGGGCGCCTGCAGCGCAATCTCCAGGCACTCGCGTATCACGGCCATGTCCACGGGCTTTTCGAGGTCGAGGCGTTTGCGTACTGCACGCGTGGTGGTCAGTACTTCGTCGGCGCTGAGCTGTAGTCGGGTCATACGAAATTCCTGCAAGTGTTATGCGTGGGAAGTGGATCCTCTGGCAGTCTAGGCGAGGCCCCGGATAAATAAAACAGTAAGTCCTGATTGTTTTGAAAAAGGCGCTTTGCTAGCATCACTGTCTGCAGCCACAACCCAGCCACGACAGCGCTTGCGGGCGCCGGGATACGCAATTTGGATTTTTCTCTCACGGATGAACAACGCCTGCTGCGTGACAGCGTAGAAAAGTTTGTGGCGACCACCTGCGATGTTGCCCGCCACCGCCGGTTGTGTGCAACCGGGCCGGGTTTCGATCCGGCTGCCTGGTCGCAGTTTGCAGAACTCGGCTGGCTCGCGCTGCCCTTTGCCGAAGAGGTCGGTGGCCTCGGTGGTGGGGCTGTCGACTGCATGGTGATTGCGCAGGCGCTGGGTGCCGGGTTTGTGCGCGAACCCTACCTGCATACAGTTGTGACCTGCGGCGGTCTGCTGCAGCGGGCCGGCAGCGCCGAACAGCGCATCCAGTATCTCCCCGCGATTATGAACGGCTCTGCCCAGTGGGCGTTTGCCTGCGCCGAGCGCCCTGGTGATTTCGATCTGCAACGGGTAGACACCGCAGTCAAGGACGGGCCGGATGGCCGGGTGCTCACGGGGCGCAAGATCGCCGTGCTCAACGGACACTGTGCCGAGCATTTCATTGTCACCGCGAACACGGGCGAGGGCGTCGGGCTGTTCATTGTGGCGGCGGGCACGCCGGGCGTCAGTATAGAGCCCTTTGTTGCGGTGGATGGCAGCCGCGGGGCGGTGGTGGAATTCACCCAGGTGGCGCTCACGCACGCCGCGCTGCTCGGCACGCCCGGTGATGCTGCGCCTCTGGAAGCGGCGATCGATGCAACGCTGGTTGCCATGGGCGCGGAGGCACTGGGCGCGATGCAGGCCCTGCTCGACGCCACCGTGGCCTACACGAGAACCCGTGAGCAGTTCGGCCAGCCCATCAGCCAGTTCCAGGTGCTGCAGCACCGCATGGCAGACATGTACATGAAAGTGGAGGAAACACGCTCACTGCTCCTGAACGCGGCGATTGCCGCCGACAGCGAGAGTGAGGAGCGCGCGCTGGCCTGCGCGGCGCTGAAGGTGAAGCTGGCAGAGGCGGGCCGGTTCGTTTCGCAGCAGGCGGTGCAGTTGCACGGCGGTATCGGCATGTCGGATGAACTGGGAGTCGGCCACCACTTCAAACGCCTGATGCTACTCGCCACCCTGTATGGTGACGAGCGCTATTATCTCGAGCGCTACTGCCGCCTGAGTGGCGCGCTGGCAGCGTGAGCCACGGCGGGTCTCCAGGATGGAAGTAGCCACTCGACACACCAGGTGGAGCCTGCTGTCTGGCGGATACGTGGCCGACATGAAGCGCATTCTCGCGGACCTCTCTCGAAATGGCGCAATTCTTTTGTTGCTGTTGCTCACGGCCTGCTCCGATGACAGTGACCAGCAGCTCGATGCACGAACGAGCCTCGCAGACGCGGCTCGTCAGGCAGAGCTGCAGGTCGGCGTTGCATTTGGCAACAACGCATCTGCCGGGCGACGAACACTGGCGGCGTCTGAATTCACATCGATTACGCCGGAAAACGCGATGAAATGGCCCAGCCTGGCTGCCGCACCCGGTGCCTACGATTTCAGTGATGCTGATCAACTGGTGGATTTTGCACTATCCAATGGTCAGCGCATCCGCGGCCATACCCTTTTCTGGCACCGATCAAATGGATTGCCCTCCTGGGTTCGCGACGAACTCGAGGAAGCCAGTGATCCAGCCGCCCGCTTGCGCGAATTGATGGTGGATCACACAGCCAGGGTGGTGGGGCGATACGCCGGGCGGATCGCGCAGTGGGACGTGATCAATGAACCACTGGCGCTGGTATCCGGAGCCTTCGATCCGGAGAATATTTTCTACGAACTGCTCGGCGAAGAGTATCTTGATATGGCACTCCTCGAGGCCCATGCAGCGGACCCTTCCGCAGAACTTTTCATCAATGAGACCTTCACCGAGTTTCAGGCAGAGAAATTTGACGGTCTGCTCGCCCTGGCGCAACGTCTGCTCGATCGGGGTATACCCCTTCACGGGATAGGCTTGCAAGGCCACTTTTTTCTGCGCGCACCGGATGAAACAATCTTGCGTGACCAGCTTCAGCGTATCGCTGATATGGGCCTGCTATCGGAAATCACTGAACTGGACATTCCTCTGCCGCTGTTTAGCGAGCGTGCGGAGCCGCTGGAAGGGCAGGCACAGGCATACGCGGATGTATTCGACGCTTGCCTTGCGGTGGACCTGTGTACAGGGATCACTACCTGGGGTCTGGATGACGCCAATACGTGGCTCGATAGTTTTGTCCTGAGCGCAGGGAATGCGCCCAACCGCCCACTGTTATTCGATCAGGAACTGAATGCAAAACCCGCATACGACAGCGTGGTGGAAGCCTTGCTGCGATAGTCCCGGGAGTCAGGCGAGAGTCAGCCACGTTGCCGGGAAAAGGGCATGGCAACCGCACAGGCAATCGACTTGCCCGTTTTTCGGTTGAAGCGATAACCCACGCTGTATAAAGCAAGCGCTGCCTCAATCAGCTGAGTAGCATATCCGCGCGCGCCACCCGGTGTTCTATTCCGATGCTTTCGTCCAGCGCATACTCGCGCGACTGCACCGTTGTCACGAAGCGGTGGCTGGCGCGCACCTCGTCAGCGCTGAACTCCACATACAGGTAGCCCCGATTCTTGAGATTGGCGCGTTTCAGGTCATCGATCAGGCTGGCTGCCAGCGGCCCGAACAAGTCCGCGGCATCATCCCCGAGCTGGTTCTCAAAGCCATCGGATGTGACGCTGGTGCAGCCGAACTCGATGCCGGCGATGGCCCCTTCGGGCGTGGTGAGCTGGCTGCTCCAGGCGTTGTGCGAATCACCCGTGAGCACCACCAGGCGCGAGCCCACATCCACGGCGTAACGCAGTAGCTGGTCGCGCTCGTATTCGTAGCCGTCCCACTGGTCCAGGTTGAAGGGGATAGCGGAATCCAGCAGTGCCTGCTCCTCGGCGCTGCGCTCCTCCGGGGCCTTGTTTTTCGCTGCCACCGCGGCCAGCACCGCCGCCGTTGCAGCGGCGAGGGCATCGTCCTCCGATGCGCCAGGTTCCAGTGCCTCGACCACGGCTGCCGGGAGTTGAAACCGGCTTAGCAGTACCTGCTGGCCCAGCACTTGCCAGCGTGCTGCGCTCTGGCTGAGTTGTTCGCGCAGCCAGGCGCGCTGTTCCTCACCCAGCAGGTTACGCTCGGGTGCGGCTATGGCGGCGCGGGCAGCGGCGAGGTCAATCTGGCCGCCGGTGCTGAAATTCGCGTACTCCAGTTGCTGGTCGCGCCCGATGATGCGGGTGTCGAGCATGAACAGATCGAGCAGGTCACCGTACTGGAACCGGCGGTAGATTATCCCGGTTACCGAAGAGGGCGGTCGCACCGGCTGCCATTCATACCAGGCCTGTATCGCCTCGCGTTTGCGGGTGGCGAAGTCGCCGTCGGTCGCCGGATCGTGATTGTCGGCGCCGTTGCGCCAGGTATCGTTGGATATTTCGTGATCATCCCAAACGGTGATGAACGGGTGCGCTGCATGGGCCGCCTGCAGGTCGGTATCGGCGCGGTACTGCGCGTAGCGCATGCGGTAGTCGGCAAGGCTGATGATTTCCCGCGGTGGCTCCACGACGCGCCCCAGCTCCGCGCCCTTGCTGGCATTGCCGGACTCGTAGATATAATCCCCAAGGTGCAGCACGGCGGCCACATCCTCCTGTGCCACCTCCCGGTAGACGTTGAAATAGCCCTCCGGGTAATTGCTGCAGGAGACCACTGCAAAACTGGCCAGTGTTACCGCGCCCAGCGGCAGCGTACGTGTTCTGCCAAGCGGCGAGGTATTGTCGCCGCTGGTAAACCGGTAGTAGTAGCTACGGTCGGCTGCCAGGCCCGTCACGTCCACTTTCACCGTATAGTCCACTTCCGCTGAGGTCGTTCCCTGCCCGCTGGCGACGATCGTTGTGAAATCGGCCGATTCGCTGACTTCCCAGGCTACGCGCACCAGCCCATCCGCTGCCGGCGTGAGGCGCGTCCACAGGATCACGCCGTCGGTCAGCGGATCACCAGAGGCGACACCGTGCAGAAACTCGCCGGGCGCGCCGCTGGCGACGTTGTCGGAGCCGTCCGAGCAGCCGACCAGGTTGGCACCGAGCAGGGGCAACAGAGAGGTGGCCGCCATGCCCTTGAGCAGGGTGCGGCGGCGCAGGGAAGTTCGCTGAGGCATATTGTCTCCCGGGAATGGTTCGTCGGCGGGCTCTGCTTCTCAGGCGAGCATAGCCGCGATTGATGAAGTTGTCATGACAGTCTCAGCTGTTATAGCAGCAGGAATGCGGCCGGTGCCGGGCGGTGTGAGAATCCGGTGGATTTGCGCCAGGCTGTTTTTCTTCGTCCACACCAGGGTGATACTATGGAATTGCGCTGCATTGCCCCATTGCCCCACTGGACTTCCTTGCAGCTCACCTGTGGGTCTCCGCTACGCCACTGTGGGGTGTGCTGGTAGAACCCCTGGGTGGCCACATGGAAGCTGCACCTCGCAGCATCAGGTTTGATGCTGGTCGCGTGCGTGCTGCTGGCAATGGGCCTGCAAGTCGTCAGTATCCAAAGAGGTCGAGGATAGCCTGTACACATTGTTCAGGCTGTTCCTGCTGCAGGAAATGCCCTGCCGGGCTGATGGTTCGATGGGACACACCATTGCAACCGGGTACCCTCTCTATAAAGGTTTTCTCACTTCCTGCGGTCAATGGATCGTTGTCAGAAAACGCACACATGAAGGGCTTCTCAAATTGCTTCAGCACATCCCACGCAGCCTTGTTCTCCTGCACTTCAGCGTCATCAGAGAACAGCGGTATCAGTGACGGGAAACATCTTACTCCCGCCAGGTAAGATTCATCGGGAAAAGGGGCGTTAAATGCAGATTTCTCTGCTGCGGTTAACATTTTGGCGGCTCCCTCTCTGCCGATCACCGCGTCTCCGGGGTATAGAAGTTCGGGACTCTCCGCGCAGAACTTCCGCCAATAGAGCAAACCGGGAATTTCGGACTTATCGCGGAACCGAGTGGAGAGTTCATCAGCTTTTACAACAGGTAGTGTACTGTAGGCTTCTTTCAGGCCCGGTGCGAACCTGTCCGGAATCATCCCGGCCGGTAGACCGCCATTAGCCAGAACGACCCGTGCAAACCTCTCGGGGTACGCTGCAACCAGGCGCAGGCCAATCAGGCTGCCCCAGTCCTGGAGAAATGCCGTTATACCGCGAAAGTCCAGCTGGGTCAGCCAGTCGCTCATCCACGACACATGGCGGGCGTAGGTGTAGTCCTCGACCCGTGTCGGCTTGTCAGACCGGCCGAATCCCACGAGATCAGGGGCAATAACGCGAAACCCGGCCTCGACCAGTAGAGGAATCATGTGTCTATACAGGTAGCTCCATGCGGGCTGACCATGCATCAGCAGCACCAGGTTACCGTCGCGTGGCCCCTCATCCAGATAATGAATGCGCAGCAAGCCGCCTTCACCATCAGCCACCTCTTCATAATGCGGCTGGAAGGGATAATCAACGAGGTTATCGAACCGCTCATCGGGTGTACGTTTACACTTCATACTAAAATTCCTTATTCGACCTGATTTTCGACACTATCCCAAAGGCGCGCTTGATCACGCGAAAAGACTCAATAGAGACCTCTGATCAAGATGAACAGGGCTGTGGGCAAATAAGCAACAGCCCCAATACTTGCTTCACAGCTATTTCACCTTCGCTTTGAGTTGCCTATTCCGGTGTGTTGTTGGTGCCTGAGTCGCGTTCACTCAAAATCCTCATCATCAAGTGCGCGGTCTCGAGGCCCGAGTTCTGGTTCTGACCAGTCACGAATCGCCGCTCCTCGTCCACAGCAACATGTGTTGCCAGGAAATCCCTGAACGCGGTCTGGCTCTCGAACAGTGCGCCCGCTTTGCGAAGCTCGGTTTCAGGGTGCAATGGCGTGAAACTGATACCCAGCTCCCTGATCTGCTTGTCTGTCACTCCGGTCATGCGGCGACCGGCTATTAGCAGGCCACCATCGCGGTCCCGCGCGTTAACCAGCCCCAGAGCACCGTGGCATACCCCACCAATAATTGCCTCCTTATCACCGTAGTAAGACTCGCTCACTTTTGCTGCCAGTTCGGCGGACTGGGCAAGATCGTAGGCAGCACCCCAGCCCCCGGACAGGAATACAATGTCGTATTGCGCGATATCGACATCAGAAATCGGAATAGAGTTGTTCACCCTGGCCTGAGCGATAGGATCGGTGAGATAGCGCCTATCCTCGGTTGACTTTACAAAGAATAAAAAGCTCTGGGGGTCTATGGGGATTTCGCCACCGCGTATGCTGGCCACGTCTACGTGCATTCCAGCATCAAGAAATGCGTAGTAAGGATGAGTGAGCTCAGAACCAAAAACTCCCGTAGCAGGACCCTCGGTCTGTCCCGGCGCCGCCAGCACCGCGTGGCTGGTGGTGATGATGAGTGCGCGCTTGTCGGGCAGCGCAAAAGACGGGCCACGGTACTCAGGATGCACCCCAGCCATATGCAGAACTGTGGGCAGTGACAAGATAACCACCCCCATCAGGACCACAAGCGTAATTGCCGCTGTCAGTAATTTCTTCATTGATCGCTTCCTGCTCTGGCATGAAAAACCCCAGAGCCCATTAGCTATATTTATATGCTAACTAAAAATTATAGGAAACTATATCTCTATGTTAGGATTGTCAATGTCTGGTTCGAAAGCAGGTGGCCACGCGGAGCAAATTGGGCATTCAAATTGAATCTCTGAAACGCATCCACAGGCGACGCGGAATGCCTGGGAGGTGGACGTCGTGCAATGCCTTCGGATTTCCCCGGGGCTCTGCACCGCATGGTTCGATTACCGCACGATGATGTCGATACTGGCGACTCCCCGGTTGAAGATCTCCGCGAATCCACTGAGGACACTCCGCGTAGGCCACTCGACCCCGGTTACGTATTGGAGCACTTGTTTATGTATGACGTATTGAATGAAGTTACTGAGGAATTGACGGCACCTGGGCAGCCATTCTCATTATCTGAGACTGAAGTCCGGGGCCAGATGCTGAGGGTCTGGAGTTCAGCGCCGCCGACTCTCCGCGACTTCTGGCTAGCTACCGCCCGTCACGCCGACAAGGACTATCTGGTTTATGGCGATGAGCGCCTCACCTACAGCCAGGCTCACGAACAGGTCGCCCGTGTCGCGAACTGGCTGTGCGCAAACGGCATCTCCCACGGTGATCGGGTTGCAATCGCAATGCGCAATTACCCGGAATGGCTGCTCAGTTACTGGGCGATCGCTTCTGTGGGAGCAGTGTCTGTGGGAATGAACGCCTGGTGGGTGGCGGAGGAACTTGAGTATGCACTCAGGGACAGCCAGAGCAAGTTGCTGATCGCTGATCGCGAACGGCTGGCGCGCTTCCAGGAGATAAGGGCGAACTTCCCGGCCTTGCCGGTGGTCGGCGTACGCACCGAGGATATGCCAGGCTGGGCCAGGACCTGGGACACCTTGCTTGAGAAAAGTCCTGTTATGCCCGAAGCCACGATCGATCCCGATGACGACGCTTGCATATTCTACACTTCCGGGACGACGGGGCGTCCCAAAGGCGCGCAGCTTACGCACCGTGGCTGTACCAATAATGTCTTCAGCGTCCTATTCTCCAATCTCAGTCAGCTCACCGCGGCGGCGCGGATCAAAGGCGGGAAAAGCGGCGTCGAAGTTCGCGAAAAACGACAACCCTCTACGATTATCGCTGCGCCACTTTTTCATGTGACCACTAATAACGGTACCGCCCATGTTAATACCTGGCTTGGCGGCAAACTGGTTCATATGTACAAGTGGGATGCAGGTGAGGCCCTGCGCATTATCGAGGAGGAGCAGGTCACCAGTTTTAGCAGTGTCCCGATGATGACCCGCGAGATGATCAACCACCCGGACTTCGAAAAGCGGGACACTTCCAGCGTAAGCATGTTTGGCGGTGGTGGCGCTCCGGTACAACCTGATCTGGTAGACAAGGTCAGCGAGCGAGGCCGTGGAGCCGCTGCCGCACAGGGTTATGGGCTTACCGAGGTCTGTGGCCTTGCGTCTTCAGGCTTGGGTATTTTTTTACAAAGCAAACCTGGCTCTGCCGGGAGGGTAGTACCGGTATTTGAGGTCAAAGCTATCGACAAGTCTGGCAACCCTCTGCCCGTGGGAGAAGCCGGTGAGATCTGCCTGCGTGGCTCCCAGGTAATTAAAGGATACCTGAACCAGCCTGAAGCGACTGCTGAGACAATAGTCGACGGCTGGTTACATACCGGTGACATCGGCTATGTAGATGGGGACGGCTTCCTTTACCTGGTGGATCGAGCCAAGGACATGGTGTTGCGCGGTGGTGAAAACGTGTACTGCTCAGAAGTGGAATCCGTTCTATACCGCTTTCCCGGCGTTGCCGAATGCGCAGTATTCTCGGTACCTGATGAAAGGCTCGGTGAGGAGGTTGGGGCGGCCATCGTCGCTCATAGCGGAGCTGAACTCAGCGCTGATGAGATAAAAGCATTTTGCGTCGAGCATCTCGCGAAATACAAAATCCCCCGGTATGTCTGGATTCTCACCAGTCCGCTTCCCCAAAATGCCACGGGAAAAGTTGTTAAACGAGAGCTTCAGGCCACGCTTTTGCTGGATGACGCACTGTGAGCCTCGATGGAAGAACGCAATTATTTGGGCGAACATCTCCAATTGATTATCGTCACCCGCGCTCAAAACCGCCTATTGCGTAGGTCCCTCAGCCGAACCAATGTAGAGAGAAGGCGAATGAGCCCCGACTTGCAGCAATTACCTGTCCTCAATCGATGGAGCAATTATGAATGATCAACTGGAAATTGATGCCTTCTGGTCGTTCAGGAGTCCCTGGTCTTACCTGGCGACCCGACGACTGAGGCAATGGCAGAGCGACTATGAGCTCGTGGTGAATTTTCGCCCGGTGTATCCCATTGCAATAAGAACACCTGAATTCTTTCAGCAGGTACAGGACCAATGGTTCTCCTATTTCCTGACGGATGTCTTTCGCGTTGCAGAGTACCTGAATCTGCCATTTGCCTGGGCAGAACCGGATCCCATTGTGCAATACGTGGATGAGGCTGGCCAACGAAGAACGGGGAAGGAGCAGCCATACATCCACCGGCTGACACGGCTGGGTGTCGTTGCAGCAGAACGTGGCAAAGGTATTGAGTTTGCCGATGAAGTATCAAGTGTCATCTGGGGCGGTACCATAAACTGGCATGAAGGGCGGCATCTCGCAGAAGCCGCTAGTCGGGCGGGGCTGTCACTGGAGGAGATAGATCAACAGGCGAGGGATGACGAGATCAGACTGGAATCCGTCATCGCACAGAACCAGGCTGACCACGAATCGGCCGGGCACTGGGGCGTACCTACCTGCGCATTCAAAGGGGAGCCGTTTTTCGGTCAGGATCGCCTGGATGTTCTTTTATGGCGCCTCAAGCAGGCCGGACTGAAAAGTCGTTAAAATTGTGGTGGTGCGATGACAAAATGGAAAATTATTCTGGCCGGATTGACGGTCACGGTCTTGTCGCTGACTTCCTATGTGGCTTGGGAAAATTCCCAAAGAGCAAAGATCGTCAGCGAATTGGGCTTGCTGGAAGTTGGCAACGGCGATGCCCAGTTCTGGCTGATGCAGGGGCCGCCTAACAATCGCTACATACCGTGCACGGTGCACTACTACTTTGACAGGCCGCTGGACGACGCGCTTGTGCTGAGCCGCCTTAAAGCGCTTGTGGCGCCTTACCAGATGTTCAAGCGGAACATCGTTGAAGTAAAAGGTTTGCCGTACTGGCAAACCGTCGAGCCGGACTGGCGCCGGAACTTTCACCGGCTCTCTGCAGAAGAGGATATCGAATCATTCAGAATGGCTGCCGATTATGCGCTTTCACAGCCGCAAGAGGTGGGCGCTGGCATACCATTATTTCGATCCTATCTGTCTGCGGATGGGCGCCGGTTGACGTTCATGTGGCACCATGTCATTTCCGACTTGGAAGGCATGTTCAACAAGCATGCACGACACCTCTTTGAGTTGGATGTTGCGCGAACCGGATTCGGCTACCAGATGGGAAAGAAGGTTGATCAGGAACAGACAGATACAACGACGGCCGCGCGCGGGGCTCAGGGCTTCAAAGAGGCTCTAATAGAGAGGCCTCTCGGATTCGAAGCCACCGGATTCGAGGTCAGAAAGCGGGTGCTGCCTGTAGGAGACCAGGAACTGTCCGCTCGAGGAAGCGCTGTTGGGTTGCCAATGAGTGATATTTTCTCGTTCATCACGGTGCGGGCAGTGACGTCTTACCATGAATCCATCGAGGATGGGGTGTCGGGCAGCATTCGTCCGGTTATCAGTCCGCTCAGTTTGCGCTCTAGTTCACTGGCAACCGATGAAGGCAATAACCGGGCAATAAAACACTTCCCCATTGTGATCCCGCTGGAAGGAGTGGAAGAAATGTATCAGCGAATCGGATCGCTTGCGCCAGCGACAGGCTCTTATGACCGTGCAGGCAGAATGATGAAACTGGCCCGGCAGTTTCCAGTTCTGGAAACGCCTCTGCGCAAGCTGGGGTCGCCCGACTATATCTCCAACTATTTTCCTCTTGCGGACATCCCTCTTCAAATCGGAGAAGCGATAGTGTCCGGTCACGACCTGAGAGTGCCAATGGTCCCTTACGAGCGTGCAAAGTTCGCGTGGTCCAGCTATAACGGAGAGGTACAGCTTTTTCTGCATACCGATCCGAAGCTGGTCAATGCTGAATTGATGACCGAATCCTTTGAGCGGGCCACTGCAGAGGTGATGTCTTTTCTGGGGCCCAGTCAATGAGTGTCGATCATCGGCAATTTTGCTTTTGGGCAAAGATGCGGGCGTGCCGACCTTTCGAAGAGTATTGCACGCAGGAGCACAGTGCTGGTTGCGGACTGGCAGACATCAGCGCTCATTGAATTCAGGCAGGAGTTTTCAGCCCTGCCTTTATCAGGTTCAGAGCTTCATCCCCGTGCCCTTTGGGAAACTTCGCTTCCTGGGCCGCAAGGGGTAGCAGTAACCAGGCGCCAATCAGGCTCACCGCGGCGATCTCATGGTGCCAGTGTTTGCTGAATTCCCCGGCTTTTTGTCCTTTCTTGATGATCTGCGCCAGTATACCGGTCAGGCCAGTATCGACGTGCTCAAAATCAAGGCTCTTCGTATTGAAAATCTCGGCCAGCAGTTGCGGAGTGAAGGCCACAGAAACCTTTGCGGATTTGAACAGGTGGCTGTTAATAATGTCGAGCTGCTCGGTGGCGGAAGCATCCGGGGCGGCCGCAAGCTTTTGCGCTACTTCATCCCTGCGGCAATTTATATACGTGCTAACCAGAGCGGCTTTATTGGAAAAGTGATGGAAAAAGAGAGGATTGGACACATCCGCTGCCTCGCAGATGTCTTCAATGGTCACCGAGTCGAAGGCCCTTTTTTCCATGAGCTCCATGGCGGCATTAAAAATCCGCCAGCGTGTCTCCTGTTTCTTTCGTTCGCGCCGGGAGAGGCCTTCCAGCTTTTCCCTTGGAATCAGTTCATTGAGCTCAGCCATGATAGTCCGTTTTTGTTACAGCAGCCGGTTATTGTATTCCAATATGTTTGAATTACACAAATATTAGAGTAAGCTATAATAATAGAGTGTAGGGGCATGCTCAGCACAAGCCACCACGAGATGGCCGCTGGCATAGGACATGAAACAACGATTTCTGTCCCGTTGATCTGGCAATCCTCATACGACGAACTCTGCGACCTACCAGCCCGTCATTTTAGTGGATCGGAGTAATACCTGATGTTAAATCGAATCATTGCGGTACTGGTGGTTCTGCCAGCCATTCTGATGTTGATCATGGGCTTGAGATGGCTGATTGATCCCGCCGGGATTGGGCCTGAATTTGGCTTTCCACTGCTGAGCGGGCTGGGATTAAGTTCTCAAGTTGGAAACATGTCGGCATTCTTTCTGATGATCGGAATCTGCATGTTGCTTGGCGTTGTCTTGAGAGAAACAACCTGGTTCTACCCCCCGGTCTTGCTCTTTATATTGACAGCCGCTGGCAGAATAATCGCCTGGCTGGCACACGGGGCGAGCCTGGCTGTGCAAATGATTCTGATTGAGTTGGTGGTCAGTATGATTTTGATTGTGGCCGCTTATCGTCTGCAAAGTGGCGTGGAAAGATGAGGTTATTGTGCTTGCTGGTCCTTTCATCTGCAGCGCTATTTTGTGGTGTAGCCAGCGCTGAGACGCGCCCCAACATTGTTTTCATCCTGGCAGATGACCTTGGTTATACCGATATAGAACCGTTTGGAGGCGAAGTTAAGACCCCTGCGTTGACGGCCCTGGCTAAGTCAGGTGTACGGTTTACCAATTACCATACAGCTGCCAACTGTGCGCCCTCCAGGGCGATGCTACTCACCGGGGTCAACAATCATAAAGCCGGCGTGCCCAACATTCCCGAGATGATCGCACCTGAGCAGCGTGTTTATGAAAACTACCAGGGTGTGTTGGGTGACAATGTCGTGACCGTCGCCACGTTGTTGGAATCTGCGGGCTATCGCACGTACATGGCAGGCAAGTGGCACCTGGGCGCAGCACCTGACAAGCTGCCAAGTCGCCGCGGTTTTCAGCGAACAGTAGCGTTGATGGATTCAGGTGCAGACAACTGGGAGCAACGACCTTATCTGCCGATCTATGAGGAAGCAAATTGGTTCGCCGATGGCGAGCGCTTTGAGTTACCTGAAGACTTCTACTCTTCAACATTTCTAGTCGACAAAATGATTGAATTTATTGATAGTGGCAAAGAGGGTGAAAGTCCATTCTTTGCCTATCTGCCATTTCAGGCCGTACACATGCCGGTTCAGGCACCACAACAGTTTATCGACAGGCATATGGGTGCCTACGACGAAGGTTGGGACGTGTTGCGGCAACGGCGCCAGGAACAAGCTATTGCCCTGGGCATTGTGCCGCGCTCTGATCGCGTCCGAATGGGATCTACCCGTGATTGGGATTCCCTGACAGATGAACAGAAGCGTATGGAGTCGAAGCGAATGGCTGTCTATGCCGCGATGATCGAAGCCATGGATTTTAATATTGGCAGGTTGATCGCCTATCTGAAAGCCGAAGGTAAGCTCGACAACACGATATTCATCTTTACGTCAGATAATGGTGCCGAGGCCAGTGGTGCAGATGATCTGAATTCTCTACCGTTCAGCCTGATTGCCGGTCTGCAAGGTTACAACACGGATTATGAAACGCTTGGTCTTAAAGGCAGTTACAGCTCTATCAGCCCGAGCTTCTCCAGTGCGGCAGTGAGCCCTCTTTCCTACTACAAATTCTACGCGGGCGAAGGCGGCATGCGAGTGCCGCTGATTATTTCCGGCACGCCCCTTTCAATCGAGCCCAGGCTCACAGCCGCCTTCAGCTGGGCGACAGACATTACGCCGACAATACTATCCATGGCTGGAGTACCGATACCGGGTGATCGCTACCGCGGCAGGCCGATTGACCCTCCAACCGGCAAGAATCTATTGCCCTTGATAAAAGGTGAAACTGAGCGTGTTTACGGAGAAGGAGATTCTATTGGCTACGAGCTTACCGGCCATAGTGCGTTGTTCCAGGGAGACTACAAACTGGTTCGAAACCAGCCGCCCCAGGGAGACGGACTTTGGTACTTGTACGATATTGTCAGGGACCCCGGTGAGACTGCCGACCTGAAGGCAGCGCGGCCGGAAACGTTTGATCTAATGCTCGCGGCCTATAACGTGTTCGCAAGGGAGAACGGCGTGGCGCCTTTGCCTCCGGGGTATAACCCGAACAGGCAGGTACTCCTGAATGCAGTTTCAAAGCGCTATGGGACTAATATCCTCGTGACAGTAATTGCACTGCTCGTTCTGCTGCCGTTTCTCTTTGTTATGTTGCGCAGGCGCTTCTAGTCCAAAGTTATCAGCATCAGGAGCGTTCACTCATGAAACTGCCCGACCAGGCTGACGACAAATATCAGTTCTCATTGGCGCATTCAACTCTACAGACTCTATTCATGTTCAGAAAGCGCTTCTCGCGAGACTATTGAGCAACTACTCTGATTCCGGGCATTCGCTCTGTTGCTGATTCAGCTTGATCCGGCGCTGGCTTTCAATAGTGGATTCACGAGTGATTCGGTACCGTGTATACAGAAAAATTGTGATAAGCATAAAGATCGAAGTGCCCGGACCGTGGAAGAATCCGAGCGACCACAAGGTCTGGTCTGCTACCGATCCGACAACTGCTCCCTCTGGAAACTGAATGAAGTCAAGCACCACGCCGGTCAGGACAAGGCCTGCTGCACCGGCCGACTTGCTGGCAAACGATCTGGCCGCGTAGAAAGACCCCTCGCGCCGAAGGCCGGATTCTGACGCATATTCATCGGCAACATCTGCAATCATCGAATTAATAGTGGTCAGAATTGAAATACTGACAAAACCAACAAAGAAGTAATATATCAAGACAAAAGCGAAGATCAGTGGCGAGTCATTGTCTGGAAAAATTGATGAAAAGAACAAGCGCCCACAAATAAATATATTCACGTTGATAAAAAACATGATTGTGACGCCGATAAGAACGTTTTTCTTATCGAACAGCCTGGTGCACAACTGAAGCAGAGGCAGTGCTGATAGCGCTCCCGCAAACTGGGCGATTGGGAAAAAGCTCATATTTTCAGTAGATAGGCCCCAAAAATGTATAGCTGTGTAAGGTGATAACCCTTGCTCGATGTTGACTATAAGCATGAAGAAGAACAAGCCCAGGACAATCGCACGAAACGACGAGTTTTTAAGTAATCGAAACATGTCCATGATCGCGCTCCAGGCGCTGAAAGAACTGTATGTTTCTGCCTTTTTTAAATATGGGATTTCATGTCGAGTGCCGATAACACATAATGTAAGCGCAACGAGTATCACAACACCACACAGCACGCCGAGCGAGAAATAGCCATCCGGATTGAGCAGGCCCGGGTTGAAATCATCGGTTGTGGGAAATATATAACGATAGGCCACAAACGTAATGGCCAGCCCACTTACCATTCTGAATCCGGCGGAGATTGAAAACAGTGTCGTGCGCTGATGGTAATCGGTAGCCATTTCAGCACCGAGCGCCATGTGGGGGACTTCGTAGAATGTTAGGGAAACCCGTGCTAGCACTGCAAAGACAAGTAGCCACATAAACACGGCCAGTGATGATAAATCGTCTGGCGGGTTGAACAGCAGGAAAAAACTGATACTAAGCGGTATTGCCGCCACTGCCATGTAGGGGTGACGACGTCCCCAACGTGTATTCAAGCGGTCGGATACCTGGCCTACAATGGGATCAGTGATGGCGTCGACGAAAACGGATATTGCCAAAGCGAGACCAGCCAACGAACCCGATACGCCAAGCACTTGCTGATAGTAAAAGAGGATGAAACCACCATAGACCGTGGTCTTGACGCCCTCAGCGGCATTGCCGATACCAAAGGATACAATCGTTGAACGTGTTAATTTTCTGGTGCCTTCGTGTGTCTCCATTATTTTTCTTTCCATACTATAAAACTCTAAAGATCAGCTTGTCATCACGTGGCGAGTGAATTCAGTTCAGCTCGCATGACACCAGATAATTTGCGCGATGGCCGACCATCCCATATCTCTCGTGGCATTTTTTAAGCTCTCAGGTTAATTGGCTGACCTGATAACACTTGGAGAAGTTAGCCGAAGCCGAAAAACCTCTCCGAGAATATTGAATAGGTCCGTGATTCGCCTCCCGGACTTACGCAACGGTCGACTCTTCCCATCTTGCACAACCCGTCACTCAGAAAATGAAAGTTCCGACAGCAGCCTCGCAACCCTCCCGGTTGACCTGGATATTCACCGGGTCCATCAGAGAAGGCTCAGGCGGCAAAAGACTCGGCAAGCCTGTGAGTTGCTCGGGTCCATAGAAGTCACCCGATTTTGCATTTGTATCCATACCAGGCTCTGATAATGCCGAGAGTGCCATCACACCCCGTTGTCACATTCAAAAGCACATCATTCGGCCTGGCGAATTAATCCTTGGCGCATCGAAAGTCAGCCGTGTGATTGCGGCTTGCAACCCTGTCGCCGCGATATCGTGGCAAATTGTGCGGTATCTACTGCGTTACTTATTTTCTGCATGGTATTGGTTTCTTTAAATCTGGTTGAAGTCGTTATGGTTATTAAAAGTCGGTCCTGCCAGCGGTGGATGTCTGGAATATAGAGTATTTATTGCCAAAAAAGTATAGAAGACTATAAAAATATATGTATATATAGTTAAAGAGTATTCAGGCGCCCAGTAGGTATCCATGAGTCTTACCGCCATAGAAAGAACCGTCGACGATCCGGCGAGTGCTGGCAAAATCGCCAGCGTGCATATCGATGTTGTCAAAATTGCTCCGAAGAAGGCCTACAACATGGGCGGGCACGATCACCGCGGCATGAACTATCACGGTGTGCTGGTACGGGTGCGCACGGAGGATGGCGTGGAAGGCCTTGGCGAAGTCTTTATGACCCCCGGCTGGTACGGCCCCGACACGCCTTTGAGCTATATCTACCTGATAAACAAGACCTTCGGGCCGGCCATCATCGGTGAAAGCGTGTTCGATACCGCGAAAATCGGTCTCCTGATGGACCGACTGTGGATGGGCAACCTCTGGTCCAAGGCTGTGTTGGAGAATGCGCTATATGACGCGGCCGCCAAGACGATCAAGCGGCCACTGGTGGACCTGGTCGGTGGCCGGGTCAGGGACAAGTTTCCCGTAGTCGGCGGTATAGGGATGGACAGCCCAGTGGAGATGGCCCGCTCGGCACGCGAATACGTTGACCGCGGCTTCAGTACCATCAAGCTCAAGATCGGCGAGGTGGGCAATACTGACGTGGATGTGGCGCGGGTGCGTCTGGTACGCGAAGAGGTGGGGCCGGACGTTGTTATTCGTGTCGACGCCAATCAGGCTTACGATACCGATGTGCGGGGTGCTATCCGCCTGATCCGCAGGCTGGAGTCCTATGACCTCGATCACGTCGAACAACCGCTGGCGCACTGGCATATCGAGGGTATGGCGCGAATCCGTGACGCCATCGATACCCGGTTGATGGCAGACGAGTGTGTGCATTCGGTGGCGGATGCCCGGCGCGTCATTGAGGCGGGCGCAGCTGATGTGATCAAGCTGAAAATGGCCAAGAACGGCGGTTATCGGAAATGCCAGGAAATCATCGCACTGTGTTCCGTGGCTGGCGTCGAGGTAGAGTTGGGTAATGGCCTGCAGACCAGTGTGGCTTCTCTGCACGAGTTGTCCCTGGCCTGCTCCAATCCCCTGGTGCAGCCGGCGGGAGAGTTTCCCGGGCCGGATAAACTGCTATCGGATATTCTTGTCAGTCCGATGCAGATCGTCGACGGCGAGGCCATTCTGCCGGAGGGCCCGGGAATCGGGTCTGATCTCGACTACAAAGCCTTCAACGACTGTCGCGTCGATCTGATGAAACTGCTGTAGGTTACGGGAGCCCCATTATGAATTTGGTCAATTTATTAGACCTGAGCCAGCAAGTTTCAGGGCCGTACGACCGCGAGTGGTTGGAGGAAACACGAATAGAAATCGGTGCCGACCTGGTGGGCGTAGTCGCTGTCGATAAAGAGTCTCATCCCGACCTGCTTTACGGCGTGAAGGCCTTCCTGCCTTCCGCCAAAGCCTGTGTGATCATCGGCATGGAATACGATTCCGAAACCATGAATCTGATCAAGCACCCGGTGAAGTACGCCGGTAAGGTGAAGACCGGGGAGTTATTGGCGCCCCACGTCAACCAGCTCAACAAGGAGATCGACCAGGCCAATTACGACCTGGCGCGCCTCCTGAAGAAAGCGGGCTATCGCAGTATCGCGCTGCCCAGTCGAGGGTTGCCCATACGCCCGGGGCAAATGAAAGCATCGCTTTCCTATACTCATGTCGCGGAGCTGGCTGGCATGGGTACGATAGGCACCCACAGCCTGCTGATCACTCCGGAGTTCGGCACACGAACCCGGTTAACGGCCCTCTTTACGGAAGCCCCCCTGCAGCCCACCCGGCGGGTGGATCCCGTGGATGACTGTACCCATTGCCTGGACTGCGTGAAGGTTTGCCCGGTGGGCGCCATTGCCTCTCCTGAGCCCGGTTTGCGGTACCAGGTCGATGGCATGCGCTGCAAGTTCTACCGGGATAGGGTAGACAACTGCGGCTTGTGCCAGAAGGTATGCAGCTACGCCACAGGACATTCCGAAAACAGCGGGGGGCCGTTGAGTGCCAATCCCCTGTTCCAGGAGGCGGTCTCTGCCGGCTCACACCATGACATCTGGGGCAATGAGTAATGGATGAGGCGCGGCAGGCTAGCGCACAGCCGTCTGGCGGAATGCAGTATCTGCAGCAGGACCGGGCCTACCTGCTGCAATCCCGGGGCGTGATCCGGTTGCGCGGTGAACAGGCGTCGCAGGCTCTTCAACCCCTGGTGGCGAGTTCCCTGAATGATGGTGCCAGTTGCCCAGTGCTCACGTTTGTGCTGGATGAGGAGGATTACCTGGTCGCTGACCTTTTCGTTGTCAGTCACGGGGGCAACCTGTTGCTCGAGTGCGAGAGATCTTGCATCGCAGCCCTGCTGGAATTGCTTTTGCCTGATTGTGAGGCGCAGGATGTGATTGCCGAGGACGTCAGCGACCAGTGGCGGGTATTCGCCGAGCTGCCGGATCAGAACACGTTCGAGGACGGCACCCCGTACATCAAGTATACCGATCCGCGACGGCACATGGGCTGCCGTCTGTTGCGCCCTGCAAGTGCCCCACGCAGCAGCCAGTGGGGCAGCGATATCAAGTGGGCCGGTCATGCTTTCAAGCTCGGGTTCCTGCCGGGCGCCGGACTGGTGCGGGATATGCCGGTGAACCCGCTGGAAGCCGGTTTGCATGCTATCGGTGCGCTCGACCCCGATAGATTGAGTCCGGGCCTTCGCGAAGCGATGATGAGTCCCGGGGACAAGATCGTCCGGCGCATACTCCCGATGCGTGTCGAGCCCAACAGCATCTCCTTCCCCGATATGACGGGGCTGCCAGTCACAGCCTCGGGCACGGAGATCGGCACCGTGCTGGGGCATCTCGGGCTTTACGCTCTGGTACTCACGGAAATCGCAAGCTGGCGTGACGCTCTGCGTGGCGGCCGGTCCCTGCGCTGCGCCGACCAGACGGTGCTGATTACCTGGCCCAGCTGGCTGGCTCAGGAAAGTCGCGGTCGCGGCGGCCCCGTGGCGATGGCTGACTAGCTCCGCGAGTTATAAAAATCGCTATCGACCTCCAGCAGGTGCTCTTGATTTGGGCGGGGGTCGGCGTGGCCGCCTTGCTGCGTGCGTTCACAGGTTTCGGCTTTGCCCTCGCCGCCGTGCCGGTGTTCTCCATGTTTATGGTACCGGCCGATGTGGTCGTGTTAACGGCCTCGCTCTCCCTTGTTATGGGACTGATCTCGGTGCGTGCCTGGTGGGGCGTGCATGATTCGCGTGAGATTCTGCCACTCGTCCTTCTGGCCTGGATGGGTACCGCGCTCGGTGCCTTTCTCTTGACCGCGATGTCCGCTGCCCATTTTCAACTCCTGGCCGGCTTGACCGTGTTATCGGCCTGCCTGGTGATTATCCTGTCCAGGCCCGCCGCTCCCCTGCGCAATCGCCCCCTGACCTTGAGTGCAGGGCTGCTGTCGGGCCTGATGAACGGCGCCCTGGCAATGCCGGGCCCACCGATGATCGTCTACGCCCTGTTGACCGAATTTGATCCGCTGCGGAGCCGGGCGCTGCTGCTGATGTTTTTCACGGTCTCGTCATTGCTGGCGTTGTGTTCTTATGCTGTCGCCGGCCTGGTTGGCTGGCAGTCGCTGCAAGTTGCCCTGGTGGCACTGCCTGCTCTGTATCCGGGCGACTGGCTCGGCAACAGGTTGTTTCTGAAGTACGGCGGTGTGTTTTATCGGCGGGTAGCGGTGCTGGCTCTGGCCTTGATGGGCATTGCGGTCATAGTGCGCGCGTTGTAATACACGGAGTCTGCTGGCAGTCCACAGAGGACGGTCATCAATGAAAAGAACACCACAGAATAAAGAATAGTGCACTTGCGGTTGAACCGGTCCGACAATCGCGCGATGGGGATTCCCAGCGTGGCGTAGAACAGGGCGAAGGGGAGGCCGCCCAGCAGTCCCAGTCGCGTGCCGGACAGCCCGAAATCCGCTTTGCTGTCTGGTAGCAAAAGCAACAGGATCATCCCGTCCGTGAAGGACAGGGCGTAAGCCAGCAGCAATAACAGCAGCCTTCCGGGATGCCCTGATAGTAGCGAGGGTTCGTTTTGCTGCAGCCCTCCCACCGTGTAGCCCGTGCGTTAGACGACATACCGTGCCTCCCTGCTGTTTCCTGGGGGCCAGGCTCTGGAAGTGATGGCCGACATTCGAAGTAAATTGTGTGAAGGGATAAAAATATAGTTTACATCTAAAATTATAGTGAAGTATAGTTAAGCAATCCGGGCCGACCATGAGTCTACGGCTTGGCGCAGGCGTAGCTCATGCGTGTACTGCGAAAAGCCAGCTACCATTCTAATAACTAGCAGGTTACCGATCATGAATAGACAGCGGCACTCCCATAAAAAGCCTGTATTGGTTGCGGCGTTACAGATCCTTATCGGTGCGGCTGTCCTGATCTGGCTGCCCCTGGTGTCGGCTCAGGATTTAATGCTGGAAGAGGTGGTCGTCACTGCGCAGAAACGCGCGGAGGGCTTGCAGGATGTACCCATATCGGTGACGGCGTTGAGCGGCGAGAAAATTCTCGAAGCGGGCATTTTTGGTATGGAAGACCTGACGTCCTACGTGCCGAACGTTACGATGTTTTCTTCACCCGGAGGGGGCAGTCCAGGCCGTATCTTCATTCGAGGTATCGGCTCGGGCAATCTCGCTTCGTTTGAACAGTCGGTCGGTTCGTTTATTGACGGTGTCTATGCCGGGCGTACGCGTCAGTACCTGATACCTTTCGTGGATATCGGTTCGGTGGAAGTGCTCAGGGGCCCCCAGGGTGCGCTTCTCGGCAAGAATACGGTTGCAGGCGCAATGATCATCAATTCAGCCAGGCCGACTGATACCTTTGAGGCGCTACTGCGCGGAAATTATGAATTTGAATATAACAGCACCGAGTATGAGGGGATGATTTCCGGGCCACTGACTGACACCGTCCGTGGCCGTCTTGTAGTGGAGACACAGGATACCGAAGGCTACATGGATAACATTATCAGGGGTACCGATGAACCGCAGATTGAAGCGGGCATCATTCGCGGAAGCCTGGTTGCTGAACCTGCGGACAACCTGAGCATCTATGCAAAGGTGGAGTATATGGACCAGGAGACCACTGGTACCAACAACCAGTTGACCAGTGTCGAGGGCAGTTTTCGCGGACTGATTCAGCACACTGACGTACTCTCGCCACTTGAGGACGGAAAGTTTGATGACAAGAATACTCTTGACAGCTGGAACGAGGAGGGCACCAGTACTGATACGCTCAACTCGGTGGTGCAACTGGATTGGGCCCTGGATGAGCTAACCCTGACCTCAGTAACAGGCTACAGCGACTACAACTCGGACTTTCTACTCGACGGTGACACCTCTGACATCAATTTTATTGAGCGAAGTACATCAGAGAAGTTTGAACAGATCAGCCAGGAATTTCGTCTTTCCTCGCCTGGTGGAGAAGTCTTTGATTATATTGCCGGAATTTATCTTGAATCCCATGATCTGGATCTTGAGGTGCCTACCAATATCAGTCTGACCTCGCTTTCCGCGCAGAATGTTCCAGGTTCACCCGTGCCGCCGGTCGATCTCGCCTATGTTCGCCGTTACCATCAGGATTCTGATACAGCTGCCGTTTTTGGACAGCTGACCTGGCGCTTTGTTGAAAACTGGTCGATAACAGTTGGCGCACGGTATTTTTATGAAAAAAAGAAGGGATCATTAAACAGTATAGCCGCGGATTTTGGCGAAACCTCGCCGACTGAAGATCCCGCGGTAGAAGCTATTGTTACAAACTTGCTTAACCAGGTTCCGGGTAGCATTGAAGATGACCGCGATACGGATAAGGTCCCTTATTCAGTCAACCTCGCCTGGGATTACAGCGATGACGATATGGCCTATCTGCGTTATGCGGTGGGATATAAGTCAGGTGGTTTCAATGAAACGCTTTCGGATCTCGACCCAGAAGCCTATGAGTTCGGCGACGAAAAGGTGAGAAGCGTGGAATTGGGCACCAAGATGATGTTGCTGGACGGCGCCGCAAATCTGAATTTTGCTGCTTTTTATACCGAGATGTCCGATTTACAGGTCAGCTCCTTTGTGGATAGCGCATTCATCGTAGGTAATGCGGCCGAATCGACCAGTCAGGGCTTTGAGCTTGAAGGGCGATGGATCGCCATGCCGTCCCTCAACTTCTCTGCGACGTTAGGCTACCTGGATTCCAGCTACGATGATTTCCCCGGCGCTCCCTGTAGCGCTTCCCAGTTGGCGTCTGACGACCCTGTTGCGGCCGGTTGTGCCGGCTGGTTGGCGAGCAACCCTGCAGCCGGGACCACTAATTTAAAAGGTGAGACGGCCGGCCGGTCACCCGAATGGACGGGCAGCGTTACTGCGAACGTGTTCTTCCCGTTGGGAGATTCTATGGATTTCAAAGGCAGCATCGATTTTCTCTACGAGGACGAGCTTAACGAGAAGCTGGATCCGAATTACCAGGATTCCTACTACAAGATCAATGCCAGGCTGGCGCTGGCAAGTAGTGAGGATACGTGGGAGGTTGCCCTGATCGGGAAGAACCTCACCGACGAAACCACCATGGGCAACGGCTTCGGCGTCGCTTTCTTCTCCGGTTCATGGGCCAAGAACCGACAGCCACCGCGCACCATCACGTTGGAAGCGCTGTATCGCTTTCGTTAGCAGTACTCAGTGACACTTTTGTTATTCCGGCAAGCTACAGGCAGGTTCACGATGCGACTCGAACGCCTGTCCGGGCTTGTGCCCCCGGAGTTCCCGCGCCTCTGCAAGGCGACACCCGGGGTAGCTGAGAATGAGGCTTTCGAGAATGAAGAAAGTGTTTAGGCGTCTGGCCATATTGGTCGCGCTTGTTCTTGTGGTGTTAGCTATCCGATTCACCAAACCCTGGGATGATCTGCAGTCCTGGCGCTGGTTTACGCAAATCTTCGAGTCAACGCGTTCTGAGCTGTTTCGACATTGGGAGGTCATTCAGCCCGTCGCGAAACTTGCGGCATCGTCACATCCGAGAACTTATGTGCGCAACACGGTTGATCCTGCGGCAGTCAACTACGAATTCGAGGGTAAGCGCTATCCCCTGACGCACTACCTGCAGCGGGCCAATATCTCCGGATTTATGGTCCTGGCCAATGGTGAGGTTCGTCTGGAGTACTACGCCGGAGACTTTAACCAGGAGAGTCGTAACCATGTCTGGTCAGCTACCAAAAGTTTTACTTCAACCCTGATCGGCATGGCCGTTCACGATGGCACTCTTGCGAGCCTTGATGATCCGGTTGAAAAATATGCCCCCCGATTTGCGGGCACAGAATACGGCCCGACGTCAATCCGTCATGTCATGATGATGTCCTCCGGCATCGACTTTTTTCATTTTGAGGGTGAGCCGGATCGCAACGACATGTATCGGGACATTATCCTTGCCGGCGCGGATTTCGATCAGTGGGCAGGCGCACTGGGCCGGCGGGTCCCGGCGGGCACGGATTTTAACTACATCGCCACCGACACCCATGTTCTGTCCGCAGTTTTACGCGGCGCCTATGGCAAGCCCTTCGTCAAGATTGTGCAGGAGAAGCTTTGGGAACCGGGTGGTTTCGGCGCGGCGCAGTGGGGCCTGGACCACCATGGGCACGCCATGGGCCACTGCTGCTTGTCGGTCCGGCTGCAGGATTTTGCCAACCTCGGACAGCTCTATCTGGAGGATCTCGTGATCGATGGCCGCGCCACCGTCAATGACGACTGGATCAGTATGGTTGAAAACGCACAGGCCCCGTTCCAGGAGCCCCACTATTATAGAGACGACGAGGGTGAAGAGAAACTGCGCGAGGGATACAGCTTCCAGTTCTGGTTGCCACTGAATTACGACCGGGAATTCATCGCCAAGGGTGCCTTCGGGCAATACCTGTGGACGGATCGAAAGCGCGGCTTTGTGGTTGCACAAGTATCAACCGGACAGCCCATGCTCCCCTTGCTACGCAAGGCGTCGATCAAGGAGGAGGAATTCGAGGCGGTCGCTCGGGCTATGGGCCAGTTGGTCCGGAGGTAGATCTTTTTATGAACGCATTCGCTTCTGCGATCGGGGGCAGGATAAGAGTTTGCTTGCTGGCTTCGATTTTGGTCCTTGCACCGGCTTGCAGTGATAGCGATTCCAGTGGGGCGACAACTGTTCCTTACGCTGAAACCGTCATTGGTGCCAATGGTGCGGTCAACGGGAACTATTTCTGTCGGCCTGAAAGCGATGGCAACGTTCAACTTTTGATTCACCTGATGGGTAGCTTTGTCGAGGCTACGAGTGAAAGCAGTACCGCATTTGCGCTGCACGCTTGCACACACGGCTTCGCGGCGCTCGTTCCAGATTACAACAATGCGACGCCGCCGGGACTCGCCTGTGGCGAAGACGATGCCTGCCATGATGCGTTCCACCGCGAAATTCTGTTTGGCGAAGAAGTCGCTCCTGACCCAATAAGCGTCAATACTGGAGAAAGTATCGTAGAAAGGATTTCAGCACTACTGAACAAGTTGGCAGCGGATGATCCCGATTACAACTGGGAAGAACTCGCCTCGAGATTCGCCACGCAGGAGCTGCAGACGTTTACTGTATCCGGTCATTCACAAGGCAACGGCCACGCACTCTATTGGGCTCGAGAAGAGGAATTTCGAAGGGTGGTGCTATTCGGTGGAGTGGCTGATCGTCTGGGGCCTACTGATTCTGATAGCGACCGGGTCACGTGGCTGAAGGACATGGCGATTTCATCCGCAACTCCGCTTGAGCGTATTCGTAGCTTTCTGCATGTAGATGAAGACGGATTGACCGGAGTAGTCGGTTCTCGAGCAAATCTGGCTACTATCGGCGCCGAATCAGACTGCGATTACTTCAACCTTGAGGAAGCCTGCAAGGGAATTGAAATCCCTGGCATGCAATGTTTGAACCCCTTGTCTGCACACGAAGTTGTCATCTCCGAATCCTTTGGTGAGAACTGCGAAGCGGGCGGTGCAAACAGCAATGAGGAAATATGGGACCTATTGCTGCTGGGCCGTTAACTTTACTTTGTGGACAGGGGATTATGAGAAATAGCGTCGTAAATGGCATAGAGCTTTATGCACCACACTGCAATTCTCACCTGCCCCGCGGGCTGTGTGCTGATGAGCAACTGGATTAGAGACATTAATATACGAGTCTGAAAGTTGATGGCGCTCCAACTGTTTAGACGGCCAAAAAGAAGGAGATCTCTGCTTTATGAACACATTCACTGGTATGACCCGCGTCAGGCTAATCGGTTGCTGCCTGGCTTCTATTTTGGTCCTGGCCTCGGGTTGCAGTGATAGCGCAGACTCCCGCGAAGCCAACAGTATCTCAACCTGCACCCCGGGCGATGTGCTGCTGAGTGAATCACCACCAGCGCCCGAGGCGGCGTGCAACATCCCTGCTGGACCCATCTCTTCGATGGTCGAATCCACGGCGGCCCAGCGGCAGTCGATTGCAGACCAACGGCGCGCCGAATTACTTGACCCTTCAAGAATCACCGTCGTGACCTGTGGAACAGGCAGTCCCTTGCCCTCGTCAAGAGCACAATCCTGCCTGGCAGTGTTCGTGAATGGCCAGTTTCTGCTGTTCGATGCTGGCGACCGGGCCCAGGATTCCATGGAGGACCTGAACCTGCCTGTGGCGGACATTGATGCGGTGTTCCTGACGCATTTTCACTCGGATCATGTAGCCGATCTCGGGGAAGTTATGAGCCGAAGCTGGATCCTGGGCCGGGACCAGCCGCTGGCTGTCTATGGAGGACTGGAAGTTGAGCAGGTCGTCAGCGGCTTCAACGCCGTCTATGCCGCAGATGACGCATACCGCATCGCGCACCATGGTTCGGACCTGTTCCCGGCTGTACGGGCCGCGACGGCGGTGCCTATCGTCGAGCCCGGTGTCCAGGGCAGGGTCGTCTACGAAGTCGATGGCGTACAGGTTCTGGCCTACTCGGTAGATCATTCGCCGGTTGCCACGGCCCTGGGTTATCGCATCGAGTATGCGGGAAAGGTCGTGGCGGTCAGTGGCGACACGATCGATACACCGGGACTACGCGCCCTTGCCGAAAGAGCCGATATCCTTGTCTCGGATGTAATGAACAAGATGTTCGTGAACGAAACAGAGTGCGCCTTCGGCAGGCTCTCCAACCCCCGACTTGAGAGAATCTTTCGGGATATACGTACCTACCATATTGATCTGCCTGAGCTCGCCCAACTGGCAGGGGATGCCGATGTTGCCACGCTGGTCATGACGCACCTCGTTCCATCCGTCGATGACCCGGTTCAGCTGAATCTCTTTTTTCGACAACCTGCGTCAGCACTTTACAACGGCACATTGGTTGTTGCGGAAGATGGTACCGAGGTGGTGATTTCGCTCCTATGAAAAAAAAGGACGGCATATTTCGAAAAGTCGGGGCGCAAGGCGTGCCACGTGAAATTAACCTCGAACATTGCTGTTGTCGCGTGTTGGGCTCGAATATAACGACACATGTAATGCCAATATATAAGATGGCGAAATAGAACCCCTTGAAGTCTGAAGTTGGAGTAATTACATGAAGACCAGATTGACCGAATTGCCTGGCATCGAGACGCCTGTTACCGGTGGCGGGATGTGACGTGTCGGAACCGCCGACCTCGCGGCGGCGCTGGCTCTTGGCTGCGAGGGCATCAATATGGGTACTCGCTTCCTGGTTACGCAGGACGCACCTGTTCATGCGGGCATCAAGCGGAAGATCGTAGAGATGGATGAAAACCAGACCTGACGGATTGTCGGTGCAGTTGTACAGAGCCAGTCAACTGCTGCCTGATCGGTACGGACTCGATGTCTGGCCGGCGCTGTTGCAGCAAAAACAGTGGGTTTTGCGTACACGGCAGCTGCTCATCCATGCGTTGGCAGCGCCGTCGTTCCGATTAGTGCCCAGCATAGCCTGCTTCAACTTGACCTTATTCCTGCATCAAGCAAATCAAGGAGACTTAATTGGATACGCGGCTAACCGACGAGGCACTCAACTATCAGGCGAAGGTGCGCGCTTTTTTTGCCGACATTTTCTATAAGAAGTGGAGGGCGATGTTAGAGGGTGCCGGAGCCTGACCACAACTCAAGGAAGGCACGCTTGAATAGCAGCGTCGTCTCAAAGCCAAAGTATGGATGGTTTCCGCCCGGCCAGTTGAGTAGGGCGGCAAACAGCAGGACATCGGCGCTCTCCTTATTCAGCAGCAGTTTTCTGCGCTGGTGAATAGCGTGGCGGAAGCCCTGTTGGCTGCTTGTTTTGTTGCGAGATCTTACAGGTAACGGGAGCGTCTCTCCCGATAAATCAAAAAGGAATGACAATGATTGACTATCAAAAAGAAGGTGATTTGCACATCATTACCATGAACGATGGTTCGACGAGTATCTGCCCCGATTGGCAACAGCGTATGCTGGGAATCCTGGATGTGATTGACGAGGACTGCAGCCAAGGTTCCGCGCTGGTGCTTACCGGTGTGGAAAAGTCCTTCTGCAATGGTCTGAATCTGGAGAAAATCATGGCCCTCTCTGCAGAGGAGATGGCGCTATTTGGTCGGAAAATGCCAGAAATCTTTCGCCGCCTTTTAGTGTTGCCCTGTCCAACAGTGGCTGCGATTAACGGCCACGCCTTTGCGGCCGGCGCATTTCTGGCGCTGTCCTGTGATTATCGCATCATGCGTGAAGATCGAGGCTGGTTTTGCGTGTCAGAAGTCGATGTAGGTGTACCTATATCAGCGTCAATGATGGGGATTCTCCGAGCCAAGCTGCCAGCCACTACGATCCGCGATGCTGTGCTGACTGGCAAGCGGTATGGGGCAGGCGAGGCGGTGACGGCGGGCATCGCGGACAGTAAGGCTTCCATGGAATCATTGTTGGAGCAAGCTAAAGACCAGGCGAGACAGCTTGGTACCAAGGAGCCAGGTATTTTCAAAACCCTTAAACAGACCTTGTTTGGGCCAGTAGCCGAGGCTCTGACTGCGGCCTGATACCCGGTGCGGGAGAGACGTGGCAAAGCTAATCGACCGGCTGTTAATGGAGAGGTACCCGTATGACGAGTAGTGATCTTGACCTGAGGCTGGTGGGTATTGGTGCATCGCCCTACACCAGGAAGTTGCGTGCAGCATTACGATTTCGGCGGCTGCCCTTTCGGTTCGTGGTCGCCAGCAGCAAAGAGGCCGCGGCTCTGCCTCAGCCTCCTCTGCCTTTGATGCCATATCTCATTGCACCTGACGCAGACGGAGAGCCTACGGTCGTTAAATCGGACACCACGCCCATCATAAGTTTTCTCGATGAATATCAGCCAGACCGGCCATTACGCCCAATCGACCCTGCACTCCATTTCCTGGATTTGCTCATCGAAGATTATGGTGATGAATGGCTGAGCAAATGCATGTTTCACTACCGGTGGAACAACGCGTCAGATACTCGACGCGCTGCGGCCTATCTGCCTTATGCTTTCAACACACAGATGACGTCCGAAGAGGGCGCTCAAGCTGCGGCTGTTTTTGCTAAACGTCAAATTTCCCGGATTGGTGTCGTCGGCTCAAACGAGATTACTGCACCAGTCATAGAGGCTAGTTGGCTGCGTTTTCTGGAGATCTTTGAAGCGCATACCCAGCACACGCAATACCTGATGGGTAATCGTCCCGGCGCTGGCGATTTCGCCTGCTACGGACAAATGACCATGTTGGTAATCACCGATCCCACACCCTCCTGCGCTGCTTTTGAAATTTCGCCTCGCGCATATGCATGGACAGAAAAGTGTGAAGACTTGAGCGGTTTGGATGTGACGGATTCTGACTGGATTGACATGGATAATCCGCCTGAGACGCTCCTTGCGTTAATGAAGGAGATCGGTCGCGTCTATGCACCTTTCCTGATCGGTAATGCTTCAGCGGTTGCGCGTGGATTAGACAGGGTCGAGTGTGAGATTGATGGCCAGCCCTGGGTTCAATCTCCATTCGTGTATCAAGCGAAATGCCTCAAGTGGCTGCAGGAGGCCTACGGGAGGTTGCAAGCATCAGATCGTGCGCGTGTTGCTCGAGTACTCGTCGGGACAGGCTGTGAAGCGCTCCTCGAGGGAGCGTAAACAGTGTGCAGATAATTAAAATGCCTGTTCAGTCTTCTGGTTAGTGGTATCCCAAAGGACGCAGGCAAGTCGCCAGCGGCGTCATCTCCCAAGCTGGCATCTCCCGTTCACACACAGTGGGTAATATCTCAACTCGTCGGTTGCAGTGCAGCACTGCTGCGCCTCGCGATTCCACCCGCGGTTGTAATGCCAGCATAAGTGGGCTGCTGCCTGGGGAC
>CAZFJQ010000031.1:0-38669 GCA_964519755.1 uncultured Halioglobus sp.
TCGCGATACTGATCCATCCACTCCTGCACGGAGCTCTCGGTGGCGACCCCGGCCGCTACCAGTTTTTCACTGTAGAGTGCTCGAGTGGTTTTGTGTTCGCGAATACGCTGATACATCTGGGGCTGGGTCACCGCGGGCTCATCCGCCTCGTTGTGCCCGAGTCGACGATAACAGACGAGATCGATGACCACGTCTTTCCTGAACTCTGTGCGGTAGTCGACCGCCATTTGTGTCACGAACAGCACCGCTTCGGGATCGTCCGCATTGACGTGAAATATCGGAGCCTGCACCATTTTTGCCACATCGGTACAGTACTCGGTAGACCGGGCATCCTCGCGACGGCTGGTGGTGAAGCCGACCTGGTTATTCACCACGATATGAATAGTGCCGCCGGTTTTATAGGCGCGGGTCTGCGACATCTGGAAGGTTTCCATCACCACGCCCTGCCCCGCGAATGCAGCGTCACCGTGGATGACTATCGGCACCACCCTCTCACCCGTCTCGTCGCCCCGACGATCCTGACGCGCGCGCACGGACCCCTCGACCACCGGCGCTACAATCTCCAGGTGGGAGGGGTTAAATGACAGGGCCAGATGCAGTTCGCCGCCCGCTGTCATGACGTTGGATGAAAACCCCTGGTGGTACTTCACGTCACCTGATGTGGTGTACTGCGCGGTACCTTCGAACTCGGCAAACAGTTCGGCAGGGTTCTTTCCCAGGATATTGATCAATACGTTCAGCCTGCCGCGGTGCGCCATACCGATGACGATTTCCTGCGCGCGATAGGCGCCACAGCGCTGAACGATCTCCGACAGCATGGGAATCAGGCTCTCACCGCCCTCCAGCCCGAAGCGTTTGGTTCCCGGGTATTTCGAGGCCAGGGATTTCTCGAGCCCCTCCGCTTCAATCAGCCTGCGCAGCAGCTGTTCGCGAACTTCCGGGCCGAAATCGGGCGCTGACCGCACTGACTCCATGCGCTGCATGATCCAGTGACGCTCGGCCGTGTCGACGATATGCATGAACTCGGCACCGATCGTGTTGCAATAGGTGCGTTCCAGCGCCTCGTGTATCTCCCCGAGAGTGGCGTCTGCCTTACCGATATGCAGGCTGCCGGTCTGAAAAACCGTATCGAAATCCGCTGATGAAAGCTCGTGGAAGGACAGCTCGAGATCGGGCACGTCTTCCCGTGGCACCAGTTCAAGGGGGTCGAGGCTGGCTTTCTGGTGGCCGCGCTGCCGGTAGGCGGAAATGAGCTGCACCACCCTGACCTGCTTGCGCTCGTACTCGGTTGCCTGCGAATCATGCGCAACGGTGGCCTCGGTGCGCACTCGCATCTTGCTGATTTGGGCAAACCGGTCCCGAATGACGGAGTGCGGAACGTCCTCGATCTGCAGAATGCCGGACTCAACCAGCGGTAATTTGTCGAAGTACTCGCGCCACTCCGCTGGCACCCCATTGGGATCCTTCAGGTAGGTTTCGTACAAATCTTCGACGTAAGTGGCATTGCCTCCCGCTATGTGAGAGCTCTGCCACAGTGCATCCATGGAGTTTTCTAGCATGACAACCCTTCCACGGGTCAATAAGTTACCAACAAAACCTCAAGTCAGGTGGCACTCTCGAGCAACATATTCCTGATATGGCCGATAGCGCGAGTCGGATTCAGGCCCTTGGGGCATACATTGACACAGTTCTGGATACCATGACAGCGAAAGACACTGAACGGGTCGTCGAGGCGCGAAAGTCTGTCCTCGGTAGCCGTGTCGCGCGAGTCCGCCAGGAAGCGGTAAGCCTGCAGCAGCCCGGCCGGGCCAATGAACTTGTCTGGATTCCACCAGAATGAGGGGCATGCCGTTGAGCAGCAAGCGCACAAAATGCACTCGTAGAGGCCATCCAGCTTTTCCCGGTCCTCGGGCGACTGCAAGCGCTCAATGGCGGGTGGTGGCGTGTCATTCTGCAGGTACGGCTGAACCTTCTCGTACTGGGCATAAAACTGGCTCATATCCACCACGAGATCACGAATCACGGGTAGACCGGGCAGCGGGCGCAAAACCAGGCGGTTGTTCTTGACCGTCTCGGACAGTGGCGTAATGCAGGCGAGGCCATTGACGCCGTTGATGTTCACCCCATCCGAACCGCACACGCCCTCTCGACAGGAGCGGCGGTAGGTCACGCTGGTATCCTGCGCCTTGATCAGTTCCATCACGTCGAGCACCATGATGTCCTTGCCACCGGTATCGACCTGGATGTCCTGCATGTAAGGCTCGCTGTCGGTTTCCGGGTTGTAGCGATAGATGCTTACTTCCAACATCGTATTTGCCTCTTAATAAGTCCGAATTTTCGGCTGGAACGTCTCCACCGTGCGCGGGGTGAAGTTGACAGAACGCTTGCCAAGTCGCTTTTCGCCGGGGAAATAGATGGAGTGACAGAGCCAGTTTTCGTCGTCTCGCTCCTGGTAATCCTCGCGCGCATGCGCACCCCGTGACTCCGGGCGCTGCTCTGCAGAAATCGCGGTAGCCTCAGCGACCTCAAACAGGTTCTGCAGCTCCAGGGCTTCTATCCGTGCGGTATTAAATGCGTTACTGGTGTCTTTCAGCGCCAGGTTTTCAATGCGCTCGCGCATGTCGCCCAGGTGTTGGATTCCCTCGCGCATGAAATCGCCTTTACGGAACACGCCAAAATGATTCTGCATGATGTTCTGGAGATGCTTCCGCAGCTCTGCGACGTTTTCCGTGCCATTGCCCGAGTTGAGTTTCTCAAGCCGCTCATTGGCGGCCTGCAGATCACTGTCACTCGCATCGCGCATAGAGACCCCGTCGCGCAACGCCTGCTCAATATGCAGGCCGGATGCACGGCCGAATACCACCAGGTCCAGCAGTGAGTTTCCACCGAGTCGATTGGCCCCGTGTACTGATACACACGCCACCTCACCACAGGCATACAGGCCGGGAATCACATGATCATTGCCGTTGGCATCCACCGTTAGAGCCTGCCCGTGCACATTTGTAGGTATCCCGCCCATCATGTAATGGCAGGTGGGTACGACCGGTATCGGCTCCTTCACCGGATCGGCGTGAGCGAAGGTGCGTGACAACTCACAGATACCCGGCAGGCGGCTCTCCAGAACGTCCTCCCCGAGATGATCGAGCTTCAGGAAGACATGATCTGCCTCCGGGCCACAGCCACGGCCCTCGAGAATCTCGAGCACCATGGAGCGGGCAACTACATCCCGGCCCGCGAGGTCTTTGGCATTCGGGGCGTAGCGCTCCATAAAGCGCTCCCCATCCTTATTGATCAGGTAGCCACCCTCACCCCGGCAACCCTCGGTCACCAACGTGCCGGCGCCATAAATCCCGGTGGGATGAAACTGCCACATCTCCATATCCTGCACCGGCACGCCCGCGCGCAGCGCCATGCCGACACCATCGCCAGTGTTGATATGCGCGTTCGTGGTGGAGGCGTAGATGCGCCCGGCGCCGCCGGTCGCAAACACGGTCGCCCTGGATTTCACGTAGACGGTCTCGCCGGTCTCCATGCAGATGGCCATAACACCGACGACGGCACCGTCCTGATTTTTGACCAGATCGGTGGCAAACCACTCGTTGAAGAACACCGTGTTGTTCTTCATGTTTCCCTGGTAAAGCGTATGCAGCAGAGCGTGCCCGGTGCGGTCGGCAGCGGCGCACGTGCGGGCGGCCTGCCCGCCTTCGCCATAATTCTTCGACTGGCCGCCGAAGGGGCGCTGGTAAATACGACCTTCCTCGGTACGCGAGAATGGCAGGCCCATGTGTTCGAGTTCGAACACCGCCTCGGGACCCACGCTGCACATGTATTCAATCGCGTCCTGGTCCCCGATGTAGTCGGAGCCCTTCACCGTGTCATACATGTGCCAGCGCCAATCGTCGTTCGGGTCGGACGACGCTATTGCACACGTAATACCGCCCTGAGCTGACACCGTATGGGAGCGCGTGGGGAATACCTTGGAGATCACGGCTGTTTTGTAGCCCGATTGCGCGAGCTGCAAGGCCGCACGCATACCCGCTCCACCGCCACCAACAATCACGCCATCAAAGGATATCGTTCGTAAAGCCGTCATTGATTATGAACCCCAGAGAATCTGGACACCCCAGATCACGTAAATGAAAATCGCCAGGCCGCATCCAATCTGGAAGGCGAGACGCAGCATATTACCCGCTGTACCGAGAAGGCGTTGCGTCAGGTAGTCGGTGCCTACCGACCACATGCCGATCCACGCGTGCGCCGCCAGCGAGAGGATGGCGAGTAGCGTAAATATCTTCATCCAGGTGCGCTCAAACAGCGCGTCCCAGGTGTTGTAATCGACGCCACCGAGGAGGACCACCCCGATGTAAACAAACCAGAGCAGCAGGATGACGCCGGTTACGCGCTGCAGCAGCCAGTCGGAAAGCCCGGAACGCCCGAAACTCGTAACAGCAGTTACCATATCCACACCCCCGCCAGCAAAGTCAGCACAATAGACACAACAATCACCACGCGCGCTCCCAGCACGCCTCCCTGCATACTCTCACCCACGCCGAAATCCATAATGAGGTGGCGGACACCCGCAACCGAATGATAGATGAGCGCGGCGAGAATCCCCCAGAGGACCAGCTTGGCGAAAGGAGCAGAGAGCAACTCCCCGACCTGCGCAAAACCCTCCCGGCTGCCAAGACTTACGTCGAGCAGCCACAGCAGGATTGCCATACTGACAAAAAGAATTACGCCGGAGACGCGGTGGGTAATGGACGTCCATGCGGTCACGGGTAGCCGCATGGTACCGATGTCCAGGTTTACAGGACGTTTGTCTTTCACGGTTGGGTACCATCGTATTGACGCCCTGGGGGCGATTAATCGGATTGTGGATCTGGCAAATTCCGCTTTTCCAGGATCGTTGGGAGAAGCCGCCAAAACGCGCGAAATTATAGGCACTTACGCTGACAATTACAAACAGTCGCCGGCGGCGGGGAGCCCGCCCGGCACCCGGGTGAGCCGCCACGCGAGTTCGGCCCGGGAGGCGCTCGTCGTGCCCGTCAATTGACAATCTTCCGCGAGACTTTATAGTTGACAGCCCCCGAGTTGTACTTACCAGGACCCTTTATGAGTGACAAGAAAGCCAGTCTTAGCATTGACGGGCGCGAGAGCATTGAATTGCCCATCTACGCCGGCACACTGGGCCCGGAAGTGGTCGATGTAGGTGCCCTCACCGGTAAGGGGCTGTTCACCTACGACCCCGGATTCGTATCAACTGCGGCCTGCGAGTCCCAGATCACGTACATTGATGGTGCCCAGGGCGTGCTGCTGCACCGGGGCTACCCGATCGATCAACTGGCCAAGCATTCCGACTATCTCGAAACCTGCTACCTGCTACTCTACGGCGAACTGCCCAACGCCGAGGAGAAAGAGTCTTTTGTCGGCACCGTGCATCGTCACACCATGGTTCACGAGCAAATTCGCACTTTCTTCAACGGCTTTCGCCGCGATGCCCATCCCATGGCAGTTATGTGTGGCGTGGTGGGCGCGCTGTCGGCGTTCTACCACGATTCGCTCGACATCTCGGACGAGAAGCACCGGCAGGTGGCGGCTTTCCGGCTCATCGCGAAGATGCCGACACTGGCTGCCATGAGCTATAAATTCTCCATCGGCCAGCCATTTATGTATCCGGACAACAACCTGGGGTATGCAGAAAATTTCCTGCACATGATGTTCGGCAACCCCTGTGAGCCCACCAACGTCAGCCCCGTGCTGGCGCGCGCGATGGACCGCATCTTTCTGCTCCACGCCGACCACGAGCAAAATGCATCCACCTCCACCGTGCGCCTGGCGGGATCATCCGGCGCCAACCCCTTTGCGTGTATTGCCGCTGGCATCGCCGCCTTGTGGGGCCCCTCACACGGCGGCGCGAACGAAGCTGTACTGGAGATGCTGGAGGAGATTGGCGATGTTTCACGTATTGATGAATTCGTCGCGCGGGCAAAAGACAAGGATGACCCTTTCCGCCTGATGGGCTTTGGCCACCGCGTCTACAAAAACTTCGATCCACGCGCCAAAGTCATGAAAGAGGCGGCGGATGAAGTGCTCGAAGAGCTCGGCCTGCAGAGTGACCCCCTGCTGGAGATTGCCAAGCGGCTGGAAGAGATCGCGCTGTCGGACGACTATTTCGTGGAGAAAAAACTCTACCCCAACGTCGATTTCTACTCGGGTATTATTCTCAAGGCGATCGGCATTCCGACCAGCATGTTCACTGTGATTTTTGCGGTTGGCCGCACGGTGGGCTGGATCGCACACTGGAATGAGATGATCAGCGGCAGCTACCGTATCGGGCGCCCGCGGCAATTATACACTGGCTATCAGCAGCGCGACTTCGTGGCACTGAATGAGCGCTAGAAAACAAACGACGCTCGATACCACCATCAAAGAGGCCGCACCTGCGGCCTTTTTTGCTGCGACCAGATCAGCCTAGCCGCAGGCGGGAGACCATGCCAACCATGCCAGACATCGTCATCAGCGGGACCGGTCTTTATACGCCGGCGGAATCCATCAGTAATACCGAGTTGGTAGCCTCGTTCAACGCCTGGGTCGACGCGTTCAATCGCGAACACGCGGACCAGATCGCCAGCGGGGAACTCGCAGCGCAGCAGCCCTCGTCCGTCGAATTCATCGAAAAGGCCTCGGGCATCCGCGCGCGCTTCGTGATGGACAAAGCTGGCATTCTCGATCCTCAGCGTATGGTCCCCGACCTGCCCGAGCGCTCGAACGAGGAAGCCTCCATTCAGTGCGAGATGGCCGTGGCGGCCGCCCGGCAAGCCATGCAACAGGCCGACAAGACAGCCGCCGATATCGACGCCGTGATCGTCGCCGCATCCAACATGCAGCGCCCCTACCCCGCGATCGCGGTGGAAGTGCAGGATGCACTGGGCATCCAGGGCTATGGCTTTGACATGAACGTCGCATGCTCCTCGGCAACCTTTGGCATACAGCAGGCTCGCGATAGCGTGATCACCGGCAGCGCCCGCTGTGTGTTGATGGTCAACCCCGAAATCTGCAGCGGACACCTCAATTTTCGCGACAGGGATTCGCATTTCATTTTTGGCGATGTCTGCACCGCGGTGATTGTGGAAAGGGCGGAAACGGCATCGGGTGCCGAACAGTACGATATTCTCGACAGTAAACTGCGAACGATCTATTCCAACAATATCCGCAACAACTTCGGATTCCTGAACCGGGCAGACCCCCAGGGGATCGACACACCCGACAAACTGTTCGTGCAGGAAGGGCGCAAGGTATTCAAGGAAGTCTGCCCGGAGGTGGCCAACCAGATATCGGCGCAGTTGCAGGCCCTGGATATTTCACCCCAGGCCCTGAAGCGCCTCTGGCTGCACCAGGCAAACCTGAACATGAACCAGCTCATTTCGAGACGGGTGCTGGGGCGGGAGCCCACGCGAGAGGAAGCGCCAATTGTGCTGGACGAGTATGCCAATACCAGTTCGGCAGGGTCCGTGATCGCCTTTCACAAGTACCGGGATGATCTGGTCAGCGGCGATATGGGCGTGCTGTGCTCATTTGGAGCAGGCTACAGCATCGGCAGCGTCGTGCTGCGCAAACGCTGAGTTCAGGTCGTCAGCAGCGTCTCGAGCGCACTGATTAATGTATCGCAGTCCTCCTGCGTGCCGATACTGATGCGCAGATAGTTATCGATACGCGGTCGCTTGAAGTGCCGTACCAGCACCCCTCTTTCACGCAGACCCTGAAACAGCTTCTCCGCCGGCTCGGATGCGTGCGACACAAACAGAAAATTCGCGCTTGAGGGCAGCACGCTGAACCCCAGCGATTCAAGCTGCTCACTCAACCGCTCGCGCGTGGCGACAATACGCTGACAAATTTCATCAAAATAGGCCTCATCCCCCAAAGCAGCCAGAGCACACTCTTGAGCAATTGCATCCACGGGATAGGAGTTGAATGAGTTCTTGATGCGCGACAGCGCTTCAATCAGCGCTTCGTTCCCCAGCGCCACACCGACACGCAGCCCCGCGAGTGCGCGGGACTTGGACAGCGTCTGCGTCACCAGCAGGTTGGGGTACTCGGGCACCAACTGCGCCGCCGACTGCCCACCGAAATCGATGTAGGCCTCGTCGATCACCACCACCGAATCGGGGTTGCGGTCGAGCAACTGTCGCACCGACGCAAGTTCCATCAGTATACCCGTTGGCGCATTCGGGTTGGGGAGAATCACGCCACCGTTTTCGCGCGGGAAGGCACCGGGATCAATGCTGAAATCTTCAGCAACAGGAATTTCCTGGTAGCGGATATCGCACAGAGAACTCCAGACAGGATAGAAACTGTAGGTCACATCGGGAAAGCACAGCGGTCGAGCGTGCTTGAGTAGCCCCATGAAGGCGAATGCCAACACTTCATCCGACCCGTTGCCGATGAATACCTGCTCCACTGCAAGGTGGTAGCGGGCGGCAAACGCCTCCCGCAGGCGAAAGCTCTCCGGGTCGGGATACAAACGCAGGCGCTCAGCGGTCATCGCGGCGATTGCCCTCTCGACTGCCGGCGAGGGCGGGTAGGGACACTCGTTGGTATTGAGCTTACAGAGCCGTTCCCCCACCGGTTGCTCGCCCGGCACGTAGGGCTTCAGGCTCCGCGCGAGGTCAGTCCAGTAACGACTCATGGTTCACAGCTCTCAAAACGGGCGCCTGCTGATGGCCGCTGGGATAAAAACCCGGATTGCGCGCCGGGCTCTGAAAAAAATGGCGTCCCCTAGGGGGTTCGAACCCCTGTTACTGCCGTGAAAGGGCAGGGTCCTGGACCACTAGACGAAGGGGACGCGACGGTGATGTGCCTTCCGCGGAAAGCCGCGATATTGTACCCGAGCAAGGAAGCGATGCAAGCGTCCTGCCACCGGCTTGCCAGCTTCCGGGGCGATTAACGCCAGCCGGGGGAATAAGACAGAAATTTTACAAAATTAAAGCGCCCTGCCACGGCAAGATCAGTGGAATGTACTAGACTTCACTGGCGTTGAAATGTGAAGGCGTCCGCGCCCGGATCAACAAGCTGACCAGAGGCGCGAGCAGGTGAGGCTGGTACCTCAGGCGAAGAAATATACCAGTACAAAACTGGCGGACACTACAACGAGTGCCTCAAGGGCCAGAAACTGCGCTGTTACCTTAGGCGACCTGCCCCGTAACTCTTTTTCGGCCGCTCGTAAATTCATCACTGTCACCTGCTCTGGAGGTAGCTTTTGTATATACATATCTTAGTACTTTCCCGTAAGGAAGACAAGGTGTATACATGTGATAAACTACCGCCGTGTTTACTGAACTAATACACAATGTCCAAGACCAAATTACTTAATATCCGCATCGACCCGGAGCTGAAAAAGAAGGCCAAGAAACTGGCCGAGGCCGATGGTCGATCCCTATCCAACTGGGTTACCAAGCTGATATCCAGCAGGGTCAAGGAGTTAGAGAAAGACGGCAAACCAGAGCGAGGGGAGAAAGCCGAAAAGGACGAGTAACCCCCCTACCGCGACCTTAACCAAAGCGGCCGGTAATATAGTTTTCCGTAAGCTGGTGCTGCGGCATTGTGAAGATGTCCTTGGTCTGCCCCACTTCAATCAATTTACCCAGGTGAAAATAGGCGGTGCGCTGGGACACCCGGGCCGCCTGCTGCATTGAGTGGGTGACAATCGCAATCGTGTAATTTTCCTTCAACTCGTCGATGAGTTCCTCGATGCGCGCGGTCGCGATAGGGTCCAGTGCCGAGCAGGGCTCATCCATCAGGATCACCTCAGGGCTGACCGCAATGGCCCGTGCAATACACAGGCGCTGTTGCTGCCCGCCAGATAACCCGGTGCCGGGCTTTTCGAGCTGGTCCTTGACCTCGTCGAACAGGCTGGCACGCCGCAGGCTGGTTTCCACGATGGCATCCATCTCCGACTTGCTGCGCGCCAGGCCATGAATGCGCGGCCCGTAGGCGACATTTTCATAGATGGATTTTGGGAATGGGTTGGGCTTCTGAAACACCATGCCGACGCGCGCACGCAGTAGCACGGTATCCTGCCCACCGCGGTAAATATCTTCATTGTCGAGCGTGATGTCGCCCTTTACCCGACAAATCGGGATGATATCGTTCATGCGGTTGAGCGTACGCAGAAACGTTGATTTCCCGCAGCCGGACGGCCCGATCATGGCGATTACCTCGTTTTCGCCAATATCCAGCGAAACGTCCAGGATGGCCTGCGTGTCACCGTAGAAGACATTTACATTGCGCGCCGACATTTTCGGCGCATCCACAAAGGGTGTACCGATGGTTTCGTAGGCGGAGACTTCGGCGTGATCCCGGATGTCCAGCTCCGCCTTTTCAGAAGGCGCCGCCCCGATTGCCCCGTCGGCGTCTGTCGCTGTCATTGCACTCATGTCCTTTGGCCCTTGCACGCTGTATGCCTGCGAAATTATTTCGTTTCAAATCGACGGCGGAGGTAAATCGCCACGGCATTCATCAGTATTAAAAACCCCATCAGTACCATGATCGCGGCGGAAGTCTTTTCCGTAAAACCGCGTTCGGGGCTATCCGCCCAGAGGAAAATCTGCACAGGCAGAACCGTGGACGGGTCGGTAACGCCGCCGGGGGCATCCATGATGAAGGCAACCATACCGATCATCAGCAGCGGGGCAGACTCGCCCAACGCCTGTGCCATGCCGATTATCGAACCGGTGAGGATGCCTGGCATGGCTACCGGCAATACATGATGGAACACCGTTTGCAGTGGTGAAGCGCCCACCCCCAGTGCCGCCTGGCGTATGGAAGGCGATACCGCCTGTATCGACGCCCGGGAGGTTATGATGATGGTGGGCAAGGTCATCAACGAGAGCACGATACCCCCCACCAGGGGGGCCGATCTCGGCAGTTCAAAGAAGTTGATGAACACCGCAAGCCCGAGCAAGCCGAAGACAATGGACGGGACGGCCGCCAGGTTATTGATATTGATCTCGATAAGGTCGGTGATGCGATTTCTCGGGGCAAATTCTTCCAGATAGACCGCCGCCATGACTCCGATGGGGAATGCCAGTGAGAAAGTCACCAACAAGGTGAAGAAAGAGCCATAAAGTGCCGCCTTGATGCCCGCGAGTTCCGGTTCCCTGGAATCGCCGGCGGTGAAAAACTGCACATTGAAACGCGAATCTACACGCTCCTGTTCACGCATACGATCCAGCCAGGCGATCTGGTTGTCGTCGACCCGCCGGTCAGATTCAGGCAACGAGGGGTCAACCTGGCCTTTCAGGTAACTGTTTGCCTCCGCGTGCGCGCGCAACCAGAGAGGCCTTGTGCCGCCGATGAGCTCGGGATTTTCGATCACCCTGTCGCGCAGTTCATACTCGGCGCCGATACTGATCAGGCGGAACAAATCGCGCCTCTCGCCGCGCCCGGTGACCTCCGGGAACATCGCCATCAGGCTCTTCCTGATAGCTCCACCATAGTTCGCCGCGAACAGTGCCTCCTGGTCGGGCCTGGAGTCGAGTCCCAGGGTGTCGGCATCCAGCAGCACATCCACCTGCAGAAAATGCTGGGTGAAAGCGGGTGTGCCTTTACTGACGATGTCGAACAGAAGGATAAACAGGAACGCAAAACCGATGAGCACCGCGCAAAGCCCATACCAGCGAAAGCGGGTCTCCCGGGCATAGCGTTTTTTCAGCGAGGCCCTGATTGCGTCGGTATTGTTCGGGCTATTATCACTCATACTGTTCCCGGTATTTGCGCACCACGTACAGCGCGATGACATTGAGCAGCAACGTGACAAAAAACAGCACCATGCCGAGCGCAAATGCGGCGAGCGTTTTCGGGCTGTCAAACTCCTGGTCGCCGACCAGCAGGGTCACGATCTGCACCGTTATCGTTGTGACCGCCTCCAGCGGGTTGGCGGTCATATTCGCCGACAGTCCTGCCGCCATCACCACGATCATCGTCTCGCCGATGGCCCGCGACACCGCCAGCAGAATACCGCCGACAATCCCCGGCAAAGCGGCCGGCAGCAACACCTTGCGGATCGTCTCGTTCATGGTGGCGCCCATGCCCAGAGAGGCCTCACGCAGGCTGTCCGGAACGGCACTGATAATGTCGTCTGACAGAGACATCACGAAGGGAATAATCATGATACCCATCACGATACCCGCCGCCAGGGCGCTTTCGGAGGCAACCGTCAAACCTAAAGACTCGCCCATATTGCGTATAAACGGCGCCACCGTGAGCGCCGCGAAGAAACCGTAAACCACCGTGGGTACACCCGCAAGAATTTCCAGCACAGGCTTGGTCACGGCACGGAAGCCCCGGGAGGCGTATTCGGACAGGTAAATCGCCGACATCAGGCCCACCGGGACCGCGATCAGCATTGCAACCGCGGAAATCAGCAACGTGCCCACAAGGAGAGGCAGGAACCCGAACGCACCGGAAGCGCCTACCTGGTCGGCGCGGATGGCTATCTGCGGGCTCCACTCCAGCCCGAACAGGAAATCCTGCAACGGTATCAGTTTGAAAAAGCGCAGTGCTTCAAACAGCACCGACAAAACGATGCCCAGCGTAGTCGCCACGGCCAGCAGCGAACAGCTGAACAGAACCCAGGTAATGATGGCTTCTACATGGTTGCGGGCGCGAAACTGGGGAGCGATTCTGGCAATAGCCAATCCCGCACCGATAACTGCCACCAGAAAAACCAGGCCACCTTTCAGGGACGCGAAAAACGCCGACAGTTCCTGGTAATGTGCAGCGGCCGCCTGCTGCACAGCGTCAAGTTCTGCGTTGTCGATGGCCCCGTGCGCGTAGCTCTGCACCTGATTGTAGTAGAGTCCGAGCCGGCTCTCGGGGAGCGCCTGCACCTCAGGAGGTAATTGGGCGACGACCATCGCGTACAGGACACGCCCTTCAAAGCCGACCCAGAGTGCAAGCAGCGCAAGTGCCGGTATCGCCGCCCAGGCCGCCGCCATGTAACCGTAGTGTTTCGGGAGTGAGTGCAGAAAGGCGAAGCCGCCGATGCCTTCCGCCAGCTGTAACGAGCGTCGCCTGCCCGCGAAAAAACTGGCCACACAAAGGGCGATGAGCGCAAGAACGACCGTGGTTGTCTGCATTGGCGCTAAACTCGCTTCATCTGGCCTGAAACCGGGATGTTGCGCCAAGGATCGCAGCGCTTGGCACAATGTATCCCAATGAATTACCTCGTCCGGTGGAGCAGTGCAGCTCTAGGGCATTGTCAGGAAGTTGCGATTCTTGACGTTTTCCTGAATCTGTTCCAGTCGCTGCTCCGACACGGGGATAAGCCCCCTCTCCGTCAGATAACCATACTCGCCCATGGCATTCTCGGAAGTGAATTCCAGCGCGTATTCCTGGATCCCCGGTATCTTGCCAATGTGAGCGCCCTTGATATAGAAATACAGCGGGCGCGACACCGGGTACTCACCCGAGAGGATGGTGTCAAAATCGGGGGCCACGCCATCGATAGACAGGCCCTTTACCTTGTCACTGTTTTCATCGAGGAAGCTGTAACCAAAGATGCCGACCGCGTCGGGATTGGCCTCGATTTTCTGCACGATCAGGTTATCGTTCTCACCGGCTTCGATAAAAGCACCGTCTTCCCGCATGGAGTAGGCAACGGTTTTAAACAGATCCTCGCCCTTCGGCGCCTTGCCCTTCTGCTCCGCCAACGAGTCGTAAACACCTGCCGGCATGCCGAGTTTACGCATCAGGGCTTTGATGTCTTCTGCCGCATCGGCACCCAGCTGTTCCAGCGCGTGGAGATCGGCAAAAGTTGCGGCTCCACCACCCATTGCCAACTCGGCGAAAGCATCGCGGGTGCCCGAAGTTGGCGGCGGACCCAGAACCTCGATCCGCCGTGCCGGCAGGCCCGGGTTCACGTCTTTCCAGGTGCGGTGCGGGTTGGGAATGAGTTTACCGTCGGGACCGGGGATTTCCTTGGCCAGCGCCAGGTACACATCGCGCAGGCTCAATTCAAATTGTGGCCCGGTCTTGGCGTTCGCGATGGCGATACCATCGAAGCCCACCAGCACTTCGATAATGTCGCTGACGCCATTCGCCTGGCAGTCGTCATACTCGCTCTGCTTGATACGGCGTGAGGAATTGGTGATATCCGGTGTATTCGCGCCGACACCCTGGCAGAACAGCTTCAATCCGCCGCCCGAACCGGTGGCCTCGATCTTGGGAGCCTGGAAATTAGTCGACCGGGCAAACCGCTCAGCGACGACCGTGGCGAAGGGATAGACCGTGGAGGAACCGACGATACTCACGTTGTCGCGGCCCGCGGCCTGCACCAGGCCGGTAGCACCCAGCAGTGCTGCGGCGGCGAGAATGATAGCTGTCGACAGATTTTTCACGTGATGGATACTCCGTAGCAGGGATTTCCCGGGGATTCTGGGGGTCGGCGATCGAGCCCGCATTGTATGACCGCATTGTTACGATTATATGACATGCGGGCAGTCTGCCTTTCGCAACGCCCGACAGCAATGGCGATTTGAGATCGCAGGGAACCTACTCTTCCGCGAGGTCGTCAAGATCGCCCAGGTGGCCGTGGCGCACATCCCGGCCGTGCGCCAGGTACACCACATGCTCGGCGATATTACAGGCGTGGTCGCCTACGCGCTCCAGGCTGCGCAGGGCCCACATTTCATTCAGAATGGGGCCGATGTCGCGGGGGTCTTCCATCATAAACGTCACCAGGCTGCGCATGGCGCTCTCGTATTCCTTGTCGACTTCTTCATCGTGACGCAGCACTTCCAGCGACTGCTCGACATCGAGCCGCGCAAAGGCATCCAGCGCATTACGCAACATTCGAGAAACATGGTTTCCTATTCGCCTGATTTCAATCAAGTTGCTGTGGGAGAAGCCGGCATCGGCCATGCGCAGTGCCTGCTTGGCGACCTTCGCGGCCTCGTCCCCGATGCGCTCCAGGTCGGTGTTGACCTTGATGATCGCGATCACCAGGCGAAGATCACTGGCGGTGGGCTGGCGTCGGGCGATAATCGTGGCGCACTCGTCATCGATTGCCATCTCCATCCGGTTGACCTCGCCATCCCGTTCGACGATCTGCTGTGCTTCGCCGGTGTCCATTTTCATAAGCGCGTCCAGCGCCGTGTTGAGCTGCTGCTCAACGGTACCGCCCATCTCCAGCATGTGGTTGCGCAGGTGTTCCAGTTCCACGTTGAACTGGCCAGATGTATGTTGCTTGTAGTCGTCCTGTTTCAACACGCGTTTACCTCCCGGTCAGGGAAAATCAGTGAGAAGGTGCTGCCTACGCCCACTTCGCTGACAATTTTTAGCTCTCCACCGTGCTTGGCGAGCACATGTTTGACGATCGCCAGGCCCAGCCCGGTGCCGCCTGTGCTGGACGAGCGACTGTCATCTACCCGGTAGAATCTTTCGGTCAGCCGGGGAATGTGTAATTCATCAATACCGACCCCCTCATCCTCTACTTCCACTATGCATTCGTCACCGCGCGAATACCAGCGGATCGTCACTGGCGTCCCCGCAGGGCTGTACTTTAACGCATTATTCGCAAGGTTCGAGACAGCGCTATACAACTCGCGATAGTCGCCCACAATTTTTCTATCGGTGGAGATTTCGATGCTGACGCTGCCCTGCGGATAGCTGTGTGACAATTCTTCGCGCAATTCCTGCAACAGCCCCGCCACGTCCACACGCTCCAGGCGCTCGCCAGGCTTCTCGCTTTCAATGCGCGAAAGCCAGAGGAGGTCCTTGAGCAGGTTTTCCATTCGCTCGGCCTGCTGACTCATCTGCTGTAGCGGTTTCGTATAACGCTCGGGCAGATCGTCCGCGCCGCTCATAAACGTGCCCAGGTACCCGCTGATAACGGTCAGGGGCGTTCTCAATTCATGCGAGACGTTGGCGATGAAATCGCGCCGTATCTGCTCCATGCGCACAGCGTCGCTGACATCGCGCACAAACAAGAGGCGCTCACCCTGGCCGAAACGGGTGATTTCCACGCGCAGGTACTTTGGTTTGGCGCCGCCCACACTGTATTGCAGGGGAACGCTATAGTCCGCGGCCAGGAAGTAGCGGTTGAACTCTGGCTCGCGCACAAGGTTGGTCAGGGTCCGGCCTGTATCCTGGGGATGTCGCAGACCGAGCAGCGGCTCCACCGCCGCATTCATCCACTTGATCGCACCGCTATCGCTAACCATGACGACGCCATCGCGCATAGCGGCAAAGGAATCCTGCAGGTATTTCACGTTGGCTTGCAACTTGTCCTGTATCTCTTTATTGACGCGTTGATGCAAATAGATACGGGCCAGCAGTTCTCCCCAGATCCCGTAGGCGTCCGGCGGGGGCCGCTGAGGGTCCTGCAGCCAGAGATGCACACGATGTAACTGATACAGCCAGAACAGGATAAAACCGACCAGAACCACGACCAGGGTTGTCAGTGGGTAGCCGTACAGCCAGCCGATCAGGGAGGCTATCGCCGCTATCAGGAAAACTCTGCCGGCCGCCGCGACCCAACTCATTCCCCGGTTGGCACCGCTAGACAAGGCCGCGCGCAGAAAAGCGATAGCCGGTGCCGCGTACCGTCTGGATCAGGTCGCTGTAGTCTCCAGCCACCGACTGTAGCGCTTTGCGCAGGCGACGGATGTGCACATCCACGGTGCGCTCCTCCACATACACGTTCGCGCCCCACACCCGGTCCAGCAGCTGGCTCCGGGTGTAGGCGCGCTCGGGGTGAGACATAAAAAACTGCAGCAGATTAAACTCGGTCGGCCCCATGTCCAGCGGCTGGTCGGCGATATAGATACGACGGCTTTCTCCATCCAGTACCAGGTCCGCTACCTTTATCCTCTCCCCTTCCGCGGTACCCGCACTCCTGCGCAGCAGTGCCTTGATGCGCGCGATCAATTCGCGCGGGGCGAAGGGCTTTGTCAGGTAGTCGTCGGCACCGACATCCAGGCCCTGGATAACATTGTCTTCAGCCGTCTTGGCGGTGAGCATGATCACCGGCAGCTCACTGGTGCGCTCATCCCGTTTCAGGCGCCGCAAGAGTTCCAGGCCACTGCCACCCGGCAGCATCCAGTCCAGCAGGACAATATCGGGCCTTTCGTCCACGATCAGTGTGTAGGCTTTCTGGATGTCCTCGGCTTCCAGACAGCGAAATTCCGACATCTCCAGCGCCATGCGCAACATGTCGCGAATGGCAAATTCATCGTCAACGATCAATACAGTTCGCGCACTCATATCGCTGAACCCCCTTTCCCACACATTTGAGGGCTATTAGATGGGGAAAATGTGACAATTACATGACACGGAGGGAGAAATCAATCAATCTTCCCGGCGATAGGCGTGTGGAGCCCACACCCGGCAGGCCAGGGGAACCCTCAACGCAGACTGGCGTTTATGCTCATCAGCACCTTGTTTCCGGGGCACAGGTCGGGCTCTTCCAGGGCATTCAAAGGCCTTTGTGACGTTTGCATGACATCGTGCAGGTCGCGCGAATCCTCATCCAGGTAGATCAGGCCGGTGAGAATATTACCTTTGTCCCGATGGTCTTCCAGCACATTGCTGGCGGAGCGCCGGTCAAATGGGTTGAGTGACTCGTCCATTTTATACAGATGAATTGCCGAGCCATCGTGCAGGGTCACCTCATGACGGTGCCCGGGCCCGTAGTCGGTCGTAATCTCTTTATGCAATGGCACGAAGTCAACTGTACCCGTGGCCTGCGCATGATCGCGCACGAACTCGTAGCTCTTCGTGGACTTGGCATTGTTGTTGAACGTTACACAGGGCGAGATGACATCAATAAAGGCAAACCCACGGTGCACCATGGCCGCCTTGATCAATGGGACCAGCTGCTCCTTGTCACCGGAAAAGCTGCGCCCCACGAAACTCGCGCCCATATGCAACGCGGTGCTGCACAGGTCGATTGCATCCCAGGGATTCGGGTCGCCCTTCTTGCTGGCCGAGCCTTCGTCAGCGGTGGCGGAGTCCTGGCCCTTGGTCAAGCCATAGCAGCCGTTGTTCATCACTATGTAAACCATGTTCAGGTTGCGCCGGGCGGCATGCACAAACTGCCCCATACCAATAGAGGCCGTGTCGCCATCCCCGGAGACACCCAGGTAGAGCAGCTCCCGATTGGCGAGTGCGGCCCCTGTGGCCACCGAAGGCATGCGCCCGTGCACGGAGTTGAATCCGTGCGACTGTCCGAGAAAATAGGTCGGCGTCTTCGACGAACAACCGATCCCCGAGAGCTTGGCTACCTTGTGTGGTTCGATCGACAGCTCATGGCAGGCGCGAACAATTGCCCCGCTGATGGAATCGTGGCCGCACCCGGCGCACAAGGTCGAAATCGAACCTTCGTAATCCGCCTTGGTGTAGCCCAGGTCGTTGGCCTTGAGCGAGGGATGCCGAAATTTGGGGACCTGATAACTCATGCCGATTCTCCCGAGCCACCCAACGCCGTGCGGCGGTGCAGGGGCGTCACATTGCTGCCGTTCAAGTGTTTCTTTATTTGCTTGCGGATATTGCGCGCACTGATAGGCGTGCCGTCAAAACAGAGCACCGATTTCAGCTTGTCGGGGCCCAGTTCAAATTCCGCCATCAGCAGGGTACGCAATTGTGCATCGCGATTCTGCTCAATGACAAAAACCCGCTCGTGCCGCTCAATGAATGCCTTCACCTCATCGTTGAAAGGGAAGGCGCGGATGCGCATCGCGTTCATGGCGATGTCATCTGCAACGAGATAGTCCAGGGCCTCCTTGGAGGATTCTTCGCTCGTCCCGTAATAGATAACAGCGCTGTCGGTGTCGCGGCCACAGTCGTAGACCTGCGGCGCCGGAACGTGTTCGTTGATGGTCTCCCACTTGCGCAGCAGACGCAGCATGTTTCGCTCGTAGGCCTCCCCGCGCTCGGTGTAAACCGCGTACTCATCGCGCGACGTGCCGCGAGTGAAAAAGGCGCCGCGCGTGGGGTGCGTGCCCGGGTAGGTTCGATAACAGATGGCATCGCCATCCACATCGAGATAGCGCCCGAACTCAACGCCCTCCTCCAACTGCTCTGCGGTCATGACTTTTCCGCGATCGTACTTGCGCTCGTCATCCCACTGCAGCGGCGGCGACATATTGTCGTTCATCCCGAGATCCAGGTCCGACATGACGATAATCGGTGTCTGCAGTCGTTCCGCCAGATCAAAAGCCAGCGCGGCAAAATCGAAGCACTCACCCGGCGTCGAGGGGAACAGCAACACCTGCTTGGTATCGCCATGCGAGGCGTAGGCGCAGGCGAGCACATCGGCCTGCTGGGTGCGTGTCGGCATGCCCGTGGATGGCCCCGCGCGTTGCACATTGAACAGGACGGTCGGAATCTCTGCAAAATACGCCAGGCCGAGGAACTCGCTCATCAGCGAAACACCCGGGCCGGAAGTGGCGGTAAAAGAGCGCGCGCCATTCCAGGCGGCTCCAATGGCAACGCCGATTGCCGCGAGTTCATCCTCGGCCTGCACAATGGCGTAATTCCGACGGCCGGTGCCGGCATCAATACGCATCCTCTTGGCGTAGGTTTCGAAGGCATCCACTACCGAGGTTGACGGGGTAATAGGATACCAGGCGGCCACCGTTGCGCCGCCGTAAATGGCACCCAGGCCCAATGCCGTGTTGCCGTCCAGCAGTATTTTGTCGCCCACCCTGTCGCTTTTCTCAACCCGAATGCCGATGGGGCAATTCAGATTGGCTTTGGCCCATTGATGGCCCAGCTCCAGCGCATGGATGTTCGGCAATACCAGTTTCTCCTTGCCTTTGAACTGATCCTCCACCAGCCCCGTCAGGACCTTGAAATCCATATCCAGAAGGGCCGCGAGAGCGCCCACGTAGATCACGTTCTTGAACAGCTGCCGCTGGCGCGGATCATCGTACTGTTCGTTGCAGATACTGGTCAGCGGTATGCCAAGGATGCATACGTCGTCGCGCAGCAGACGCAGGTCGAGTGGCTTGGTGTTGTCGTAGATGAAGTATCCGCCGGGCTCGAGTTCCTGTATATCCTGGGCCATGCTCTGCGGGTTGACCGATACGGCTATATCAACGCCTCCGCGGCGCCCCAGGTAACCCTGGTCGTTGACCCGCACCTCGTACCAGGTGGGAAGACCCTGGATATTGGAGGGAAAGATATTCTTGGGAGAGACCGGGATACCCATACGAAACAAGGCTTTCGCGAACAGGTTGTTGGCACTGGCAGAACCGGTTCCGTTGACGTTGGCAAACTTGATGACGAAGTCATTCACCGCTTCCAGGGTTTTCACGCGACTTCCCCCGCCTGCGTTACGTTGTAGAGAAACTTCTGCATATCCCAGGCGGTGGTGGGGCAGCGCTCGGCGCAGAGACCGCAGTGCAGGCAGACATCTTCGTCCTTTACCATCACCCGTTTCGTTGGCAGTGTTTCCGATACGTACAGATCCTGCGTAAGGTTATCCGCCGGTGCAGACAGGCGCGTACGCAGGGCCTTTTCCTTGCCATTCTCGGTGAAGGTGATGCAATCTGTGGGACAGATATCGACGCAGGCGTCGCACTCGATACAGCGCCCCTCGTAGAAGACCGTCTGCACATCGCAGTTGAGACAACGTTCCGCTTCCTTGAAACCGGTCTCACGATCGAAGCCCAGTTCCACCTCCATCTTGCGGTTCTTGAGCGCCTCATCCAGCGGGGCCAACGGCACGACATAACGCTCGTCGGTCTCGACTGCGTTGTCGTAGCTCCATTCATGCACACCCATTTTCTGGCTGGAAAGATTGACATGCGGCGGCGGTCGTACCTGCACATCTTCGTCGCGACAGTACTGGTCGATGCTCACCGCCGCCTGGTGGCCATGCGCCACGGCGGTAATGATGTTTTCGGGACCGAATGCAGCATCGCCACCAAAAAACACTTTTGCGTTAGTAGACTGGAATGTCTGCTTGTCGATGACCGGCATATCCCACTTGTCAAACTCGATGCCGAGATCGCGCTCTATCCAGGGAAATGCGTTCTCCTGCCCGATCGCCATGAGCACGTCATCGGCTTCCATGAAGACCAGGTCTTCGCCGGTCGGTACCAGGCTGCGGTTCCCTTCATCATCGTACTGCGCTTCGACCTTCTCAAATTTCATCCCCAGCAAACGGCCATTCTCTACCACGAATTCTTTCGGCACGTGGTTGTTGTATATGGGTATGCCCTCGTGCATGGCATCTTCCTTCTCCCACGGCGAGGCTTTCATATCCTCGAAGGGGCTGCGCACGACAACGCGCACATCTTCACCGCCGAGCCGCCGGGACGTTCGACAGCAATCCATCGCGGTATTACCGCCGCCCAGGACCAGGACGCGCTTGCCGATGTTATCCGTGTGCTCAAAGGCCACGCTGGAGAGCCAATCAATCCCAAGGTGCACATTGCCCATGGCGTCTTCGAGACCGGGCAGATTGAGGCCCTTTCCGCGCGGCGCGCCGGTACCGACAAAAACCGCGTCATAGTCCTTGTCGAGCACGCTTTTCAGGCTCTCGACCTCAATATTGAAGACGGCATTCACGCCGCGATCGAGAATGTAGTTAACCTCTTCATCGAGGACTTCTATCGGCAGCCGGAACGCCGGGATCTGGCTGCGCATCATGCCGCCGCCGGCGATCTGATTATCAAAAATATCAATACTGTATCCCAACGGCGCCAGGTCCCGGGCGACCGTGAGCGATGCCGGGCCTGCCCCGATCAGCGCAATCCGTTTGCCGTTTTTCTTCTTCGGTATCTTTGGCAGACGCTCGACAATATCGTCTTTGTTGTCTGCCGCCACTCGCTTCAGGCGACAGATGGCGACCGGCTCTTCCTCCACGCGCACACGGCGACAGGCGGGTTCGCAGGGGCGATCACAGGTGCGCCCCAGAATCCCGGGAAACACGTTGGAATGCCAGTTCACCATATAGGCATCGGTGTAACGCTGCGCAGCAATCAGTCGAATGTACTCCGGCACGGGCGTATGCGCCGGGCAGGCGTACTGGCAGTCCACCACCTTGTGGAAGTATTCCGGGTCTTTAATATTCGTCGCTTTCAAATCGATCGCTCACAATAGCCTACGCAATGTAGTATTTAACATGCACTTACGGCGCAAGCTGAAAGTGTGTCACATGTCAACTGCCTTTTCATTAGAGGCACTGTACAAATCTCGTTATTTTTCCAATGCTTAGAAAACTATCCCGGGAGTGGTGTCCAATTTTGAACTGCGGGCGGCAGTGCGGGGAGCGCGACACGACCCGGAAGTGCCCTCAGAACCAGCCGAAGAACCAGCCATCGTCCTTAAGGTCTTCCTCGCAAGCCGCGAGTTGCGACTGATACCGACCGGCACGCCCTTGCACCCTGGTGGCAACCTGCATAAGCCAGGGCTTCTGGCGATAGGTAGCGCGATTGTAACCGCCGTGACCCTCGTGGTAGGCCAGATACAGCGCGTACGCATCTCCGGGCGCAATACCGCTGCGACGCAGAGACTGCGCGTTATACCAGCCTATAAAATCGATCGCATCGCCAAAATCATCTCGATCGGCACCAAAGCGTCCTGCGCTGCGTTTGTATTCTGCCCAGGTTGTTTTCTTCGCCTGGCTGTAGCCGTAGGCGCTCGAAAGACGCGGGCCGGGTATAACCCACAGAATTTTCCTGCGCGGCGGTTTTGCCTTTGCCTCAAAACGGGATTCCTGGTGCATGATCGCCATCATGATCGGGATGGGGCTGCCCCACTCTTCACTGGCATCCGCGGCATCCCCGTACCAGTCGTCTTTCTCTCGAAAAATTGCGCAGAGATTCTCTGTGTTAGCCGGCGGCCCGGACGCGCAGCCAGTGACCGCGAGAAGGGACATCACCACCACTATCCATCGCATCATGCAGACACCGCGTGTTCGTCCAGCAATTGCAGCAGCTCTTGCTCATCCATTATCGGGACGTCCAATTCCTGCGCGCGAGTGAGTTTCGTCCCGGCTCCCGGGCCCGCTACCAGGCAATTCGTGTTTGCCGACACGCTCCCGGCGACGCGGGCGCCCAGCGATTGCAGCCGCGCTTTGGCCTCCTCCCGGGTGAGCGATTCCAGTTTGCCGGTAACAACCCAGGTCTGCCCCGCGAGCGGCTGCGCAGAGACACGTACCTGCTCATCCTCCCAGTCAACGCCCACGGCCCGCAAAGACTCTACCGCTGCCAGACTGGAAGGTGAATCAAAAAACTGCCGCAAGTGATCTGCAACCACCGGGCCAACGTCCTCCACGCTCAATAGCTGCGACTCACTCGCCGCACTCAACGCCTCCCAGCTACCAAAATGCCGCGCAAGGTTGCGAGCCGTTGATTCACCCACCTCGCGAATACCCAGGGCGTAAATGAAGCGCGGTAACGTCGTCGACTTGCTGGCCTCCAACGCCGCCAACAGGTTGTCCGCGGACTTTTCACCCATGCGCTCCAGGGCTATCAGCTGCTCGCGTGTGAGGCTGTAGATTTCCGCGACACCTGTCACCAGGCCCGCGTCCACCAGTTGCTCCACGAGCTTGTCTCCCAAACCGTCTATGTCCATTGCGCGGCGCGAGGCAAAATGACGAATCGCGGCCTTGCGCTGGGCGGCACAGACAATACCCCCCATGCATCGCAGCACTGCCTCGCCCTCCGCTCGCTCCACTGCCGAGCCGCATACCGGACAGGCTTGCGGAAACACCACAGGTTTCGCCTCCGAGGGCCGTTGTTCAGCGATCACCGAGACCACCTGGGGAATGACGTCCCCCGCCCGGCGCACGATGACGGTATCGCCTATCCGTACGTCGAGTCGCGCGACCTCGTCGGCGTTGTGCAGTGTTGCATTGCTCACCGTGACACCACCGACAAAGACCGGCTCCAGTCGGGCCACGGGCGTGATTGCGCCGGTTCGACCCACCTGGAACTCAACCGCCAGCAGACGCGTCATCTCCTCCTGCGCCGGAAACTTCCGCGCGATCGCCCAGCGTGGTGCACGCGATACGAAGCCCAGGCGCTGCTGCAGTGCCAGCTCGTTTACCTTGAAAACAATACCATCGATATCGTAGGGCAGCCGGTTGCGCCGGGCGGCCATATTATCAAAATAGGCGTGACAGCCATCGACACCGGTAACCACCGCAGATTCTGCATTGATTCTGAGACCCCAGTCTTGCAGACATGACAATACGTCCGCGTGCGCCGCCGGCAGGTCGCCATCTTCAACCAGCCCCACGCCGTAGCAGCACATTTGCAATGGTCGCGACGCCGTAACACGCGAATCCAGCTGTCGCAGGCTGCCCGCTGCGGCATTGCGGGGGTTCACAAACAGCTTCTCGCCCTGCTCGCGCGCCCGCGCATTCAGCGACTCGAAGCCCTCGCGCGGCATGTATATCTCCCCCCTCACCTCCAGTACCGCCGGGTACCCGGCGCCGCGGAGCGTAAGGGGAACACTGCGAATAGTGCGCACATTGCTGGTAATATCTTCACCCGTCGTGCCGTCACCGCGGGTCGCTGCGCGCTCAAAGTGACCCGCCCGGTACAGCAGGCTGACGGCTACCCCGTCCAGCTTCGGTTCGCAGGCGTATTGAATGTCTTCATCCCCCGCGGCCAGGCGTTCGCGCACGCGCGCATCGAAGGCCTCCAGTTCAGAGGCGTCAAACGCGTTCTCCAGTGACAGCATGGGTAATGCATGGCGCACCGGCAGAAAGGCCGGCAATGGCTCCGCACCCACGCGCTGCGTGGGTGAGTCGGGCGTGACAAGGTCCGGGTGAGCCCCCTCGATTTCTTCCAGCCTGCGCAGACAGCGATCGTACTCGGCGTCCGGCACCTGCGGATCGTCAAGCACGTAGTATTGGTAATTCCAGGTGTTGAGCCGCTCGCGAAGCGAGTGGATTTCCTGCGCAGGCGTCGCGCTGGTCATGTCGCCGGACGCTGACTCAGCGCGCCTGGGCGAGCATGCGTTGCTCCAACTCGCGAATCTGCTGGCGGCTGTGCTCGGTTGCCTGGCGAGTGAGCACACTGCGCGACTCATCCAGCACGTCACCGCCCAGATTACGGGACACGGCCTGTGCGGTTTCGAGCATGTAGTCAAAGGCTTTCATCATGTCCTCGGGGCCCGGCAGTGTCAGGAAAAACACCAGTCCGGGCGTGTTCATTTCCGACATGTTATCGATATCGAAAACGCCGGGCTGCATCATGTTGGCCACGCTGAACTGGATCGCGCCCCGCCCGGCTTCAAACTCGTGGCGATGGAAAAAATCCATGTCCCCGAAACGCAGGTCACAGGCGAGCAGGATGTGCAGTATATCCTCGCCGGAAAAACCCTGCGGGTTGCGCGCCACAACATTCAGCATAAAGACAGCGGGATCCGGTGCGCGAGGTAACTTGCCGGCCGGCGATGGCGCAGCGGCGGTGTCAGCGTGATTATCGGCAGCCTCCAGCCACGCGGAGTCATCGTCGTCGGTGGAAGTCATTCCCTGAAACAGTTCGACATCATCCTCCGGCGCGGAACCGCGGTTTGCAGCGGTCTCTGCCGCGGGCGTGGAAGAGCGCCCCACCGAGCCTCGATCTACCGTGCGCGCACCGCCGTTGGGCAATTCCTTGAGCCACGCGAGGTCCACGTCCTTCGGCGAGCCGCTTGCCTCGGAGGGCGCGAGCTTCATCTTGACAGGAGCCCGCCTGTCCCTGCGAATCCTGCGCCATGCATCCAGCGCCACCGCCACTATCAGGAGTACCCCGATAATGACCATCCAGTCTCGTATTGTCAGATCTGTCATTGCACAGCCGTTGTTTAGCCTGTCGCCCCGCCTGTATCCCCTGATTCTGCCATGCTAAAGCCTGCTCACTCTACCAGAGCCGGCCCTAACTCGCCGCCAGTTCCGCGGCCGCGTCAACATCCACCGACACAAGCCTGGATACCCCGGGCTCATGCATGGTGACACCCATGAGCTGGTCGGCCATTTCCATGGATATCTTGTTGTGCGTGATGAAAATGAACTGCACTTTTTCCGACATCTCTTTTACCAGGCGCACATAACGGCCGGTATTGGCATCATCGAGCGGGGCATCCACCTCATCGAGGATACAGAATGGCGCCGGGTTGAGTTGAAAAATGGAAAACACCAGGGCGATGGCCGTCAGCGCCTTCTCACCACCGGACAGCAAGTGGATAGTGCTGTTCTTCTTGCCCGGTGGACGCGCCATGATCGAGATGCCGGTGTTGAGCAGATCGTCACCCGTCATCTCCAGGTAGGCGCTTCCACCTCCGAATACGCGCGGGAACAGCTCACCCAGGCCCGCATTCACACGCTCGAACGTGTCGCGGAATCGATTGCGCGTTTCCTTGTCAATCTTGCGGATCGCTGCTTCCAGGGTGTCGAGTGCCGTGGTCAGGTCCTCGTTCTGCGCGTCCAGGTAGGTCTTGCGCTCGGACTGCAGGGTGTACTCGTCAATCGCGGCGAGGTTGATTGGACCGAGCCGGTCGATACGCGACGCGATCTTCTCGAGCGCTCGCTGCCACTCGGGTTCTCCGGCATTTTCCGGAAGAGCGGCCAGCACGGCTTCCACATCCTGCTGATCCTGGTGCAACTGCCGATGCGCCGCATCGCGCTGTACCTGTTGCGCCTGGTTGGCGATCCGCTGCTGCTCCAGTTCGCTGCGCACGCTCTGTGCGCGCTGCTCTATCTGTGCCCGCTCGCGCTCGGCCTCGCGCAGGGCGTGCTCCACTTCGGCAACGCTCTGGCGCGCCTCAGCGAGTGTGGCTTCCGCTCGCAGGCGCTCCCCGAGCTGGCGTTCCAGCTCTGAACGCAAGTCGGCGAGCGGTTCGTCGTTTTCTTCGCGGGCGCGGGCAAGACTCTCGCCACGTTCGCGCAGCTGCAACACTTGCCGATCAGTCCGCCCGATAGACTCGCGCATGGATTCCAGCTGCGAGCTCAACCCCTGGTAGCGGATGGCTGTGGAGTGGGCGGCGTCCTTGTCGAGTCTCGCCTGCTGCCGGGCAGCATCCAGTGCTCCGCGGATTTCATCGCGCTCCGCCGACAGCTCTTCGCGCCGCCGGGAATCGCCTTCCATCAGTTCGATGGACTCGGCAAGAATCCGGCGCGCCTCGGCAAGTGCCGCCTGCTCATGCGCAAACTGCTCCCGCGTCTGCTGCACCTCGTCAACGATTCGTCTGCCGCGTTCAGCTATCTGTTCCAGTTTTGCTCGATTGCCCGACAGTTTGGCGCTGATATCGGCGTGCTCACGGGTCCGGGCCTGGAGTTCGCGCTGACACGCCTGACGCTGCGCCTCGAACTCGCTCAGCCGCTGCTCGGAGTCGCGCAGTTCTGCACCCAGCCTGGCCTCCCGCTGCTGCGCCTGGAGCAGTGTGGCAGACAGCGCATCCAGCTCCTCGCGGCGGTTGATCAGGCCGCCCTCTTCACCGACAACCCGGGCAACCCGCAGCCAGTGGGCACCCATCCAGATACCGTCACGCGTGATTACCGACTCGTGCGCGCCGAGCGATGCCCGCAATACGAGAGCCTGGGGCAAATCATCCACCGCTCGCACGTCCGCCAGCAGAGCCTGGGCCGCGGCACTGCCATGCACTTTAGCGGCGAGTGAGCCGGCAGAGCGGGCGCCTTCCTGTGCGGCTTCAACGAGCATCAGGCGCCCGCTGTCGAAACTTTGCAGTGCATCCGCCAACGGCTCGATAGCATCGACACAGACTGCCTGCAAATAATCCCCAAGCACCGTTTCTACCGCGCACTGCCAGCCGTCATCCACGCGTAGCAGATCAAGCAGGCGCCGATTGCTATCCAGCTGGTGATTCGCCAGCCAGCTACTCACACCCTTGCCGACATCTTCAGCAGCGGCCTGTTCGAGCGCTTCCAGAGACGCGATACGACCCTGCGCCTGCTGCACGGCGGAACGCGCGTCGCTCAATTCCGACGACGCACGGTTGTTTTGTTCACGGGTATTGCTGATCGCCTCCACCAGCGTTTCTACCTGCCGTTCCTGCTCCGCCATGCCCTGTTCAACCCCGGCGAGTTCAGCGGACAGCGTATCCACCTGGGCGTCGACATCGCCCGTAACCAGGCTGCGCTGCTCATCCTCCAGCCGCTGGGTGCGCTCACCAAGACGCTGCAACACCTGTTCCAGGTGCTGAATACGCGACTGCTGAACTTCCGCCTGTTGACGAGGCCCGGCTGCTTCCTGGTTAAAATTGTCCCAGGCCTGCTGCCAGTCGTGCATGGCCGCCTCCGCCGCAAGCAGCGCCTGTGAAGACGCCGCCTCGACCTCCCGCAGACGCTCCTGCTCGGGAGCGAGCACAGCCACTTCCTGCTCCCAGGCGGACAGCTTTTCACGATCCTCAGCGAGGTGGCTTTCGGCTTCGCTGAGGTTTTCCTGCGTTTGCGTCAGGTCGAGCTCAAACTGACGTGCGCGCTCCTGCTGGTGGGCGATGCTCTGCTCGATACGCGTCACTTCGGCGCCCAGGGAATAATAAGTGGCCTGCACCTGGTTAAACGCATCGCTGCGATCGGCGTGCTCCACACGGTGACGTTCGAGCGCCGTATCGACCTGCTGATGTTCGCTGTGCACGGCCTCCAGCTTCACCTCAAGCTCGGCGATCGCGCGGCTTGTCCGGGTGACCTGGGCATCGAATGCCTGCCATTGGATAGCCAGGAGCTCGGCCTTGAGCTGCCGCTCTTCCGCCTTGAACTCTGCGTACTTTTCCGCCGACTGTGCCTGCCGTTGAAGGTGCTGCAGCTGCCGTTCCAGTTCATCGCGCAGATCGGTGAGACGCTCAAGGTTTTCAAGCGTGCGGCGCATGCGGCTCTCGGTCTCCTTGCGCCGCTCCCTGTACCTGGAGATGCCCGCCGCTTCCTCGATGAACACCCGCAGCTCCTCGGGCTTCGACTCGATGAGCCGACTGATCATGCCCTGCTCAATGATCGCGTAACTGCGCGGACCGAGGCCGGTGCCGAGGAAAATATCGGTGATATCGCGCCGGCGACACCGGGTACCGTTCAGGAAATATTCAGACTGCCCTTCGCGGGATACCTGCCGGCGTGTTGCTATTTCAGCGTAGCTGGCGTACTCGCCCCCGAGCTTGCCCTCGCTGTTATCGAATACCAGCTCAATGGAAGCCTGCCCCACCGGTTGCCGGTTGACCGACCCGTTGAAGATCACGTCGGCCATCGATTCGCCGCGCAGGTTCTTCGCGGAACTCTCACCCATCACCCAACGCACGGCGTCGATCACGTTGGATTTGCCACACCCGTTGGGGCCGACGATCGCGCACATGTTGCTCGGAAAGTTGACGCTCGTGGGGTCTACAAAGGACTTGAAACCGGCCAGCTTGATCGTCTTGAGTCGCATATTACCTTAGGTTTAATTCGCAATATGTTGATATACTTATGTTTATTCCGTTTTTTATGCTTAAAAACCGCGCGCCGGAACACAACATGTAGTGTATCGGCTTTCCTGTGGTAACACTATGCCTGCACGGGAAATAAGCAAATTTTTCGATTTCGCCCGCCTGCGGAGTGCTCAGGGTGTTTTCGGGGTCAGCAGGAGATCAACAGCGGGGCCACCCTGGCCCGGGACCAGCGGGCCCGCCTGCGCCACCCAGGTGGCGTTGGCCTCTCCGGGCCGGCCGTCCGGGGAAACCTGCGCCACCACTTCCACTTCCGCCACCGACGACAGGGTCTGACCAGCCATCGAATTGCTGTCGTCCAGCCGCAGCGTCAGCGGCAATTGACCAACCTGCAGCCGTTGCACCGCGATCGGCATACGGCTGTTGGAGCGCGCATCGCGCGCCAGTACAAATACGGTTTCCCCCCCGGTCACCACCGCCCCCTCGGGCAGGCGCACGCGCACGGTGACGCCGGCATCCACGACATCCTTCCCCGCGCCTGGCGCAGCCGAGGTCGCATCCGGCTCGCCCAGGGCGCCACGGGCGCGGTCCAGCACGCCGGCTATCATCAGCGCAGCCTCCGAACCGGGCGGTTCCATTGCGAGCAGGCGCTCCCAGTAGCTGATCGCCGCGCGGTACTGGCGCTGCTCAAAAGACGCCATGCCCAGCAAGCCCAGCGCGCTGCGTTGTTGCGGGTCTGCCGCCAGCGCCTGTTCGGCACGCAGCCGGGCACTGTCGGTAAGCTGCCGGCCAGAGGCGAGGTATTCAGCCTGCGCCGCATAGGCCAGGGCCTGCGCATCCTCGGGTTCCGCAGCCAGCAACTGGTTGTAGGCGTCCAACGCTCTGGAGTAGTCGCCCTGACCCATATAGTAGCGGCCCAACAGGGCGCGATAGTGCAGGTTGTCCGGGCGCTGGGCTGCTCGCGACTCGAGCGAACTGATCAATTGCGCCATTTCGGCGTCGCCAGTCTGCTCGCCCAACGCATCCAGTTGCTGCGCAATCACAACGTCGCGAGCACCGCCGAGCAGGAAGTACAGGCCGGCGGCGAACAGGGCCAACACGGGAAACAGCGCCCACGTGGGAAAGGACCGCGCTTCAGATAGCGCCGCGCCCGACCGGCCCTGGGCTGCATCCTCCAGCAGACGCAGACGCGCATCATCCGCCAACGCATCGGCGCCCTCCTCCGACAATTCGCGCTGGCGCAGCTTGTACCACTGCAGGTTCTCCTGCTCGAGTTCGTCCTCTCCAACGCCCCTGTGAACGCGGGGAAAAAGAAAGAACACACTGCTCAGCAGAACAAGACCTGCGCACAAGATATAAAAGGTGGTCAATCCGACCCCTCCCTGTTAGCCAGCAGGTTGTCCACCCGCGCGCGCTCTGCATCACTGAGAGGATGCTCGCCACCGCGCGAACCCTTTGAACGCAAGGTCAGCGCAACAATGGCCGCACCTGCAAGCAGCAGGATAAAAGGCGTCAGCCAGAGGATTACCGTGGCACCGGCGAAGCGCGGCCGGTAGCGCACAAACTCACCGTAGCGCGCCACCATGTGCTCGAGAATCTCTCCGTCCGAGGCACCCGACTCCAACTGCTCGTAGAGTAGCCGGCGCAGGTCCCTGGAGATGGGCGCATTGGAGTCCGCGATATTCTGGTTCTGGCATTTGGGACATCGCAACTCTTCACTCAGCGAGTGATAGCGCTCCTCCAGTGCAGGGTCGCTGAACTCGTAGGTCTCGATAACCGCCAGCGCCTGCAACGACCACAGCGTGATGAGCAATGCGAGTACTCCGCCCAGCGAGATTCTCATGGCGACTCCGCCGCAACTGCCGCGCGCAGCTCGCTGTAAAGCGGCTCCAGCACGGTCTGCCATACGCGTTCGTCGACCACACCCACGTGGCGATAACGAACAACACCCTCGGCGTCCAGCAGATAGGTCTCCGGGGCGCCGTAAACGCCGAGGTCGAGTGCGAGCGTGCCTTGACGGTCGGCAATATTGAACTGGTACGGGTTTCCCAGGTCTTGCAACCAGCGCAGGGCGGCGGCGTCCTCGTCCTTGTAATTCAGCCCCAGGATGCGCACGCCGCTGTCCGCGAGGGACACCAGGTAAGGGTGTTCCACGCGACAGGACACGCACCAGGTGGCCCAGACATTCAGCAGGCTCACTTCGCCTGCAACCGCAGCCGCGTCCAACAATTCCCCGGAGGCAAGCTCCGGCAGGCTGAACGCGGGCAGCGGCCGGTCAATGAGCGCCGACGGCATCTCCATGGGGTCGAGGGAAAGGCCTCGAAAGAGCAACAGGGCCAGAACCGCAAACAGAAAGAGCGGTAAAAAAAGTTTCAGTCTAGACCCCATGGGCCAATCCCGGTTGCTCCGCCGTCGCTGTCTGGCGCTGACGACGATAGCGCCGGTCCAATACTGTGGTGAATGCGCCCACCGCCATTAAAATCGCGCCGAGCCACATCCAGCGTATCATCGGTTTGTAATGCAGGCGCATTGCCCAGGCGCCCTGCTCGCCTACCGGCTCACCCATCGCCACGAACAAATCCCGGAACAGGCCCGCATCTATTGCCGCTTCCGTCATCACCTGCCCGGAAGCCAGGTAGCGTCGCTTCTGGGGTGCCAGCCGGGAGATCAGTGCACCGTCGCGATACACCTCAAAGCGCGCTTCGTCGGCAACAAAATTCGGGCCCCGTACCGGCACCAGTTCGACAAAGCGGAACTCGTAGCCCGCCACAACCTTGGCATCACCCGGTTGCATTTTCAGGTCGTGTTCCAGCGCGTACTGGCTGGTGGCCACCACACCGACAATGCAGGCGGCAAAACCGAGGTGGGCAAGCAACATGCCCAGATAGCTTGGCGTGAGACGCCGCAGACCCGCCGCCAAGTGGCTGCCACTGCGCACGCGCTGCCAGACATCCCGCGCAAGGCCGAACACCAGCCAGGCAGCGAGCATGACTGCCAGCGCTACCCACACATTATAAGGCGCGTTCAGCAACGGCAACGTGATAGCACAGAGCAAAGCCGCCGCCGCAGGCAGCGCGAGCTCTGCAAACCAGCGAGCGGTCTTGTCACGCTTCCATCGCGATACCGGGCCAAAGCCCATAACCGGCGCCAGCAAGGCCATCAAGGGCACAAACACCGCGTTGAAATAGGGTGGCCCGACTGACACTTTGCCCTGGCCCAGTGCATCCATAATCAGCGGAAACAGCGTGCCGAACAGTACCGTCAGCGTGGCAACCAGGAAGACCACGTTGTTGAACAGCAGCAGGCTCTCCCGCGACACCCACTCAAAGTGCACCCGGCTGCTGACGGCGGGCGCTCTCAGCGCATACAGGGTGAGTGAACCGCCGACCACCAGCGCCAGGAACACCAGAATATACAGGCCCCGCGCCGGATCCGTGGCGAAGGCATGCACCGAGGTGAGCACACCGGAACGTACCAGGAAGGTACCCAGCAGGCTGAGCGAAAAGGCAAAAATTGCCAGCAGGACCGTCCAGCTCTTGAACAGGCCCCGCTTCTCGGTGGCCGCCAGTGAATGCACCAGGGCGGTGCCGGCCAGCCAGGGCATGAATGAGGCATTTTCCACCGGGTCCCAGAACCACCAGCCGCCCCAGCCCAATTCGTAATAGGCCCACCAGCTCCCGAGCATAATACCAAGGGTCAGGAACGCCCAGGCAATATTGGTCCAGGGCCGCGACCAGCGCGCCCAGGCTGCGTCGAGGCGACCTCCCAGCAGGGCTGCGATCGCGAACGCGAAGGCCACCGAAAATCCGACGTAGCCCATATACAGCAGCGGGGGGTGAATGATCAGGCCCGGATCCTGCAGTAAGGGGTTGAGATCAGAGCCATCCGCCGGCGTTCCCGGCAGCAGCCGGGCAAACGGGTTGGACGTGAGCAATGAAAAAGACAGAAAACCCACACCTACCGCGCCCATCACCGAGAGCACCCGGGCCAACATCAGCAGTGGTAATCCGCGACTGAACGTTGCCACCGCCGCCGTCCACAGGGCGAGTATCAGTGCCCACAACAGCAGGGACCCCTCGTGGTTACCCCACAAGGCGGAGAACTTGTACATTAAAGGCAGCAGGCTGTTGCTGTTGGCGGCAACGACCTTGACCGAAAAATCGTCGTTCACAAAAGCCCAGGTAAGACAGACATAGGCAATACTGACGAAGCAGAGAATACCCAACGCGAGCCCCGGCGCCAGAGCCATCGCGGTGACGTTTCGTCGCCAGGCTCCCCACATGGGAATGATCGACAACAGGATAGTCAGGCCGAGGGCAATAATCAGCGCGAAATGGCCCAGTTCAGGAATCATTGCGGTTTACCTTTGTGGTCGAAGCCCGACTGTTTAAGTGCCTCGGCGACCTCGGGGGGCATGTAGTTTTCATCGTGTTTTGCCAGTACCTCAGAGGCTTTGAGCACACCATCAGCACCCAGCAGGCCGGAGGCGACCGCGCCCTGCCCTTCACCGAACAGGTCAGGCAGTATGCCTTCAAATACAACATCCACCTGCGCCTTGTAATCCGTCAGCTGGAATGCAATCTCCAGGCTGTCGCTACTGCGTTGCACGGAACCCTCCACCACCATGCCGCCCACCCGGATCGGCTTGCCGACAGGGGCCTTGCCCTCGGCGACCTGCGCGGGCGGGAAGAACAGGTTGATGTTGCCACGCAGCGCATAGGTGATCAGGCCCACCGCTGCGCTCGAGAACAGCACAATAAACAGCACCAGCAGCAACCTTTGCCTGCGTATCGGATGCATTAAACTTCTCCCTGGCCAACAGTCGCCGCCGCACCTTCGCTACGCTTGTGGGCGCCGCGCAAGTCACGCAGGATGCGTGTTCTACGCAGCATCGGCGCTACCAGCAACCACCCGACGACCCCGCACGTCACGGCGTACGCGCTCCACACGAAACCGCCGTGGCCGTCCATCGTCAGCACCGCGTGCACACTCTCGAAATACATCAGCGTTTGACCTCGCTTTTCACCACTTGTTTCACCCACTGGGTACGCGCACCGCGCCTGAGCAGTTCTGCGCGCATGTTCAACAGCAGGGCACAGGTGAACAGGGCATAGAACGCGCCGATCATCAGCATCAGTGGGTAAAGCATACTGCTGTCTATGGTCGATTCTCCGGTGAACTTGATCGAGGCCGGCTGGTGCAGGCTGTACCACCAGTCCACGGACTTGTAGATAATCGGAATATTCACCGTACCCACCAGTGCCAGCACCGCGCAGGCCCGGCCGGCGGCCTCTTTGTTGTCATAGGCTTCATACAGCGCCACCACGCCCAGATACAGGAACAGCAGTATCAGCATGGAGGTAATGCGTGCATCCCAAACCCACCAGGTGCCCCAGGTCGGCTTGCCCCAGACCGCGCCGGTAAACAATGCCACGAAGGTCAGCGCCGCCCCGATCGGAGCCGCCGCCCGCATTGCCAGGTCTGCCATTTTCATCCGCCAGATCAGGTTCACGGCGCCGGCGACTGCCATGACGTAATAGCCTGCCAGCGCCACCACAGCAGCTGGCACATGAATATAAATGATGCGATAGCTGTTGCCCTGACGAAAATCAGGTGCTGTAAAGAGCAGGCCCCAGACCGCCCCAACGGCCAGTGCAACCAGCGTCATGGGCAGCAGCCAGCGCAGAATCGAACCGGAGATGGCGTAGAGCCAGGGCGGTGACCCCAGCTTGTGAAAGAAGGACCACATAGCGGCACCGATTATACAGTGCGCGGGGCGCCGGACAACTGAAACCGCACGCGGCACCTGCCACGCTCAGGCATCGATACTGATGCGCAGTGCCGCGGCGATCGCCAGCGGCGCGAGTGCTATACCGAGAGAGAGCATGGCCCCCAGGATGGCGAGATAGGGCCCCGCCGGAAGCCCGCTGGCCGCGGCCTGCACCCCGGCGCTGCCGAAGATCAGCACCGGCGTGTACAGCGGCAGAATGAGCAGGGAGATCAGCATGCCACCGCGCTTCAGCCCCACGGTCAAGGCGGCGCCAATACACCCCAGCAGGCTCAGCACAGCCGTGCCCAGCAGCACAGCGGCCACCAGCGTGCCGATGGCTGCGGCCGGCAGGTTCAACATCAACGCGAAAACAGGCGAAGCCAGCCCCAACAGGCAGCCCGTGACAAGCCAGTGAGCCCCGGTATAGGCCAGCACCGAAAGGTACAGGGGTTGCGGTGACAACAGCAGCTGCTCCAGGCTGCCGTCGTCATAATCACTACGAAACACCCCGTCACAGGTCAGTAGCGTTGCCAGCAATGCAACAATCCACAGCGCTCCGGGCGCAAATTCAGCGAGACGCTCTGGCGCCGGACCGAGGCCCAGGGGAAACAGCGCGACCACAACGGCAAAGAACAGCAGCGGGTTGCCTATCTCCACCGGGCGCCGGATAGCCAGTACCAGCTGGCGGCGCAGCAGCCGCAGACAAAAACCTGTCGTGGACGGACCTTTCACTGGATTGCACCCGACGGCAAGGCGAGCTGGCGTACCGGACAGGCAACCGCCAACGGTTGATGCGAGCTGAGCAGCACGCTGCCGCCCTCGGCGACATGCGTCTCGATCAATGTCTCGAGGGCCGCGACACCCTGCCTGTCGATCGCCGTGAACGGCTCGTCCAGTAGCCACAGCGGTGCGTCGGAGAGATAGAGGCGCGCGAGGTTCACTCGCCTGTGCTGGCCCGCGGACAGCGTGTGGCTGGGTACGTCCTCATAACCGTACAAGCCGACACTGGCCAGCGCCGACTCAATCCGGGCGGCACTGTATTCGCTCTCCCCGGCGATGTGCCAGGCAAGATTTTCGCGCGGCGTGAGCAAACCCTTCACGGCACTGAGATGCCCGAGGTAGAGCGGCAGACTGGTGCGCGCCACACGGCCGTCGAATCCGTAGCGGCATAGCCCTGCCAGTATCCGCAACAGGCTGGTCTTGCCCGAGCCATTGTCACCGACGATCTGCCACAACTCGCCCGGACAAGCCTCAAAGGACAACTCACTGAATAGTTGACGCCCCCCGCGCTCCAGCGAGAGCAGGCTCGCCACCAGCAGCGGAGTGCCGGCAGACACTAGAGATTGACTGCCTGGATAGCCGGCAGATGCAGCGCCTCGTCGCGCTCGACACGCAGCCCCTCGAAATCAAACAGGCGCCGATCCGCGAGCTGCGAAGGAGCAACATTGCTGATACTGCGAAAAATGGTCTCGGTGCGCCCGGGATACTCCCGCTCCCACTGCGCCAGCATCTCCTTGACCTTGACCCTCTGCAGGTTTTCCTGGGAGCCGCAAAGATTGCAGGGGATAATCGGGAACTCCTTGTATTCGGCGAACTGTGCCAGGTCGCGCTCCCGACAGTAGGCCATGGGCCTTATCACCACGTTCTGCCGGTCGTCACTCAACAGTTTGGGGGGCATGGCCTTCAACTTGCCGCCGAAAAACATATTGAGAAATAGCGTTTCCACAATGTCGTCGCGGTGGTGGCCAAGCGCTATTTTTGTCGCCCCGATCTCGCTGGCGAAGCCATACAGGCTGCCGCGCCGCAGACGCGAGCACAGGCCACAGGTGGTGTTACCCTCCGGCACTATCTGCTTCACAACGCTGTAAGTATCCTTTTCAAGAATATGGAAAGGTACATTCTGCTCAGCGAGATATCGCGGCAGTACTTCCTCGGGAAAGCCGGGCTGTTTCTGGTCGAGATTCACCGCCACCAGCTCGAAGTTAACCGGCGCACTCCGGCGCAGGTTCATCAGTACATCCAGCATGCCGTAGGAGTCTTTGCCGCCGGATACGCACACCATGACCTTGTCGCCCGACTCGATCATGTTGTAATCGGCAATCGCGTTGCCCGCATTGCGGCGCAGCCGCTTCTGCAACTTGTTGAATTCGGTCTTTTCTTTGCGGGAGAGTTCGCGCACTGGTGTAACCGTCGGCATCTGATTCGCCGCCTAGTTTAAAGGCCGCGACCGTACGGCGTCCATCCCGGGACCTCCCTTGTATTTTTATAGCGAAGCCCCGAAAATAGCCAGCCCGGATTTTCCGCCTGTTTTTTTTATCCACGAGGGATACACCCGATGAAAGCACCTGTCCGAGTTACCGTCACCGGCGCCGCTGGCCAAATAGGCTATGCCCTGCTCTTTCGCATTGCCTCCGGCTCCATGCTCGGGGACGATCAGCCGGTTGTTCTGCAGCTGTTGGACATCACGCCCGCAATGGAAGCGCTCGAGGGTGTGCGTATGGAGCTCGAGGACTGCGCCTTTCCCCTGCTCGCGGGGATCGTGTGTAGCGACGACCCGAACGTGGCGTTCAAAGATGCGGACTATGCGCTGTTGGTCGGCGCCCGCCCCCGCGGGCCGGGCATGGAGCGCAAGGATCTTCTGGAAGCCAACGCGGCGATCTTTTCCGAACAGGGGCAGGCTATCAACGCACATGCCAGCCGCAATATCCGGGTATTGGTCGTGGGCAACCCGGCCAACACCAACGCGCTGATCACACAGCGCAATGCCCCCGACATTCCTCCACGGAACTTCACGGCCATGATGCGCCTCGATCACAATCGCGCGAAGTCCCAGCTTGCTCTTAAAACCGGGACCACGGTGAACGATGTGCAGCGCATGACAATCTGGGGCAACCATTCCGCCACCCAGTACCCCGATTTGTTCAATGCTACCGTGCAGGGCAAGCCCGCCATCGAGCTGGTAGAGCAGGCGTGGTACGAGGACGAGTTCATACCCGTTGTGCAGCAGCGTGGCGCCGCCATCATCAAGGCACGGGGCGCATCGTCGGCGGCCTCGGCCGCGAACGCCGCGATTGATCACATGCGCTGCTGGGCACTGGGCACCCAGGGTGATGACTGGGTCTCCATGGGCGTTTACTCCGATGGCTCCTACGAGATTGAGGAAGGCCTTATCTATTCCTTCCCGACCCGCTGTAAGGGCGGCGAATGGCAAATCGTAGAGGGGCTGGAGACAGGCGAGTTCAGTCGCACGAAGATGCGCGCAACGGAGCAGGAGCTGCAGGAAGAGCGGGATGCGGTAAAACACCTGTTGCCATGAACCCCGGGCGCTTACACAGGGCTCGTCCGGCGGCAGCGCGCAATGCCTGACGTCGCGCGTCACAGGACCTATCACCACGGGAACCTGCGCGCAGAACTCCTTGACACCGCGATCGAGCAGCTGCGCGAGGTAGGCGCCGATGATCTCAGCCTGCGCGCCCTGGCGCGCAGCGTCGGCGTGGCCATGCCGATTTGCGAAACCGTGCGCGCC
>CAZFJQ010000032.1:0-38127 GCA_964519755.1 uncultured Halioglobus sp.
GCATGTCGTGGAACGTCTTCTGGGTCAGGTCTTCGGCGGGCGTATCCATCCAGCTGGAGGCGTTTGCCGATCGTCGCTACCTGAACGACGGTTCGCTGCAACCCCGCGGCGAACCGGGCTCGGTGCTCGATGGCATCGAAATGCAGGCCCAGGCTGAACGCTTGTGCGCTACCGGCGAAGTGGTAACGGCGGAAGGCAGCCTGTTGCGGATCGACGCCGAAACACTCTGCGTGCATGGCGACAACCCGGCCAGCGTGTCCGCTGTGCAGGCGCTGCGCGCGCTCCTCGATGCGGGTTAACTGCGGGTGAAACTGAAAATAGTGGGAACGGACGCCCTGATGCTGTATCTCGGCAACAGCGCCGACCTGCAGACCCTGTCGCGGATCGGCGCCGCCAGCGCCGCCATCGAAGCCGCTCTGGGCGATGATCTGCTGGATCTGGTGCCATCCTATGCGTCAGTGCTGATCATTTTCGACGCACACCGCAACCGCCACCAGGCCATCGCGTCGCGCGTGCGCACAGCCCTGGCGGAACTCGACGAGGTGAGCAACGGGCACGGTCGCGTGGTCACATTGCCAGTCTACTACGCGCCGGAAGCAGGGGAAGACCTCGAAACGCTGGCGGAGACGGCAGAGCTCAGCGTTGAAGAAGTGATTGCGCTGCACTCGGGAGTGGAGTACCGGGTTTACGCCATCGGCTTTGCGCCCGGCTTCGCCTATCTCGGTGAGGTGGATGCGCGCATCGCGCAACCGCGCAGGGCCACGCCGCGTCCCCGGGTACCACGCGGAGCGGTGGCCATCGCCGATCGGCAGACCGCGGTGTACCCGGACGTGTCACCTGGTGGCTGGAACCTCATTGGCCGCTGTCCGGTGCGACTGTTTGACCCCCACGCACAACCGTGTATGCCGCTCGCAGTGGGCGACAGGGTACGCTTCGAGCCTGTCGACAGGCAGCGCTTTCTGACCCTCGGCGGAGACCTGGCGTGAGCCTGCGTGTGCTCGCGGGCGGCGCGCTCAGCCTGCTGCAGGATGCCGGCCGCCGCGGCGCGCACCACCTGGGCATGACACTTGGCGGTGCGCTTGATGGTGAGGCCTACCACTACTGTAACCGGCTGCTGGAAAACCCGCTCGACAGCACAGTGATTGAAGTCAGCCTCGGAGGATTACAAGTGCAGGCGGAGGTTGATACCTGGGTCTGTGTCACCGGGGCCGCCATGCCGCTGACCATTGACGGCACAGAGCACGCGCACTGGCGCGTGCACCGCCTGCAAGCCGGGCAGCGCCTGGCACTGGGCTACGCGCCGAGCGGCTGCCGCAGCTATCTCGGGGTTGCCGACGGCTTCGCGATCACGCCGTACCTCGGCAGTACGTCTACAGTCACCCGCGAGCGCATCGGGGGCCTGAACGGCAAACCGCTTGCCAAGGGAGACAACCTGCCCTGCGCGGCGGTCGCGCAGCGCAGGCGTTTGTCGCTGGCGGAACAGTACCGGCCACGCTACCAGCGCCAGGCCACCGTGCGCGTGATACCCGGCTACCAGCAACACCTTTTCAGCCGCGCGGCACAGCGGCAGTTTTTCGCGCAAGCCTACCGCGTCTCCGAGCAAAGCGACCGCATGGGCTACCGCCTGGAAGGCAGCAGCCCGGTGCGCTGCGAGGTAGACGGCGTGTTGTCCGAGGGAATCTGTCTGGGCGCTATCCAGATCCCCCCGGACGGGCAACCGATTGTGCTGCTGAACGACCACCAGACTATCGGCGGCTATCCCAAAATCGGCTCGGCACTGATCACCGATGGCTGGCGACTGGCGCAGCTGACCGCGAAGGATACGGTACACTTTGCACCCATAACGCCCGCCGGCGCCCTGCGCGCACTGCGCAATACACAACGCCTGGCGCTCAATCACCCGTTACAGGAATTGCCCACGTGACCGAGCAGGCATTGAGCGAAGCCATCGAAGCGCTGCTGGTGGAACGCAACCCACGACGCATGCGCGACGCGCGCGCGGCGCTGGCGCCGGGCTACTTTCTGCGCGCGGCGCGCCATTTGCGCGATATCCGGGGCACCGTGCTGATCGCCACCGGCTTTCCGGTCACCGGCACCTTCGAGACCGACGGCCCGGTCGGCGCCATCTTTCTCTACCGCACGCTGGCGCTTTTCGGCGCCGAGCCGATGCTCGCCTGCGGCCCTCCCCTTTCAACGCGGTTGATGGATGACTTCCGGGTACTGGAATTAATTGCCGGGGACCTGCCGTCCGCACAGCGCGAGGCAGAGCGGCAACTCGCCGCGCTCTCTCCCGCCGCCATTATCGCCATTGAGCGGCCCGGCCTGGCGGCAGACGGCCATTATTACAATATGCGGGGTGTCGATATCACCGGGCGCTGTTGTTACTTCGACCCATATGTCACCGCGGCCACCTGTCCGACAATCGGCATCGGCGACGGCGGCAATGAAATCGGCATGGGCAACATCGCACAGGCACTCAGCGATCTGGAGATTCCCCTGTCGGTCACGCCCTGCAGTGAGCTGCTAGTGGCCGATGTATCCAACTGGGCCGCCTATGGGCTGATGGCGCTCCTCGGCCGCTGGGCAGGCCGGGACCTGCTCGCGGACATATCCCCCATGGAAGTGATCAACTACCTTTCCCGCCGGGGCAGCGTGGACGGTGTCACCGGCGAGAACACGCTGACCGAGGACGGCATGGAAGCGCGCGTCGGGCTGGATATCATTCGTCGACTGCAGGAGCTTGTGCAAGCCACGCCCGACTGACGCAGCAGCGACATCTATGTAACAATGGCAGCGTGATATGAGTATCGTATACCTAAACGGCGATTTCCTGCCGATGCAGGAAGCACGCATTTCACCGATGGACCGCGGCTTCCTGTTCGGCGACGGCATCTATGAGGTCATTCCAGCCTACGGCGGGCGCATGGTGGGTTTCGCGCCACACCTGGCGCGCATGCGCAACGGCTTGCAGGCACTTGAAATTCACTGCCCCCTGGACGAAACAGGCTGGCGTGGCGTGTGTGAACAGTTGATCGAACACAATGGCGGGGGTGATCTCGGTATTTACCTGCACGTAAGCCGGGGGGCCGACAGTGGTCGCAATCACGCCTACCCGACCAACATCGCTCCCACCCTGTACGCCTTTGCTTATGCGATACCGCCCGAGTTGCCGGTTGAGAAATCCACCGCAACAGCGTTCGCCGTGTCCACGGCGGAAGATCTGCGCTGGCGTCGCTGCAACATCAAATCCACCGCGCTGCTGGGCAATGTCATGCACCTGCAACAGGGCCATGCCGCCGGCCACGCCGAAACGATTCTCTACAATGCCGAGGGCGAATTGACCGAAGCGGCCGCGTGCAATGTCTACGTGATCAAAAATGGCATCGTCGCCACGCCACCGCTGGACCACCAGATACTGCCGGGCATTACCCGCTTTATACTGTTGGACATACTGCGCAAGGATGGCCGCATTCCCGTGGAAGAACGCAACATAAGCCTCACTGAACTGCGCGATGCCGACGAGATATGGCTCTCCAGTTCAAGCAAGGGCGTAGCACCGGTCGTGGCAGTGGATGGCGAACCGGTAGGCAACGGCGAGATCGGCGATGTCTGGCTCGCCGCGCAGACGCTGTACGCCGCGCACAAGTTCGATTATTGAGCACACGTGGCCAGACCCTCTCAAGCACGACTCGACCTCAATGCGCTGCAGCACAACGTGGCCCACGCGCAACACCTGGCGCCCGGCGCAAAACTGATGGCCGTGGTCAAGGCGAACGCCTATGGCCACGGCAGCCTGACTGTCGCCCGTGCGCTGGACGGACATGCGGACGCTTTCGCGGTGGCTTCCCTGGAAGAGGCGGCGCTATTGCGCGAGGGCGGCGTACAGCAGCCGGTGCTGCTGCTCGAAGGCGTCTTTGCGCCAGGGGAACTCGACAGCGTCGCCGCACTGGACCTCTGGCTCACAATCGCCGGTGAAGAGCAACTCGCCTGGCTGGAGGAGGCGCGCCTGCCGCGCCCCCTGCAATGCTGGTTGAAGGTCGATACGGGCATGCATCGCCTCGGCGTGAACGCACACAAGGCGGATGCGCTGTACCAGCGCCTGTCGGCATGCCGCAACAGCCAGGGCACGCCGGTGCTGTTCACGCATTTGGCCTGCGCCGACTACGCGACAAGCACGGCTACGTCCCGCCAGCTTGCGCTGTTCGACTCGCTCACGGCCGACGCGCCACGCAGCGCAGCGAACTCCGCTGGCCTGCTGGCCTGGCCCGACTCCCACTACAACTGGGTACGCCCCGGCTATATGCTGTACGGCAACTCGCCCATGCTGGAAGCGCACGCCAATGCGGCGGCACTCAAACCCGTGATGACGCTCGCCTCCGCCGTGATTGCGCTGCGCGATATCGCCCCCGGCGAGGCCGTCGGCTACGGCGGCACCTGGGTCGCCACGCGTCCGTCACGTATCGCCACTGTGGCGATCGGTTACGGCGACGGCTACCCACGCCAGGCGGCGAACGGCACCCCGGTGCTCGTGGATGGCCAACCGGCCAGCCTCGCCGGGCGCGTCTCCATGGACATGATCACCGTGGACGTCACCGGTTTGCGCGACATCCGGTGCGGCAGCGAGGTTATTCTCTGGGGCGCGGGCCTGCCCCTGAACACAGTTGCGGAACACGCCAGCAGTAGCGGCTATGAGCTGATCACGCGCATGCCCACCAGAACGCCGCGCGTGGTGCTGGCGGAAACTGCCGGCAGACAAACCCGCTGATGGCCAGCGCACCATCCGGCAGCGCACGACCGCGTCCGTTCGCGCACATCGCCTGAAGCATGCAGACCACGGCCCACACGGTAACGCTGCTGCCGGACATCCTGGCCCGCCAGGCACGGCTTCGGCCCGATGCGACGGCGCTATGGTGGCAGCACAAGCCTGTCAGCTACGGCGAGTTGCAGCAGCGGGTGGAGCGCCTGGCAGAGCGTCTCGCCGCCAGCGGCACCGCGGGCGACCGCGTTGCAGTACTGGCATGGAACTGCCCCGAATTTATCGCACTGATCTACGCGGTTCCGGCCGCGGGGAAAATCCTGGTGCCCCTGAATGCGCGCCTGGCGCCGGCCGAGATCGACTGGCAGCTGCAGCACGCAGGCGCAAGTATCCTGTTCGCCGATGCGGGCCTGCTGGCCGCGCTCAGGGACTTCGGGGCTCCGGGCGATCACGTCGCGGTCGTCGAGTTGGGGGACGCCTGCGAGCACTGGCTGGCCCAGGGCGCCCGTGCAGCACCGCCGGCAGTGCAGCCACAGGATCCGGCGTGGATTCTCTACACTTCGGGTTCTACCGGGCGACCCAAAGGCGCGGTCCTCACGCATCGCTCCTTCATGGCGGGCCTGGCCTCTGCGGCACTGGCACGCCCGGTGCAGCCGGAGGACCGCTACTTCTACCCGTTCCCGCTGTTTCACGTGGCTGCTCACAATGTGTTGCTCCAGCATCTCTACGGTGCCGCCGTTGTGCTGACCCCGGCTTTCGATGCCGGCGACACGCTTGCGGCGTGTCGTCGCCTCGGAGTTACCAGCATGTCACTCGCGCCCACCATGATCGCCATGCTGCTGGAGCACCCCGACTTCCAGGCCAGCGACCTGGCAAGCGTGCGCAGCATCGGCTACGGGGCCTCAGCAATGCCCGCCCTGTTACTCGACAGATTGCTTGCAGAAACCGATCTGGGCCTGTGCCAAAGCTATGGCATGACAGAGCTCTCGGGTAGCGTCGCCTTTCTCACCGCAGATGATCACCGCGCCGCAGCAGCCGGGCAGCCGGCGCTGCTGGGCTCCGTGGGGCGGGTGCTGCCCACCGCGGAAGTTCGCATCGCGGGAGACGATGGCGAGCCCCTGCCCCGTGAGGCCGAGGGAGAAATCCTCGTGCGCGCCGAACAATGCATGGCGGGCTACTGGCAGGACGCGGCAGCCACTGAGACCGCACTCGGCAACGGCTGGCTGCACACGGGAGACATCGGCCGCTTTGATGCAGACGGGTATCTCTACATCGTAGATCGCAAAAAGGACATGATCATCAGCGGGGGCGAGAATATCGCCTCGCGCGAGGTGGAGGAAGTATTGCGCAAACATCCGGCGGTAAAGGATTGCGCGGTCATCGGCCTCGCCGACACGAACTGGGGTGAGCGCGTGTGCGCGGTACTGGTGATGCGCCACGCGGTGACGGACGAGGCACTGGCGGAACACTGTCGCGCGTGGCTCGCCGGCTACAAAACACCGCGCCGTTGGCTGCGCTGTGAGGCCCTGCCCCTGAATGCGGCGGGCAAGGTGGACAAACCGGCGTTACGCGAGCGCTACGGCTAGTGCGCCGCAAAAAGCGCGCTAGTGCCGATCCTGTGCATCGAGAAAATCCTCGAACTCGCTTTCATACAGACGGAACAGCACCAGCGTCACGGCAAAAATAAGCGGCCCGTAGATCAGGCCCATCAGCCCGAACAACTGGAGCCCGCCCAACAAGGAGAAAAACACCACCACCGTGTTCATGCTCGCACCCTGCATGAACATAGGGCGCAGGAAATTGTCGATAGAGCCCACCACCACCACGCCCCACAGGGCGAGAAACGCGGCCCAGAAGTAATCTCCCGTGACCACCAGATAGAGCGCCGCGGGCACCCAGATCAGTGCGGTACCGACCACGGGAACGAGCGAGGTGAAGGCCATCACCACGCCCCAGAACACCCCGGGAAACCCGGCCAGCCAGAGCGCGAAGCCGCCGGCAAAGCCCTGGGTGATTGCCGTGAGGAGCGAGCCGAGCAACGCCGATTTGCTCACATCGCGCACTTCCTTGAACAGGATATCTTCCTGGGTGCGCGACAATGGCAGTGCGTGACGGATGAAATCCATCATCCTGTCGTGGTCGCGCAGGACAAAAAACAGCGCGAACAGCAACAACGTACCGTTCACGAAGAAGCGCGTAACACTGCCCAGCAGTGCGGTGGAGACCGCGGCGAGCTGTTCCCCCAGGCCTCCGGCCATGGAGAGTGCCCGGGAGCGGATATTCTCGGGCGCGAGCGAACCCTCCGGCAGTATCTGGTCGAGCCAGGCGTGCACCTTCACCACCAGTGGCTGGGACAGCAGACCCTGGATATTCTCCGTGGTGGCCCAGTCTTTTACGATCAACGAATACTCAATGCCCTGACTGATAACGGCCACCATGACGATGGACAGTGGAATCAGGAATAGCAGCAACAGGATAAGACAACTCAGAAGTGCGGCGAGAGAGTGATGCCCTCGCAACATGGCGTCCACGTGCCGATGTGCCGGCATGGCGAGGATACCAATCAACATCGCCAGCAGAATCGGCTCCAGGAAGGGGCGCAACAGCCAATAGGAGACATACAGCGCCAGTGCGAGAAACACCAGCAACACAACACGGTTGGCGCCTCCGGGAAAGGACGCGTTCATATTCTACTCCTGCGGCGAAAGTCACCAACATAAAGGGTTCGCGGGTAAAATCAAAGGGCTGCCCGGGTGCCCGGGCACTTTCATCCGCGCCCGATCCTGTTAATGTTCGCGCTTTGCAAAAAAATGCGTCGCAGAGAGCGCTCGAAACCCGTATAGGAGGTACCCACAAGCCATGCCCACTTCCATTGAGCCGCCGGACAACCACCCGATTGTTGTCGGCGTGGGCCAGCACACCTGGCGCGAAGCCAGCATTGCACGCACCCCGGTGGACGCGTTGCACGCCGCCGCCGCGTCTGCGCTGGAGGATTGCGGTAGCGCCGCCATCTACAAAGCCATCGATACGCTGGCGACCATTCGCTTCATCGCCGACACCAACCCCGGCACCCGTGACTTGTTCCCGCGTGACCCTGGAGACGCACTCGCCCAGCGCCTGGGGATTGAAAACGCAACGCGCTATATCGGCACGATCGGGGGCAATACGCCGCAATACCTGGTCAACCATTTTGCCAGGCGGCTGGCAAAGGGCGAGGCAGGTACGGTCCTGCTCACGGGGGCCGAGCTGTTGAACAGCCTGTTTGCGGCACTGCGCTCGGGCGACGATCTGTCCCCCTGGGCAGGACCCGCCGGTGTCGAACCCACCACCATCGGGCATGAACGCGAAGGCCTGAGCGACACCGAGATGCGCCATGGCCTGTACGAACCGATCAACACCTACCCCCTGTTCGAGCAAAGCCTGCAACAGCAGGCCGGCCACGAACGGGCAGAGCATCACGCCTTGCTGGCAAAACTCTGCGCCGGCATGAGCGCGGTGGCCGCCGACAACCCGCTGGCCTGGCGTCGGGACCCGCTTTCCGCGGAAGAGATCGGCACCGTTGCGCGGCACAACCGCTATATCGGCTACCCCTACACGCGCGCCATGAACGCGCTGCTGGAAGTGGATATGAGCGCGGCACTGGTACTCACTACGGCAGGCCGGGCACGCGAACTCGGGATTGACCCGGCGCGCTGGATCTACCTGCGCGGCGGCGTCGATGTGAATGACATCTGGTACCCCATAGAGCGTCACGACCTGCACAGTTCCCCGGCCATTGCACTGGCCTGGCAGGCGCTGACGCAGCACAGCGGTATAAAACTCGACGAAATCAGCTACTTTGACATCTACAGCTGCTTCCCGGCCGCGGTCGAGGTGGCCTGCGCCGCCATTGGCCTCTCGCCACTGGACAGCCGGGGCGTGACTGTCACCGGCGGGCTGCCCTTCTTTGGCGGGCCGGGCAACAACTACTCCCTGCACGCCATCGCCCAGACAGTCGAGGAATTGCGCAAGGCCGCGAGTGGACACGCGCTGGTCACCGCCAATGGCTTTTACCTGACCAAGCACTCCCTCGGCCTCTACTCCACCGAGCCCGTCGCGGAAGTTTCCGCGCCGGTAGACAACAGCGCGCTGCAGCAGCGTATAGATGCGGGGCCCCGTGTCGTCCCGGCCAGCGACCCGGCGGGCCCGGCGACAGTGGAAACCTGGACGGTGGCGTTCGACCGCAACGGCCCGAAGCGGGGGATCGTCATGGCCCGCAACGCGGCCGGCGAACGCATCGTGGCCAACACGCCGGACGACCAGGCTGGCCTGGAACGCCTGCTGGCGGAAGACCCGATCGGGCAGACGGGCCAAGTGCGCAGCAACGACGGGCTCAATACCTTCGAGCTATAAGACGTCACCTACACATTGCCGGACCGGGCCCTGCACCCATCCCGTCAACACATTTTCAGCCGCGGTGTGTGCGCCCGCGCGGGCAATCCTTTACCATTGGCCGTTGTGGCGCAGCGCGCGCCGCCAGACAAGGATTCCCCGGGCTTGGATTCAACTTCAGACTCTGACACACAGGACGTTCTGACCGACGGCAGCCAGCTTGCGGCAGTAGACCTTGGCAGCAACTCGTTCCACCTGATCATCGCGAAAATCGAGCACGGCGAAATGCGGCCGGTGCAGGTGCTGGCGGAAAAAGTGCAGCTCGGCGCCGGGCTGGAGGACGGGGTGCTGTCCACGGAAGCCATCGAGCGCGGCCTGGAATGCCTGTCGCGATTCGCCCAGGCCCTGGTGAGCGTTGAGCCGGAGCGCGTGCGCGTCGTGGGGACCAACGCCCTGCGCATGGCCAAAAATCGCAACGCCTTCACCCAACCGGCGAAACAGCTCCTGGGCACCCGGGTGGACGTGATCTATGGGCAGGAGGAAGCGCGCCTGGTCTACCTCGGCGTGGCGCACACGCTGGCAGACGACAGCCAGTCGCGGCTGGTGGTGGATATCGGCGGCGGCAGCACTGAACTGATTATCGGCGAACGCTTCGAGCCGCGGGTCATGGAGAGCCTGCAAATGGGCTGCGTGTCCTACGGCAAAAGCTGCTTTCCCGATGGGCAGATCTCAAAGGGAAGCTACCGGGCGGCCTATGACCGGGCGTGCATTGAGGCCTCGCACGTTCGCCACCGCTACCACTCGCGCCACTGGCAGGAGTGCGTCGGTTCATCCGGCACTTTGCAGGCGATCGAGACGATTCTCAGCCTGAACGGCTGGGACGAGGGTGGTATTACGCGCAAGGGCCTGCGCAAACTGGAAAAGAAACTGCTGAAGTTCAAGCGCATGGCGAATATTCGCGTCGAGGGTCTGGCGGCGCAACGCCGGGAAGTCATCCTGCCCGGCGTTGCCATTGTCAGTGCGTTGTTCGATATCCTGGAAATCAACCATATGCGAACCTCCAAGGGCGCGCTGCGCGAGGGCGTAATCTATGACCTGATGGGCCGCCTCAGCCACGAGGATGTCCGCGAGCGTACCGTCAACGCCCTCGTGCAGCGCTACGCGGCAGACCCCGATATCGCGGGCATCGTGGAGCGTCGCGTGCGCACGCTCTACAAGGCTACCAGCAAGCCGTGGAACCTGACTCGCGACGACCGCGAACTGCTGCGCTGGGCGGCGCGCACACACGAGATAGGTATGGCTATTTCGCACAAGCAATTCAACCGCCACACGGCCTACCTGCTGCGCAATGCCGACCTGCCGGGCTTCTCGCAATCGGAGCAGGAACAGCTCGCGGTGTTGACCCTGGGGCATCGCAGCAAACTGGCGGATGAATTGTTCACCGACGTGGCGGAAGCCGACGTACCGCGCCTGCGGTACCTGGTCGCGATCATGCGCATCGCAACCTGTTTCAAGTATGCGGAAAAACTCGAGCAACTGCCGGATTTCTCCATCCAGGCGGGGCCGAATTCGCTGACGCTGGACTTTCCCGAGGGCTGGCTGGATGCCCATCCCCTCACCGCGCAGGAACTACAGGACGAGTGCAGGGCGCTGGCCAGCCTCGGGCTGGCGTTGACGATTCGCTGAGCGCCCGCCGGTCAGGCGTCATGCACCTGGATGTCAGCCAGGTAGTCCAGCAGTATGGTGTTTACAGCGTCCGACGCCTCCAACTGTACCATGTGCCCGGCACCGGGGATCATGCGCACCTCACGTAGCTGCGGAAAAATCGCGCGCATCAGGGCGATCGGGTCATCGCCATGAAAGCCTTCCAGGTCCACATCGTGCTCACTGCCGAGGAAGTAGGCCGGCACGCCACTCTGTACACCCTCGTAGGGTTTGCGCTGCGCCCACTTCAAATCCATCGAACGATACCAGTTGAGTCCGCCGGTGAAGCCGCTGCGGCTGTACTCACTGACAAAAAATTCCAGCTCCAGCTCCGACAGCCAGGGCCAGGGTAGTGGCGGCGGTTCCGCCATAGCCTCGATATAGGAGGTACCGGGTGGATACTTGAACACGTCAAAATAATTGCCCGCGCCGCTCAGGGTATGAAACACCTTGTGCAGAAAGCGGCGAGGCTGGGCCGCGAGTTCATCATCGGCGCGCGGTGGTTCGCGAAAATATTCGATATGCAAAAAATGCTGCTCGCCCATGCGACGGTAGCCCACCAGCGGCGGCTCATCGGGGTCATGCGGCGCCGCAGGGTTCTCGAGACCGATCACCGCCACCACTCGCTCCGGGTGGCGCAGGGCGAAGTCGTAGACTGCAAATGCGCCGAAATCGAGGCCGGCGAACACCGCGCGCTCGACGCCCGCGTGTTCCAGTAAACCGAGCAGGTCGCCGCAGATGTGGTCTACATCGTAGGCCGCCGGGTCAGCGGGGGCCCCGGTCTGGCCCATGCCGCGCATGTCCGGCACGATCACGCGGTAGCCCGCCTCCGCCAGTGCCGGAATCTGCCGGTGCCAGCTGAACCACAGGTGCGGAAAGCCGTGGCAGAGCACCACGGGCATCCCCTCGCCCTGCTCCACGTAGTGCATGCGAATGCCATTGATCGTCGCGTGGTGGTGTTGCCAGTTCACAAATACCTCTCCTGCTGCGCCTTCCTCTCCCCAGAGCATACACCAGCGAACGCAGGCAGTTCACTGTCACCATCGGCGCTGTGCTTGAGCGCGGCCGGCCCTGCGTACCCCAATTGTGTCGAACGCTGCTGCGGTGACGTGGCGGCGTCGTGCGCTGTTTCTGTGACAAGGGTCCACTCGCGGTATTGCCGGCGCTTACCTCGTTTGCTAGCTTGGATAATCAATCCGCGCAGTTTTCTGCTTTGCGCAGAATACCGCCCTTGCGCTGCGCAACAATTCAGCCAGAGCTTAAAAACACAAGCGCTCTGGTTGGAGGTGCATATGGAAAAGGCTGGACTGCACAACCGTGCCGCCAGGCGCAGGTCCGCCGGCTTCATTGCGCTATTGTACGTGGTGTTCGCGTCCGCCTGGATCGTCGGCTCAAGCTACCTGCTCGAATTTACTATCGCAGACCCGGCCTTGCGTTGGCGCGCAGAGCTTGGCAAGGGCCTCGCCTTTGTGCTCACAAGCGGCCTGCTCCTGTTTTTTTTGCTGCTCGCGCCGCTGAGCTCCGAACTGCACAAAGTGTCCGCGGCGGTGGAACCCGGTTTCCGTCGCTATCGCGGAATCGGGATTGGCCTGCTGTTGCTTGCCCCGCTGATCGCTATCAGCATCTATTACTTTACGTCCCCGGGCGTCAAAAAGCAGACTTATCTTCGGCTGGGTACCGTCGTCAACCTCGAGATCGACGCTATCAACCTGTGGATCGAGGAACGCCGCCAGGATATCGACGCATTACGTTATAGCCAATCCTTCAGGGACAGCCTGTCGCAGTACCTTGCCGATAGCGCCCCCCGAAAGAGCGCGTTGGCGTTGTTGGAGGAGCGGCTACAGGTTGTAGTGCGCGCGTACAACTATGAGTCCATCTCCCTGCTCGACACGCAACTCGACACCATTGTGCACGTCGGCGTTCCATCCCGCGTCACTGCCACTTCTGCGCAAACACGCGTGACCCGGACCGACACCGCTGGCAGCGATACGCAACTTCGCATGAGCGTGGTGGGCGAGCAGCTCGCTGTCGTCGAAATGATTGCGCCCGTACTCGATGGCATTGACGGAGACAATACTGCTTTGCTCGGCTATATCCGACTGGAAGCCCTGCCCGGCCGTCTGTTTTCGGACGACCTGAGCGACCAGCCAGGGGCAGCCAGGACGCTGGAAACGCTCCTCGTCGACCTGAGCAAGCCGGAGGCCATCACCGGCATACACCTGACGCAAATCGACAGCGACGAACCGCAGATCACCAGGATCTCACCCGGCGCGGAGTCTGTGACTCAATGGTCACGTATCGTTTCCGACGGTTCGGGCACTATGGAAATGCTCGACCATCACGGCAACGCCACGTTTGCAGTCATAAAGCAGATCCCTGACCTGGGCTGGTTCATGCTGGCAAAGATTGATCACGCGGAGGCATTTGCACCGCTACGCTCCCTGGCAGGCTGGGTCGGCATAGCTTTATTGGCGATCATGCTCGCGATCAATGTCATATTGTTCCAGATAGGGATGCAGCAGCGCAGAATATATCAACTGGCCCTCATAGAGGAGTCCGAGCGCTTTTTGAACGCGACAATAGCTTCGCTGGAGCTGCATATCGCAGTGCTGGACAGCCAGGGTGTCATTCTGGCTACGAACAACAAATGGGTGGAGTTTGCCCAGGCCAATGGCGGCAATCTGGCCAGCGTATCGGAAGGCGTGAGCTACCTGGATGTGTGCCGGCGATCCGCGCTGGACGGCGATGAGGATGCCGCTGCAGTTCTGGGGGGTATCGAGGACGTGATGCGCGGCCGCGAGGCGCATTTTAGTCACGAGTACCCCTGCCACTCCGAACACGAGTTGCGTTGGTTCGTGGTCGATATTACCGTCTTCCCCGCTGAGTCGTTTGTGCGACATATAGTGGTTGCCCATAACGATGTCACCCAGCAAAAGCTGGCAGAGCAACATTTACAGCGGCTGAACCGCTTTTATGCCACGCTGAGTGAGATGAACAAGGCGATCATTCGCGCCGTTAATCCGCAACAGATATTGCAGGACGCATGCCGCATTGCTTGCGTATCGGGTGATCTGGAGCTTGTCTGGGTCGGTGAACTGACGGAGCCGGGACGGCTGAAGAAGCTGGCCTCGCATGGTCTCGAGAGCCCTTTTCTGGACGAAATTAGTTTCAGTACAGTTGATGACTCCCCGCAAAGCCAGTGCGTTATCAGCCAGGCGCTAGGCAGTGGCTCGATCTCGGTGGCGCAGGATCTGGAGCGCATCGATGCGCCGCATGCGTGGTACGACTACGCACGACAGCTGGGGCTCAAGTCGGTACTCGCATGCCCTTTACGTCGCTCGGGCGAGGTGTGGGGCGTACTGCTGTTTTTCAACGAACAGTCGGAATTTTTTGCAGACGATCTGGTAGCGCTGCTGGAGGAGCTGGCCGCCGACCTCGCCTATAGCCTGGACATGCTCGCCCTGCGCAAGGAGCGCGAACAGGCGCAGGCCGAGCTGCTGCAGAATGCCAGGATCATCGAATCGACACACGAAGGCCTCTACATTGCAAATCAGGACAATGAAATCACCCTGGTCAATCCGGCCTTTTGCGAGATGATGGGCTATGCAGAAAGCGAGCTGATCGGCAAGTCGCCAGATATGCTGAAGTCGCAGAAGCATGACGAGGCCTTTTACGCGGCGATTACCAACGAACTTCGGCGCCATGGGAAATGGCAGGGAGAAATCTGGAACACCCGGCAGAGCGGGGAAACCTTTCCCGCGTGGCTGTCTCTCACAAGAGTGAAGGATGACGCCACTAGCGACCATTCCTACATCGCCATAACACGCGACATCACGGCGCGCAAAGAGTACGAAGAGCAGATCCGGCACATCGCCAGTCACGACCTCTTGACGGATCTGCCCAACCGCCTGATTTTCGAGAATCGTACTGAGTACGCTCTTGCGCAGGCAGAGCGCACTAATCGCCATGTGGCGGTCCTCTTCGTCGATCTGGACCGTTTCAAGTTGGTCAACGATACCCTGGGCCATGACGCCGGAGATGAGATACTGAAGGCGACAGCGGACCGCATAGTGGGAGTCTTGCGCAAAACCGATACTGTCTGCCGGGTCGGTGGAGATGAGTTTGTCATACTGCTGGCGGAGTTACTCTGTGCCGACAACGCGGCGATTATCGCCCGCAAGATCAACGAGACCATTGCAGAGCCGCTCCAGCTTGGCCCGCATCAACTTATTGTGACCGCAAGTATTGGTGTCGCCGTTTACCCTGAGAATAGCGATAACGTGTCGGAACTGACGCAAATGGCAGACGCAGCCATGTTGGTCGCGAAACAAAGCGGGCAGGACGCCTTCCATTTCTATTCCGAGGAGATGGCCCGGGACGCGGAAGCCTACCTCGATATGCAGAATGAATTGCGGTTTGCAAGAAAACGGGGAGAGCTATACCTGGTATTTCAGCCGCAACTGTCAATCGATGAAGGACACCTGGTTGGCATGGAGGCGCTGCTGCGCTGGCGCCATCCCCGCTTCGGCCAGGTACCACCGGATCAGTTCATCGCCATCGCCGAAGACAGCGGACAGATCGTGGATATCGGGCAATGGGTACTGGCGGAAGCCTGTCGACAGAGGCGGCTCTGGGCGGATACCGGCATCGCCGCTGTCCCGATATCGGTCAACGTTTCCGCGTTGCAGTTTCAGCAGGACGGGTTTATCGACACCGTGATAGAAGTACTGGATGAAACGCGGGTGGAGCCGGGCCTCCTTGAACTGGAGCTCACTGAGAGCCTGCTCATGATTGCAACGGAAAAAACGCTGCCAAAACTGAAGCAACTGCGCAAGATCGGGGTGCGCCTGGCAATCGACGATTTTGGTACGGGCTATTCCAGCCTGGCCTACTTGCGACAGATTCCGGCTCAACAGTTGAAGATTGACAAGAGCTTCATACAGGATGTGCCGCACAGCATGGATGCAAGCGCCATCGTTAAAGTGATCGTTGATTTCGGAAAATCAATGGAGATGGACATCATGGCGGAGGGTGTAGAGACCCTCGAGCAAAGTGAATTTCTGCGGGAGGTCGGGTGCCCGCATGCACAGGGCTACTACTATTCCAGGCCGCTCGATGCGATGGCGTTTGCGAAGTGGATGGAGGAAAGACGAGGCTAAAGCAGAGGGCAGGCCGGTGACTGTGCCCGACGGACAAGCAATTGCGGCGCATGCTTATCGGAGTCAAAACAAACGATACCCATGGCCGTTGCACGGCGGATAAAAAAGGGCCACAGCGTGGCCCTTGAATCGCTGTACACGGATTTACAGATCGTAACCGCGCTCGTCGTGCAGCACCAGGTCGAGGCCCATGGTCTCTTCCTCGTCGTTGACCCGCAATCCGACCATCGCATCCACCAGCTTCAGGATCACCCAGGTGACTACCGCGGTGTAGGCAAAAGTCGCGAGCACACCGGTGGCCTGCACTGTGAGCTGGCCGCCGATACTGTCGATACCGTCAGAGAAGCCGTTGCCACTGAACAGGCCGAGCTGCGTGGAGCAGAACACGCCCGCCAGCAGGGTGCCCAGAATGCCACCCACGCCATGCACGGGAAACACATCGAGGCTGTCGTCGATCTTCAGCGCGTTTTTGAGGTAGTTGGTGGCGAAATAGCAGATTACGCCGGCGCTGAGACCAATCACCACTGCGCCCGCCGGACCCACGGAGCCGGAGGCCGGGGTAATGGTGCCCAGCCCCGCCACCATGCCGGTCACCATCCCCAGCATCGAGGGTTTGCCGTGACGCAACCACTCCATGAGCATCCAGGCAAGCGCGCCACAGGAGGCCGACAGGTGCGTGACCAGCATGGCCATCGCGGCACTGCCATCCGCGGCCACTGCCGAACCGGCATTGAAGCCGAACCAGCCGACCCAGAGCATGCCGGCACCGGCAACCGTGAGCGTCAGGTTGTGCGGCGGCATGGGCACGGAACCGAAGCCGCGCCGCGGCCCCATGACCATCGCGGCGACCACAGCCGCTACACCTGCCGTCACGTGTACCACGGTGCCGCCGGCAAAATCCTGCAGGCCCATGTCGCCCAGCCAGCCGCCGCCCCAGACCCAGTGACAGACCGGCGCGTACACCACCAGCAGCCAGATGGCGCTGAAGGTCAGCATCGCGGAAAAACGCATACGCTCTGCAAAAGCGCCCACGATGAGCGCTGGCGTAATGATAGCGAAGGTCATCTGGAACACCGCGAACAGGCTCGCGGGTATCGTACCGTTGACGCTCTCGATGCTGATGCCGGCAAAAAACAGGTTGCCGAAATCACCGATCAGGGGGCCCTGCTCGACACCGTCGCTGCCGAAGGCAATGGTATAGCCGGCCGCGAACCAGAGGAGAGACATCAGGCAGGTCAGTGCAAAACACTGCATCAACACCGAGAGTACGTTCTTCGAGCGCACCAGGCCGGCGTAGAACAGCGATAGCCCGGGAATCGTCATGAACAATACCAGGGCCGTGGAAGTGAGTATCCAGGCGGTGTCCGCGCCGTTGACTGACTGCGCCTGGGCGCCGCCGGATACCAGGGCCGCGCCCAGCAGCGCGGCAGATACTATCGTTATTTTTCTCGTGTTTTTCACGGTCAGAGCGCCTCTTCGCCGGTTTCACCTGTGCGGATGCGGATACTCTGTTCCAGGGGCGAGACAAATATCTTGCCATCGCCAATCTTGCCGGTGCTCGCGACTTTGCAGATGGCCTCGATCGCCGGCTCCACCTGGTCGTCGCTGATCGCAATCTGGATCTTCACCTTGGGCTGAAACTCCACCACGTACTCGGCGCCGCGATACAGCTCGGTGTGGCCCTTCTGGCGGCCATAACCCTTTACCTCCTCCACCGTCATGCCGGTAATGCCAATCTGCTGTAGGGCGTCACGAACATCATCAAGCTTGAACGGCTTGACAATTGCAGTCATCATCTTCATTCGGATTCCTCTGCGCTAGTCTGACCCGATTATTCTATTCTGGCTTGCTCTCGGGCGTCTGGAATAACCCCATGTCTCAGCGGGGACTGGCGCATCGTGCCACAGAGTGGTGCAAAGGTTAACCTCTTTGAGGCGCGCAGCCCGACAGCGCACCACTTTAACGCAAGCCGGAACCGGACTAACTGCATGCACCTGAGACTCAACGCGATCCTTATCCTCTCGCTCGCCCTGATCAGCCCGCAAACCCCGGCGCGGCCAGCGGAACCCGCCGCCAGTGAGCCGCGACAGGTCATCCTCATCATCGGCGATGGCATGGATGAGCACCAGATAGCGATAGCACGCAATTACCTGCACGGCGCGGCCGGCAAACTGCTGCTTGACACGCTGCCGCTGCGCTCTTCGGCACAGGTGCTGACTACCGAAGACGCGGTTGACGGGGTGCCCGTGTACGTTGCCGACTCGGCCAACACGGCGACCAGTATCGCCACGGGTGCGATCACCAGCCGGGGCAGGGTCGGCACCACGGCAGGCGCGGACAGGCCACTTGAAAATATCACAACGCTGGCAAAAGCCGCGGGGCTGGGCGCGGGCATTGTCACTACCGCCAGCGTCACCGATGCCACCCCGGCCGCTTTCGCGGCGCAGATCAACTTTCGTCTCTGCGAGAACCCGCAAATGATGACGGATATCGAATACCGGGGCATTCCGCTGGGCGACTGCTCGCAGCACCTGAAGTCACGTGGCGGCAGGGGCTCCATCTCCGAGCAGATCGCAGAGTCATCCCTGGACGTGGTGCTGGGTGGCGGCAGCAAGCATTTCTCGCCGGCGGTTGAAAACAGTGACCAGAGCGTTGCCGGGCTGGCGCGCGAGCGCGGCTTTCGCATCCTGCACAGCGCGGCGGAGCTGGCCACTGCGCAGCCCGGCGAGCGCCTGCTCGGCCTGTTTGCCGAGAGCACCCTGCCGGTGCGGCTGCAGGGTGAGAATGCACGGGAGGCCGAGGAGGCCCGGCCCAGCCTGCTGAATCGACTGCACCCCTACCTGGGTTCTGTCACCCTGCCCGAGCCGATGACCTGTGAGCCCAACCCGCAGGCAGCCGACGTTCCCAGCCTGAAAACCATGACCGCTGCCGCATTGCAGCAGCTTGCCGGCAACTACCCGCGAGGCTTCCTGTTGATGGTTGAATCCGCCTCCATCGACAAGCAATCGCATGAACGCAAACCCTGCGGCGCCATCGGCGAGTTGCAACAGCTCGATGAGGCACTGGCCAGCGCGCTCGAGTTTGCGCGCGAACATCCACGAACCCTGATACTGGTGACAGCCGACCACACCCACGCGGCGCAGCTGATTCCCCACGAGAGCCTTTTTTCCGCGTATCCCGTACCCACCTATCCACCGGGCAAGCTGGCGCGCATCATCACCCCCGAGGGCAGCCACATGACGGTGAACTACGCGACCTCCAACTTCATGCTGGAAGAACACACCGGTGCGGCGGTGCCGCTATACAGCAATGCCGAGGGTCAGGGACGTGTTGCGGCGTTTGTACAACAGCCAGACCTGTTTGCCATCATGCGCGATTACCTCGGGCTGTCCTCGACAAACACGTCCGCCCGGGCGCCGTCAGAGGTTGATCCAGCTGTTCAGGGCGCGCAGGCGGAACTGCGTATCCCGGTAGGAGAGAATCACTGAATCCGGGAGTATTTCCTCCACCCGCATTCCCGCCAGCGGGCTGCCTCCCACACGCAGGGTCTGGTTGTTGAGCACAACGCTGGAGCGCGCGGCGCTCTCTGCATAGTCGTGGCGCTGGTAGTAGATACTGGGAATGTCGTTCTTGGTCTGCTGCGATAACGCCGCAAGAAAGGGTGCGGGATGCTCAACGAGCTGCGCGTTTTCCACTTCCTCGCGCGCCTGCACCAGCATTCGCTCGATATCCACGGGCTCCTCGGTATCCCGGTCTGCCGTCGTCGTGGGGTCTGAGGTGGGCTGTGATGCCGTATTTGGTGCCGGTGTTGTTGCCGTTTTTGTCCGGGGAGCCTCCTCGGGAGGCCGCTGGTAGAGCGCAGCCACGGCCGGGTCGGTGGACGACTCGCTGCCACCTTCCGGCGACGATGCAACCGCATCGCCGGGGCTCTGATCGGCCGTCTGTGCAGCGCTCAGCGTCGCGGACGGTGCCGGCGCCTGCGACGAGCCGCCCTGCGCGGATGCATCCCCCGCGGGCCCGGCTTGTTGCGCGGCTGCCGTGGCTTCGGCTCCTGCAGTGCCTGGAGACGGCGCTGCGTCGGTGCGCGGCGGGGCTTCGCCCCGGGCCTGCAGCTGTCCCTGCACCGATGTGAGTGCACTGCCCAGGTTCCCGGCCACTTCGCTCAGCGGCGCAACGTCGGCGGGGGTGGGTGCCTGGTCGCGCTCGAGCAACAGCCAGATTATCAGCAGTGCTGCCAGGGCCAACGCGATCCAGGGCAGGTAGCGGCCAAGCTTGCGTGGTTGCTCCTGCACCGGATGGTGGGTGTCCAGGCCGGGTACCGCGGCGTCTTCGCGCCGTGCCCGGTTGAGTGCATCAAGAATCAGCGACATTCAACGGCCTCGCGCCATTCTTCCTCGCGCTGGTAGCGCATCATTGTGCTCCCGTGTTGTCTGTCGGGACGAGCCGCCGGCGCGCCTCGTCAGCCGTGATGTCGATACCCAGCGCAGCGTTTAACTTGAGCAGCGTGCGCGCGCCGACCACGCCATCCTCGGTGAGGCCCGCCCGCCGCTGGAAAAGGCGCACGCGATCCTCGAGCGCCGTGTTGAAACGGTTGTCGGTGAGCGGCCTGGGTTGCGCATCCAGCCGGGCGAACAGCTGTGCGACCGCGGCAACCGCCACGCCACTGTCACCGCGCGATAGCGGCGTCTCGAAACCGGCCGGAGGGCGCCACAGATACTGATAGTTGCCCGTCCACAGCGGGGCGAGATCGGCGAGCTGAACGCGTTTGATTCCATCCGGGACGTAGACCCACGCCAGCTGACCCTGCATGCCGAGCAAGAGCACTTCTGCCGAAAATCGTTCACGAGTTGCCATGACCAACACCAGCGGCCGGTTGAAGCGACTCAACTCATCCCAGGTGCCCGCCTCTCCCTCGACGCACAATACCCCACCCCTGGCGCCACGCGGGCAGGAGACCTCGGGGGCGGGCAACGTTGAAGTCAGCGACCACAGTACGCGCAGACCCTCTCCCGGCGCCAGCAGCACGCTCTCCGGGGGCACCACAAGGTCGGTATCGGCCGCGGGCGCAGTGAGCGGGCCCACGTTGGTCACCTGCTGCGCTTCGATAGGCTGGCCCGTCTCTACCCGCTTGCGCGCTGCGGCGGGCGGTTGCGTTGCAGTGCTCGACTGCGGCACCTGGACCTGCGCGGAACTGCCCGCCTCGATTGCTGTGCTCCGCTCTGCCGCGGGCTGGCCCGGCCCGAGTAACAGCCAGCCACCGGCCACCAACGCAATCACCAGCGCCAGTCCACCGGCGATTGCAGCGCCCCAGCGCCAGTGTCCGGCCGGACCCGGAGCGTCGCCCAGCACCTCCTCGACAGCGAGCTCCAGCATCGCGCGATCGGCCCGGCTCTGGTTTCGGCCGTAAGCGCCGAGCAGAATGCGATCGCACAGCACATTGATGACGCGGGGGATGCCGCGCGTTGCGTGATAGATACCCCTGACCACGGCGGGCGGAAAAATTTCGCGCTCCGGGCTCATGCCGGCAACCTGCAGGCGATGCTGAATATAGGCGCCGGTCTCTTCCAGGTTGAGCGGTTGCAGGTTATACCGCGCGGTGATGCGCTGGTTGAGCTGGCGCAGTTCGGGACGCGCCAGCATTTGCGCCAACTCGGGCTGCCCGATAAGAATAATCTGCAGCAGTTTCTCGCTATTGGTTTCCAGGTTGGTCAGCAGGCGAATCTGCTCGAGCACATCGAAATCCAGGTGCTGTGCCTCGTCTATCAGCAGCACCGTCTTGCGACCGCGCTGGTGATTCTCGAGCAGAAACCGGTGCAACCGGTCCGTCAACATTTTCAGGGTGGGTCGATCCTGCGCGGAACCGTGGGGATAATCGATACCGAATTCGTCACACACGCTGGCGAGGAGTTCCAACGCGTTCAGCGCCGGGTTCAGGATGATCGCGATGTCGGTGTCCTGCGGCAGTTGCTCGAGCAGACAGCGGTTGATGGTGGTTTTACCGGTGCCCACTTCGCCGGTGAGCAGAATAAAACCACCACCCGCCCCCACGCCGTACAGCAGGTGCGCCAGCGCATCGCGGTGGCGCGCGCTCATGAACAGGTAACGCGGGTTCACCGCGATGGAAAAGGGCGCTTCCGTGAGCCCGAAGTATTGATGATACATTCAGTTGCGCGCCAATCGCCCGTGCCTGATTCCGAGCCGGCATTATGCCCCAGTGCCGGGCACTAACGCTACGACGCCGCCCGCGGTCGACCAGCCTGCCACAGGCTCCAAAGCTGCGCCAGGCCTGCATCGACCTGTACGCGCGGCAACCGTGCAGCGCGCCGGGTAGCTGGTATACTGCGGCCCTTTCAGGGTCTGCGAGCGATGAATACCGACAGCCAGAACGCACGCCAGGCCATACTGCTCTCGCTGTTGATGATCACCCTGGCAAGTACCGCGGCGGCGGCCACAAAATTTGCCTCTGAAACCGTCAGCACGGTCGCCATTGTCACCATTCAATACCTGGTGTGCACCGCGTTATGCCTGCCGCGCATTCTCCGTGCCGGGGCCGTCAACCTGCGAAGCGAGCACCTGGGCTTGCACCTCGTGCGCGGCGCGGCCGGCGTGCTGGGCTTTTACCTGTTCTACGCCTCGCTACAGCATATTCCGCTGGTAGACGCGATGCTGCTGCGCCAGAGCGCGCCGTTGATCGTACCCCTGGTGCTGGGTATATGGCTGCGCGAGAGGATTCCGCGAGCCGCGTGGCTGCCGCTGCTCACGGGCTTTGTCGGCATTGCGGTCATACTGCGGCCCAGTCCCGACGGCCTGAGCCTGTGGCATGCGGCTGGCCTGTTCTCGGCCGTGACCCTGGCGATTTCGATGGTGGCGACACGCAAGCTCGCCCGCACGGAGCCCACGTCGCGCATACTGTTCTACTACGTTGTGCTGTCGCTGGCCTGCGTGGCACCTTTCAGCCTCGACGATTTCGCGTCGATCCCGGTGCTGGAGTGGCTGGCGATGTTGTATATCGGTGCGGCAATCTACTTCACGCTGGAGCTCTACACGCGCGCCTACGGCATGGCGCCGACGGCACTGATCGCACCGATCAACTATTTCGCTGTTGTCCTGGCCGCTTTCTGGGGCTGGCTGTTCTGGAGCCAGGTGCCGGATATCTGGTCACTGTCCGGCAGTGTGCTGGTTATCGGCGGTGGCGTGATGACAATTTTGCTCGCCCGCCACTGAGGGGGCCATCGCGGGGCTTGTTGAATGAAAATCGAACATGGGTGACCGCGCCCACGCCGGTGAGCCACACAGCCGCTCGGAAGGCTGAGACACTCGCTCTGTGCGGCTCACCGGCGTGGTCGTCAGCGGGATCGTTCCAGGGAGCAGGAGTTAACCGAAGGCCGGGTATGTGCCGGGATTGGCGGCACGGCGCTGCAGACGCCGCAGGGCGAGTGTCTCAGCCTTCCGAGCCCGGAGGCGTCTGCAGGGCCGGGACGCCGAGGGTGCCGAAGCACATCCCGAAAGCTAGTTACGCCTCGCTGTTGCGCTATTGTCGTACAGCGAACGATACTCGGCATTGTAGTCCTGGCCCGATTTACGCACTTCCCGCTCACTATTCCAGGTTTTCTCCCGGGGAGCTTTCTTGTAGCGCTCACCGGATTCCAGGTTCGTGGCGTCCACCCGCACCTCCTCAACCCTGGTCTCCCGGTCACACGCGGTGTCGGTAAAGCTGGTAGTGCCGGTTGCAGCGTCGACACACATATAGACTTTCGCCGCGGCCAACTGCGGAATCAACAACAGTATTATTGCAAGTACTCTCATTCTGGCTTCCCCCCGAGACGCGCCGAAATTGTTCCCCGGGACCACTCTAGAGCCTTTTGCAACCAGGAAGCCAAGCAAAAGTCGAGATTCCTGCAGAAAAATGGTTGCCGCAGCCCTGAGGGCTGATCGGGTATTCCCCTCGACAACCCCGGGGGGGAAGGCACACGGCTAGGTGCTGTCTATATCCGCCAGTAGTCCGAGAGCCTCGTCGCACCAGGCCAGAAACTGCTCTCCCTGGGAAATACCTGAACGCAGGGCGAGATAGACGCCGCGACGCCGCACCGGCAGTGAGGTCGGGTTGCTGTAATGCGCGAGGCGGATTTTTTCGTACAGGTACAAGCGGCGCATCATCTGCTCGCGGCGCCCGGCTATCTCGAGGGCCAGGTGGGCGGCGTTTTCCGGGCTGAGGTTGTAGAGTTTGATCAGTAACTCGTCTTTCGCGGCCTGGGTACGCGTACTGCCATACACCCATGCGTCCAGCGCCCTGCGGCCCGCCTGCGTCAGGCCATAGACAATTTTATTCGGCTTCCCATGCTGGTTTACCTCGCGACGATTGAGCCAGCGTTTATCTGCCAGCTTGTGCAGCTCCTGATAAATCTGTTGATGCGAGGCCTGCCAGAAGAAGCCCAGGGATGTCTCAAAGGCCGCGGCGAGTTCAAAACCCGACAGATCGTCGTCTATCAGTGCGGTCATAATGGCATGCGCCAGCGCCATAACCTCCCTCCTCCGTTCTCGCCCTCCCGGCTAGCGGCCGGTCGGCTCGTCGTGGATGACCAGTTCCAGATCATGCGCCGCGGGCGCATGATCCGGCAAGCGAATCCGTTCAACGAGTTCACGCACGGCAATCGGTGGCACGGCTGTCAGCCGGGAAACGGTAAACGCCACGCAGAAATTCAGTACCGCGCCCACCGCACCAAAGGCGTTGGGCTCTATGCCCAGAAACCAGTTCGGCGGAAGATCACCCAGAAAGGCCGTGCCGGGGATGAACATGAACCCTTTGTGCTGGAATACATAGAACAAGGTAGCCCCGATTCCACAGAGCATGCCGGCTATCGCGCCCTCACGGTTCACGCGGAAAGAGAATATTCCCATCATCAGCGCCGGAAACAGCGACGACGCCGCCAGCCCGAACGCGAGTGCGACAGTGCCCGCCGCAAACCCGGGCGGATTGAGGCCCAGGTAGCCGGCCCCCACGATCGCCAGCGCCATGGCCACACGGCTCGCCAGCAATTCCTGTCGCTCAGTGATGCGCGGCATGAAAATCCCCTTGAGCAGATCGTGGGAAATGGCGGAAGCTATCGCCAGCAACAGGCCGGCGGCGGTCGACAAGGCGGCCGCCAGCCCGCCGGCGGCCACCAGCGCTATCACCCAGTTGGGTAGCTGCGCGATCTCCGGATTGGCGAGAACCATGATGTCCTGGTCCACCCGCGTCATTTCATTGACTGATTCGTCGGCACTGTACTGAATGCGTCCGTCGGCGTTTTTGTCCTCGAAGGCAAGCAGCCCGGTTTTTTCCCAGTTGCGAAACCACTGGGGGCGCTCATCAATCGCAAGCGGTTCACCGGCAGCGGGCGCCAGGGTCTGCATGAAATTCAGTCGCGCCATGCCCGCAACAGCCGGGGCCGTGGTGTATAGAATGGCGATAAACAGCAGTGCCCAGCCCGCGGAGATGCGCGCATCGCGCACACGGCGCACCGTAAAAAACCGTATGATGACGTGCGGCAGCCCGGCGGTGCCGATCATCAGCGACAGCGTAAAAGCGAACATATTCAAACCGCTTAGACGAACGTCCGTGGTGTATTCACGAAATCCCAGGTCGGTGACGATCTGATCCAGTTTGTCCAGCAGATAGGTATCGCTGCCGCTGAGGGTACTGCCGAGACCGAGCTGTGGCACCGGGTTACCGGTGAGCTGCAGGCTGATGAAAATTGCCGGAATCGTATAGGCCGTGATAAGCACGCAGTACTGCGCGATCTGGGTATAGGTAATACCCTTCATACCTCCAACCACCGCGTAGAAAAACACGATCAGCATGCCGACGTAGAGGCCGGTGGCGTAATCCACTTCCAGGAACCGCGAAAAGGCGACGCCCACACCTTTCATCTGCCCGATGACGTAGGTCAGGGAACACACTATCAGGCAAAACACCGCAACCGCGCGGGCGGTGCGGGAGTAATAGCGATCACCAATAAACTCCGGCACCGTGAATTTGCCGTACTTGCGCAAATACGGTGCCAGCAGCATTGCGAGAATCACGTAGCCGCCGGTCCAGCCCATCAGGAACACGCTGCCACCGTAACCCATGAAGGCGATCATGCCAGCCATGCTGATGAACGATGCGGCCGACATCCAGTCTGCGGCAGTGGCCATCCCGTTCTGCACCGGCCCAATGCCGCCACCGGCGACGTAGAACTCGCTGGTAGTGCCGGCCCGCGCCCAGATCGCAATGCCAATGTACAGGGCGAAGGTGAGACCGACGACGATGTATGTGAGTAATTGCAGGTCCATAAAGACGCTCAGTCGTCGTCCACGTGGAACTCGGCATCCAGGGCCGCCATTTTCCGGGCATAGTAGAAAATAAGCAGCACAAAGACGTAGATTGAGCCCTGCTGAGCGAACCAGAATCCGAGCTTGTAGCCACCAATGCGGAACTGGTTGAGAAAATCAAACAGCAGAATGCCACAGCCGAAACTGACCACAAACCATATCAGCAAGAGCCGTAACATCAGGGCGAGGTTGCGTTTCCAGTACTGTGTGGCGCGACTTTCAGGTCTCTGTGCCATACCGACCTCCTGACAGTCCTTTATTGTTGTTCGGCTGTGCTGGATGGCGCCAGGGCGGCCGATAGCAGGCCCGCCCTGTTTGTCTGCTACAGCTCGGGAATAAGTTTTGCGTACTCCTCAATCATCGGCATAACGATCTCTGGCTTATCCCAGTTCTCCATTCCCACGCCAATGTTGCAGCGGTGAATGCCGATATCCCGGTACGACTTTAGCAGGTCCGCCGTGACCGGTGCCATGACGACCAGGGTGATCTCCACTTCGGAGGGATCGCGGCCAGCGCTGCGCACCTGGGCGTAAAAATCTTCCACGCCCTGTTTCACATCAGGCATCACCACATCGACCGGCATCCAGCCGTCGGCCCACTGAGCGGCGTGTTTTACACCCAGCGGCCCCATCGCACCGAAGCTTACGGGAGGGCCGCCGGGCAGCATTGCCTTGGGCTCAAACCACACCGGGTCAAAATCAATCAGCTCGCCATGAAATTCCGGCTCCACATCGGTGAGCAGAGTGCGTTGTGCGAGCACCGTTTCCTTCAGCGCGAGATAGCGCCGCGCCCAGGGCAGACGGGTGGCGTTTTCAAACTCTTCCTGGTTCCAGCCGACGCCACAGCCAATGATGACACGCCCATTGGAAAGCCTGTCGAGCGTGGCGATGGTCTTGGCCTGTGAAAACAGCTCCCGCTCCATCAGCAGCGCGATTCCGGTTCCGAGTTTCAGGCGGCTGGTCGCAGCAGCGGCGGCCATCAGGGACACGTAGGGATCCATCATCTTCTTGTAAGGTTCCGGAAGTTCTCCCCCGGGCGGATACGGGGTCTTGCGCGCAACAGGAATGTGACTGTGTTCGCCATACCAGAGTGATTCGAAACCCGCCTCTTCCAGCGTCCTGGCCAGTAAGTCCGGAGCCGGATCGTCCACGGTATTCATGGAAGTAAATCCCAGGTGCATAGCTCTCCCTCTCTCGTATCGATCGCAAAATTGTTTGCACGGGCTCCAAGGTAGCGTGATCAACCGGGGGACACCAGCGACGCACGCACCGGCGACTGCATTGGTACAGATTGACAGGCCGGCGCACGGCGCTGAGCGCGGACTAACGCGCAGCGGCGTTATCCCTGCGCATGCGCACCGCACTGGCGAGCTCGTGCAGCAGCACGCGCGTGTGATCCCAGCCTATACAGGCGTCGGTAATGCTCTGGCCGTGTACCAGCGGCTCTCCGGGCACCACGTTTTGCCGCCCCTCCACCAGGTTACTTTCAAGCATCATGCCGAATATGTCGTGATTGCCCCGCGCTATCTGGGTGGCAATGTCGCTGGCCACGTCTATCTGACGCGCCGGCTTCTTGCGGCTGTTGGCGTGACTGGCATCGATCATCACGCGCGCCGGCAGGCCGGCCTTGTACAACAGGGCCGCTGCATCTTCCACCGAGAACATGTCGTAGTTGGGATGCTGACCACCGCGCAAAATTATGTGGCAGTCGGCGTTGCCGGTGGTCTGGAATATCGCCGAGTGGCCCTGCTTGGTCACCGACAGGAAATGGTGGGGCTGCGACGCGGAACGAATTGCATCGACCGCCACCTGGATATCGCCATTGGTCGCGTTTTTGAAGCCCACCGGGCAAGAGAGACCGCTGGCCAGCTCGCGGTGCGTCTGGCTTTCGGTAGTGCGCGCGCCGATCGCGCCCCAGGCAACAAGATCGGCCAGATATTGCGGACTGATCAGATCGAGGTATTCGGTACCCGCCGGCAAGCCCATTGCGGCGAGATCCAGAAGCAGGCGGCGCGCCAGGTGCAAACCCCTGTTGATATCGAAGGTATTGTCCAGGCCCGGGTCATTGATCAGGCCCTTCCAGCCCACCGTGGTGCGCGGCTTTTCGAAGTACACGCGCATGACGACGCATAATTCATCCGCCAGGTCAGCTGCCACGTCACGCAACAGCGCCGCGTACTCCAGCGCCGCGGCGGGATCGTGAATAGAACAGGGCCCGACAATAACCAGCAGGCGGTCATCCTCGTGAATGAGCATGTTGTGTATCGCCTGCCTCGCGCGGGATACGGTCTCAGCCGCTTCCGCCGTGAGCGCAATCTCCTGGACAAGCTGCGCGGGAGAGATCAGTTCGTTGGTACGCGCAATGCGCAAATCATCTGTTACTGCCGTCATCACTTCACCTGTTCTGGCATCGCCCATCGGCGCCGACCCGGGCGCCGCGAAAAGCGCGCAACTATAGCACACCGGCGCGTCCACATCGGACCCGAAACCGCCGCGGGGCGCTTGAACCCGCCTTGTTTAATCACCCTCGTCGCGAGTCCTGCAAGGCCAACTATGCAGGCGCATCAGACGCCTTCGCTCCAGTTGTACGCCAATGTGCGTCCAGCAGCCGCCCCACGGTGTTCGGCACCACCAGGTGCGCGGCGTACCAGGTATGCAGGCAGCGAATCCGCTGGAAATCGGCAATACCCCCGATCCCCCGCGTCGCGAACACCTGTTCAAAGCCCAACGCCTGTATGCGCAGGCGCAAATCCTCGCGCATGAAGCCTGCGCGCAGCCGGATATGCGCGCGGTGATCGGCGCGCATTGACGCCTGCAACGCGGTATCGTCATCCACCAGGGCCTGTAGCTCAAGAATCACGCCGGCCGCTTCCGCCTGGTCTATACGATAGGAAATATCGCGATCCACCAGCCAGAACAGCGTGGGAAAAGGCTTCTCATCGACCAGGGACGCAACGCGAATAACAACCGGCTCACCGTCCGTTCCAATTATCGTCACGTCCTCCAGTCCGCGCGGTGTACGGCCCAAAAGCTCGGTAACTCGCGACAGCAGTTGCGGTGTTATCTGCACACGTCCATCTCCCTGCAGGTGAAGTTCAAGTCTAATCCAATTGACAAGTGCTTCGCAGCTCACTACAGTCCGTGCCGTTCCAGGTGCCTGCCGCGGTCGTTGTCATTGCCGCTGGGCAGGTTAAATGGGAAGTGTGGTAGAGGTCTGCCCGCAGGCCACAATCCACCGCTGCCCCCGCAACGGTACGCAGAGTTTCTCTGTCAGCCCGATACCTGCCTGGAAGTTCGCAACGATGGAGCGGAGGGCTTCATAACACGGTTGCCCAATGCGTTGCATTGTGTTCCCAGATCCCCTCCCTCAGTCGCCACTTTCAGGCAATTGAGGTTATCACTATGAATCATCGCATCCTGCTGGCCCTGTGCACGCTGTCAGCCGGCGCGCTGCCGGTACAGGCGGCCCAGCCTGGCAATACCAACCACCCCGACTCCACGATCAGGGACCCCTCGGTTAACTATGCGCTGGAAGAGGTGATTGTAACCTCCTCCGGCATTCCCATGCCCCTGCGGCAGGTAGGCACCTCGGTATCAGTGTTGACCGGGGAGGAGATCGAAGTTCTCGGCTACAACTCGCTGGTCGACATTCTCAGGACCCAGCCCGGCATCGGTGTCTCCAACCAGGGAGGCCCGGGGAGCGTGACCTCACTGCGCATACGCGGCGAAGAAAACTACCGCACGCGGTTTTTCCTCGATGGCATGGACATCTCCGACAGTTCCTCACCGCAGACGACAACACGCGTCGAACAGCTGCTTTCGAGCGGCATCGCACGCGTGGAGATACTGCGCGGCCCGCAAGGGCTGGTGTATGGCGCAGACGCGGGCGGCGTGGTGAATATCACCACCGCGGTCCCCACGGAAGGGCTATCCGGCAACGTGAGCGCGGAAACCGGTCGTTTTGGCACGCAGCAGCTCGCCGGCGCGGTGAATGGCGGGAACGGTACGCTGGACTTCAGCCTGTCCGCCGCGGATTTCGAGACCGACGGTATCAACGCCAGTAAAGAGGACACCGATATCCGCGACGATGATGGCTACGAAAATACCACACTGCACGGGCGTCTCGGCTGGAACGCCACGGAAAATCTGCGCCTGTCGCTGGTGGCGCGCGATGTGACCAGCGACCACGAGTACGATGGTTGCTTTGGCGCGGATTTCAACAACTCCAATGACTGCACGGATGATTTCGAGCAACAGGCCTGGCGCACCGCAATCAACTACACCAGCGGCCGCTTTACACATGAGCTGTCCTACAGTGAGAGTGACATCAAGCGCAATTTCTACGCCGATGGACAGTTCAGTTTCAAGCTCGACGGCCAGATCGACCGCGGCGGCTATGTCGGCAGCTTTGAAGGTAGCGACGCCCTGAAGTTCGTGTATGGATTCGACACCATTACCGAATACATCGACGACGGGTTTCTCGATACGGACCGCGACCAGACAGGCTATTTCGCGGAATACCAGGGCGGATTCAGCGACCGCTTTTTCGTGACCGCCGGCGCGCGCTACGATGACAATGACGACTTCGGCTCCCACACTACCTATCGACTGAGTGGCGCGTACCTCATTCCCGTGAACGGCGGGGAGATCAAAGTCCGCGCCACCTACGGCACCGGCTTCCGGGCGCCCAGCCTGTTCGAAATAGCCACCAATGCGAGTGAGTTCACCGGGCCGCCCGCGCAGGGTTTCAGGCTTTCCGAGGAGGACAGTGAAGGCTATGATGTCGCGCTGAGCTGGCATGGGGACGACGGCCTCCACCTGGAGGTCACCTACTTCGACCAATCGATCAGCGATGAAATCTTTTACGATTTTGATTCCTTCGGCTACCTGCAGAAAACCGGCGACACTGAATCAACCGGCGTCGAGTTGATCGCGGAATTGCCCCTGGGGTCAGGACTCTCGCTGAACGGCAACTACAGCTATACCGACTCACAGGACATCAACGGCCAACAGCGGCCCCGCCGCCCCGAGCACATGGGCAACCTGGGGCTGAGCTGGAGCCTGGTGAACGACAGGCTGCTACTCGGGGCACACGCGCGATTGTCGCGCGATGCCGTCGATGTAGACGGTTCACCACTTGACGACTACGAACTGCTGAGCCTGTCCGCACGCTTTGCCCTGCTCCACAGCCTGGAGCTGTTCGCCCGCGTGGAAAATGCCACGGATGAAGACTACGCCGAGGTTCCAACCTACAATACAGCGGGCGCCGCGGGCTACGTGGGGCTCAAGTACGCGTTCTGACGGAGCGACAACCGGGGGAGACTACAATGAGCGATACCCGCAAAGACGCCAGACACAAGGCCGCCATGGAGAAACAGAAAGCCAGCGTGGATGCCACTATCGAGGCGGCGGCTACCGAGCGCGGCGTCGCGGTCTTGCTTACCGGCAACGGCAAGGGCAAATCGAGTTCCGCCTTCGGCATGGTGATGCGCGCACTGGGTTACGGCTACAAGGTCGGCGTGGTCCAGTTCATCAAGGGTGAGCAGCTTTCCGGCGAAGAAATCTATGTTCGGGACAAATGCCCCGAGGTGGATTTTCACCAGATGGGCACCGGCTTCACCTGGGACACGCAGGACCGCAGCGGCGACATCGAGGCAGCACAATCCACCTGGCGCGAGGCGACCCGTATGCTCGAGGACGCCAGCTTTGACCTGGTGGTTCTCGATGAACTCACCTACATGATCGCCTACGACTACCTGCCGGAAGACGAGATCATCTCGGCCCTGCGCAATCGACCGCGCGAGCAGAGCGTGGTGGTAACCGGTCGTGGCGGCGGGGCAAAACTCAAGGCGGCGATGGACACGGTCTCCGAGGTACGCGACATCAAGCATGCCTTCACATCCGGCATCAAGGCGCGCAAGGGCGTGGATTATTAATTACTCCGCCCGTTCGCAACGCGAGCGGCGAGCGATCACGCTGCTGGTGATACTGTGCCTGGCGCTACCACCCACATTGCTGGCCGGTCTTGCCAGCGGCGCGGTGGGCATTCCCCTGGGCCGGGTGCTGCAGGCACTCGCCACGGTCTTTGTCGGGTCCGCCGACAGTCAGATCGACCTGATTGTCAATGAACTCAGGTTGCCAAGGGTTCTGCTCGCGGCGGTGATGGGAGCGACACTGGCAATGACCGGCGCCGCCACGCAGGGCCTGTTTCGCAACCCGCTGGCTGACCCCTCATTGATCGGCGTGACCGCCGGTGCGTCTCTCGGTGCTGCGCTGATCATCGTCACCGGCGGTACGCTGCTCACGGGCTACACCGGCTTGACCCTGGTGTCCGCGGGCGCGTTTGCCGGTGGCGTGGTAGCGGTTCTATTCGTGTATCGGCTCGCGACCTCGGCCAACGGCACCTCGGTGGCTACCATGCTGCTGGCCGGTATTGCGATCACCGCCCTCGCCGGGGCGCTGGGCAGCCTGCTGGAATTTTTTGCCGACAACGAAATGCTGCGCCGCATAAGCTTGTGGAAAATGGGCGGCCTGGACGGGGCCAGCTATCCCCGGCTTCTCATCGCCTTGTCGGTCAGCGCACCACTGTGGCTGGCACTTCCACGCTACGCGAACGCCCTGAATGCGCTGCTGCTCGGGGAATCCGAGGCGCGGCACCTCGGAATTCCGGTGGCCAGGGTGAAAGTCGCGCTTATTTCCTGGGTCGCCATAGGCGTTGGCACCTCGGTTGCCATGGTGGGCACAATCGCCTTTGTCGGCCTGATCGTACCGCACATGGTGCGCATGCTGGCCGGGCCGGATCACCGCTACCTGTTACCGTGCAGCGCGTTGGCCGGCGCGCTGCTACTGGTGAGCGCAGACCTTTTCGCCCGGGTACTGGTGGCGCCCACCGAACTACCCGTCGGCATCATCACCGCCGTCATTGGCGTGCCTTTTTTCATCTCACTGCTGCGTAACCGACACCACTACGGGATGCAGACATGAGCCCGGAGCACGCAACAGCGGGCCGTGCCGGCAGCACATTGCGCCTGGAGAACGCGACTGCTTCACCCTGGGGCCCCCGCGTGCTGGACAGCATTTCCCTGGACCTGGCTCCCGGGCAGGTACTCGCGGTGGCCGGACCAAACGGTGCGGGCAAGTCCAGCCTGCTGCAGCTCATTGCCGGCGATATACCACCCACAGCCGGCACAGTCGAACTCGACCACAAACCCCTGTCCGACTGGAATTCGCATGAACTGCCCCGGGCGCTGGCCTACCTGCCACAAATGTCGCTGCTGAACTTTCCCTACACGGTCGAGGAGGTTGTGCTACTGGGGCGAATACCGCACGCAACCGGCTCGGCCGTCGATGCCGGGATTGCAATGGATGCCATGCGGCTGACCGACACACTGACACTGCGTGACCGACTGTACACACAGCTTTCCGGTGGCGAGAAGCAACGCACGCAACTGGCCAGAATATTCAGCCAGATTGCCGCGGAAGACTCACTGGCCGGAAAACTGCTGTTGCTGGACGAACCGACGTCTGCGCTCGACCTGGCGCATCAACAACAGATACTCGAGGCGGTGCAGGGCTTCGCCGATCGCGGCTGCGCGGTGATCCTGGCTATCCACGACCTGAATCTCGCAGCCCGGGCAGTCGACCGGATGCTGATTCTCGATGCCGGGCGACAGACTGCGCTTGGCACGCCGGGGGAGGTGCTCACCCCGGCGCTGTTGCGCAACGTGTTTCACATCGAAGTTGAAATCGCCACCCATCCCCTGGGCGGGTTCCCGGTCATCACGCCCGGGTACCGGGTGCGCAGATGAGCCAACGCCAACACTATACCGGCTGCCTTGCGCTGGCGCTGCTGCTCGCCTGCCTGCCGACGCCTGACGCACACGCCCTGCGCGTAATGGATTTCGCGGGGCGCAACGTTGAGCTTGCCAGACCCGCCGAACGCATCGTCGCACTCGCGCCGCACATCGTCGAGAACGTGTTCACGGCGGGCGCGGGGCACAAACTGGTTGGCGTTGTGAGCTACAGCGATTTTCCGGAAACCGCCCAGCGGATTCCCGTCGTGGGCTCTTACAACGCCTTCAGTTTCGAGGAGATCGTAGCGCTGGACCCCGACCTGGTACTCATGTGGGGTTCGGGCAACGGCATGCAAACGCTCACCAGGCTCGAACGGCTGGGCATTCCAGTCTACGTCAGCGAATTGCGGCAGCTGGCGGATGTACCGGAAAGCATTCGCAAGCTGGGCCAGCTTGCCGGCACCCAGGCCATCAGTGACGCTCAGGCGGCACGTATTCAGGCGCAGCTCGGCACACTGCGCAATCGCTACGGTGGCCGGCAGCCGCTGGACGTTTTCTACCAGATATGGAACGAGCCACTGCAAACCGTCAACGGTGAGCACCTGATCTCAGAGGTCATCGCGCTGTGCGGCGGCAGGAACATCTTTGGTAATTCTCCGGCGCTCGCACCACGCGTCAGCATTGAGTCAGTGCTGCTGGCGAACCCGGATGCCATCGTTGCCTCCGGCATGGGCCTGGCGCGACCGGAGTGGCTGGATGACTGGCGGCGTTATCCCGCGCTGAAGGCCGTGCGCAACAACGGCCTGTTCTTCGTCGACCCCGACCTGATCCAGCGCCCGACCGCCCGCGTGCTCAGCGGTGCACATGCGCTCTGCGAGCAGCTCAACGGATTGCGGGGGGACCCGAAAGACGGGCAGGTCGCACCTGACAACGCCAGGGTTCCAGGCCTTGCCAGTGGGCCTGACTTTGCTAAGCTCTCCCCTCGACGCACAGCCCCTACCGTACACACAAGGAATTCTGCATGAAGCCTGAAACCATAGCGCTGCACGCCGGCTTTAGCGGCGATCCCGCCACGCATGCCGCCACCACGCCGATCTACCAGACAACCTCGTTCGTCTTCGACAATACCCAGCACGGCGCCGACCTGTTCAACCTGGCTGTGCCGGGTAATATCTACAGCCGGATCATGAACCCCACCAATGCTGTACTGGAACAACGCCTCACGGAACTCGAAGGCGGTGTCGGGGCACTCGCGGTCAGCTCGGGCATGGCGGCCATCCGCTACTCGATAGAGGCGATCGCCGAGGTCGGCTGCAATATCGTCAGCACCTCGCAACTCTACGGAGGCACCTACAACCTGTTCGCCCATACCTTTCCGCGCCAGGGTATTGAGGTGCGCTTTGCCGGGGGCGACGATTTCGACCGGGTAAAGTCGCTCATAGACGGGAATACCCGCGCCCTGTTCTGTGAGTCCATTGGCAACCCCGCCGGCAACGTTGTCGATATCGAGGCGTGGGCCGAGATCGCGCACGCTGCCGGCGTGCCCCTGATTGTCGATAACACTGTCGCCACACCTGTTCTCTGCCGCGTGTTTGATTTCGGCGCAGACATCGCCGTGCACTCGCTCACCAAGTACATCGGCGGGCACGGCACCACCATCGGCGGTGCTATTGTCGATTCGGGCCGCTTCGACTGGGCTGCCCACGCTGACCGATTCTCTATTATGACCACACCCGACCCTTCCTATCATGGCGTGGTGTACACCGAGGCTATGGGCGAGGCGGCCTACATCGGCCGTTGCCGTGTGGTGCCGCTGCGCAACACCGGCTCGGCCCTCTCGGCGCACAGTGCCTTTTTGATCATGCAGGGCCTGGAAACCCTCAGCCTGCGCATGAAGCAGCACTGCAAGAATGCGAAAAAAGTGGCGAAGTACCTGCAAAATCACCCGCAAGTAAAGTGGGTGAACTACGCCGGCCTGAAAGACAGCCCGCATTTTGAAACCTGCAAAAAAATCTGCGATGGGCGCGCCGCCGGCATTCTCAGCTTCGGCATTGACGGCGGCATCGAAGCGGGCACGCGGTTCATCGACGCGCTGCAACTGATTCTGCGGCTGGTCAATATCGGGGACGCCAAGTCACTGGCCTGCCACCCCGCGAGCACGACACACCGGCAGCTCAACCCGGAGGAACTCGCCTCTGCCGGCGTGAGCGAAGACATGGTGCGTCTGTCTATCGGCATTGAGCATGTGGACGATATCCTGGCGGATATCGAACAGGCGCTGGCCGCGGCCAAATGAGCGCATAAAAAAGGCCCGGCGCTCGCGCACCGGGCCTGGTTCACTCACGCGCGGGCAAGCCCGCGCCAGGCACTTCAGAAGTTGTAGGTGAAAGACGTGCCGAAGGTACGCGGACGATTACGCACCGTGCGGTCATAGTTCGTCAGGTTAAAGGCCAGGGCATCACTGTAGCTGTAGATGGCCTCTTCGTCTGTCACGTTTTCCACGTAGAGCACCCACTCCCAGTTGTCGGAACTGGTGAAACCTGCGCGCAGATTGAGAATGCCGTAGTCCGGCTTGCTGTTGCCCGAAATGATACCGTTACCGGAGATATCATCGCCGGGCTTACCAGCCAGTTCCAGGGTCTCATCAACGTAATTGTAGTTGGCGACCGTGAAAAACTCGCCGCTATCCACCGGGATCACGTAGTCCAGCGTGACGTTGGCCGTCCACTCGTGCACGTCGGCAAGCTGGTCGCCCGCCTGGATACCTGCCTGCGGTACGTCGTCCTGGAACTCGGCCTCGGTATAACCGGCAGCCAGGCTCACGGTGAAGTTCTCGGTAACCGCCGCCAGCAACTCCAGCTCCGCGCCCTGGGTTTCCGCCTCACCGATGTTGGTGGTGAAGTTCACCCCACAGGTGCCGCTGGTGGTGACCACCTGCTGGATATCATCCCACTGCATCTGGTAGATGGCGCCGTTGAAGCGCACGGCATCCGAGAGGGTCGCCTTCCAGCCGAACTCGAAGTTCACGACCTCATCACCGGCAAAGCTGTCGGGCGTACCCGAGATACCCAGGGCGTTGAGATCCTGGTTACAGGCAAACGCGATAGTGTCCGCCGGATCAGTGCTGCGCGGCACCGTGCGGTTACCGCCGCCAGGCCGTGTCCCGTTGGATACCGTCGCATACAGCTGGCTGTCTTCCGTGTAGTGCCAGGTGCCTGTGAGCTTGCCCTGTACTTCCTGATCGGAGATAGACAGGTCAAGCTGGTTGGCGGTCTCACGCGGCCCGCCACTGAAGGCGAGGCCCCAGTCTTCCTTGAACTGCTCATAGGTGTAGTCGAGGTAACGGCCACCCAAAGTGAGCGAGAAGTTCTCGAGAAACTCCCAGGTCACTTCGGAGAAAACGGCGTACTCCTCGTAGGTACGTTTGTCCTGCGTATTGGCCAGCCCGGCGGGGTTGATGGCAGGATCGAAACCGCGTTGCATGCGATAGCCCGCATCGGCCTCGGAATCCTTATAGTAAATGCCGCCCAGCCAGTGCAGACGCTCATTGTTGTTGGAATTCATGCGCGCCTCGAAGGTCGTGTCATCAAGGTCTACGGCCTCGTCGGCAAATACAGGCACGAGCGCCAGGCCGAAGTTTCCGGCGAACAGATCATTCCTGGCATCGGTAATGTCTTCGGTGTTCTCCGTCTCCCGCTCGATGTAGGAGAGGCTCGCCAGCAGGTCCACACCGCTGAAGCTGTGCCCGTAGGTCAGGTTACTCATCGTAAACTGATCCTCGTAGGGCTCGGGGGCATCGAACAGGGCCGGCTGTTCGAACTCATTCTTCGGGCCGTAGTAGTTCGGCTTGCCGTCCATTTCCAGATCCTGGTAGAACACCGAAGGCTGGATGTAGGCGTTTTCAAACTCGTAACGCCAGGTCAGCCGCGCAGCGGTGGTTTGTTCGGTGTTAACGTTGTCGTCGAAGGTCTCGCCGGTCTCGCGGTCGACGC
>CAZFJQ010000033.1:0-18094 GCA_964519755.1 uncultured Halioglobus sp.
AATCTCTCTGTGAAATACAATCTCCAGGGGCCGAATCTGGCCATGGTGACGGCCTGCACGTCTGGCACGCACAACATAGGTCTCGGTGCACGGCTCATCGCCCAGGATGATGCTGATGCTATGTTGGTAGGCGGCTCGGAGATGGCGACCACGCCGGTAGGCTTGGGCGGATTTTCCGCGGCGCGCGCTCTGTCAACGCGCAACGACGCACCGGAACAGGCCTCGCGGCCATGGGATAGAGACCGGGACGGTTTTGTGTTGGGCGATGGCGCCGGGGTGATGCTGCTCGAGGAGTATGAGCAGGCGCGACGACGCGGTGCGAACATCTACGCGGAGGTCATCGGTTTCGGCATGAGCGGCGACGCCCATCACATGACACTGCCGCCCGAAGATGGTCGCGGGGCTGCATTGTCGATGCGGAATGCGATCAGGGACGCGGGCATGCCACTGGAGAAAATCAATTATATCAATGCGCATGGAACCTCCACGGGCGCCGGAGATGTCGCCGAGAGTCGCGCTATAGAATCGGTCATGGGCAGTTGCGCCAGTAAAGTGGCGGTAAGTTCGACAAAATCCATGATCGGCCACCTGCTCGGCGCAGCGGGTGCGGTGGAGGCCATTTTTTCTGTACTCGCCCTGCGTGACCAGGTCGCACCGCCCACGATCAACCTCGACAACGTGGAAGAAGGCTGCAACCTGAATTTCGTGCCTCACAACGCTCAGGAGATTGAAGTGCATAGCGTGCTGTCCAATTCTTTCGGGTTCGGTGGAACCAACGGGTCGCTGCTTTTCCGCAGGCTGGACTGAGTTCACCTCACTGTGCCGGATGATAGCTTGATCTGGCTGAATGGCGCGGCGATCACGCAGTTGCCGCTGCCGGACAGAGGCCTGGATTTTGGCGATGGCCTCTTTGAAACCCTTCTTTTGATAGATGCGAAGCCTTTGTATCTTTCCCTGCACATGGCGCGGCTCGACAGGGGGCTGCAGGTGCTCCGTTTTCCGAGGGGCGTGGCACTGATCGAGAAGTGCCTGGCAACCGCATGCCTGGAGATTGCCGGCAAAGGGTGGCGCTATGTCTCCCTGCGGCTGACCGTGACCCGAGGTGCAGGCCCGAGAGGCTATACGCCACCTCGGGAACCGGAGCCGAGAGTTGTTGTGCAGGCCACGCGAATGCTGCATGACCCGACGCAGATGGCTGCGCCGGCCGCGTTGGGAGACAGCCGTATCCGGCTTGCGTCACAGCCGGCCCTGGCGGGCCTCAAGCACCTCAACAGACTTGAACAGGTCCTGTGTGCTCTCGATGCCCGTGAGCAAGGGGTGGATGATGCGTTGTTACTCGGGCAGACCGGTGATGTGGTTTCGGTGGGTACCGGCAATGTGTTTATCGTGCGCGGGGATCAGATTTCCACGCCACCGTTGGACGACTGCGGTATACGGGGAACTCGTCGCCAACAGGTTATGCAGTGCTGGGCGCCCGCGCTTGGGTACACGGTTGCCGAATCAAGAATCCTGCCCAGCGACATTGCGCAGGCGGAGGAGGTGTTTTACACCAACGCGCTGTATGGTTTGAGACCTGTTGCGGCCTATGCCGGTGCCACCTGGGCAGATCATCCCGTTTGTGCTGCACTGTTTGCTGCCTACATGGGTGAATTACCTTGACCCGCTACGTGCTGGTTCTGCTGCTGGTCGCTGTCGTCGCTTCCACCCTGGGTTCGATGCAGATGTTGCGGCTATGGGAGGAGCCGCTGCAAATCGGCGCCGATGGCTATATCCTGACCGTACAACCGGGTGAGACATTGCGTGGCATCGCCGATGAGCTGCATGCAGAAGGCGTACTGAAGCACCCCGCACTGTTGATCGCGTACGGTCGTTTTACAGGTGCGGACCAGGCGATAAAGCAGGGCGAGTACTGGATTCCACCCTATACAAACGGGGCCTATCTCCTCACACTATTGCAGCAAGGAAATGTGCTTCAATACCAGATCACCCTGCCCGAGGGAATCACGCTCGCGCGTGCCATTGAGATCATGGGAGATGAAGAAAAACTTCGAAAGGTTATCAGTGGTACCGATGATCCAGGAGTTCTGGAACTGGTTGCGCCCTATACGAATCCGGAGGGCTGGTTTTTTCCTGACAGTTATCAGTACACGCGTGGCGCCACGGACATCAGTATTCTGGAGCGGGCGCGAGATACCATGCGTAAAGTGTTGGATGAAGAGTGGCAGGCGCGTGCGCAACAACTCCCCTATGCAACGCCCTATGAGGCATTGATAATGGCCTCAATAATTGAGCGGGAGACCGGGTTGGCAGCGGAGCGAGGTGAGATTGCGGGCGTTTTCGTACGACGCCTGCAGCGCGGGATGCGCCTGCAAACTGATCCGACAATCATTTATGGGCTCGGCGACGCCTTCGATGGCAATTTACGCCGCAGTCACCTGGAAGATGCGGGCAACCCCTATAATTCCTACCGGCACGATGGTCTGCCGCCGTCGCCCATAGCGCTTCCAGGGCGCGCGGCGATCCACGCTGCATTGCATCCGACACCCGGCGATACATTATTTTTTGTAGCCCGGGGTGATGGTGGCCACGTATTCAGTCGAACGCTTGCCGAACATCAGCGGGCAGTTCGTGAATACCAGATCAAGCGGCGAAAAGACTATCGATCGTCGCCGGGAAGCGCGGAATAACATGGCTGGCAGAGGTCTTTTCATCACGGTTGAGGGCACCGAAGGTGTGGGCAAATCAACCAATATCGCGTGTTTGACCGAAGCTTTGCGTGCGCGCGGCGTTGATCTTGTGGTCACCCGGGAGCCCGGCGGCACTGCGATTGGTGAGAGTATTCGCGATATTTTGCTGCGAGTGGGCGATGCGCCAATGTGTGCAGAGACAGAGTTGCTGCTGATTTTTGCAGCCAGGGCTCAGCACCTGGATGAGGTCGTGAGGCCGGCTCTTGATGCGGGTCGTTGGGTCTTGTCTGATCGCTTTACCGATGCCACCTATGCGTACCAGGGCGGCGGGCGTGGCCTGGATAATACCTTTATCCAGCAACTCGAGAATCTTGTGCAGGGTGAATTGCGCCCGGATGTCACTGTGCTGCTTGATGTGGAAGTGGAGGTGGGCCTGGCGCGGGCACGTCAAAGGGGAGACCTGGACCGAATAGAAAAAGAACACCGGGTTTTTTTCGAGCGGGTCCGCGAACGCTACCTGGAACTGGCAGAATCTTCGAGTGGGCGCTATCGCATCATTGATGCAGGTCAGTCGCTCGATAGCATAGAACAAAAGCTGACAGCGTTGAGCGACGAATTACTGGCCTGCTGGCATGCCCGTCGAGCAGGGTTGAATGACTACAAGTAGCCATCCCGCCCGTAGTGCACCGCTACCCTGGCAAGCGCCGCAATGGGCGCGGGTCAACGAGCAGTATGCAGCAGAACAAATTCCGCATGCTTTGCTGCTGGCGGGCCCGAACGATACCGGTAAAGCAGATTTTGCGCTGGCCCTGGCCAGAATGCTGTTGTGTGCTCACCCCGAGTCAGGTCTGAACTGCGGTGAGTGTCATGCCTGTGAACTCAGTGCGGCAGGCCATCATGGGGACATGCTGTGGGTTGAGCCGCTGGAAAGCAGCCGCTTCATTCGCATAGAGCAGGTGCGTGGAGCCATTGAATTTACGCATGGGACCGCAACATTTGGCACGACCAAGGTACTGGTGTTCTCCCCCGGGGACTGCCTTAACGCCAACGGTTTCAATGCCCTGCTGAAATCGCTGGAAGAACCGTCCAGCGGTACGCATGTGATACTGGTATGCGATCGTCTGCACAATGTACCCGCGACCATACGTTCGCGCTGTCAGATGATGCGTTTGCCCGCACCGACGCGTGAGCAGAGCCTGCAATGGCTCGCTGGATCACTGGGGGACAACAGTGAAACCGAGCGCTTGCTCGAGCTTGCCGGAGGCAGCCCGTTGCGCGCAAGAAAACTCGCGGACTCCGGCGGCGTTGATATTGCGCTCAAGCGCAGGCTGGCGTTGCGCGCTGTGCTCGCAGGAAGCGCGCTTGTCCCGCAAGTCTGGAACTTGTGGAGTGACTTTGACCCCGGGGAATTCCTGTATCAACTGGCCGCGGAGCTGCGGCGGCTGATCCGCTTTCTACCGCCCCAGGTGCTCATGAGCAACGCTGGCAGGGCCGCTTTCCACCTGCTGGACGAAGTGGGGAGCATACAGCGCGCCATCAGCGCCGGTGCCAACCCCGGCAAGCAGCTGTTGGTTGACCAAATGTTGTCAAAATGCCATAGGGAGTTGGGCACTGTGAACCTTGGTGATAGTATCTGGACAGCGCACGCAGGGGATGTGGCGGATGAATGATTCCAGACCGAACAGTCGCAATGGCATATTGTCGTTAACGATCAAAGACAAGGCAGTGCTGTACTCTGCCTACATGCCGTTTCTGAAAAATGGGGGGTTGTTCGTGCCCACCAATAAAACCTACGACATCGGCGATGAGGTTTTCATGTTGCTTACGCTGATGGACGAAGTGGAAAAGATACCGATTTCCGGAAGGGTGGTTTGGGTCACTCCCCGCGGCGCGCAGGGCAACCGAACGGCAGGTATAGGCGTGCAGTTCAGCGAGCAGGATGCTGCCGCTAACGCCAAGATTGAGAATCACCTGGCGGGTTCACTGACATCAGAAAGGCCCACCCACACAATGTAAGATACGCCTTTGAGTGAGGTGTACGGCGCAATCCAACGCGTTGCTCCAGTGAGGTTTCGGGTGACATGCCAGCAAAAAAAATGGGTCCCGAAAGGGACCCACCAAGACCATTAGGAGTGAAACATAAAGGAATTGCTTCCGTTATGGAGCAGACTCTGCTCCTGTGGTTACCCGATAAAGCTAGGGGATAGGCAGCCACGCCCCTAGTATCGCTCAATAGTGGTAATTTTCCACATCAACTTGCCTCGTTTTTATAGTAATTTGCTATATAAGATGGAAATCTTATAACTATTTGGATTCTATGCTTCCAATTTCAGCTCCTGAAGGGTTTCTCTGCGGCATTGTCGAGGGCTTTTACGGCCGCCCCTGGCAGCATGCTACACGGCTACTGTACGCTGAATTTCTTGCAGCCTCGGGGCTTAATACCTGTCTCTACTGTCCCAAGGATGACCCCTGGCTGCGGCGTCGCTGGCCAGAGCACTGGCCCGAGGCGCAGTGGCGGGAGCTCAGGGCACTCTCCGCGGCTTACGCGTCCGCCGGGATTGCCTGGGGTGTAGGGCTGTCACCCTTTGAACTGTATCGGAACTACGGTGCTGTGCAGCGCCGGCAGTTGCGGGAGAAAATCGGCAGGCTGTCTGAGCTGGATGCCCCATTACTGGCTGTGCTGTTCGATGATATGCCGGGTTCTCTCGACGTTCTGGCGGAGCGTCAGGCAGAAATTGTCGAGGACATCGCGCACTGGTTGCCCGATACGAGGTTGCTGGTCTGCCCGACCTACTATTCTTTTGACCCGGCGCTTGAGCAGCATTTCGGGGAAATGCCCCGCGACTACTGGTCGACGCTTGGCAGGGCATTACCGGCGGCGGCAGATGTTTTCTGGACAGGCAACGCGGTCTGTTCATCCTCTATCTGCGAGGCTGATATTCGGGCAATCACTGTCGAACTGGGCCGGGCCGTTGTGCTCTGGGATAACTATCCCGTAAACGATGGGGCAACGCGGAGTAATTTTCTCTACACGTCGCCGTTGTCTGGCCGCTCGACAGCACTTCGCCCCCTGCTGAGGGGGCACCTTTGCAACCCGATGAATCAGGCCATGCTCTCGCTGCCCGCGCTTGCCGGGCTGGTGAAGCTGTACCGGGAGGAGCCGTTGCACGACGAGACCCTTGCTTCACTACTGGGTGTTGAATTCTGGGACCTTCTGCAACGTGACCGAACGCGCTTTGAATGTGAGGGCCTGACAAAAATCGGGCAGCCTGAGCGCCGGGTGCTTGCCGGGGAGTATGCCAGCCTGAGCGGCCCGGGTGCGCAGGAAGTCGCCGCCTGGCTGCGAGGCGAATACGCGTTCGACCCTGCCTGTCTCACCGGTTGAAAGTCCGGAAACGGGCGCGTGCCCAGGCCGCGGTAGAAAGCGGCAGATCATAGGTGGAGAGGGCGTTTTGCTGTTGAAGGGTACGGGGCTTTGTGGCAAACTCCCCGCCCTTGCGACAAGCCTGTAGAGACTGTTTTCAAATGTCTGTGTTCGTTGGTTTTTCAACCAGTTAGAAGTTTTGTGTGATATAGCTTCTAGGTGACAGGCGGGCGCTGTCCGAATGCGGAAGTGGCGAAATTGGTATACGCGCTGGATTTAGGTTCCAGTGCCGAAAGGCGTGAGAGTTCGAGTCTCTCCTTCCGCACCACTTTTCAGGCAATTTCATCGGAGTCATGGCATGCATGACCCGGGCTGGCTCTGGCTGATGACAGGGGCGCCAGCCATCTAAACAGAGGGAATATCATGCAGGTTTCTATCGAGACGACATCGGGCCTTGAGCGGCGCCTGACGGTAGGCGTGCCTGCCCAGCGAGTCGACGGTGAAGTGGACAATCGCTTGCTCAAAGCGGCGCGCAATGTTCGTTTGCCGGGATTCCGCCCGGGCAAGGTGCCGATGAAGGTGATGCGCCAACGCTTCGGCGCCGGGGTACGGCAGGAAGTCCTGGGAGAAGTGATGAGCCAGTCCTTCCAGGAGGCTGTTGCACAGGAGCAGTTGCGACCCGCGGGGCAGCCGAGCATCGAAGCCCGCAACATCGACCCGGGGAAAGACCTGGAGTATGTGGCAACGTTCGAGGTGTTCCCGGAAGTCGAGCTTGTCGAGCTGGAGAATTTCTCCGTCGAACGGCTTGTCGCCGAGGTCAGCGACAGCGATGTGGATGAAATTATCGAGGTGTTCAGGCGCCAGCAGGGCAGTTGGCAGGAAGCGGCGCGCGCCGCCGAGGAAGGCGACAAGGTCAATATCGACTACGTCGGCACACGAGACGGCGAGCCTTTTGATGGCGGCAGCGCCGAAGGCAGCGACCTCGAATTGGGTTCCGGGCGCATGATTGCCGGATTTGAAGACGGCATCGTCGGTATGGAGGCCGGCAGCGAAAAGGTGTTGTCGCTGCGCTTTCCTGACGACTATCACGACGAGGCCCTGAAAGGGGCCGACGTGGAATTCAAAGTCAAGGTGAACAGTGTTCAGGAAATGGTCCCGGCACCGCTCGACGAAGAACTTTTCGCGAAATACGGTGTAGAAGACGGCGGTGAGGCGCAGTTTCGCGCGGAAGTGGCGGAGAACATGGCGCGTGAGTTGAATAACGCCATCCAGGCCAAGGTCAAGCAGCAGGTGATGGATGCGCTGCTCGAAGCCCACGAGGGCGTCGAGGTGCCGAAGGCACTGTTGCAACAGGAAATTTCCGCCATGCGTAATCAAATGTTCCAGCAGTTTGGTGGTGCGGCAAACCAGGACCTCGATCTGGACTCGCTGTTGCCGGACGACATGTTCCGGGAAAATGCCGAGCGCCGCGTGAAGCTGGGGCTGGTGATGGCCGAGGTGATTTCCAGGCAGGAAATCAAGGCCGATGCCGAGAGAGTTCGCAGTGCGATCGAGGAGATGGCATCCACGTATCAGAACCCGCAGGAAGTCATCGATTACTATTACAGCAACCAGCAGCAGCTAGCCGCAGTGGAATCCAAGGTGCTGGAAGACCAGGTTGTCGATAGCCTGCTTGAAAAGGCCTCGATAACAGAGAAGCCCTGCAGTTATCAGGAAGCCATCAATCAGCAACAAAACGAAGCGTAAGCGTCCTTTCGATGCCAACGGAAGCTGGATCCGGCGTCCAGCGTGAAGATCATGTAACCGGGAATAGAGCCCATGTCTGATTATTTTGAGGCACAGAACCACAACAGAATCAATAGCCTGGGTCTTGTCCCCATGGTTGTCGAACAGACTGCCCGCGGCGAGCGGTCCTATGACATCTACTCGCGTTTGTTGAAGGAGCGCGTGGTTTTTGCCGTTGGCACCGTGGAAGACCAGATGGCAAACCTGATCGTGGCCCAGTTGTTGTTCCTCGAGTCGGAGAATCCCGACAAGGATATTCACCTGTACATCAATTCCCCCGGTGGGGCGGTCACGGCGGGCCTGGCAATCTACGATACCATGCAGTTCGTCAAACCAGACGTGAGCACAATGTGTGTCGGTCAGGCGGCGTCGATGGGCGCGTTCCTGCTGGCTGGCGGAGCGAAGGGCAAACGCTACTGCCTGCCGAATGCCCGCACCATGATTCACCAGCCCAGCGGTGGCGCCCAGGGCCAGGCTTCCGACATCGACATACAGGCCAGGGAGATTCTGATCATACGCCAACGGCTCAATGAGCTTCTGGCCGAGCACACGGGTCAACCTATTGAGGTGATAGAGCGTGATACGGAAAGAGATCGCTTCATGAATGCGCAGCAGAGCCAGGAATACGGGATGATCGACGAAGTCATACAGCGCCGCAATGCGCCGGTGGATAAATAGGCATTACGTGATTTAGTTCCTATTTAGGCTTGCAAACATCGCTAAAAAACATCATCTTAGGTTTGTAAAGTGACAAAAAAGGACACCTCTGGGCGCAGGGCGTTTGCATGAGTAACGAAACCACAAAATCCGGTGACGATGGCGGCAAATTGCTGTACTGCTCTTTCTGTGGCAAGAGCCAGCATGAAGTACGCAAGCTGATAGCGGGTCCCTCTGTATTTATTTGCGATGAATGTGTCGATCTGTGTAACGACATTATTCGTGAAGAGGTTCAGGAGAGCGGCAGCACCTCCCAGCAGGATCGTCTCCCGGTTCCGCACGAGATCAACGGCATTCTCGACGAATACGTGATCGGCCAGCAGCGCGCCAAGAAAGTGCTCTCGGTAGCGGTGTATAACCACTACAAGAGACTTCGGCACGGCCAGGGCCGGGAAGATGTCGAGCTGAGCAAAAGCAATATTCTTCTGGTAGGTCCGACGGGTAGTGGCAAGACACTGCTCGCAGAAACGTTGGCCAGACTGCTTGATGTGCCATTCACCATCGCGGATGCGACCACGCTGACGGAAGCCGGCTATGTTGGCGAAGACGTCGAGAACATCATCCAGAAGTTGTTGCAGAAGTGCGACTACGATGTAGAGAAGGCGCAGGTGGGCATAGTCTACATCGACGAGATCGACAAGATTTCGCGTAAGTCCGACAACCCCTCAATAACCCGCGATGTGTCAGGGGAGGGCGTGCAACAGGCCCTGCTGAAGCTGATCGAGGGCACTGTAGCCTCCGTGCCGCCTCAGGGGGGTAGAAAGCATCCCCAGCAGGAATTCCTGCAGGTGGATACCTCCAATATTCTGTTCATTTGCGGCGGCGCTTTCGCTGGCCTCGATAAAGTCATTCGCAACCGTTCCGAAAAAGGTGGAATAGGTTTCAGTGCCGAGGTCAAGAGCAAAGACGAGAAGAGCAATGTCGGCGAAATTCTTTCCCAGCTGGAGCCGGAGGATCTTGTGCAGTATGGCCTGATCCCCGAGTTTGTCGGTCGCCTCCCGGTGATCGCGACGCTTGAGGAGCTGGATATCGCAGCCTTGGTGCAGATTCTCACCGAACCCAAAAACTCCCTTACGAAGCAGTACAGCAAGCTGTTTGAGATGGAAGGTGTAGAAGTCGACTTCCGCGAGGACGGTTTGCGCGCGATCGCCGAGAAGGCAATGGATCGCAAGACAGGCGCTCGAGGATTGCGCTCGATCCTGGAAGGTGTACTGCTCGACTCCATGTACAACATCCCTTCGCGGGATGATGTCAGCAAGGTCGTCATCGACGAGTCAGTGATTCGCGGTGACTCCGAACCTCTGCTCGTTTATCAGCACAACGAGCCTGCGGCCAAAGCCGCAGACGAATAGCGCCGGCGAGGGCTTCGCCATGAGCGGGGGCCTGACGATACATCCGACCCGTGGCCCGAGCGAGAAAGCGCGCTTGGAATCCGGGTCGGGAGACCCCATATCCTTTTGTAGTGGAGTTCCCCGCCCAACCCGGAGATTTTTATGGGTTCAACCTCAGTAATTCAATTGCCACTGTTACCTTTGCGTGACGTCGTGGTGTACCCACATATGGTGCTGCCCCTGTTTGTAGGCAGAGAAAAGTCAATCGAGGCCCTGGAAGATGCCATGGCCAATGACAAACAGGTGTTGCTGGTTGCCCAGCGCGATGCAGCAGACGACAATCCCGCCGCCGACGAGCTGTTCCAGGTGGGCACTGTCTCAAACATTCTCCAGCTACTGAAGCTGCCCGATGGCACCATCAAGGTGCTGGTCGAAGGCGGCTATCGTGCCGCTGTTTCAGATGTCGATGATTCCGCCAGTTTTGCGGTGGCGAGCGTCAGGGAAATTGTCAGCGAAGATATACCGGAGAAGGAGGTAGAGGCACTTCTGCGTTCCACGGTGAACCAGTTCGAGAAGTACGTTAACCTCAGCAAGAAAGTGCCGACCGAGGTATTGACCTCCCTCGCTGGTATCGACGATCCGGGCCGTCTGGCTGACACCATTGCGGCTCATATGAGTGTCGATCTCGATGAGAAACAGCGGATTCTCGAGATACCGGATATCCGTGAGCGGCTTGAGCACCTGATGGGGCTCATGGAAGCGGAAATCGACCTTTTCCAGGTGGAGAAACGGATTCGTGGTCGCGTCAAGAAACAAATGGAGAAGAGCCAGCGCGAGTACTATCTGAATGAGCAAATGAAGGCTATTCAGAAAGAACTGGGCGACATGGATGAAGCGCCCAATGAACTGGACGAACTGCAGTCGCGCATAACTGCGGCAAAGATGCCCGACGAGGCGCGGGAGAAAGCCGAGGCGGAACTCGGCAAGTTGAAAATGATGTCTCCGATGTCTGCCGAGGCATCCGTTGTGCGCAGTTATATCGACTGGATGGTGAGCGTACCGTGGTCCAAGCGCAGTAAGGTGAAACACGATCTTCGACGGGCATCCACCATTCTCGACGAGGACCACTACGGCCTGGAAGAGGTGAAGGACCGCATCCTGGAATATCTCGCGGTGCAAAAGCGTGTGCGCAAGGTCAAGGGCCCCGTCTTGTGCCTGGTAGGCCCCCCCGGTGTGGGTAAAACCTCTCTCGGTGAGTCAATCGCCAGGGCGACCAATCGCAAGTTCGTGCGTATGGCGCTGGGCGGCGTGAGGGACGAAGCGGAGATTCGCGGGCACCGGCGCACGTACATTGGCTCCATGCCCGGAAAATTACTGCAAAAGATGGCCAAGGCCGGTGTGCGCAACCCGTTTTTCCTGCTGGATGAGATAGACAAGATTGGCATGGATCACCGGGGTGACCCTGCGTCGGCGATGCTTGAGGTGCTTGACCCCGAACAGAACCATGCGTTCAACGATCATTACCTCGAAGTGGATTACGACCTCTCGGATGTCATGTTTGTTTGTACTTCCAATACCATGAACATTCCCGGTCCGTTGCTCGATCGAATGGAAGTTATCCGCATACCGGGCTACACGGAAGACGAGAAAGTCAATATCGCCCAGCGCTACCTGGTGCCCAAACAGGTGCGCCTGAACGGTCTCAAGAGTGATGAACTCACCCTGAGTCAGCAGACCATTATCGACGTAATCCGCTATTACACACGCGAGGCGGGCGTCAGGTCGCTGGAACGGGAAATCGCGAAGATCTGCCGCAAGATGGTCAAGGCCATAACGCTGGAAGAGGCGGAGTCAGGTGCCGAGATAACGCCAGAGATGCTCCCCGATCTGCTCGGCGTGAGGAAGTTCAATTTCGGCATCGCTGAAGCAGAGAACAAGATTGGCCAGGTCACCGGGCTTGCCTGGACGTCCGTGGGCGGAGAGCTGTTGACCATAGAAGCGGTGGCCGTGCCGGGTAAGGGCCGCCATGTGAAGACGGGCTCTCTGGGCGACGTCATGCAGGAGTCGATACAAGCGGCGACCACTGTTGTCCGCAGCCGATCGCAGATGCTGGGCATCCCATCGACTTATCACGAAAAGCACGACGTGCACATACACGTTCCCGAGGGAGCGACGCCCAAGGACGGCCCCAGCGCGGGCGTGGCAATGTGTACAGCGTTGGTGTCTGTGCTGACCGGAATACCGGTGAGGGCGGATGTTGCAATGACCGGTGAAATTACTTTGCGTGGCGAGGTATTACCGATAGGCGGGTTGAAGGAAAAGTTGTTGGCAGCACGTCGGGGTGGCATAAAAACCGTGGTTATTCCCAACGAGAATGAACGTGATCTCAAGGAAGTCCCGGACAACATCAAGGCCGACTTGAGTATCCGTCCGGTCAAATGGATTGATGAGGTTCTCGCGATAGCCTTGGAACACATGCCGGAACCCCTGAGTGATGAAGAGTTTCTGGCGGGTGCCCATGCCGGCGCGACCGACGGGGATGCCGACGAAAAAAACCGGATAAATACGCACTGATGGCAGCGATCATTGTTGACCGGGCTTTACCCTCTGGTATAAAGTCCGGGCATAAGTGTACGACGTATCTTAGGGTTGCGCATGGCCATACAGCTTGAGTGTCGGTATCAAGCGCAAGGTTGGTTATGGGGCGCAGCCCGGATTCCATGTAATTCTGAAATCTCAATTTTGATTCGAAGGGGACAAGTGTGAATAAAACTGAACTGATAGACGTCATTGCCGAAGCTGCCGATCTGCCGAAAGCTTCTGCCAGTCGGGCCCTGGACGCTGTTGTCGATGGTATTACGGACGCCCTGAAAAAAGGCGACCAGGTTTCGCTGGTAGGGTTTGGCACGTTCTCTGTCAAACACCGTAATGCTCGAACCGGGCGCAATCCGCAGACCGGTGCGGCAATACAGATCAGCGCATCCAACGTGCCGGGCTTTAAAGCGGGCAAGGCCCTTAAAGACGCGGTAAATTCCTGACGTCAGTTCGATACGGTCGTATGCCTTCACGGTAATACGCGCCGGGACTTACTGAAACAGAGTCCACTCAGTCAGTAAAGGCGCACTTTTGTGCGCTTTTTTTTTATTACTACGGGTACCAGTATGCTCCAGAATATTCGCCGTAATGCCCAGGGAACCGCCGCAAAAATCGTGGTGGGACTTATTGTTGTTTCGTTCTCGATTTTTGGCCTCGAGTCGATTCTTTTAGGCGGCGGTAGCAACAGTGTCGCTGAAGTGAACGGCGAGCAAATCGACGCGCAGGAGGTGCAGCGGGCCATCACGGCGGAGCAGCGACGTCTGATCAACAGGATGGGAGATAACTTCAACCCGGCCCTGCTGGAGGAGTCCCGCATCCGACCGCGGGTGGTCGAAACGATTGTAAACCGCAAGCTGTTGACCCAGTCTGCCCTCGACCTCGATCTCTCCATTTCAGAGGAGACGATCGGCGCAACTATCGCTTCGATGGAGCAGTTCCAGGTAGACGGCGCCTTTTCACCCGTGCGCTATAAGCAGCTTCTTTCCGACAACGGTTTCACCCCCGGGTACTTCAAGAACACGTTGCGCAGCGACCTCCTGGTCAGTCAGGCGCGCACGGGGCTTGCGGGCAGTGATTTTGCTACTCCGGGCGAGCGTGCGCTGAATGCCAGGCTTATCAACGAACAACGGGATTTCCGCTACCTCTCCATTCCGCGCGACAAGGTCGCGGTCGACACCGATATCGATGACGCTGAGATCGAGCGCTATTACCAGCAGAATCAGCCCGATTTTATGAGCGAGGAAACGGTGGACGTGCAATACATCGAGGTGCGGCTTGAGGATTTTCGCGAGCCGGTTGATGAGCAGGCAGTAAGCGAGGCCTATGAACTGGCGAGGCACGACTTCGAAGCCGTCACCGAACACAGCGTGTCGCACATCCTGATAGAGGATGCCGATAGTGAGTCGGGAGAAGCACGCATAGCCGAAGCGCTGGCGAAAATCGAGGCTGGAGAAGACTTTGCCGATGTGGCCGCCGAATATTCCGATGATATCGGCAGTGCGCGCAGGGGCGGTGAATTGGGCGTTTCGCGTGGGAACGCATTTCCCGAGAAGATGGAAAGCGTTATCGCGGAGTTGCAGCCGGGTGAGGTCTCTGAGCCGTTTGCCACAGATGCGGGCACGCATATTGTACTTCTGACAGATCGCAGAATAACCGAAGAAGCCACGCTGGAAGAGCTGCGCCCTCAACTGGAGGAAACTCTCCAGGCGGACGCGGCGCGTGTCGAGTTGGTCAGTGTGGTGGAGGAATTGCGCGATCTTTCATTTAACGCGGAAAACCTGGAACGGCCGGCCCGCGAACTGGGCCTGGAAGTTGAGCAGATCAAGGGAGTTGCGCGCAATGAAGACTCGGGATTATTCAGCAATGCCGCCTTGCGCGAGGCAGTTTTTTCCGAGGAAGTGCTGGTCGACGGCCATAACAGTGAGGTGATTGAACTGGGGAATAATCATTTTGTTGTGGCGCATGCCAAACAACACAACCTGCCCGAGGTACAGTCAATCGATACCGTGCGAGAAGAAATCGTCGCCGCTATTCTGGAACAGCGTACCCGGGAAGCGACGCGACAAGCCGCGGAGGAAGTGCTTGCCCGACTTAGGGGCGGAACAGGGATTGATGTGCTCGCGCAGGAATTCGGGTATGAGTGGCAGGTGGAATTGGCGGCCGGACGTCGCAGCTTTTCAGTGACTCCCGAGGTTCTCGAGCGTGTATTTGAGCTACCGGCTCCGGAGGCCGGTGCGAGTAGCGATTATGTCCTGACAGCGCAGGGCGATGCCGTGGTTTTTGAGCTGGCGAGAGTACACCCGGGTGCTTACGATGCACTTTCCCCGGAAGAACAGGAGCAGGTTCAGAATCAGATCGGCGGTGAATATGGCGCTCTCGTTGACGCCGCCTATCGCGCTGGCTTGCGCGATGCAGCCGAAATCAACGTTTTATAGTCGGAGCGGTCGAGGGTTTTATGGCGAGACAAATTCTGAGTTTGAACCAGATATCCTTGAAGGGTCTGGAAAGGTTGCCCCGGGATCGCTACGAGATTGCCAGCGAATTTATTCACCCGGAAGCAATTTTGTTGCGCAGTCATAAACTGGCCGAAAAGGATATTGCGGGTTCGGTTCTCGCGATTGCGCGAGCCGGGGCCGGTGTAAACAATATTCCCGTAGCAGCGTGCACTGCACGCGGTATCCCGGTGTTCAATTCGCCGGGCGCCAATGCGAATGCGGTCAAGGAACTCGTCGCCACAGGGCTGCTCCTGGGTTCACGTGGCGTCGTCGCCGGCATTGACTACGTGCGCACCCTGGACAACATCAGTGATGGTGCAGAGCTGAACCGTGTTCTCGAGGCGAACAAGAAGCAGTTCAAGGGCAAGGAGCTTGTCGGCAAGACTCTGGGGGTGGTCGGGCTCGGGGCCATCGGGTCACTCGTTGCGGAAATGGCCCTGACCCTGGGTATGGACGTCATAGGATACGACCCTGCATTGTCCGTGGATGCGGCCTGGCGACTCTCCAGTCAGGTACGTAAGGCTGATACACTCTCCGGGCTTTTTGGACGCTGCGACTTTATCAGCCTGCACTTGCCGGTGCTGGAGCAAACACGTGGATTAATTAACGCGGAGTTGTTGGGTGCGATGCAGTCCGGTACGTGCCTGCTGAATTTTGCACGCCAGGAGATTGTCGATCAGCCCTCGCTGCTTGCTGCGCTCGATAGCGGCAAACTGCGCTCATATATTGCGGATTTTCCCACGCCGGAGCTAATCGGGCGCGACGATGTTATCCTCATGCCCCATATCGGGGCGAGCACCGAGGAGGCCGAAGACAACTGTGCCATCATGGTAGCTGACCAGTTACGTGACTTTCTTGAGAACGGCAATATTCGTAACGCTGTGAATTTTCCAACCTTGCAGCTTGAGCGTGTAACGGGTTGCAGACTGTCGATCACCAACGAAAATGTGCCGAAAATACTGGGTCATGTTCTCTCGATCCTGGCTGACGCAGACATCAACGTAATCGACATGTTGAACAAGAGTCGCGAGCAGATTGCCTATAACCTGATCGATATCAGTGGTGGCATGACCGATGAAATCCTTGAGAGCATGCGCGCGATCAAAGGAGTTATCAATGTTCGCCTCATTGGCGACTGCGGTTGAAAGAGCCGATACCGGTGCCTGTGCCGGACGTCCCCTTAGTGTCGTAACCTGCGGTGCATCAGCATGACAGACGATAAGCTCGAGAGCTTCGAGAAAAAGTTACGCGAGGTGCGGGATATCCCGAAACCACCGCTGCACCTGTGGAACCCGCCCCTTTCAGGGGATATACCCATTTTCATACGCGCTGACGGTGTCTGGTTTCACGATGGCGGTGAGATCAGGAGAGAGGCTCTCGTGCGACTCTTCGCATCCATACTGCGCAGGGAGGAGGACGGTGACTACTATCTCGTTACCCCGGTCGAGAAGTGGCGGATCAGCGTTGAACTGCACCCGCTGGTGGTCACGGATGCAGAATTTCGGGAACAGAATGGAGAGCAGGTGCTTTGTTGTGCATTGAACACCGGCGAGATCGTTGATGTCAGCGAAAGCCATCCGCTGTTTCTGGAGCCCGCTGTGGGTAATATAGCGGCAGTGCGTCTCGAACATGGGCTGTCTGCGCTATTCGCCCGGCCCGCCTGGTACAGGCTGGTAGACATGGCCCTGGAGCAGGGTGACGGGACAGTGCTTCGATCAGGGAAAATGACATTCCCCCTGACCTGAAAGCAGAGCTGTCACGACGACATCACATGTTCGGGTAGTTCGGCCCACCAAATCCCTCGGGTGTAACCCAGAGGATATTCTGGGACGGGTCCTTGATGTCACAGGTTTTACAATGCACACAGTTTTGTGCATTGATCTGGAAGCGCTTGCCGCCCTGGTCTTCCACCACTTCATAGACCCCGGCGGGGCAATACCGCTGAGCCGGCTCGTCATAGATTGGCAGATTTTTCTCAATGGGTATGTCTGGATCAATCAGCGTGAGGTGGCAGGGCTGATCCTCTTCATGGTTGGTGTTTGAGAGGAACACGGATGACAGCTTGTCGAAACTGATCTTGTTGTCCGGCTTGGGGTAATCAATCTCGCTGCACTCCGCTGCGGGTTTCATGGTGGCGTAGTCGGGCGTCCTGTCGTTGAGCGTGAACGGCAGCTTGCCGCCAAAGATCGTCTGATCTATCCACACCATGGCAGAGCCGAGCATAAAGCCGAATTTGTGCATGAAGCCGGAGAAATTCCGCGTCGTGTAGAGCTCGTCATGTAGCCAGGAGCTTTCAACCTTCCCGGCATAGGTTTCAAGAACAGCCGGCGCAGCGTCACCCATGGACAGCGCCTCGACGACAGACTCGGCCGCCAGTAAACCGCTTTTCATGGCGGTATGGTTGCCTTTGATTTTCACGGAGTTGAGCGTTCCCGCGTCACAGCCAATGAGTAATCCACCCGGGAAGAACATTTTCGGGAGCGAGTTGAACCCGCCTTTGGTGATGGCGCGTGCACCGTAGGCCACGCGGCTGGCGCCCTCCAGGTACTTGCTGACGGAAGGGTGATGCTTCCAGCGTTGAAATTCCTCGTAGGGGCTCAGGTGCGGATTACTGTAGTTCAGGTCGGTAATCAGGCCCAGGTAGACCTGGTTGTTTTCAGCGTGGTACAGAAAGGCGCCGCCAGTCGCGCTGTTTTGGCTAAGGGGCCAGCCCAGGCCGTGCTCGACGAGACCTTCCTCGTGTTTATCCGGCGAGATCTCCCATATTTCCTTGATGCCAATGCCGTAGTGCTGTGGGTCCTTACCCTCATCCAGGCCGAACTTGCGGATCAGTTCTTTCCCCAGGTGTCCGCGGCAGCCTTCCGCAAAAAGTGTGTATTTCGCGTGCAGCTCCATGCCGGGCGTGTAGCTGTCTTTGTGTTCGCCGGTGGCGCTGATGCCCATATCGCCAGTTGCGATGCCTTTTACCCGACCGTCATCGTCGTAAAGGACTTCCGCGGCGGAAAACCCCGGGTACACCTCCACGCCCAGTTCTTCAGCCTGTTCCGCAAGCCAACGACACACGTTACCCATGGACACGATGTAATTGCCGTCATTGTGGGTCGGCTTGGGGATCAGGAA
>CAZFJQ010000033.1:18194-37817 GCA_964519755.1 uncultured Halioglobus sp.
TACCCATGGACACGATGTAATTGCCGTCATTGTGGGTCGGCTTGGGGATCAGGAACCCGGGGAGGGTGATTGAACCCGTGGCGCTGGTGTAAAAATAAAACTTGTCACCGGTCACGGGCGTGTTCAGGGGTGCGCCTTTCTCTTTCCAGTCCGGGAACAATTCGTCGAGAGCACGCGGTTCAAACACCGCCCCGGAGAGGATATGGGCACCTACCTCCGAGCCTTTCTCAACCAGGCAAACAGAAATTTCCTGCTCTTTCTCCTGCGCCAGTTGCATGATGCGGCAGGCAGCCGAGAGCCCCGCGGGGCCGGCGCCAACGATGACCACATCGAATTCCATAGCTTCACGTTCCACAGCAGAGTCCTCTTGTTTTCGTTTGCGGGGCGCGGTAAGGCCCGCCGATCAGAGGGGCGCAAGTATATAATTTCTAAAGGATAAAAACTATAAGGCCGGTCAGGCTCGCAGCGCCCAGGAATATCGCGCCACAGTTTTGGGTGAGGGGAGCGGTCTTGACCCCGGCATCAATAGTCGGCAAGATACCCCGCCAGATTCACCGAGGCGCTGCCATTGGTTCGCCCCTCTGCTTTTCCTAACCCACCTGAGAATTATTTGGAGAATCCATGAAGGTTCTTGTCGCCGTTAAGCGCGTAGTTGACTACAACGTCAAGGTTCGCGCGAAAGCCGATGGTAGCGATGTCGATCTAAACAACGTCAAAATGGCCATCAACCCCTTCTGCGAAATTGCTGTGGAAGAGGCTGTTCGCCTCAAGGAAGCCGGTACGGCGACGGAAATAGTTGCCGTATCAATCGGCGAAAAAAGCTGCCAGGAACAGATCCGTACGGCGCTGGCCCTTGGTGCCGACCGGGGTATCCAGGTTGAAACCAGTGGAGCTGTAGAGCCCCTGGTGGTCGCCAAACTGTTGAAAGCGGTGATCGACAAAGAAGAGCCTCAGCTGGTTATTCTGGGCAAGCAATCCATCGACGGGGATAACAACCAGACCGGACAGATGTTGGGCGCGCTTGCGAATATGGGGCAGGGGACTTTTGCTTCCAAAGTCGTGGTCGAGAACGACAAGGTCAATGTGACGCGTGAAATCGACGGCGGCCTGCAAACCCTGAGCCTGAACCTGCCGGCGATTGTAACGACGGATTTGCGTCTGAACGAGCCTCGCTATGCATCGCTACCGAATATCATGAAGGCCAAAAAGAAACCACTGGATGTTTTTACGCCTGACGATCTTGGCGTTTCCGTGACGCAACACCTGTCGCAGGTCAAGGTAGCGCCGCCACCCGAGCGCAAGGCTGGTATCAAGGTAGAAGACGTTGCCCAGCTGGTCGACAAACTCAAAAACGAGGCAAAGGTGATCTCATGAGCACTCTGGTAATCGCAGAACACGACAACAGCAGCCTGAAGTCCGCTACCCTGAACACGATTGCGGCGGCCGGGGGTCTCGGCGCAGATATCGATGTACTGGTTGCAGGGGGTGGATGTGGCGCAGTGGCGGAAGCCGCGGCGGCCGTTCCCGGTGTAAACAAGGTACTGGTTGCCGACAATGCAGTGTATGAGCACCAACTGGCCGAGAACGTTGCGCTGCTGATCGCTGAAGTCGGGGCAAACTACGACAATATCATTGCCCCTGCTACTGCCAACTGCAAAAATTTCATGCCGCGGGTCGCAGCCCTGCTCGACGTGGCGCAGATATCCGACATTACCGCGGTTGAATCGGCTGATACCTTTGAGCGCCCGATTTATGCGGGCAACGTGATCGCCACGGTTAAAAGCGCGGATGCCAAAAAGGTGATTACCGTGCGGACCACCGCGTTCGACCCCGTCGCGGATAGCGGCGGCAGCGCCAGCACCGAGGAAATCTCCGCCGTGCACGATGCCGGCGTGTCTTCTTTCGTTGGCGAGGAAGTAGCGGAATCCGATCGTCCCGAGCTGACCTCTGCCTCAGTGGTGATCTCGGGCGGCCGTGGCATGCAGAATGGCGAAAACTTCAAGCTGCTGGACGGTATCGCCGACAAGCTGGGTGCCGCGATAGGGGCCTCGCGGGCCGCGGTAGATGCGGGCTTTGTTCCCAACGATATGCAAGTTGGTCAGACCGGGAAAATCGTAGCGCCGGACCTGTACATCGCTGTTGGTATTTCCGGTGCGATCCAGCATCTCGCGGGCATGAAAGATTCCAAGGTCATTGTGGCAATCAACAAGGATGAAGACGCGCCGATTTTCCAGGTGGCGGACTACGGCCTGGTGGCCGACCTGTTCGATGCTCTTCCCGAGTTGGAGGCGAAACTGTAACGCCCCGAGCGGCGCGCTTCACATGAGCACCTGAGCCGGCCGCGTGCCGGCTTTTTTGTGTGCGATTACAAACCGAAGGGAAGCCAGAGCGGTTGCTCACGCCTCAGCGCCCGCTAATCGTAACACCTTGAACACGCGGCGGTACGAAGGGCAGCCGATACAGGGTTTCAGGTTTTCAGCGTCGTCGAAAAAGCGGTAGTGGTTGGTCAATGGAGGATTGATAGTACTCGCTGAAATCCTCGAGACTGCTCAACGCGGCATCCAGTTGGGCTTCATCGCTCATCTGGAATGCATCAAAACCAACCCTGCGCAGGTATGTGAGCTGGTCGCGGATAAAATTCCCAACGGCCCGCAACTCGCCGGTATAGCCGTTTTCCCGCAGCGCCCTGGCGTAGGAAAAACCTCGACCATCGGTAAATACCGGGAAGTTAACCGTCACCAGAGCGAGCTCGCCTAAAAATGGCAGCAGTACCTCGGGCTCATCGCCGGGCTCCAGCTGCACCGCGCTCTCGCGTTTATCTTCCAGACTCTTCCATTGCTCCAGCGTACAGATGCGCCCCGTCTCGGGTGGTGTCTCTGCATTCACCGGCAGCCAGTCATCCTCGCAAACGACGCCATGCTTAATGATTTTTGGCATAGACACGCTCCTTGAAGGGATCAATGCCTACCCGACGATAGGTGTCGAGGAACGTTTCCTCATCCTCACGCAGCGAGACATAGGTCGATAGAATTCGCTCTACAACATCCGGCATATCTTCACGCTTGAACGATGGGCCCAGGATGTTGCCGATGGACGCCTGCTTCGACTGACTGCCGCCGACGGAGACCTGATAGAATTCCTGGCCTTTTTTGTCTACGCCCAGGATGCCAATGTGTCCGATATGATGGTGTCCGCAGGCGTTCATGCACCCGCTGATGTTCACTTCAAGCGGGCCGAGGTCGTAGACGTAGTCCATGTCGTCAAAACGCGCTTGAATGGCCTCGGCAACCGGAATGGATTTTGCGTTCGCCAGTGAGCAGTAGTCTCCGCCCGGGCAGCAGATCATGTCCGTCAGGTAGCCGATGTTTGCCGTTGCCAGCCCCGCGCGTTGCAGTTCAAACCACAGGTCATGCAATCTGGCGGAGGGCACATCGGCGAGCACCAGGTTCTGCTGGTGAGTGGTGCGAATTTCACCGAAGGAATATTCGTCCGCCAGGTCAGCCAGCAAATCCAGCTGTTCCGCGCTGATATCTCCTGGCGCCATGCCAGTGGGCTTGAGCGAAATTGTCACACTGCGATAACCCGGAACCTTGTGGTCGCGTGTGTTGCGCTTCACCCAGTTGGCAAAGATCGGGTCGTTTGAACATTCTGCCGCCAGGGCTTCGTTCGCTTCTTCTCGCGTGTAGGTGAGGTAGGGCGGGGCGCTGAAAAAACCGGCCGCCCGCTCAAACTCTTCATCCGTGAGCGTCGTGGGGCCGTCTTTTAAACTCTCCCATTCATGCTCAACCGCCGCGCGAAAAGCTTCCACGCCCATGGCCTTCACCAGGATCTTGATGCGCGCCTTGAATTTGTTGTCACGGCGCCCATGTTGGTTATACACGCGCAGAATGGCTTCCAGGTAAGACAGCATGTGCTTTCTGTCCAGCCTTTCACAGATGACGGAACCGATTACGGGTGTTCGCCCGAGACCACCTCCCGCCAGCACTTTCAACTCAATCTCGCCCGCCTCGTTGGGAACCAGTTCTACACCGATATCATGCGCATGGATGGCCGCGCGGTCTGTCTCGGAACCGCAAACAGCGATCTTGAACTTGCGTGGCAGAAATGCGAATTCGGGGTGGAACGTGGACCACTGGCGGATGATTTCACAGTAGGGTCTCGGGTCCTCGTGCTCATCCGGTGCCACGCCTGCGAACTGATCGGTTGTGGTATTCCTGATGCAGTTGCCGCTGGTCTGGATTGCGTGCATTTCCACGCTGGCCAGTTCGGCAAGAATATCGGGTACTTCCTCGAGTAACGGCCAGTTCATCTGGATGTTCTGGCGAGTGCTGACGTGGACATAACCCTTATCGTAATCGCGCGAAATAGTCGATAGCTTGCGCAGCCGGGTGCTGTTCAACATGCCGTAGGGGACGGCGATTCGCAGCATAGGCGCCAGGCGCTGGATATAGAGGCCATTCTGCAGGCGCAGGGGTAGAAACTGCGCATCGCTAATCTCGCCCATAAGGTAGCGCCTGGTCTGGTCACGGAACTGGGCGACGCGTTCGCTGAGCATCTTGTGGTCGTATTGGTCGTAAATGTACATTTGACTACTCTGTTGCGCTGGTACTGACAGCAACCTGCCGAAAGTGAGGCGCTACATTACCAGAAATATCGCCAGCATAAATAGTTCGATTATTCATATGGTTAGATTCAACATGTCCGTACGGATTGCAGGGTGTACAGTGCCGCGCGCTGCACTGCATACGGAGCTTGGGTTTAGCTGTCAGCGTGATATAGAATAGCGCTCAACCGACTTTCGCACTGGAGCAGAGCATGTCAGGAGATTTTGAAGAGGACGGCACGGCGGACGCCGTTGCCGCTACGGCGATTATCAGCATCGTCGTTTTCGCGCTTTACCTGTGGCTTTCGGGCATGCCATCCTGAGCAGCGCAAATGCCTGCGTGACAGCGCCGATTCCCGCGGCGCTGAACACGCCCGCCCGGGCGTCAGGCGCCTTTTAACACCAGCTGGACAACGGTCAGAACTGTCCCGATAAAAATCAGGGTGAAGATCACCCCCGCGGCAATAAAGACGCCCAACTTTCCGTGCCTGAAATCCCGCTCCCGGTTTTTACTGCTCTGCACGCCCAGCCCGGCGGCGAACACGCTGCCGATGATCTGCAGGGGTCCCAACCGGGCTGGCTTCTCTTCCTTCCCGGTGCGTTCGGACTCAGTGTCACTCATAGCGCTGTCTGTTCTCTCCTGGACGGTACATTAATAGCTCAGGTTCGGGCGCAGCCAGCGCTCGACCTCAGCGACGGCAGCCCCCTTTCGTGCTGCGATGTCTTCAACCTGATCGCGCCCGATTTTACCCACGTTGAGGTAGCGCGACTGAGGGTGCGAAAAGTAAAACCCGCTTACCGATGACGCAGGCGTCATGGCAAAGCTCTCCGACAGGTGCACGCCGCATGCGTTCTCTGCATCGAGGAGCGCGAACAGCGTTGCTTTTTCTGTGTGGTCAGGGCAGGCGGGATACCCGGGCGCTGGCCGTATACCCTGGTACTGTTCGCGAATCAGGCTTTCGTTATCCAGCTCTTCATCCGGTGCATAGGCCCAGAGCTCACGGCGAACCTGTTTGTGCAGACATTCCGCGAATGATTCGGCCAGCCTGTCCGCGAGGGCTTTCAGCAGGATGCTGTTATAGTCGTCGTGTTCCGCCTCAAACACGGCAGCGCGCTCTGCCACGCCGTGTCCGGTGGTCACGCAGAAGCCGCCCAGATAGTCCTCAACGCCCGACCCGGCGGGTGCAATAAAGTCCGCCAGGCTTGCGTTTGGCTGCTGATCCGGTCGCGCCGTCTGCTGTCGAAGATGATGCAGGGTCGCCAGTTTCTCGCTGCGTGAATCATCCTTGTACACCGCGATATCGTCCGCACCGACGCGCTCCGCGGGCCAGAAACCCACGACCGCGTCAGCGGTCAGCCACTTTTCATCAACAATTCGTTTCAGCATGGCCTGTGCATCGCTGAACAGCTCTCTCGCCTGCTCGCCAACCACTTCGTCATCGAGGATGGCAGGGTATTTGCCGGACAGTTCCCAGGTGAGAAAAAACGGGGTCCAGTCGATGGTGTCGATCAGCTTCTCCAGCGGAAAATCCTTGAATACCCGCGTGCCGGTGAAGGCTGGCTTCACCGGCGTATAGTTGTCCCATTCCAGCTGGGTGGCGTTGTCAACTGCGGCGGCATAGCTCACCTGTTTGGCCGCCGGTTTCCGGTTGGCAACCCGCTCCCGGACCTTCGTGTACTCCTCTGCCAGCTCCGCGCCGAATGTCGTCTTGCCTGAGCCGACCAGGCGGCTTGCGACAGACACGCTCCGGGATGCATCCGGTACGTAAACAATCAGGTCGTTGCTGTACTCCGGGCTGATTCTCACTGCTGTGTGGGCTTTGGACGTGGTTGCTCCGCCTATCATGAGTGGCACACTGAATTCCAGGCGCTGCATCTCTGCGGCGACGTTGACCATTTCATCCAGCGAGGGCGTGATCAGGCCGCTCAGTCCGATGATATCGACATTTTCTGTTTTCGCGGTCTCCAGGATTTTCTCGCAGGGCACCATCACGCCGAGATCGATCACCTCGAAGTTGTTGCACTGCAGCACGACGCCGACAATGTTTTTGCCGATATCGTGGACGTCGCCCTTCACCGTGGCCATGAGAATTTTACCGTTGCTGGAGGAAACGCCTTCCTCCTTCTCCTCTTCAATGAACGGTTGCAGGTAAGCCACGGCCTGCTTCATGACCCGGGCGCTTTTTACCACCTGCGGCAAAAACATCTTGCCCTCGCCGAACAGGTCGCCGACAACATTCATACCATCCATCAGCGGGCCTTCTATCACCTCGATGGGGCGCTCAAAGAGCTGGCGCGCCTCTTCGGCATCATCCAGGATGTAGGTCGTGATGCCTTTCACCAGCGCGTACTCGAGACGCTTGGCAACACCCTGTTCACGCCAGGAGAGATCTTCTTCCCGCGCTGCGCCGCCGCCGGTATCACGGTAGCGCTCCGCCAGTTCCAGCAGGCGCTCGGTGCCGTCATCGCGACGGTTGAGAATGACATCCTCCACCCGTTCCCGCAGGTCCTCGGGCAGGTTGTCATACACCGCCAACTGGCCGGCGTTGACGATTCCCATGTCCATCCCGGCTCGGATGGCGTGATACAGAAATACCGAGTGGATCGCCTCGCGCACCGCGTCGTTGCCGCGGAAGGAGAACGACACGTTGGATACACCCCCCGAGACCAGCGCGCCGGGCAGCTCCGCCTTGATAAACTTCGTGGCTTCGATGAAGTCGACCGCGTAATTGTTGTGCTCGTCGATGCCGGTTGCTATGGCAAAGATATTGGGGTCAAAAATGATGTCGTTGGGGTTGAAATCCAGTTCGTCCACGAGCAGGTCGTAGCAGCGGCGGCAAATGTCTTTGCGACGCTGCAGGGTATCCGCCTGGCCGTCCTCGTCGAAAGCCATCACCACAACAGCGGCGCCGTAGCGCTGGCAGAGACGTGCCTGGTGCAGGAACTCCGCCTCACCGGCTTTCAGGCTGATGGAGTTGACGACAGCCTTACCCTGAATGCATTTCAGGCCAGCCTCAATAATTTCCCACTTGGACGAGTCGACCATGATGGGTACACGGGCAATATCGGGTTCCGAGGCGATCAGGTTAAGGAAGGTGACCATCGCCTCCTTTGAGTCAAGCATGCCCTCATCCATGTTCACATCGATGATCTGCGCGCCATCCTCGACTTGCGCGCGGGCGATCGCAAGCGCGGCTTCGTAATCACCCTCCAGGATCAAACGCTTGAATTTTGCCGAGCCAGTCACATTGCAGCGCTCGCCCACGTTGACGAACAGGCTGTCCCCGGAAATATTGAAGGCCTCCAGGCCGCTCAGGCGGCAGGCGGGCTGCAACGAGGGCAGGGCGCGTGGCGTTGCCCCTTCTACCGATGCCGCGATAGCCCTGATATGCGCAGGCGTGGTACCACAGCAACCGCCAGCCAGGTTGAGAAAGCCCCGCCCGGCAAATTCGGCGAATTCCGCCTCCATGATCTCCGGGGTCTCGTCAAATTCGCCAAAAGCGTTGGGTAGGCCGGCATTCAGGTGCGCGCTGAAATACGCGCCAGAGGCCTTTGCGAGCTCTTCGACAAACGGGCGGATTTCCCGGTAGGGGCGGCCGCAGTTGCTGCCGACGATCAGCGGCCGGGCATGTGCAATCGCATTCCAGAATGCCTCAGGATTCTGGCCGGAAAGTACGCGCCCGCTGATATCCGGGAAGGTCACCGAAATCATGATCGGCAACTCGACCCCGAGTTCAGCAAACACGGTCTTGATTGCAAAAATTGCCGCTTTGGCATTCAGCGTGTCAAAAATGGTCTCGACCATAATCAGGTCGACGCCACCGTCAATCAATGCCCGGGTCGCCTCGGCATAGTTGTCGCGCAACTGGTCGAAGGTTATGCCGCGTGCTCCGGGGTTATTCACATCGGGGGAGATGGATGCAGTTTTCGGCGTGGGGCCCAGAACACCGGCAACATAGCGGGGTTTGTCGGGCGTCCGCGCAGTCATCTGGTCCGCGACCTGCCGGGCAATTCGAGCAGACACCAGGTTCTGCTCTTCGGCCACGGCCTCAAGGCCGTAATCGGCCTGCGCGATGCGCGTGCTGCCGAAAGTATTGGTTTCAATAATATCCGCGCCCGCATCCAGGAAGGCCTGGTGAATCTTTACGATGACTTCGGGTTTGGTCAGGCTCAAGAGCTCGTTGTTGCCCTTGAGATCAGATCCGTGAGCGGCGAAGCGCTCGCCACGGAAGTCTGCCTCCTCGAGCATTTCCGCCTGGATCATGGTGCCCATTGCACCATCGATAACGAGAATTCGCTGGTTCAGAGCCTCTTGCAGGCTGGGGCGCACGGTTTGATCGCTGGTCATTCTCAAGCCCTGTATCTGGTGGGAGGCGCTGGGGCCTTCGTAAAAAAGCCAGTGATATTAGCAGATTGTGCGGCGTGTTTGCGGTGGATTTAAGCTTTGACTCACACTTTGGAAAGAAGTTTGCTAGAATACCTGACTAAATTACTCGGAATGGGGCGAGATATGGTTACCATTACCCAATCGGCGCAGGAATACCTCGCCGAACTGCTGGCCAAACAGGAAGACGCGCTGGGTGTCAGGGTGTTTATCAACCAGCCGGGTACTCCGCGCGCTGAGACCTGCATAGCCTATTGCCGCGACGGCGATGTGCAGGACAGTGACGAAGAGCACCAACTGGACAACTTGAAAGTCTGGTATGAAAGTCGCAGCCTGCCATTCCTCGAGGATGCGCTGGTCGACTACGCCAGCGATCGCATGGGTGGGCAACTCACGATCAAGGCGCCGAATGCCAAGATGCCGCGTGTGAGCGACGACAGTCCTATTGAAGACCGCATCAACTACGTGCTGTACAACGAAATCAACCCTTCCCTTGCCGCCCACGGCGGTGAGGTGAGTTTAATCGAGGTCACCGAACAGCAGGTGGCCGTGTTGAAATTCGGTGGCGGTTGTCAGGGCTGTAGCGCGGTGGACATGACGCTGAAAGGCGGCGTCGAGAAAAGCCTGCTCGAACAGATTCCGCAATTGACCGGCGTGCGCGACATTACCGACCACACGGATACATCGCAGGCGTACTACTAGGCTCCGGCCAACCGCGCGGGAAGCACGCTTTTCAGCTTCTCGTGCATGGAGAGCAGGCATTCCTCCGTGCTGGGCCAGTCGATGCACCCATCGGTAATGGAAACGCCGTACTTCAGATCCTGCAGGTTGTCCGGAATCGATTGCGAGCCCGCCTGCAGGTTGCTTTCAATCATCAGGCCCACGATTGAGCTATTGCCCTCCAGAATCTGGTTGGCAATGTTGTCCGCGACCAGCGGCTGGAGTTCCGGCTGCTTGTTTGAGTTCGCATGGCTACAGTCCACCATGATGTTGTTCGAGACTCCGGCATTCTCCAGCGCCTCTTCGGCCAGTTTGATGTGCACGGAATCGTAGTTCGGGCCGTTGCTGCCGCCGCGCAGAACGATGTGCGCGTAGGGGTTTCCCCGCGTGGTAAACACCGACACCTGGCCCTGGCCGTTAATGCCGAGAAAACGGTGTGGCTTTGCGGCGGACTTCAGGGCGTTGGTGGCCACGGTCAGGTTGCCGTCCGTGCCATTCTTGAAGCCTACCGGCGACGACAGGCCGCTGGCCATTTCCCGGTGGGTCTGGGATTCCGTGGTGCGCGCCCCGATAGCCGTCCAGGTGATGAGGTCCTGCAGGTACTGCGGTGAGATCGGGTCGAGGGCCTCGGTGGAGGTCGGCAGCCCGAGATCGATAATGTCCAGCAGCAGTTTGCGCGATATGTGCAGACCCTCCTCGATCTTGAATGAATCGTCCAGGTAGGGGTCGTTCACCAGGCCTTTCCAGCCGACGGTGGTACGCGGTTTCTCAAAGTAGACGCGCATTACGATATACAGGGTGTCTGACACCTTATCTGCAACGGCCTTTAACCGCCGGGCATAGTCGAGCGCGGCCTGCGGATCGTGGATTGAGCAGGGCCCAACGACGGCGAAAATCCGGTGATCTTTTCGATTCAGAATGTTTTCAATGACCTGCCGACTATCCACCACCGTGTCGTGGATTTTCTCCGACATCGGCAGCGTACGTTTCAGATCCTCAGGTGTGATCAGTACATTCTGCGAATCGACATTGACGTTGTGTACTTCGATGTTGCTCATCGGTGTTTACCTGAATACAGTGTGAGAATTCCTCTCGCGAATATCCTGGCCTGCGCGTATCCCCACGGGCCAGCCGGGCGCGGCATTCTATAGCAGTCAGGGGATTTTGGGTAGGCACCGCCCGGCGTGGCGTCTGTCGCGGGAGCTGAATTTGGCAAGCAATCTTTTCGATATCACCCGTCTGGCCACCTTCATCAAGGCGGGGCACACGATGCTCACACCCAATCTGCGCCTGGCCCGGCGGATCAAGGCCGAGTGGGATAAACAGCGCTATGCAGCCGGTGACGCAGTGTGGGAGCCGCTGCCGGTTTATCCACTTGAGCAATGGCTGCACAGCCAGTGGCAGCGCGCCGTGCGTGAGGGGTTGCTGCCCTCCCTGCTACCGCTGAGCCATACCCAGGAACTGATGCTGTGGCAGCAGGTTATTCGTGACGATGACTCATCCGGGGCGCCGCTGACGCTGCTGCAACCGCAGGCCGCTGCGGAGCTTGCGAGTGAGGCGCGAGACGTGCTCTTGCGTTGGCAGGTAGCCGACGATGAGAGTCAGCGCTCCACGTTTGCACTGGAGACCGATTGCGCGGCGTTTATGAACTGGCGGACGCAGTTCGAAGAACGTCTGCGTGCAGCCGGGCAATGCACACGCACCGACTGTCTGCAGTCACTGGCGGAGATAGCACCGCAGCTGCGTGGAGGCCTGATCTGCCTGGTGGAATGCAGCGAATTGCCGCCGCTGATCGAAGCCTGCCTGCAAGGCCTCGGTGGGGAGGTGGCCATGCTGCCCCCGCCTGCGGGCTCCGCATACTGCGCGGCGCACGCGTTTGCGGACCAGCGCGGCGAGTTGGCGGGAGTCGCGACCTGGGCAGCGCGCCTTCAGCGCGAGTCGCCCGGTACCACGCTGGGCATCGTGCTCTCTTCCGGTGGCGTTGATCGGGTGGCCCTGGAGTATCTGTTGCGCCGCGAGTTCGATTGCCTGGGCGATAACTACCAGAGCCTGCCGGTCAATTTTTCGACCGGCATCAGCCTGTCACAGGCGCCGGTCATCCGGGATGCGCTCGCGGTTCTTTCCCTGGGCCTGTCGCAGACCACCACCGGCGGTGTGCTGGCATTGCTGCAGTCGCGTTTTATCGGCGGCGCGGACCTTGAAAACACGCAGACACAGCGGTTCAGCGAACGACTTTGCCGCTATGGAGCCCGCTCTCTGCCGGTTGCGGAGGTGCGGGATATCGCCAACGCGGTGGCTGAGAGCGCGGGCGGCGAGTGCCTGACGCTGGCCGCTGGCCTGCAGGCTATTGCCGTCATGCGCGCGCTGCGCTCGGAACTCGCGCCCTCTGCCTGGGTGGAGCATTTTGGTGCGATCCTCACAGCCTGGGGCTGGCCGGGTGAACAGCCGCTGGATTCCCTGGAATATCAGCAGGTGGCGCGCTGGTACCAGACACTGGACGAGTTTCGCTCGCTGGATGCCGTATGGCGTACGGTGGATTACGCGCAGGCGCTGCAAATGTTGCGTGAAGGCTGTGCACGGCAGGTTTCGCAGCCGCAGACAGTGGATGCCCCGGTGCAGGTTCTCGGGCCGCTGGAGGCCGTGGGCCTGGGCTTCGACCATCTGTGGGTTCTGGGCATGCAGGGCAACGCCTGGCCGGCTCCGGCGCGGCCCAATCCCTTTATTCCCCTTGCGCTGCAGGCCCGGCTGGGAATGCCGCATGCCACTCCTGAGCGGGAATGGCACTACAGCGAACAGTTGCTGCAGCAGTACCGCCGGCAAAGTACCTGCCTGCACGCCAGCTACAGCCGTCAGGTGGATGGCGTCGTGGATTTGCCCAGCGCATTTCTCGAGGATTTCGAGGCGGCTCCCGGCGATGGCTGCGATGCGCTGGACAGTCGCTGGCTGGACGCGCGGCGGGCCGCGACCAGGGAGGCGGTCGACGACAGCACAGCGCCGGCGCTCAGCGCGACAGAGCGTGCAAGCCTGCGCGGTGGTGCCGCCGTGCTGGAGCATCAGTCCCAGTGCCCGTTTCGCGCCTTTGCCCGGCAGCGCCTGCGCGTGGCCCCGTCGCCTGAGTACAGCCCGGGTATCCTGCCTCAGGAGCGTGGCACACTGGTGCACGAGGCACTCGACCTGCTGTGGCATGTGATCGGCGATCACGCGACGCTGCTTGGCATGCAGGCGCAAGCCCTCGAGGAAACCGTCGAGCGCGCTGTAGGCGCGGGCATGGCGAGGCTGGCGTCGCATCGACGCCGGGCGCTCGGGGCCGCGTGTCTTGAGCTCGAGGCCGAGCGCCTGCGCTCGCTGTTGTGGGAGTGGCTCGAGGTTGAACGCGCACGCGGAACATTCACTACAGTGTTGCTCGAGGAAGAGGTCGAACTGTCCCTGTGCGGCCTCACCCTCGGTCTGCGGGTGGATCGCGTAGATGCGCTGCCGGATGGCGGCAGGGTCGTGATCGACTATAAAACCGGGCGGGCCAGCATCACAGACTGGCTTGGCGAGCGACCACCGCGCCCACAGCTGTTACTGTATGGGCTGGCCTGCGAGGAGGCGCCGGCGGCACTGGCCTTCGCCCAGTTGCGCCCGCGCGATTGCCAATACGCCGGCCTCGGCCGCACCGACGCCATTCCAGGCGTCAAGACTGACATTGTAAAAGTGGTGAAAGAGCGCCTGCCGGCGGATGACTGGGCCAGCCTGAATGCCGCCTGGAGGGGCAACCTCGAACGACTCGCGCAGGGGTTTATCGACGGGCGTGCCGAGGTAGACCCCCTCAAGGGCAGTTGCACGTGGTGCGGCCTGCAGTCCCTGTGTCGTGTGCATGACCCCGGCGAGGACGTTGATGAGGACATCGGTGAGGAGGCCTGCGAATGAGCTCGATCATCGACCATGACCAGCGCCTGGAGGCGATCCGGACCGACCAGAGTTTCTGCGTCAGCGCACCCGCCGGTTCCGGCAAGACGGAACTGCTCATACAGCGTTATCTCGCACTGCTGGCCCGCGTCGCGAGACCCGAGCAGATTCTCGCCATCACTTTTACCCGCAAAGCGGCGGCGGAAATGCGTGAACGCGTGCTGCTGGCCCTGCACAACGCCCGTGATAATGCGCCCTGCGAGAGCGAACACCTTCTGCTTACCCGCCGCCTGGCGGAGTCCGCGCTGGCGGCGGATGAGCGCGGCAACTGGCAGTTGTTGCGCAATATTTCCCGCTTGAACATCAAGACGATTGACAGCTTCTGTCTCGCGCTGACGCGCCAGATGCCGGTTTTGAGCAACTTCGGCGGCCACGTGACCCCGCTGGACGACAGCGAGCCCCTCTACGTAGCCGCTGTAGAGGAACTGTTTGCGCTACTGGATACCGAGCACCCGGTGGCGGCCGACCTGCACGCCCTGTTGCTGCAGTTTGACAACGACTGGGCGCGCGTACAGGAGCTCCTGATAGCAATGCTCAGGCGGCGCCAGCAGTGGCGCATGTATGTCGGCGTACACAATTCGCCGGATGCGTCGGAAGCCTACCTGGTGTCGGTGGTAGAAGACCTGGTACGCGATGAATTGCAGCAGGCGGAGCGTCTGCTGCAGCCCTACAGCGGCGAGATTCTGCAGCTGATGCAGTTTGCCGCCAGTAATCTGGGGCAGCCTGAACCGGTGGCATTTCCCACCGCGCAGGCCGGGGATCTGCAGCTCTGGCGGGCGCTGCAGCAAATGCTGCAAACCCAAAGCGGCACCTGGCGCAAATCGGTCACCGTCAACAACGGCTTTCCCGCGGACAAGACGGAACCGGCGATGTCGCGCAAGGCGCAGATCAAGGACCTGCTGGCTGAACTCGCCACCATCGAGGGACTGGAGGAGTGCCTGGCGGGTGTCGTCAACCTGCCCGAGATTGCCGCAGGGAGTGATTCATGGCGGTTGGTGCTCCACCTTTCCCGCCTGCTGCCGGCGCTGGCGGCGCAGCTCGTTCTGGTATTTCGCGAACACGGCGCGGTCGATTACAGCCAGGTCGCAGAGGCTGCCCTGGCCGCACTGGGCAGCGAACAGGCGCCCTCGGAGCTGGCACTGCGTCTCGACTATCTGCTGGAGCACATCCTGATCGACGAGTTTCAGGACACATCGATCAACCAGTTCGAACTGCTGGAGAAACTCACCCAGGGCTGGCTTGAGCACAATGCTGCCAACCCGGATGCGCAGCGTACCCTGTTGATTGTCGGTGATGCCATGCAGTCAATTTACGGCTTTCGCGACGCCAACGTCGGCCTGTTCCTGAAGGCAAGGGAAGAGGGCATCAACGGGATTGCCCTGAAGCACCTCGAACTCAAATGTAACTTTCGTTCCGATCCCGGGCTTGTATCCTGGGTGAATGCAACCTTCAGCGGCGCTTTCCCCGCGGCGGACGATACCGTTGGCGCACAGGTCAGCTATAGCGCGGCGACGGCCGTCAACCCGGCGGGCGAGGGCGTCGCTGTGTCTCTGGACGCGTTTTGCGGCGACGAAGCGCGAGCGGCTGAGGTGGAATTTATCTGTGACAGCATCGCTCGCTGCGTGGAGGCGGGAGAACGCGATATCGCCGTGCTGGGGCGCCAGCGCAGTCACCTGCACCCCATCAGCCAGCGGCTCAAGGCAATGGGGATTCGCTGTCAGGCCCAGGATCTCGACAGCCTGGCGCGATCACCCGTGGTCGCCGACCTGCTGTCGCTATGCCGTGCACTGGCGAACGACGCGGACCGGCTCGCCTGGCTGGCTCTGCTGCGCGCCCCCTGGTGTGGTCTCACACTGCGTGACCTGCTGGTTGTCGCGCACTTTGGAGACGCTGCGCCGCAGCGTGCCCTGCGCTGGACACTGCAGGATACCGACCTGGCCGAGGCGCTCAGCGAAGATGGCCGGGCTCGCCTCGCACACCTGCGGCAAGCGCTTGCGCGGGCGGGGGAACTGCGGGACCGTCTCGCGCTTCGCGTGTGGATCGAGCAGCTATGGCTCGAACTGGGAGGCGCCCGGTGTGTGGATGATGAACCCGGCATGCAGGATGCCGAGAGTTTTATGCGCCTGTTGGAGCGGGCCGATAGTGAGGGCAGGGGCCTGGATGTCGCGTGGTTGCAGCGGGAAGTGGAGACTCGCTTCATGAGTGGTGGCGATGCCGACTGCCCGGTACAGATCATGACGCTGCACAAGGCCAAGGGCCTGGAGTTCGACCGGGTGTTCATTCCGCGCCTGAACGGGGTGCCGCGGAATAACACGAAAGACCTCCTGTTATGGGATGAACACAATAGCCCATCGGGTGGTCGCGCTTTTCTGCTGGCGGCTGATGATCACAGCGATAAAGCTGCGCCCACGCTCTACCGCTACCTGCAACTCCAGCGCAAGCTTAAATCCCGGCAGGAGGCGACGCGCCTTCTCTACGTGGGAACAACCCGCGCTATCCGCTGCCTGCACCTGAGCGCCGGAATAAACTGGGATGAGGCCGCTGATTGTGCGAAAGCGCCGCCTTCCGGCTCGCTGCTGAACACCATCTGGCCGACTTTCTCGGCGGAAATGGCTGTGCGTGCTGTATTGCCGGGGCAGGCCGACGGCGCGGCAACTCACGCGCCACTGCGGCGCCTCACGCGTGCGAGCCTGCCGGCGCCCCGCACGGAGCGCGCGAACCTGCTGCCCGCCGACAACTTTCCCGAGCAGCCGGACAATCATTATGAGCGCAGTATCGGCACCGTGGTGCACCTCGCGCTGGAGGAACTCTCGCTCTGTACTGCATTGCCGGACAGCGTGACCGCCGCCGACAGGACACGCTGGCGGGACGCGCTGCAACGCGAGGGCGTGCTGGGTAATCACCTGGAGCAGGCCCTGTCGCTGGTGGTGGCTGCCGCCGAACACGCACTTGCGCCGGGCGGAGAGGGCCGCTGGATTCTCGATGCCAGCCACGCCGAGGCCCGCAGCGAGTGGGCGTTGACGGTAGTGGAGGACGGCCAGGTCCGGGACATCGTAATTGACCGGACGTTTATCGATCGTGACACCGGCTTGCGCTGGATTGTGGATTTCAAAACCAGCCAGCCCGTCGAGGGGGAAGCGCTGGCCGCGTTCACCGCGCGCGAGACGGCGCACTATCGCGAACAGCTAGCGCGCTACCGTGCGGCACTCCTTCCACTGGGAGCGGAACCGGTGCGTTGTGCCCTGTACTTTACCGGGCTGCCACTGCTGCACGTGGTTGACGACGCTGAGCTTGACGGTGGTCCCGCGTGACTGACTGTGTTTACAGCGGACGCACTATCCGGCGCATCGTGGTGCTGACCGGGGCGGGGGTGTCGGCGGAATCCGGGTTGCAGACGTTTCGCGATGCAGATGGCCTCTGGGAGGGCCACGACCCCATGGAGATCGCAACGCCCGAGGCCTTCGCCCGCAACCCGGAGCTGGTGTACCGCTTTTACAATGCGCGAAGGTGTCAGTTACCCGAGGTGCATCCCAACGCGGCGCATCGGGCGCTGGCCCGCCTGCAGCGCGATTTTAACGGTGAGGTATTTCTGCTGACCCAGAATGTCGACGACCTGCATGAACGGGCGGGGAGTCGGCAGGTCTGTCACATGCACGGAGAATTGGGCAGCATGTTGTGCGCGCATTGCAGCGCGCGGATGCCGGCCGCCGATGAACTGTCTGCCTCGCTGGTCTGCCCGCAGTGCCAGCGCCCTGGCGGGCTCAGACCGGACATCGTGTGGTTCGGTGAAATGCCCTATCACATGCACGATATTGCCGAAAAACTCGCAGCCTGTGACTTTTTCCTGGCTATCGGTACCTCGGGAGTGGTGTATCCGGCGGCGGGCTTTGTCCGCGAGGCGGTGCACGCGGGTGCCCACACGGTCGAGATCAACGTGCGAGTCAGCGAGGTCTCCGGTTACTTTCATGAGCAGCGGCAGGGGCCGGCAACGCGTGAAGTCACGGCCATGGTCGACGCCCTGTTGTCCGGCCCTGCGGTTTAGCCAGTGCGCGGGCTCAGCCTTCACCGACGTAGAGAGTGAGTTTTTGTCCCGGCTGCAGATACTGTTCGGGGTCGAGCTCGTTCCAGGCGATGATATCGCTGATCGAGACATTGAAGCGTCCGGCAATAAGGTACAGGGAGTCGCCACGGCGGACGCGGTATCCCCGCGGCCGGCCAGAGGTATCCGCGGCGAGGGCCAGGCTGGCGGCCCATTCCTCGCCGTGTGGAATCATCAGCGTGGCGCCCGCGCGAATGCGCGAACCGCGAATGCCGTTGACTTCCCGCAACAGGCCGACCTCGGTGTTGAAGCGCTGTGCGATACGTATCAGCGAGTCGCCGCGCGCGATGGTGTACCGCTGCCAGCTCACGCGCTCGTCGGGCGTCAGGCCGGCAACCGCCTGTTCAAAGTGCCGGGCCTTGCCCAGGGGTAACAGCAGCTCGGGCGCGGTGTCAGGGCAGGTCGCCCAGCGCAGTTGGCCCGGGTTGTAGGCGCGCAGGGTCGACAGCTCTACCCCGGCGAGCTCCGCGGCACGCAGCAGTTCCAGTTGTCCACCGGTATTGGCAATCTCGAATGCGGGCGCGTTGGCCACAGTGGGAATATCCACGCCGTACCTGGCAGGGTCGCTGATGATCTGCGTCAGGGCGATCAACCTCGGGACGTAGCGGCGCGTTTCCCGCGGCAGTCGAAGCGACCAGAAATCGGTGCGCATGTCGCGATTTGCATTCCTGGCTTGAGCGCGCAATACACGCGCCTTGCCCGAATTGTAGGCCGCGAGCGCGAGTAGCCAGTCGTCGTCAAAGGCCACGCTGAGCTGCTCGAGGTAGTCCAGCGCTGCGCGGGTGGAATCCCGGAGGTCGCGTCTGCCGTCGTACCACCAGCTCTGGTGCAGCCCGAGATGCCGGCCGGTTGCGGGCATGATCTGCCACAGGCCGGCGGCGCTCGCGGAGGAGGAGGCGAAGGGGTCGAGGGTGCTTTCCACCAGCGGCAGGAGGGCGATTTCCATCGGGAATTCCCGCGCCTCAACCTGCTCCACGATGTGGTACAGGTACAGGTTGGCGCGGTTTGCCACAACCTCGAGGAAGCGTGCCTGTTGCAGGTAGCGTTCTCTTTCCGCGGCGATACTGGCGTTGTCGATGCGCTGCCAGCTCAGTTCATTGCGTACGCGTTGCCAGAGATCCACCGGCTCGCTCATCCGCGGTTCCACTTGCTGCGGCTTGCTCGCTGTAACGTCGTTGCCCGGGGAGCGGGGCGCCGGTTGAGTCGCTCCGTCTGTCTGCGCCGACTTCGGGTCCGGCTGCGGCAGTGATTGACAGCCTGCAAGTAACAACACGCTACAAAGCACAGCCGATAAGTGTCTTAACATATTGATATATAATGGTTTATTTTTGAAAAAGATCAACCCCGCCGGGTTTGCCCCAATTATTCCGGGGTTGGCGCCGGAAAGCGAACATTTTCTGCTTATAAGATGAGAAAGTCGCCTCGATGTCCCGGGGTGCCAGCAGTTGACGCGCAGCCGCCGCCCGTCGCTGTAATCTGCCGTCCGTCCAAAGGAACTCCCACTGTTGCGTGGTGCGGTGCTATACCTGAACCTGACGAAAAAAGACAGGCGGCGGGCATGACATCACAGTATGTCGGCCACCCTGCCGGGAACATAATGAGACACAACACGGGACACAGGGAGATGCGCGGGGCAATGTCGCGAGCCAATGGCTTTTCCATCGTTGAGTTGATGGTCGTTATGGTAGTCCTCGCCGTGCTTTTGGGCGTGGGCGCTCCGGCGTTTCTTGAAACGGTGCGTAACAACCGCATGCTCACCGAGGTGTATTCGCTCAGGGCATCGCTGGCCAATGCACGCTCCGAGGCGCTCGCTCGCCGCATGACCGTGACAGTGTGTGAGAGCACCGATTCGACGAGTTGCGCCGC
>CAZFJQ010000034.1:0-37722 GCA_964519755.1 uncultured Halioglobus sp.
TGTCGCGCAGGATGCCCAGGGTCGCCAGCGCGGCCGCGCAGGCGGCCGGGTGGCCCGAATAGGTGAGGCCGTGAGTGAATTCACCCGGGTGCGCAAGGAGCACGTCCGCCACGCGATCGCCCACCATCACGCCACCGAGCGGCAGGTAGCCGTTGGTGACCGCCTTGGCGAAGGTGATGAGGTCCGGTTCCAGGTCAAAGGTCTCGCAGCCGAACCAGCGACCGGTGCGGCCAAAGCCACAGATGACTTCATCCATGATCAGCAGGATGTCGCGTTCACGGCAGATGCGCTTTATTTCCGGCCAGTAAGTGTCGGGCGGGACAATTACGCCACCCGCTCCCTGCACCGGTTCGGCGATAAATGCCGCAACGTTCTCCTCGCCGAGACGCTCGATAGCCTCCTCCAGTTGGCGCGCCACGCGCACCCCGAATGCCGCCGGCTCCTCGTCCCCGGCTTCACCGAACCAGTAGGGCTGGTCGATGTGGTGAATGTAGTCCAGCCCGTGCATCTGTGCGTGCATGGCCGGCATGCCGCCGAGCGAGGCCCCGGCGATGGTGGAGCCGTGGTAGGCATTGCGCCGGCTGATGATGTGGCGTTTCCCGGGCTTGCCGAGCAACTGGTAGTAGCGCTGCACCAGCCGCAGGTTGGTGTCATTGGCCTCGGAACCGGAGTTGGTAAAGAACACGTGATTGAATTGCGCCGGCGTGACTTCCACCAGCGCGCGCGCAAGCTCCACGGCCGGTTGCGTGCTGCACTGGAAAAAACTGTTGTAGAAGGGCAGGGACTGCAACTGGCGGTGCACCGCCTCAACAATTGCCGGCTGGCTGTAACCGAGGTTGCAACACCAGAGGCCGGACATGCCGTCGAGCATGCGCTGGTCGTCGCTGTCGTAGATGTACACGTGTTCCGCGCGGGTGATCACGCGCCCGCCGTCATGTGCGTAGCGGCTGAGGTCGGTGAACGGGTGCAGGAAGTGTGCCTGGTCGAGCCCGCGCAGGCCGTCGGTAGTATGCATTTCCGGGGTCTCCTTGCAGTTGCCTGCCCACGCGAACGTCGGCAGGTGGTATGGAGCGCAGATTAACCCTAAAGTGGGGGCTTTGACATGCGTCGGGAGAATGCGGATGGCGACGACAATGCACTGGCAGGACCCTTTCGCCCTGGAAAACCAGCTCACTGATGAGCAGCGCATGCTGCGCGACAGCGCGCGGCAGTTTGCCGCCAGGCAGCTCGCGCCGGGGGTTCGCGACGCCTTTCGCGAAGAGCACACCGACCCCGCCATCTTCCGCGAAATGGGTGCCGCGGGCCTGCTCGGCGCCACGCTTGCGGGCTACGGCTGCCCGGGCGTGGATTATGTGTCCTACGGGCTCATTGCGCGGGAGATAGAACGGGTGGATTCCGGCTACCGCTCCATGCTGAGCGTGCAGTCGTCACTGGTGATGTACCCCATCTTCGCCTTCGGTAGCGAGGCCCAGCGCGAACAGTACCTGCCGCGTCTCGGCCGTGGCGAACTCATCGGCTGTTTCGGGCTCACCGAGCCCGACCACGGCTCGGACCCGGGCGCTATGACCACCCGCGCGCGCAGCGTGACGGGCGGCTATTGCCTGAATGGCACGAAAACATGGATCAGCAACAGCCCGCTGGCGGATGTGTTCGTGGTGTGGGCGAAAACCGACGATGAGCGCATTCGCGGGTTCATCCTGGAGAAGGGCATGGCCGGTTTGAGTGCGCCAAAAATTGACGGCAAACTCGCCCTGCGCGCGTCAATAACCGGCGAGATCGTGATGCAGGACGTGTTGGTAGACGAAGCGCAGTTGTTGCCCGGTGCCAGCGGCCTCAAAGGGCCATTTTCCTGCCTGAACATGGCGCGCTACGGCATCGCCTGGGGCGCCCTGGGCGCAGCCGAGGCCTGCTGGCACGCGGCGCGCGACTACACACTGGCGCGCAGCCAGTTCGGCAGGCCGCTGGCGGCCAACCAGCTGATCCAGGTGAAGCTGGCCGACATGCAGACGGAGATCAGCCTGGGCCTGCAGGGCTGCCTGCGAGCGGGTGCCTTATTGGACGCGGGTACGCTGCCGCCGGAACTGGTGTCGCTGCTGAAGCGCAACTCCTGCGCCAAGGCGCTGGCCATCGCCCGCACGGCCCGCGATATGCTCGGCGCCAACGGCATCTCCGACGAATACCCGGTGATGCGGCATATGGTCAACCTGGAAGTGGTGAACACCTACGAGGGCACCCAGGACATTCATGCCCTGATTCTGGGGCGCAACCAGACGGGCATTGCGGCGTTTTAGGTCGCCTCGACGGGCCCGACGGGATGGGTACATTCGAGGAAGGATGCGCGCTGCAACCGGTAATGTGACGGGCGCTAGTACTCTGGCACTTCAGCCAGGATGCGCGCTTCCACCCGCTCCAGCTTTGCGTCGGGATGGTGCGCAAGGATCAAATTTTCGATCTCCTCAACACGCGACTTCGGCGTATCGACCAGCATGAGAAACTGTCCCGCTTCGATAGCCTGCTGGAAATCCCTGTGCCTGGAATTGGGTATGTCCAGCGCAACCATACTCCCCATAAATGAACCTACCAGGGCACCAGCGGCCATGCATACCAACAGTGCGCCCCCACCGACGACGATCCCGCCAGGGACGGCGAGCGCTACCAGCCCCGCGAGCAGCCCGCTAAAGGCTCCCAGCGGAATTCCCCGCTCGATGGCTGGCAGAAAGTCGCTTTTCTGCAGCAGCGTTGCCTCAGGCAGTTCATCCAGCGACACATCAGACGCGCCAAGGATATGAATGTGCTTTTCTGCCAGGCCTTCCTGTTTCAGTTCAGCGACTATTGAGCGGCTTAGCTCCAGGCTGGGTACGAGAAAATAAATGCGCTGCATAATCGGCCACCTTTACTTCTGCAGGAAAAGACCGTGAAGCAACACAGCCACATTGGAAGGACGCAGGCTAGCAATCCTGGTGCGTTTCGGCCTTGATTTGCATCAAACGGTGGCCTGAGTCGAACGACGATAAGCCTGGCTCAAAAAGCGCCGTTTTTCCACGGCCCCGTGATGGCGAAGGTGACACCCGGCGTTTGGATGTTGACGTAAAGGTATTCGCCCGCGGGATCAAAGCAGGCACCCGCCCATTCGCTGCTGCGATAGTCATTGGGAGTAATCGAGGGGCGACCGGGCAGCGCGGCATCCAGCAGCAGGTTGTTCTCGGCAAATACGAATGAGCTGCCGTCCCCGGCGATACCGAGCATGCGCGTGCCGGATATCAGCGAGTCGTTTTCGCTGATGCCTGCGCCGTCTTCACACACCAGCAGTGCGCCCCGGGGGCTCACGGTAATATTGTCCGGGTTGTCCGCGGTGGCGGCATCCGGGGAGACAAAAAGCGCGGTGAGCGTCTCTTCGCCCGGAATGTACGCCCAGACCGACCCCTTGCCCGCCTCGCCACCGGTAGTATCGACGAAATACACCACGCCGTCCTGGTACCAGCACCCTTCGCCACGACGGAAACTGGCGCCGCCGTTTGCTTCTCCCTGCAGGAACGGACCCGAGCGGCCATCCCCCTGGATCGGTGGAAAGCCTTCCGCGGGCGGTACCAGCATCTCTGGTGGCGCAACCGGGTCGGGTACCGGCACCCACTGCACCGAAAACGACTCGCCCTGTGTGGCGAGGCCCAGATCGATACCGGGACGCCCTGCAACGGCGAGCATTTCGAGCATACCTCCGCGCTCCAGCGAGCCGACCCGCTGGCTGCTGTCGTTGGGGGTGAAGCGGTAAAAACCCGAGGTAGGGCTGTTGTCTTCGGTGAGATAGACGCGGGAGTCTCGCGGGTCCACCGCGACCGCCTCATGGGGCATCAAGCCCATGTCGACGATCGGCACCGCGGAGGCCGGGCCGAGCGCCGGATCCGGTATTTCAAATACGAAGCCATGGTCGCGGGCGCCTATCGCGCTGGCAAGCGTCATGGTTTCTTCACACGTCAACCAGCTACCCCAGGGCGTGGGCCCCCCCGCACAGTTGGCCACGGTGCCACCGAGGGTCGCGCTGTCCTCGATTAATTGCCCGCCGCGTATCTTCAGCGCCGTGGTGCCGCCGCCCAGTCCTGCAACGACACCCGGAAGCTCGATATCGTCGTACACCGGTGCGATGCCATTGCCAATCACCGGCAGGGGCATGCCGGGTGCCACGATAGCGCGCTCATGGTTGCGCACCAGGACACACTCGCCGGCACTGCCGCCATCGCCACTGACCACGGCCATACCATCATGCCGGTCGGGTGTGAGCGTACCGTCGCTCATGACGTCACCTGTCCAGCCGAAAGAAGTGTAGCTGAAACCCTCGGGCAGCTTCAGGAGCGGCAGCCCCGTGGTGCCGTCGGCAACGGGTGATAATGGCCCGTAAGAGAATGGACCACTGTTTGAAAGACGATTATCACTGCCGTCACTGCAGGCCTGGAGAATAGGCGCCAGCCCGATGGCGATTGCCGACTTGCTGGCACCGTCTATGAATTTGCGGCGGGATAGTGATTGCAGGGGGTGTTTGCGCATGCTGGGGTCTCCTGGGGTTTTCCGACAGGGTACAAGTGGAGTATGACTTTAGTATGACTGCCGGTCGCCAATCACCGCTGGTTTATGCGTTGCCGCTCACTTCCCGCTGCCCACGACAAAGCTGGCGCAGGTGGTGGTGCTGCCGCCCACGTTGAAGGTGAGCATGTTGCGCGCGTTGGCGATCTGGCACGCCCCGGCCTCCCCCGTCACCTGTCTGGCGCAATCCAGCAGCATGCGCACACCGGTTGCCCCCACGGGATGGCCCAGGCCGATCAGCCCGCCGCTCGGGTTGATGGGGAAATCGCCGTCGCGCGCGATGCGCCCTTCCTCAATCGCTTTCCAGCTCTCGCCCGGGGCGGTCAGCCCGCTGTGGTCAATCGCCATGTACTCGGTAATGCTGAAGCAGTCGTGGGTCTCCATGCCATCGAGTTGGCTAACGTGTTCGAAGCCGGCCCTGTGCAGCGCATCCTGGATAGTTGCTGACGCGTGGGGAAACATCAGCGGCGCATTCCTGGAGCGCTGCAGTTTGGTCTCCAGCAGTATCGGGGCACTGTGATGCCCCCAGCCCTTGATGCGCGGCAGGTCATCCAGGTGCAACCCGCGGGCGGCGGCGTGGGCGCAGGCGGCTTTTTCGGATGCCAGAATCACGCAGGCGGCGCCGTCTGTGATCTGCCCGCAGTCGAGCTTGCGCACGCTGCCGTCGATCACCGGGTTCAGGCTGTCGTCGTCGCTGAAGCAACCGGGCGGAAAGGTCCAGTTGCGGGTTTGCGCCAGCGGGTTACGGCTGGCGTTGTCGAAGTTGGTACGCGCGATGCTGTGCAGGTGCTCGCTGCGCAGGCCGTGGCGGCTGTCGTATTCGCGTGCGATACGGTCGAACAGGTGTGGCCAGGGGAAATCGGCCTGGTCCGCCTCCTGGCCGAGCCAGCGCGCCGCGCCGAGGTGCGATGCGCCGGTATGGCCGTCCACGTTGCGCATCAGCTCCAGGCCGAGTACGCAGGCAACGCCGTAGTGGCCGGCCTCGATGTCGCGCATCGCTGCCAGTAGCGCCATCGAGCCGGAAGCACAGGCCGCCTCGTGCCGGGCGCTGGGGATGCAGGCGAGTTCACTCACCGCCTGGCCGAAGAAGCCGCCGAGCAGGCCCTGACCGGTGAACAGGTCGCCGACGAAATTGCCCACGTGGCCCACTTCTATTTGGGCGGGCTCTATGCCGGCGCTGGCAATCGCCGTGGTGAGGGCCTCCGCGAACATGGCGAAGATGTCGAGGTCTTCGCGTGCCCAGTTGCGGGCGAAGTCTGTCTGGCTGCCGCCGAGAATGTAAACAGGTTGGCCCATGTGCCGTGCTCCGCGGGGCAATGAAGATTGCAGTGCCCCTGTTGTATACCAGCGACGACGCTTCAGCAAGCCGGCCCATCGGCCACCCTTGCACCTGAATCCTCCGCGGATATACTCGGGCTGAATCCGCCATGGGTGTGCCCACCCGCGAGGAAGAGCTGTCATGACGCTGCAACGGGATTATCCCATCACCGAACACTGCATCGGCCCGGTAGCACCTATGGCCGATGCTCCACCCTGGATTTATGCGCTGGATAACCCCTACCTGCACGGTGTTTACGCACCCACATCGCAGGAACTGGCGGTGGAGGCGCTGCCGGTGGAGGGCGAGCTACCCGCGGACCTGTTCGGTGCCTACTTCCGCAACGGGCCCAATCCGCGTCACCCGCCGCTCAATCGCCATCACCCGTTCGACGGCGACGGCATGCTGCACGCGGTGTATTTTCAGGACGGTGCGGCGAGTTACCGCAACCGCTATGTACAAACCGCGGCGCTGTCGCAGGAATTGCAGGACGGCCGCTCCATCTCGCCTGGCGTGATGGGGCCCTTCGACTACAACATCTCGCGTTTCGGTATCAAGGACACCTCGAACACCGATGTGCTGTTCCATGCCGGCGATCTCATGACGCTCTGGTATAACGCCGGTGACCCTTACCGTCTCGACCCGCTGACGCTGGAAACACAGGGCCATTTTGATCTGGCGGGGCGCAAAAGTCGGCGTCTGTCGGCACACTCCAAGGTCGATTGGGCGACTGGCGAGCTGTTGTTTTTTGATTATGGCGACGAGCCGCCCTACATGACCGTGGGCGTCGCCGACCCGCAAGGCAAACTGCTGCACGAGGTGGCGATTGATCTACCCGGGCCGCGCCTTCCTCACGACATCGGTTTCACCAGCCACTACACCATCGTGCATGACCTGCCGTTCTTTCACGACATGAATGTGCTGCGCAAGCACAAGGTGCGGGTGCTGACTTTTCATCGCGACATTCCCACCCGCTTTGGCATCCTGCCGCGTCGCGGGCAGAGCAGCGACGTGCGCTGGTTCGAGTGCGAACCCTGCTACATCCTGCACGTCACCAACTGCTTCGAGGACGGTGACTGGGTGGTGATGGACGGTTGCCGCTCCACCAACCCCATGCCGCAGGCGCAGCCCGGCGAGGGCGAACTGGCGTCCATGCTGGCCTACATGCGCCTGGAAGCGAACGCCTATCGCTGGCGTTTCAATCTCGTGACCGGCGAGGTGCGCGAGGGCGATATCGACACGCTCAACACCGAGTTCAATAAATCCAACCCGATTTTCCACGGCGTGCCCAGCCGCTACGCCTATCACCAGCGCATTCCGCTGTATGAGGAGGGCGGGTATACGCTGCGCTTTACCGCGCTGGTGAAGTACGACAACGCCACGGGCGCGCGCACGCAATGGGATTACGGCCCCGGTGTGTACGGCAGTGAGGCGGTATTTGCGCCGCGCCCCGGTGCCGGGCGTGAATCGAGGGAGGACGATGGCTACGTGATCACGCTGGTAACCGATGCCAATGACTGGCAGTCACACTGCCTGGTATTCGATGCGGCAGACATTGCGGCAGGCCCGCTCGCGAGAGTGCGTTTACCGCAGCGTGTACCCTTTGGTTTCCACGCCACCTGGGCGGCCGGCGGCCCGCTATTTGCCGCTGGCTGAGCGCTGAGGGTCGGTTTTCCGGCCAGGGCCCAGGTGGCCGCCATGCGCACAGCCACGGCACAGGCGCGCAAGCAGCTGCGGGGAGAATTTTCCAGCCGGCGTTTTCTCAGCGCTCAATGGTTACCTTGTGCACCGGGGCCTTGCGCCCGGTGGGGTTGAGTTGGCGTACATCGGCAGCCATGGCGGCGAGGGCCGCTTCGCGATTGCCCGGTGCCGGGTGCGTACTGAGGAATTCCGGCGGGCCGGCGCCACCCTCTGCGCCCATCTTCTGCCACAGGGTCACGGCGGCGTCCGGGTCGTAGCCGGCCTGCACGGTGATGCGCATGCCGAGCTCGTCTGCCTCGGCTTCGGCTGTGCGGCTGTTCGGCAACTCCAGCGCCAGTTTCGCCGCGACAGCGGCGCCGCCCATGCTGGCCGCGGGGCGGTCTGACATCACGCCCACGGCAACCACGCCCAGGGTGGTGGCCATGGCGCGGGACATGCGCTCGGCCGTGTGATTGGCCAGCGCGTGGGATATTTCATGACCCATGATGTGGGCAAATTCGTCGTCCGTGAGTTTGAGTTTTTCGAACAGGCCCGTGTACACCGCCATTCGCCCGCCCGCCATGCACCAGGCGTTCACGGTTTTCGGGTCATCGATAATGGCCACGCTCCACTCCCAGCTCGCAGACCTGGGATATTCCTGAACTGCGATGCTTACCAGCCTGCCCGTGATGGTCGCCACGCGATCGGCCAGCACCGGGTCGTCGACCAGTTTGTCCTCCTTGCCCAGCTCATCCACCGTGGCGATATAGGCCTTCTTCGATTCGACGATCGCCGATTCGGGGGACACCAGCATGAATTGTGATCTGCCCGTGGGGCTGGTGGCACAGGCGCTGAGCAGTCCGGCGATGAGAAGCGTTGTGAGTATGCGTGTCATGAACAGGTTCCCGGGAAGTTATTGGGATCGAATAATAGACCATCTGTGATCGGAAGGGGTTCCCCGGACAGCGCTATAGCGTGGCTGGCGACATGCCGCAGGGCGTCAGTCGCGAGGTGTTTTACCCGATAGCTTTTGCCTTGCGAGTTTCATTCCCGCGGAGGCATCCCGCCCGAGTTTCACCAGGCCGCGCCGCAGGCGGTTTGCCAGCCGGGCCTCGGCGGCCTCCCGCCTCTGTGCGCTTGCTCTCTCCGCGTGTGCCGCGGCCAGGTCCTGCTCTCGCCGGGCCTGTTCTGCGTCTAACTGCTGGCGCAATTCATCACGCAGTTCAGGGCTGACGCTTGTTTCAATCAGCTGTGGTATCTGTCGCAGCAGCAGCTTGGCGAGGCGTTCAAGAATCGCTTCATCGAAGGCTGCGCCCTCGAAGCGGTGCCTGCGGGGTGCCGGGTCCTGGAAAAAATTCCGCAGTTCCACTTCGATACAGCGCTCGGCGGGGTTTGCCACGATGCGTATCCGCGCTGTCATGGGCCCCTCGAGAATAAACGTCGCGCCGCAGATATTGTAGAAATCGTCGAGTTTATTCTTGCGATGGTGAAGAAAACTGTAGGCGTGCAGCAGTTTCGCGCGACTCTCCACGCGCGATTCCGTGGGCACATAGAATTCGTGGGGCCTGTCCAGCTTGCAGGAGCACAGCACGTCGATCTGCCGTGGATCCCTGTTGCCATCGGTGCGCAGCCGGTAATCCGACTGGCGCAGCTCTATACCCTCCGGATGTTGCGGGTCCAGCGGATAGCGCACGGGAATGTCGCTGCCTATGACCTTGAGTTTGTCTACCAGCGCACAGAAATAGGCCTCTGCCGCGCGCATTGCGGGGCCGAGATGCTGCTGGTAGAAGGCCTCCCGCTCCTGGAGCAGCGCATAGTCGCTGGCTTCCCTGGCGCGAATCCTGTCGACTTCGGCTTGCAGCTCGTCCTGTAGTCCCATTATTTCAGCTACGCATGGCCGGGTGGGTGGCGGCGGAGAAAAGGGGTGTCGCTGTCGTGGCCCGCTGCGCCGTTAATTATGCGGCCAAGTCTAGCACAGCGGCGACCCTTGACAGCGCACCGGCTGCCGGTAGGCTACTGCCCCCTTGAGCGAGCGCAGCGAGGCAGGATGTCGTGGGCAATATGGCGGGCAATATGGCGGGCAATCTGGCACTGGTAACAGGGGCCTCCAGTGGCATCGGCGAAGCGCTGGCAAGGGTGCATGCCGCGCACGGTGGCGACCTGGTACTCGTCGCACGGTCCGCCGCGCGCCTGCAACAGCTGAAAGTTGAGCTGGAAGCCGCTCACTCTGTGCATGTCACGATCCTCTGTGAAGACCTGGCGGAGCCCGGCGCGGCCGCCCGCGTGTTTCGCCAGACCGAGGCCGCCGGCTTGCAGGTGGACGTGCTGATCAACAACGCCGGCGTCGGTGGTCACGGCAAGTTTCATGAGCGAGGCCTGGAAGCGGATCAGCAGATGATGCAGCTCAACATCATCACGCTGGCAGAACTCACGTATTACTATGTGCAAGGCATGGTGGCGCGCGGCGCGGGCCGCATTCTCAATGTGTCCTCCACGGCGGGGTTTCTCCCGGGTCCCCTGCAGGCGGTGTACTACGCCTCGAAGGCGTTCGTGAACTCCTTTTCCCAGGCCCTCGCCAACGAATTGCAGGGCACTGGGGTGACCGTCACCGCCCTGTGCCCGGGCCCGGTGGATACGGGCTTCAAGGCGGCGGCGGACCTCGACGGGGTCAGGATGATGGATCTTGCAGTATCGGCCACATCGGTGGCCGAGTTCGGTTACAGGGCGATGCAGCGTGGCCAGCTGGTTGCGATCAACCAGCCCGCACTGCGATTGTTGCTCGGGTGGATCATGCCGTTTCTGCCGAGAGGCTTGCTGCTGAAATTCTCCCGGCGCGCAATGGAAAAATCAGCCTAGCTCACAGCTTTGGAGGCCCGGCCGGGAAGGTCCGGCCGGGAAACACATCGTTCATCAGCTATCGGCGTAGATTGGCAAGCCTTTATCAATGTTGTGCTCGGCATCCGCCGGTGTCGCCATTCCAGGTACCGTTACAAAGCCGTTGACTTCCTCGCGGATGCCGCCCACTTCATCCGGCTTTGCATAAAACTGCGAATACCACTTGCGATTGGTGCGAAAGGGGCCGTCGGTTTTCAGTTGCATGATCTTGATCGCCGGGCGCTTGTTCTGCCATACGTTGAAATCTGCGCCGAAGGCCTCCAGCGCGCCGGCCTGGGCCTGCCGCGCGGCTTCGCGATCCTCGTCGCTCGCCGGTGTTGCCTGGCCCTTGAACAGGCAGGCGTGGAAACACTTCGAGAGGCCGTCGTCCACCGGCGTATTGGCGATCAGTTCATAGATTTCGTTGTCGGCGAATACCTGCTTGGAGAGCAGGATGCCGGGGCCCGTGTACCAGGTGGTGGTGTACAGGTATGTATCGTAGAGCTGCATCGGGCCGCCCTGCCGCTGAATGCAGATGTGGTCGCGGAATTCGTTCTCGAAGTATTCACTGGGCGCACCATGTGTCGGGCCGAGGTGGCGTACATCGGCCATGTTGTCGAGAATTTCCTGGGGGTGTATGGGCAGTTCACCGAGGTGATCCAGCTCCCAGCGCACCCACTGCGGGTCATCCCACTCCTTGAGAAAGGGTGCGTCGTAGTCGGGCGCGCGACCGTCCGCATCGTACCAGGCCATGATGCAGCCCATGTTGTCGACCACCGGATAAGAGCGAATGGACGCGGATTTGGGGCAGGGACCATCGTGATAGGGGATGTCGTCCACGTCGCCCTCTGCGTTATAGCGCCAGCCGTGGTAGGGGCAGCGGATGGAATCTCCCTCAATCTGCTGGCCGTTCTTCACAATCATGGCACTCGTGCTGGCGGTGAGGTGGGTGCCCATGTGCGCGCAGTATGCGTCGAGCATCACGGGTTTGCCGCTCTCGCCGCGATAGAGAGCGAGATCCTGTCCGAAAAAGCGCACGGCCATGGGGCCCGCATCCAGTTCAGAACTTTCGGCGACGATAAACCAGCCCCGCGGGAAGGTGTTGGGGCCGAGTTCATATTCAGCAGACGTTGCCATGGTGGGGTACCTCCAGTGTTTTCGTTGGCAGAGTATAGTCTGTGAGGCAACAGACTGTATCGTCCGTTCGGACCATGTGTGCAGGCAGGTCAGCGCGGCTCAACTATTCAACTCAACCGGCCGCCGGGCCCTCTGTTGCCGCATGCCCGGGCGGCGTTTCCGGCGTTTGTCTCAGGAACTGTCGACCCAGGTAGACCCCGGTGCCCGCCCACAGCAGGGCGATGCCGGCGCCGACCGCGGCAACGCTGGCGAGCCCCAGCCCGAGCCCCTGCGTCAGTGCGGTGAAAGCCCAGGCGTTCAGCATGTCGCCGCCACGATACACCACGATATCAATCACCTGTTTCGCCTTGAAGCGGGTTTCCCGGTCCACCGCTGTGAACAGCATTTCGCGTGCCGGGCGAGTGATGGCGTAGTTGCCGGCGCGCCTTGCGACCTGTACGCCAACCACGACCCAGACCAGTGGCGATGCCGCCAACAGCAGCATGCCCACGGCGATGAGCAGCGGCACCAGGGCCAGCGTGAAGGACAGGCCGAAGCGTTGCGCAATGCGCCCCGTGGCAAAGGCGGCAATCAGCAGGGTCATGCTGTTCACCACGAGGTCCATGCCGGCCCAGATCGCGGAGCGCGTCTCCATGTCGTAATCAGCCAGCAGGTTCTTCAGTTCAAAGTACACAAAGGAACTGATCGCGGTGTAGAGAAAGATAAACAGGCCAATGCCCAGCAGGTAGCGGCTGTTGAGCAATTCCGTGAAACCTGCCAGCGGGTTGCCGCCGATGTGGTCGCGTTCCGTGGCGCTGACCGCCTGATTCTGCAGGTCGGAAATTTTCAGTCGCTGCACCCAGACGACCAGCGGCAGGGCGAGCACCATCAGTGATGCCGCCACCAGCATCAGGTTGTTGGTGCCCAGATCGCCTACCAGGAATGCGGCGAAGGCCGGGCCGGCAATTCCTCCCACGCTGGCACCTGCGCCGATGAAAGCAAACAGTCTCAGCGCCTGGGGCCTGGAGAAGGTGTCCGCCATGAAGCTCCAGAACACGGAAATGTGGAACAGGCTGAACAGGCTGATCCATACGTAGAACGACTTATCCAGCAGTGTGCGTTCAGTGAGCGTTTGCATGCCGAGGTAGAACAGTACAAAGCTCGCGGCGAAAAAGCCGTACACCGTTGGCACCAGGCGGGCAAAGCGTATGCGTGCCACTGCCGCGCCGTAGAGTGACACGGCGAGAAAGCTGAACACGAACGTCATGGTCCACAGCTGGCTGACTTCGGTATCTGTCCAGTTTGAGGCCATGGCATCGCGGATGGGTCGCAGGATGTAATAGGACCCCATCAGCATCAACACCAGCGTGAATGATGCCAGGACTGCACGGGTCTCCTGTGGCTCAATGTTGCTGGCCACCGCCAGCACACGTTGCAGTAGCGACGTGCCTTGCCGTTGCGGTGCCACTAGAGCGCCTCGAAGACCCGCAGCATCTCGGCGCGTTGTTGTGCGTCGGGCACCCGGCCTGAATTGGCGCCCATGTTGTCCCGGACATGCTTGACGTTGTCAGATGCGGGGATGATGGAGGTCACTGCAGGGTGTCCGAGAATGAACTTGAGAAAGAATTGTGCCCAGCTCGTGCAGTCGATATCGGCGGCGAATGCGGGCAGCGCGTGACCGCGCGTGCGCCCAAAGAGCGACCCGCGCTGGTAGGGCCGGTTGATCATCGTGGCAATGCCGCGTTCCTGCGCCAGCGGCAGGAGAATGTCTTCGGCGTTGCGGTCTTCGATGTTGTAGCTGAACTGCACAAAATCCAGCGGCTCTTTGCGCATGACACGAATGAACTCCTCATGGTCGCGGCCGTGCGAGGTGGTGATACCGATGTAGCGTACCTTGCCCTGCTCCTTCCAGTCGCGGAGCGTTTTCAGGTGCGTTTCCCAGTCCTGGAGATTGTGCACGGCGATCAGGTCAAAACGGTCCACCTGCATGCGTCGTGCGGATTCCTGCATCTGCGCGATGCCTGCTTCCCTGCCGTTCGTCCACACTTTGGTGGCGGCGAAAATCGGGGGCCGCGGGTCCATGCGGGTCAGCACATCGCCCACCCGGCTCTCGGCGGCGCCATACATGGGCGATGAGTCGATCACCGTGCCGTTGCCCGCCGCGAAGGCGCGCATCACGGCAGTCAGGTTGGACAGTGCCTCGGGGTCATCCGGCTTGTCGAAGGTGCGCGAGGTGCCCATGCCGATGACCGGTAGCAGCTCGCCAGAGGAGGGCACCGCACGCTGAATGACCGCCGGTGCCGGCGTGGCCGTGGCGTCGGCGCCAGCCCGCGCGCCCAGAGCGTGAAAGGCCAGCGTGCTGGCGCCCAATTGCAGTAACCGGCGTCGATGAATCATGGAACCTCCTGTAACCCTAGGGTTGTGCGTCAGCGACGATTGTGGCGTCTCTGGCGGGTGGTGTGGACGGCTTTGCTGTGGCCGCCTGCGCGGGAGTATCAGCGTGCCATAACAGGGGCATCAGCAGCAGCCTGTCGAGGCGGGAGTCCCGCGGCTCGCGCCAGGCGTCCAGGCCGCAGCGCAGGCTCGCCTGTGCCTGCCAGGGGATGCGCCGGGCGGTGCCGAAAAGGTAATCGAACAGGGGCAGCACCGTGCCGAAATTGCTGTCGGTCAACGGCTGCTCGCTGCTGTGATGGACGCGGTGAAAATCGGGCGTAACCACAAACGGCCGCAACAGGCTATCCAGCCGTCGCGGCACGGTGAGATTGCTGTGGCTGAGCAGGATAACGCCCAGGCGGATAAACATGGCGATGAGCAACAGGGCCACCGGCACCCCGGCCATCAGTACCAGCGGCAGCAACACGGCGGAGGTGATGAGTGCTTCGACCAGGTGGTGTCGATGGGAGGTCGTCACATCAACCCACGGATCGCTGTGGTGCACAGCATGCAAACGCCAGAGCAGCGGCACCGCGTGGAAGAGGCGGTGGAGTGCGTACTGCACCGCCTCAATGCCAATCAGCAAGGCGACCAGGGCGACCACGGTGGGCAGCGAGGCAAACACACTGTTCTGCGGCGTGAGCGCCTGTAGCCACGGTATGCCCGACAGGGCCAGCACCAGGAAAAATAGCGCGAAAAAATTAACGATCGCCAGCAGCCAGTTGTTGATCCAGCGCATGGCCTGCGAATCGCTCGAGACGCGGCGCGGCCAAAGCTGCTCCGCCATGAGCAGTAGCAGCATCCCGCCAAAGGTGGCCAGCAACAGTGCGAGGTCCTGGTTGACAATCAACCAGGTGGTGAGCGCGCCGTTACTGCTTTCAATACTGTGGGTTGCCGGCATCGGCCCTTACCGCAGACACGCTTGCCTGAAGACCGCCACGCTATTCAACCAGTGTCATCTGTAGGCCGAGCATCTGGTAGTTAACAGCCAGGTAGCCGTTCGCCCCGGGCAGAACCGCCGCGGGCATATACGCCAGCACGTCCTGCGCCATCACGCCCGCGTACAGCTCTTGTCCACCAATATAACGGAAGTGGTACAGCGGTAGACCATTGTGGGTGGTGGCCACTTCGATCACGTCGGTTTTCAGGCGGCGATCACTACCCTGCACGGCGCCGCAGTCAATCTGGCAATCCTCGCCCTGCTGGAGCTCCAGCCCTGCGGAGCAAACCCTGGGTACGGGGCCATTGGTGCACCCGGGCGGCAGTTGTACATTCTGCACGCGCATGTCGATGCCGGCGTTGTTTCCGTAGCTGTTGAAGATGTTGGGTTGAATGGGGAAGCTCTGCCCTTGCGAGTTGGCGATAAGGAATTTAGCGCCTTCGATCCCTGCGGTGGCCCGTTCGATCAGGGTGACGCCCCCGAGCGCACTCACCAGCGCGCCGCCGGCGAGCGCCACCGCCAGCATGGCCTTGATACGTTGCTGGCGCAGGTTGTTGAAGACGATGAAGGCCAGCAGCAGCGCCAGCAGGATGAGCATTGCGCCGCCGAGCGTCGGCACCGCGCTCGCCCCCTGGGAGGCGGCGGCCGGCACAAAACTGATGGTGCCGCCCGTTGGCGAGCCGCCTGCCCAGGTGATAGCGGGTACTGCGCAGCACAGTACAGCGATGCCGAGTGAGCGGGCGCTCTTGATCAGTGTGTTGCGGGTGTTCATCGCGTTGTTCCTGTTGTTGTTAACACTGCGTTCTACACTAGTCAGCGCCGTTGGGGGTGTCAACTGAACCCCTGGAGGTTTAATGAGGTCAGAGTCTTCGAAGGGGCCCGGAGCGAGCCATCGGCCAGCCGCTTGCGCTGGACACAGGGTAGTGCGCGCCGCAAACCCACGGCAAATGGCTTCTCCTGACTCAATGTCTCCAGGACTGTACAATTGAGGGGCCTGCTCCCGGGTGTACTGGTGGAGCGCCGAAAAAATCTCGTACGGCTCAATCCGTAAATTGATGCAGGGAGACACACTGGTATGCAATCCAGACGAGGGTTTATTTATTCAGGCGCCGCTGCATCCACCCTGCTTGGCCTGCAGGCGTTGTTGCCGCCCTGGGCGCGCAGCGAAACGCGGCACCAGCACAGCCGGCTACCGACCCTGAGCGGCACCGAGTTCAATCTGACCATCGGGCGCACGCCGTTGAGCATTGACGGCCAGGCGGCCGGCGCGATAACGGTGAACGGCACACTGCCCGCACCGCTGCTGCGCTGGCGCGAGGGCGATACGGTGACGCTGAACGTCAGCAATCAGCTGGCGGAGGACACCTCCATCCACTGGCACGGTATTCTCCTGCCCTTCGAGATGGATGGGGTGCCGGGCGTTACCTTCCCCGGTATCCGTCCCGGGGAGACATTCACCTACCGGTTTCCGGTGAAACAGGCGGGCACCTACTGGTACCACAGCCATTCAAATCTGCAGGAGCAGCTGGGCCACTATGGCCCCCTGATCATTGACCCGGCGGACCCGGACCCGGTTGACTATGATCGTGAGCATGTGTTGTTGCTCTCGGACTGGACCTTTCTCGATCCACATGCGTTGTTCGCGACGTTGAAGAAACAGAGCGATAGCCTGAATTACCAGAAGCGCACGCTGGGAGATTTCCTGGATGATGTGCGCGAGGATGGCGTTGCCGCAACCGTGGAAGACCGGTTGATGTGGGGCGCCATGCGCATGAGCCCCACTGATATCTCCGATGTCACCGGTGCAACCTACACCTACCTCGTTAACGGCCAGGCGCCGGACGCGAACTGGACAGGCCTGTTCAGGCCGGGCGAGCGCGTTCGGCTGCGTATCATCAACGCGTCTGCCATGTCGTTCTTCAATGTGCGCATACCCGGCCTGCCGATGACCGTGGTGCAGGCCGACGGGCTCAATGTGCAGCCGGTGGCAACCGATGAGTTCCAGATTGGCGTGGCGGAAACCTACGATGTCATTGTCAGCCCGGAGAAAGAGCGTGCTTACACGGTGATGTGTGAAGCCATTGACGGCAGCGGCTATGGTCGTGCAACCCTCGCGCCGCGGCCCGGCATGAGCGCGCCGGTGCCCGCCCTGCGGCCACGCCCGCTACTGACCATGGAAGACATGGGTATGACGCATGGCTCGCACGCCGAGCATGCCCACCATGAAGGCCATAGCATGCCGGATATGCGCGTGCAGCAGCATGACCACCCGGCCGGCCCCGGCGTTGCCAACCTGGCGGAGAATCCGGTGAGCCGTTTGCACGAACCGGGCATCGGCCTTGAAGATGTGGCTCACCGCGCCCTGGCCTACAGCGACTTGCGCAGCCTTGACCCCAACCCGGATCAGCGCGAGCCGGGCAGAGAGATGGAACTGCACCTGACGAGTAATATGGAGCGCTACATGTGGTCCTTCGATGGTGTGCAATATTCTGCGGTAGAGGAACCCATTGTTTTCCATCACGGCGAGCGGCTGCGCCTGACAATGGTGAATGACACCATGATGCCGCATCCCATTCACCTGCACGGTATGTTCTTCCAGCTGGTGAACGGTGGCGGCGCGCACAAGCCGAACAAGCACACCATCATCGTCAAGCCAGCGGAAAAACTGTCTATCGATATCACCGCCGATGCGCTGGGCGACTGGGCGTTTCACTGCCACTTGCTCTATCACATGCACGCCGGCATGTTCCAGGTGGTGTCGGTGCGTGAGCGGGAGGTGGGCGCATGAAGTGGCTGTCGCCAAATGCGCTCTGCGCATTCGCTTCGCTGTTAACGCCGCTTGCGGCCTTCGCATCCGATAGCCACACAGGCGCAGATTCAATGCAGGCTGCGCGCGAAGCGTTGCGCGCACACATGGGAGGCCAGAAAACAACCGCGCTGTTTGTCGACCGGCTGGAGTACCGCTCCAATGAGGGCGACCCCGTCATGCTGTGGGACGCGCAGGCGTCCTATGGTGGCGATATCAACCGGGCGCTGCTGAAAACCGAAGGCGAGTACCTGCTGGATGACAGCCAAACGGAAGAAGCCGAAGTCCAGGCGCTTTACAGCCGCGCGGTATCGCCGTATTTCGACCTGCAGGCGGGTCTGCGCTACGACGTGAACCCGGAGCCGGATCGCTACTCCGCGGTGCTGGGCGTGCAGGGGCTGGCGCCTTACTGGTTCGAGCTCGATGCCGCGGCCTTTATAAGCCAGCGCGGTGATGTGTCCGCCCGCATCGAACTGGAATACGACCTGTTGCTGACGCAGCGTCTGATCCTGCAGCCGCGGCTGGAGCTGGATGTGTCACTGCAGGATGTGCCCGAACTGGGGCGGGGTTCCGGCCTGGCCAGTATAGAAAGCGGCATCCGCCTGCGCTATGAAATTCAACGGGAGTTTGCGCCCTACATCGGCGTGGCGTGGGAGCGGGACCTCGGCGACACGGCGGATTTCAGCCGGGCTGAGGGCGAGAGTATCAGCCGTCTCTCTGTCGTCGCGGGCGTCCGTGTCTGGTTCTGACGGCGCGCTGGCAGGGAGTCAACGGTATGCGCACCACTCAGGTGCCGATTTACCCGCGGACGGTGCGACCGGCGCGGTGTGGCACGACGGTGACGTTCAAAGCCGCCGGCTGAAGGTGAAAACGTACTGCGGGCCCGCGATGTCGATATTGCCAACCGTCTGGTCGAAATCCAGCTCTGCCGAGAGATAACGCAGGCCGAACCCGAGGTACTGGTCTTCACGGAATTCGAAATCGACACCCGCGCGCGCGTAGTAGCCAAGCGCGAAGCTTGAACTGTCGGTTTCGGAGAGCTGGAGGTTGTCGTCGGCGCCTTCCACCGATTCATCGTCTACCTCATGATAACCATAGAGCACCATGGGGCCCGCGGCGGCATACGCGGTGATACGGTCGTGCAACCGCCCGCGCAGGTAGCCGCCGAGGTGCAGTTCGGCGAGAAAAACGGTGTTGTCCAGCTCCACCTGCAGAAAGCCGCCGGTCGCCTCGGTGACGCCACCCGAGAAACGTGTATCGTCGCTCTTCCACGCGATGCTGCCGCCGGGATTCAAACCCGCGTGCACCCAGCCTTCATAGAAAACGTACTCACCTTCCAGTCCGCCACTCAGCAGATCGGAAAAATCGATCTCGACCGTATCGTCGGAGATTTCATCCCACTCGCCGCGCTGGTCGTCCAGCTCGAGAATGCCGATGAAGGCCTGGTAGGTGGCGGGGGCGTCGCGGGCGGCGGTGCCTGCCAGGGCTGGCCCGGCAAGGAGCAGCAGGGAAGCAGAAAGTGCACGCAGGTAGATAGGTTTCATGCCGGCTCCGGTGGTTGCGCGCTAGCTACTGGCGAGCATCCATTTGCGCAGACGATTGGAATCCCCGAAGGGAGTGAGTTTGCCGAAGGAGTTTAGCAGCACGATGGAGACCTCTTCACCTTCTATCCTGGCCTGCATCACCAGGCAGCGCCCCGCTTCATTGATATAGCCCGTTTTGCTCAGCGCAATTTCCCAGTCTGCGTTCTTCAGCAGGCGATTGGTGTTGCCATAGACAAGCGGACCGCGGTTGCTGAAGGGACGTACCTCCATGCGTTCAGTCGTGGTGGACAGTGTGATCAGGGGGTACGCTTTGGTCGCGGCGACCATTTTCGCAAGGTCCGTCGCGGTGGACACGTTCTGTGCATTCAGGCCTGCGGGGTCGGCAAACCGGGTGTCGTGCATGCCCAGGCTGCGGGCCTTGTAGTTCATGTGCGCAATGAAGCTCGACAGACCGCCCGGATAGGTGCGCCCGAGTGCGCTGGCGGCGCGGTTCTCGGATGACATCAGCGCCAGTAGAAGCATCTCGCGGCGGCTCAGGGTGGCGCCGAAATCGAGGCGTGAGCCGGTGAGTTTCAGCGTATCCCGATCGGCCCTGGTGATCGTGATGGGCTCGTCGAGGTCCAGGCCCGCGTCCAGTACCACCATCGCCGTCATCAGCTTGGTGATGGAGGCGATGGGCCGCACAGTATCCACGTTCTTGCCGAAGATACGGTTGCCTTCGCTATCCAGCACCAGTGCCGACGCCGAGCGCAGGCCCGGCTCGCCCTGCAGTTCGCTGAAGATGGATTCGCCCGAATGAGCCGCTGTCGCGCCGAATGTCAGCGCGTATAGAATTGCGAGGGTGATTGCCCCAGTGCTCCGCCGCATTGTTTTCGCCCCTGTATTTTTAGTTTTTCTGTGAGTCAGCAGCTTTTTTCTCAGCCGCTGTGTACTGGGCCTCTGTCCCGAGGCCGCGACGACTCAACAATGATTGTGCCCCAGTGCGCGCCGCAGCGCCAGCCTGTTCAGCCGGGTTCCCATTCGGCACCGGCGACCACCCTGAGCAGGCCGCGAAAGCCGCGGCTGGCACTCGACTCCCCGGACAGCACACGACATATTTCGCTGGCGATGGGCATTTCCACCGCGTAGCGTTCCGCCAGCGCCATGACGGCCGGCGCGCTGCGCACCCCTTCCGCGACCATCACCATGCCGCTGGTAATATCCGCTGACAGCCTGCCCCTCGCCAGCTCCACCCCCACGTGGTGGTTGCGGCTCTGGGTGCTGGTGCAGGTCGCGATGAGGTCGCCCATGCCGGCGAGCCCGGAGAAGGTTTCCGCGCGTCCGCCCATCGCCACGCCGAGGCGCGAGATTTCGGCCAGCCCGCGGGTAATCAGCGCGGCGCGGGTATTGTCCCCGGCGCCCTGTCCGTCGCCCATGCCGACGGCGATGGCGATGATATTTTTCAGCACCCCGCCGAGTTCGCAGCCGATGACGTCGGTATTGGTGTACACGCGGAATAGCCCGCAGCCGAAAACGTCCTGCAGTTGTTGCACGATAATTTCGTCTTCCATCGCGATCACGCTGGCGGCGGCTTTGCCATCCATGATCTCGCGCGCGAGATTGGGGCCGGTGAGCACCCCTACCGGGTGCCCGGGCAGCACCTCCTCCACGATCTCGGTCATGCGCAAATGGCTGCTTAATTCCAGGCCCTTGGTGAGGCTGACGATGGGCACCCAGGTGCGAAGGTGTGCGCGCACTGCCAGCAGTACATCGCGAAAGTATTGTGAGGGCACCGCCATCACCACCAGGTCCGCGCTGCCCACAGCCTGCGCGAGATCCGCTGTGGCAAACAGTTTTTCCGGCAGGGTGGCGCCTGGCAGGTAGGTTTCGTTGGTATGTCGCGTGTTGATCTCATCCACGGTGCTGCTGTTACGCGCCCACAGGGTGACCGGCGCGTTGCGAGTTACCAGTGACGCGACGGTCGTACCCCACGACCCGCCGCCGAGTACCGCAACGTTCAACGTGCCCATTGTCTGCAACTCCTCTCCTGTAGATGGCCCTGAGCGGCCCGCCCGGTAGTGGTGAACGATGTCGTGGTCGTCACTTTATTGTTGCTTCTGCCGGGCATTGTATTGTCGCGGGTTTATGGTTTTTGCCTCTTCCCGGCCCGCAGTTTGCAGCATACCGTATTGTCGACGCGGCGGGGCAGGGTGAGCCACAGTCCAGTCAGTACAAAGGTTCAGGCCGTAAAGAGATTCAGGCCACAGGCCGGTTCAGGCAATTCAGGGGCGAAGCATTTTCGGCAGGCATAAAAAAACGCCGTCGCAAGGCAGGTAGCGACGGCGTTTGAAGGGTAAAGCCCTGTTCTCGTGTAGCCCCAGTATGTGTTACCCGGCCCGCAACCGGGTAGCGTCCCCTGGCCGCGAACACCTCTGACAAATGTTCGCAGGCTCTCCCTTTAAGGTGACGGTTGCCCTCAATAATTGGTGTTCCCAATAACCGCCACAGGAGCAAGTATAGGGATCGCTGCAGAGAGATCAAGAAATAACTGCATGATATTTTTAAATATCATGCCATAACTATAAAGAATATTGCATCGGGTCTGCTGCGAGTGGGGTCTGCTGCGAGATGGTGGCTCCCCCTGCCTCGGAAGCGGTGTCCAGAACCTTTACCTCAAACTGGACAGTCAGTGTCGGCAGCGGCCAAGGCTCGGCACGGGCTGCTCAATTCCCGGCGAACCTGCTGTGCTGCAGGCCAAACTCCGCCGCAATCCGCCTGATCTCGGCAACTTCCACATCGTCGACCTCGCCATCGGCGCCGGCAATGGTGAAGAGTGATTCCACGAAGTGGTCCTGGCGCTCAGCCAACAGGGCGTTGTGCTCTGCGCTCATGCCGGAGGAATCGTGTGCGCGATGCTGCATCATGGAAAGCTCCATAATGAACTCGACCTCGGACGTTTCGAGGTGCGCCACGTCGTGGAGAATCCGCCGCATCTGTGCCCGCTCGCTATCCGTCACAACATCATCCGCGTGGGCAACGCGCGCCAGGGCAAAAGAAAATGCTGCGAGGTAACTGGCGGTTCCAGGCTCGTGCTTGCCCAGCAGGTTCAGCATGCGGCTGGCTCCCTCCGCGACGGCCTCTCCGAGGGGTTTCATGTGGCCATCTTCGAGATGCAGGATGCGATCCGCGATATCCAGGATGCGATTGTCGTGGGTCACCAGCACCACGGCCGCCCCATCTTCCCGGGCCAACTCCTGTATCAGTTCGACCACATCGCGTCCGGACTGCTTGTCCAGTGAGGCCGTGGGTTCGTCCGCCAGGATAATCCGGGGGCGGTTCACCAGTGCCCGCGCAATTCCCGCCCGCTGTTTCTGGCCGCCTGACAGTTGTCCGGGGTGTTTGTGGATATGCTCGCCCAGGCCAACACGGTCGAGTACGTCGGCGATGCGCTGGCGCGCATTTCTGCCGCCAGCGGGATCCAGTTTCAAGCCCATCTGCACGTTCTGACCGATGGTCAGGCTCTCGAGGAGGTTGTGTGACTGGAAAATGTAGCCAATCTGGCGCCGCACCCTGACCAGCGTGCGATCACGTGCCCGGTTCAGCTCGTGCCCCAACACCTTCACACTGCCCTGTTGGGCTGAGCGCAGTGCGCCCATCAGCGTCAGGAGTGTGGTTTTGCCGGATCCTGAGGGCCCGGTCAGAATCACGATCTCACCGGCCTGGATAGCGGCATTGATGTCATACAGTATTTGTTTGCTGAGGGCACCCTTGCCATAAAGATAAGACACACCTTCCAGGGTTACCGGCATCTCGTCGGTCATCAGAATACCTCCGCCGGATCTATGGAGCGCAGCTTGCGCAATGCCAGGATGCCGGAACTCGCACACATGAAAAGAGTGAGCAGGAACAGAAAGCCGGCCGAGCGCAGGTTCATCGACAGGGGCAGGCCGGTGGCCTCCGCTGCCTTGCCAAACACCAGAATGGAAACCGCGATACCGGGGATGAACCCCAGCACGGCCAGTACCACCGATTGCTGCAGCACGACGCCGCGCAGATAGCCGTGGGTATAACCCATGGCTTTCAGGGTGGCGTACTCCCTGACATGATCCTGCACATCGGCAAACAGGATCTGGTAGACGATAATAAAACCCACTACCAGACCCATGATTGCGCCAAAGGTGAATATGTATCCTATTGGCGTGGTCTTGCTCCAGTGGTCAATCTCCTGGGTCTTGAATTCCTCTCTGGTCAGCACCCGCACATCCCGGGGAATCCCCGCGATGATTTCCCGCTGCACCTGCTGCGGATCAGCGCCAGGCTGCAGATGAATCAGGCCGATGTCGATGGACGATTTATCGCGTTTGGGGAAGGCTCGCAGAAAGTTCAGGTCGGAGGTGATCACGCCGCCATCCAGCCCGAAGGACGTCCCGAGGGAGTAGAGTCCCGCGAGTATTGGCATGCGGTCGTTGATATCCACTTCGTAGGGGCCGTTACTTTCGAACAGCGCCGCGACAGGCCCGTATTCAGGTCGACCGCGTCGGTCAAAGATGATGCGATCGGGGAGCTTGATCAGTTCGTGCTGCGCCGGCGTTAGCAGCCGGGCAAATCCGCGCTGCGAGGGGTTGAAGCCGATGGCAAAGATATTGCGGGCGCTGGTGCGATCAGCGGGGTCGCGCCAGCTGCCCTGCTGCGTATACACCGCGGTGACACCGTCGACGCCCTCAAACCCCGGGGCCTGGTATAACCGACTACGGGGGAACTGTTTGGTCGATACCAGGTAGGTCGTCTTCGGGCTTACCATCACCAGTTCGTAGTCCATAGCGCTGTGATAGCGTACGGCACTCACAGTCAGTGCTTTGCTGAACCCAAGCTGCACGGTTATCAGGATGACCGCGAAGGCGATACCCATGATCGCGGCGAACAGCCGCAGCTTCTGGTGTTTGAGTTGTAGCCAGCCAAGTGGGAGCAGGCGGGCCATCAGTTCTCGATCTCCACCTCGACCTGCATATTGGTCAGCCCGGCTACACGCTCGCTGCTGTCCAGCAGTATGAAAACCTCCACGACGCGGGCGTCGGTCCTGGCGACAGGGTCTGTCCCCAGCGCATCCATGCGGCCTATTTTCAGGGCAATACGCTCCACCTTCCCGGTAACGCCATCATCCAGGGTGGGTGCCGTGATCACCGCGGTCTGGCCGACCCTGACCCGGCTGATGTCGGTTTCATAGACCTCGGCTACCGCATACATACGATCTGTCTGGGCGAGTTCCAGAATGCCATCCGGCCCGACTCTTTCCCCCGGCTGACTGTGGACTTCCAGCACCTGGGCCCGCAGTGGTGCGCGCACCAGTGAGAGCTCCAGCTTTGCCTGGGCCGCGGACAGATCAGCCCGGGCGATACTCATCTCCATTGTCGCCGTGTCGAGGAGCGTCCTGCTGGTTGCCGAGGTCCTGGCGAGGTCCTGCTGCCGGGCCAGCTCTCGCCGGGCGTTCTCGACAATGGCCTCCAGCCGCGCGACCTCCGCGCGTCGCAACTGGTAACTATCCAGATAGGCAACAACCTGGTCTTTCTCGACCCAATCTCCCTCTTTTACCGACAACTCCTTGATCACCGAGCCGGACACGCCGATGCCGGAGGGGCCGGAGAGACGGATCACGCCATTGTGGGGTTCCAGCCGACCGAGGCTGGAAACGCCCCGTCCCTCGGCGAAGGCTGCGGCATTCATTAGCATCGTCAAGCAGAGTATCGGCAACATAGCTCTCGCCACGGTGGTATCCTCATAGTGGTTTCGATGGAGTGTAAGTGTGAGTCAACAACAGGCCTACCTGGTGCTTGCGCTTATCGACGCGACGTGGCCCCTGCTGGCCTGGAAGCTGTCCAGCAATAAACGAATCTGCTTCAGGTTGGCCGTATACCAGATATCCGCGTGCGCTCTGAGGTTGCGCACGTAAGCCGGGGTGGTTTCGTCCAGCTTCATGAGGGCCCGGGGCAGGGTACCGTCAATACGGAGATAGCGATCTCCCAGTAACTGCTGGCACTGGTGTGCACTGACCGCGGAACTGGCACTGAGCATGTGATCCAGCAGGCCGTTGGTTACCCAGCCGACAATTCCCCAGTCCCGGGACGCCATGCCAATCTGGTCTTGCTGTTCCTGCGACATGTCATGTACGGGGCGGCCGGTACCCATCGACAGCATCCAGATCTGCTCAATGTCATAGCCCATGGCGAGTGCTTCCGAAATCGCACACAGGCTGGGATCATTGATTGCGAGTGCGCCATCGACCAGCCAGCGGCTATAAAGGTCGGTAGTGGGTACCGGTGGATACAGTGTGGGCGCTGCGGTGGCGGCATCACAGATCTCGGCAAGGGTTGGGTTATAACTGGCATCGTGACCGCGACGGTTCTTGAAGGTTACCAGCTCCCGGTTGATGAAGTCGTAGGCGATGACCAGCAGGTGCTTGTCGGCAATATCGTTGATACGCACAGTAGCCAGTACTTCCTCCAGGTACTGACGCTTGTTCACGCCGTCATATTTCGGCTGGTTCTGCATGCGGCCCAGCATCTTGTCCCATACCGACTTGTCGAATATGCGCGACATGTTGTCGGAGGAATAGCTGGTTTTGGCCAGAACTTCGAGCGAACCCTCGCCAACGGCACAGTAGGACGCGATCAGGGCGCCGGTACTGACACCGGCGAAGAAGTCAAAGGTTTCGCGTATACCGATGCCGGCTTCGTGTTCAATCAGGTACAGCACCTGCACTGGAATAAGCCCGCGTGCGCCGCCCCCGTCGATGGAAAGAATCAGTATCGGCCTGGCTCTGCCTGCCACCTGCTCTGGCCTCGTGTTGCCGTGCAAGAGTTTTTTATTGCCTGCTACAGCCGGGAATGCCGTTAACGAGCAGGGTGCAGCGTACTGCCTGCAGGCATAATCAGACCACACATTGCGGAGCCTGTCGACAAAGTCAGGCCGGGTGACCGCTGCAGGGGTTGATTGCTGTGGCTCAAAAAGACAGGGCCTGCGTAGAATCCCCTGGTTTGCCTATTGTATTCTCGATTGAAATTCGCATGATGAAGCAACCAGCGGAGATGACAGTGTGATTGTGCCACGCGCGATCTATGCCGAGGCGCACGATCCCTTGATCAGGCCGCAGGAAAACCCGGGAAGCGAATCAGGGGCAACGTTGGACGAGTTATCGGCAAACAGCAGGCCTGGCGTGCCAGCGCAAGCTCCCGAGCGCTTTATCGCTGCGGTGCCGGTGCTTGCGGGTATCGGCGTGGCTGCTGTTGGCTACCTGGTCTGGTTGCTGCTGGAACGTGCGGCTGCGGAACTGGGTGCCCCTTCGCCGGAACCTGTACGCGACGGCTTATTCGTCGTGCTGCTCTCGGTTCAGGTAGGTTATTTCCTCGCGGCTGTGCCCAGGGTGCGGCGCACCGGCCAGCAATGTCTGGCACAGGTGCGCCCACTGCTGACTGATTCCGATTCCGGCCTGCGCGAACTGATCGACCGCTTTGCCACTACGCGCGCACTGCCATCGCCGTATACCGTGGTTGTGGGCGGGGTGCTGATGGTGGTGATGCAAGAGGTGCAGCTGGACCGGTTCTCCACATGGTTTGCCCAGCCTGGGGCGGCGTTTGGCGAGCTCTTCACCGTACTGCTGGCGTGGTTCACCTGGTCTCTTGCACTGTCTGCCCTGGTCCTTGCCATCGGTGATGCGATCGCCATGCGACGCCTGGGCCTGAAGTACGTGAAGATTAATTTGTTGCGCGCAGACCAACTGGTTGTTTTCTCGCGCTACGGGCTGAATCTCGCGGGTGCCGTCATGGGCTTGATGGTGCTGTGGTCTGTTTGTTTTGTGTTTGTTACATCACTGCTGGACATCACGATGACAGCAGGCGTAGTCGCTTTAGGGTTGCTGGTGCTGACCATCTACATGGGCCTGGCTGTCTCGGTATTCATCTTTCCCCAGTTGGGTGTACGCGCGCAGCTACGTGCTGAAAAGGCGCGTCTGAGTGAGCAGTTGAACGCTCTGTTGCCGGATCCTGCGCAGGCGCTTGAGTTGGCGCACGCTGACCCCCAGCGGCTGGCCGCGTTGCTGACGACAAGAGCCGACATCCAGGCTGTACCGGAGTGGCCCACCGGGCACCTGACGCGCACGCGCCTGGGGCTTTATCTGCTGGTGCCGCTATTCTCATGGTCCGGTGCGGCGCTGGTAGAAGAATTGATTTCCCGCCAGTTGGGCTGGTAGAGGAATTGCTCTGATAGAAAATACATGGGGCTGTTGCGGGAGCCAGCCCTCGCGCGGAGCAAAGTTGCATTGCGTCGTTATGCGCGTGCCGTCCAATGCCACTGGATAATCCGCAAGGCCGCTTTTAATCACGCCGTAGCCGGGAGCACTTCGAGCCGAGCTGCAGCAACGGTCTATACTATGCATTGGAATAGCTACCGACAGGGCGCACACATGCAACTTCGACGCAGACACCTCCTGCAACTCGGCGCCGTTGTCGCCAGCACACCGCTCATCAGCGCCTGCGGCGACGCGCCGGCCGTCACCATCGACAGCTCTCTGCCGAACGGGCCCTTTGGCCCGGAATCCACCGCCGAGGAGGTAACGGCGGGGCTCGATCTCAGCGGCCAGACCGCACTCGTCACCGGCTGCAATTCAGGCCTGGGATATGAAACCCTGCGGGTACTGGCGCTGCGCGGTGCCCGTGTGATCGGGACCGGGCGAACGCTGGAGAAAGCCGAGGTCGCCTGCGAGAGTGTGGACGGCAACACCGTGCCGCTGGCGCTGGAGCTGTCTGATTTCGATTCGGTGCTGGCCTGTGCCGAGGCCGTGCGTGGAATGGACGCAGAGCTCGATATGCTGATCCTCAACGCCGGCATCAACACGTTCGGTGAGCTGGAACTGGTGAACGGCATCGAGAAAATGTTCGTGGTGAACTATCTCGGGCACTTCGTGCTGGCCAACCAACTGCTGGCCGGCATGCGTGCGGCAGGCGATGGCCGCATCGTGCACGTGGGCAGCCGCTCCGGTTACACGCAGGCGCCGCCGGAAGGCATTGATTTTGACAATCTGCGCGGCGAGGGCAGCTTTGATGCGCAGCAGGCCTACGGTCGCTCCAAGCTCGCCAACGCGCTGTTTTCGCTGGAGCTGGCGCGGCGCCTGGAGGGCACCGGCGTCACCTCCAACGTCATTCATCCCGGCCTCGTGCAAACCAATATTGCACGCACGGCACCCGGCTGGATTCGCACCGGCTTTGACCTGTTGGGTGGTGTGGTCGCCAAGACGCCGGAGCAGGGCGCGGCCACGCAGGTATACGTGGCCGCGCACCCGGCACTTGAAGGTGTCAGCGGCGCGTACTTCGAAGATTGCAACCCGGTGCGAGTCAGCGGTGACCACCACATGTTTGACGCCGACATGGCGCGCCGCCTGTGGGCCGAGGCGGAAGACATGGCGGCGGGCTACCTGCCGCCCGCCTAGACGCTGCAGCGGCGGGTGGTGTCAGTACCCGGCCTTGCGAAACAGCAGCGTCATGCGATCGGATTCGCCAACCGCTAGCATGGCCTCCCGCAGCTCAGGGTTGTCTCCACTGGTGCGCAGTGAAGGGGGCAGGCGCCAGACAATGCCTTCCTCGCCGGGCTGGTCCGCCGGGTTGGCGTTGATCTCACTACTGGCGACCAGTTCGAAGCCTGCTTCTTCAAACTGCGCAATCACGGCGCTCTGTTTCAGGTAGCCGCGCTCGCCGGCGGCGCTTGCATCGCTCACGGATTCCGGCGCGCGGTGCTGCACCACACCTACCATGCCATTGTCTTTCAGCATGCTGTGAATGGCCTGCATCGCCTGGGTGAAGGTGCCCGCTTCCGATTCAAAGCGGCTCAGGTTGTGCAGGGCGCGAATGAGCAACACGCGGTCGACCTCGCCAGTGGCCTTCTCAGGCACCGTCTTGAAAGTAAAGCCCGCCGCGCTGATGCCGTTGTCGGTGAATTCAGCAACCTGGTCCGGGAAGGCGGCGGTGGCGGCGATGCGTTGCGCAATCCACTCTTCGCTGGCGTAGCTCAGCAGCGGCCACATGTCGTCGGCGTAGTTCACGCCGTAGAGCGTGCCATCGCTGCCCAGGTAGTTCGCCAGGATGCGGGTGTACCAGCCGCCGCCCGGCAGTACCTCGGCTACCGTCATGCCCGGTTCCACCTGGAAGAAAGCCAGCGTGGCGGCCGGGTGGCGGTATGCGTCCCGTGCGCGTTGCTCGTCGCTGCGCTGGCTGATAGCTGCCTCCAGTGCAGCGTCCCAGGCCGGAGCGTCATTGCTCTGCGCATGGCTGAAACCGGTGTGCATCAGTGCGATGGCAAGGAGAGCGGAGAGCAGATGTTTCATGACGATATCCTCGATGGGTCGTAGAGCCAGTGGATGCCCTGTTTATTCAGGGGCCCGTTTGCATTGTGGGTAGGCTGCGCTGCCTGCTTGCCGGTAGAATAGCCGCTCTGGCCATGCTGCCTGCACGGCGCCCGCCAGGCCCACCTTTAACGATAATAGCAGCAGGAGAGCATGACATGGGCAAGGTTTTGATTACAGGGGCCACCGGCTTCATCGGCAACCACGTAACGCGATTGTGCCTGGAAAAAGGTGACGACGTGCGCGTGATGGTCATGCCGGGCGAAAATCGTTCCCCGCTCGACGGCATGGATGTCGAGATCGTTGAGGGCAACCTGCTTGATCCCTCTTCGTTGCAGCGCGCAGTGCAGGGTGCAACGCACCTGTATCACCTCGCGGCGATGTTCGCCGTCTGGACGAAAGACCCGGACCTGCACTTCAAGATCAATGTCGATGGCGCTCGATCCATGCTGTCTGCCGCGCTTGCCGCCGGGGTGGAAAAGGTGGTGTTCACCAGCAGCATCGCCGCCATCGGCATCAACGCCGATGGCACCTGGGCCACGGAAGACACCGCGTTCAATGCCTGGCCATGGGCCAGTGAGTACATACTGTCAAAATTTATCAGCCACCAGATGGTGAAAGGCATGGTGAGCGATGGCCTCCCCGTGACCATGGTGATGCCGGGCTTGCCCTTTGGCCCGGGGGATCGCGCGCCCACGCCCACCGGCAGCATGATCATCAGCACGCTCAAGGGCAAAATGAAAAACTACTGGGACGGTGGCGTGTGCGCGGTGGATGTGCGCGACGTGGCGGCGGGTCATGTGCTGGCCATGGAGAAGGGCCGTATTGGCGAGTCATACATTCTCGCCAATGCCGAGGGCAACATGAGCAACCGGGAGTTTCTGCAGCTCATTGGTCGCGTTGGTGGCGTGGAGAATGTCGCGCGCAGCGAGGTCTCGGCCGGCACCATGCTGCGGGTGGCGAAGCTCGCGGAGCTGTGGTCGAAGCTTACCGGCAAGGCCCCGATCACCACCTACAAGAACACCGTATTCGCGCTGCAGCACCCGTATGTGAATCCGGCCAGGGCAGTGGCGGAACTGGGCCTGCCGCAAACGCCCATAGAAACGGCGGTGACGGATTCCGTGGCGTGGTTCCGGGAGCATGGCTACGCCTGAGTGCCTTCTTTCAGGGGATGCGCGATGAGTAAGTGCTTGCTTTTGGTTATGCAATGCTCTCGCGCTGGCGTGTGCCCTGGCTGGCTCAGCGGGCAAAGATATTCGCCCTCCAGGGCACACGCCAGCGCGAGAGCAGACCGTTCTCGAACCTTGGCATGCAGGCCAGGCTGCCGGGATCGCAGCGCCCACACGCCGTACCGAACCTCTACGAGTAACGAACATTGGCCGGGTTCGACTGCTGCGGATAGCCGCCCGGGGCGAATATCTTTGCCTGCTGAGCCCTGGGCGGCTATCCGCAGCAGGCGCTTGCCCGATGCAGACGTCGAACTCATACAAACGTCCTACCCAAACAGACGCCGTACCCATGCAGGCCGTCACGCAACCAGCTCAGCGAGTCCCCGAAGAAACCCCGTGATGCCTGAAACATGAGCGCAGCCGGGCCCAGCCAACAGCGCATTGCGCTCTACCTGCTCGCATTGTTCCTGCTGGCGCTGCTGCCGCGTCTCTACAGTGCGCTCACAGTAGGCTGGGGCTGGGATCATCCCGGCAGCTTTTCCCTGGTCAACTTCGATGAGGCCGGTTCCTGCCGTGCAGCCCTGGGTGGCTTCGATTACACGCCCTTCACCGGTGCCCAGACCATCGCCATCGCCTCGGCGCTGGGCTCGCCGCCGCCCGCCGGGATTCACGGCGATGCCACGGCGGTGAAGCGCTACTGCCACGGGCCGGAGCACCTGATGGTGGCGCGCGGCTACTCGGCGGTAACCGGGGCGCTGACCGTGGTGCTCACGGTACTTATTGCGCTCTGGCTGGTGCCGGCGCAGCCCGCCACAGGCTGGATGGCGGGCGGCCTGCTGGCGCTCTCCGGCTGGCACATGAGCGAATCCCACAGCGGCACGGTGGATGCCCCATCGACGTTTTTTATCTACCTGTTCCTCGCCGTGCTGGTGTATGCGAGCACTCGCAATTCGGTTCGCAGCCTGCGCCTGAGTCCCGTTTTCCTCCTGGGCGCGGTTTGGGCCAAGTACTGGGTGTTTGCGCTGCTGGCCTATCTGGCGTGGCTCCCAGAGAGAGTGTGGGCTTACTTACGCAGGGGAATGAGCAACCGTCGCATCGGCTGGCTGATTGCGGCCAGCGCGTTGCTGTTTGCCCTGCCCAGCATCCAGGGCTTTCGCGAACACGCATTGCTGCCCTACACGCTGGCCCTGTGGTACCTGCTTGTTCCCTGGCGGCGCGTGCCTCGCGGCATGTGCCTGGTGTGGGCACTACTGCCGCCGCTGGCCTGGATGCTGAGCCATATCGACCTGATTGCGGCGTACACGATGGGTAGCGCGAGTGGCCGCTTTGGCACGTCTTACGCGGCGATAGACTGGCACAAGCTGCCGCGCAACCTGCTCAACCTGCCGTTGGTGCTGCTGGTAGGCGTCGGCCTGCCGGCGTGGCTGCTGCTGCCTGCGGGTCTGCGCGCGGTGTTCTCCGGTGGCTTCGGGCCCGCGCGCGCCTGGTGCTGCCTGTTGCCGCTCGCCGCCTTTGCGCTGTTCATGGCGTTCGTCTCGCCCATCACCTACTACCGGCACTACCTGCCGTTGCTGCCAGTGGCCTGCATCATTGCCGCCTGTGGCCTGTACGCCACGCGCTGGGGCGCGCGCCGCTGGTGTGTGGCGCTGGTGCTGCTGTGGCCGGCGCTGCTCGCGGTGGACCTGGTGGGAGATTATCACCGCGACCCGCGCATCGCGCTGCGTGCGTGGTATGCCGAGCACCCGGGCACCCCGAAGTTCACCAGTTTTTATGTCAACCCGCCGTCGGGCAATAACGCCTTGTTCCGGCCCGAGTACGCGGCGGGCGATGCCGCTGTGTTGCGCCGGGCCGGTTTTCTCATTCTCAGTGAGAACTGGTACGACACCGCACTGGCCAACGAACTCAACGGGCCGTTGGTGCACGACCTGTCGCGCCTGGTGAAGACGCGCCCGGCCTATGCGAGCTTCTACCGCGATGCACTGGCGGGTCGTCATCCCTATCTCGAGCCCCACCGCACGCTGGCGGTGCACAACTTCATGCCCGAGCTGCTGTTACATCGCTACCTGTACGGCACGTTCCAGTTGTTCGTCGGCGACATCCGCATATGGCGTGTTGTAGAGTGAACGCGCCGTGAGCAAGAACGCCCCCCCGTTGCCGAAGCCCGTTGCCAGCGCCCGCTACGCCCAGCTTGCGGCGCTGCTGTTGCTGGTGGCCGGGCCCCTCATGTACCTCTCGTTCGGCTACACCGAGATGGCGGGGTCCGATATGTGGTGGCATGTGGCGGCCGGGCGCGAGCTGCTGCAAACCGGCAGCCTGTGGATGGTCGACGACTGGTCGTACAGCGCGCTGGGCGAGGATTGGCTGAACCACGAGTGGCTGGCGGACCTGGTGTACTACGGCATCGTCGCGCAGTGGGGCGTGGAGTCGCTGGTGTACTGGAAGTGGCTGGTGATCATCGCCACCTTCACGCTGGCGCAGCTCGCGCTGGCGCGAACCAGCGGCAGCCACTTCGCCGGATTCCTGTGTGCGGTGGTTGCGGTAGCCATCGCCGCGCCGTTTCTGGATGTGCGCCCGCACCTGTACACGTTGCTGTTCTTCAGTTTGTTGCTGTACCTGCTGCTGGGCCGCGCCCCGCGGCCGCTGCTGCTGGCATTGATTTTTGTCATCTGGGTGAATATGCACGGCGGTTTTTTCTTCGGCCTGATGGCGCTGGGAATCCTGCTGTTTCCCTGGCGTGACCTGCGCCTGGAGACGCTGCGCGCCGCCGTGCTGGTGGGCCTGCTCTGCGCGGCTGCCTCGCTACTCAACCCCTCCGGTTTTGGCACCTTCCTCTACCCGCTGAAATACGCCTTCGACGGGTCTTCACCGTTTCGTTCGCTGGCGGAGTGGCTGCCGCCGGGCGCGCCAGGCGGCATTCGCTCGCCGCTGTTTTTCATCTTCCAGTGGGCGCCGCTGGCGGCGCTGCTCTACCTGCTGCCGCCAGTACGCAAGCGTACCGGCCTGCCCTGGGAGGGCCTCGCACTCACGGCGCTCACGCTCGCCATGGCGCTCACCAGCCGGCGTTTCATCCCGATCTTCGCGCTATCGCTGGCGGTGTTGCTGGCGCCGCTGCTGGGCCTGGGCCTGCGGGTGCTCACCGGCAGGCTACTCGCCATCCCCGTGGCCATGGTGGCACTGTTGCTGGCGGCGTGGCGCGTGCTGCCGTACCCGCTGCAGGCGGGGCCGGCGTTTCATTACCTGGTGGCGGAATACTCCTACCCGGTGGATACGCTCAACTTCATGCGCGCCAACGCGCTGCAAGGGAAGCTGTTCGCGTTCTACAACTGGGGTGGTTACGTTCACTGGCGCAGCGATGGCGAGCTGAAAGTGTATATCGACGGCCGCGCGGACACCCTGTTCGACGCCGACACCTACCTGAAGTACGTGTTTGTGCTGCAATCAAAACCCGGCTGGATCGATGTGGTCGAGGCGGGAGAACCCGATTTCATTCTCTGGCCCCACGCGCGTGGCCGGGGACACGAGAAGCTGGCCGAGCTGCTGGCAACGGGCCGCTGGCGCGCCGTGCATCGCGATGCGGTTTCGTGGCTGCTGGCGCGCGTGGATTACCCCCTGCCCGCCCCGCCGCGGCCCGCGCCGGAAGGGCCATGGCGCGACACCAGCCGGGCTTTTCTGGCGGCCGGTGAGCGCGATGTGGAAGGCGCAATAGCGCACAGCAGGAGCGCGCGCGCCGCGATGCCCTGGAACCAGCACGCCTGCAGGATGCTGCACCGGGCACTAGGTGTGCGCGATGGCGAGGCTGCCGCGCAGGCAGTGCTGGCAGACTGCTGGCGGTATTTTCCCTCGCGCGCGTTACTCTAGCCCCTGGCCTGCAGCGCGAGGCGCTCTAACCGGCGGCAGCGAGATATTCCCGGGCGATGGCCTGGCCCAGTTCACCGGCGAGGCGCGCGCTGTTGCCCGCACTGAGTTCGATCTGGCGGGCCGCCAGGCAGTAGCGGAACAGGATGTAGTCGCGGTCTACCCCGGTGCCGCCGTGGCAATGCTGTGCCGCCTGGCTGACGCGGTGGCAGACATCACCGCACCAGATCTTCGCCATGTTCGAGGCTTCTTCGGCGGGGCGCCCCTGGTCGATGAGGGACGCCGCCTGCTGGCTGACCAGGCGCAGGCTCTCCACGTCGATGTAACAGTCAGCCACGCGGTGGCTCACCGCCTGGAAGGTGGCGATGGCGCGGCCGAACTGCTCGCGTTCCGAGGTGTACTGCCCGGTGATGCGCATCATCTTGTCGCACAGGCCCACCGCCATGGCCGACAGCGCCGTGCGCGTGGCCTGGCGCGCCCACTGCATGGCCGCCAGCGCCTCGCTGCCGCGCGCCACGATATCCTCCGCCGGCACCTGCACGTTATCCAGCACCAGTTCGTGCCGGGTTTCCCCGCTGGTGACCAGTTGTTCGTTGAGCGTAATGCCCGCGGCCTGCGGGTCGACGAGCGCGACGACTATTTCCTCTCCCGCATTGGCGGCCACCAGGATGCGCGCCGCCCGGGTGGCCGCCGTCACGCAGATTTTGGTGCCCGAGAGTGCATAGCCGCCTGCCATCGCGGTGGCGGTGGTGGCCGGTGATGCCGGGTCGTCATTCTGGTACTCCTCCAGCGCGCTGGAGAGCAGCGTTTTGCCGCTGGCGATGGCGGGCAGCCACTTGTCTCTCTGCGCATCGGTGCCAAACCGGCGCAGCGTGCCCGCCGCGCCCACCAGTACCGGGACTACCGGCACCGGCGCCACCGTGCGGCCCACTTCCTCGCAGAGCATGCTGAGGCTGAAAAACCCGAGATCCATGCCGCCGTGGGCCTCTTCCATATCCAGCCCGAGCAGGCCGGCGTCGGCCAGTGCCTGCCAGAGCGGCTCGTCGAAGCGTTCCGGCTGCGCTTCAATGGCTTTCAGCTTGTCGACTTCCGTGAAGTCGCCGAGAATTTGCGCCGCAAGTTGCTGCACACTTTTCAATTCTTCCGATATGACGAAATCCATACTGATTCCCTTTCCAATCTGCTAATCAACCGTTGTCGATACGGGCCGTGTTTGTTCCTAGCGCGTGCGCGGCATCCACAAGCCCGCCATGGCGATAATGTCGCGCTGGATCTCGTTCGCACCGCCGCCGAAAGTGAGAATGGAGCCCACTCGCCAGCGAAACTCGATGCGACCCTTCAGCACTGCGCCCGGCGAGTGCGCCGCGATGGTGCCGGCACTGCCCATGACCTCCAGCAGCAGGCGATACAGCTCGACAAAAAACTCGCTGGAGTAGACTTTCGCCATGGAGGCCTCGGCCATATCCAGCGGGCCCTGGTCCATCGCCCAGGCCTGCTTCCAGCAGATCAGCTTCACCACTTCCAGCCCGCTTCTCACCCGCGACAGGTTGTGCTGCACCCACGGTTGTTCAATGAGCTTGCCGCCGCCGGGCGCGTCGGTTTCCGCTGCCCACTGGCACACATCCACGTAGAGTGAATCCACCTGGCCGTGGGTGAACAGCGACAGTCTCTCGATGTTGAGCTGGCCGGTGATGAGTTTCCAGCCGGCGTTCACTTCGCCCACGCGGTACTTGTCCGGCAGGCGAATGTCGTTGTAGAAGGTGGCGTTGGTGCGCACGCCCAGCGTGTGCACCGGGCTCACGGAAAAGCCCTCGTAGCTGGTGGGCACCAGGAACATGGTCAGGCCCTTGTGCTTTTTGACCGCATCCGGGTCGGTGCGCGCCGCCAGCCACACGTAATCGGCGTAGTTGGCGAGGCTCGTCCACATTTTCTGGCCGTTGATGATCCAGTGGTCGCCGTCTTTTTCGGCTTTGGTTTTCAGGCTGGCCAGGTCGGTGCCCGCCGAGGGCTCGGAATAGCCGATGGCGATCACCACCTTGCCCTGCTTGACGCCGCCGACGACTTCTTCGCGCACCTCGGCATTGGCGTTCGCGGCGATTACCGGCGTGACCGCCTCGGTGGTGAGAAACGGGTAGGCGAAACCGGAACGCACCACCTCGTCGGTGAAGATGTACTGCTCGAGGTGCGACATCTCCTTGCCGCCGAGCTCCTTCGACCAGGACAGCCCGATCCAGCCGTCCGCACCCATGCGCGCGTACTGCTTGCGAAATTCCGGACCGCCGCCCTCCTTGAGCTCGTCGTCTTTCATTTCCTGGATCAGTTCCGGGGTCATGACGGTTTTCATGTACTCCCGCACTTCCTGCTGCAGCGCCTTCAGCTCCGGCGTCAGTTCAATGTTCATGCTGTGTCCTCAAACTTGCATTGCATTTATCGTTAAAGTGTTCGTTTCAGCGTGCCTGTACCGCCGCCACAAGCTGCGTCTGCAGCTCCTGGCTGCCGGCATCCACCGTACACATCCAGGTATCTATCAGCCCGGCATAGCGCGCGCTCAACAGTTCCGGAACCGCCGTGATATCTTCCGACACCACGGCGAAAGTGTGCAGGATATCATCGGTGATCAGCGCACCCATCTCCTGCCAGCGATTCTCTCGCGTGAGGCGATTGGCCTCGGTTTGCAACTCGCCCCAGCCGTGCAGCTCCAGTACCGCCCGGTAGGCCGGTGTGGAGGCGTAGAAACCGATCTGGCTCTGCACCGCTTGCTTGCTGCGCGCGAAGGCTTCCTCGTCGGCACCCGTGACCACGAACACCGGCGCGCTGATGTCGAGGCTTCCGCGCTCGCGGCCCGCGCTCTTCAGACCGCGCTCCACGGCCGGCAGCGTTACCTCGCGCAGGTATTTTGGCGTGGTAAATCCGTGGGCAATCATGCCGTCGGCCACTTCGGCGGCCACTTCCGTCATGCGTGGCCCGACTGCCGCGAGACGCACCCCGGGCGCGCCGTGATCTTTTTTGCCCGGCACAAACATCGGCGTCATCAGGGTGTGGGAGT
>CAZFJQ010000035.1:0-36875 GCA_964519755.1 uncultured Halioglobus sp.
CCCCGATTGGAGATTATCGGCTCGAGGACTGACTGTCTGGCGCATACGCCAGGGATCCGGACAGAGTATAGCGCAGTTCGTATTGTGAGCGTTGACTTAGTACGCAACAAATTGCGCCATTTCTGCGACAGATCAGTTGATTTCCATCTGTCGCAAGCCATACAGGGCCTCGTCCAGCTTACGCTGCAACCGCGTCAGCGCATCGGCGCCAGATTTGTCGAACTCCGGGCCGTGTGAGGCCTGCAGCAGCTCATAGCTGATGTTGAGGGCGGCCATTACAGCGATTCTTTCAACACCGATAACCTTGCCGGTGTCGCGTATCTTGCGCATTTGTTTGTCGAGGTATTGTGCGGAGACAGCCAGGTCGCTCTCCTGTTCCTCCGGGCAAGCCACCTGATAATCTTTGTCGAGAATCTTCACGGTTACGGTATTGGGTTGGCTCACACGTGTCACTCCATGGTACGTAGGCGGTGAATCATGGCTTCGACTTTTGTTCTGGCAGTCTCGTTTTTCTCGATCAGTTCCTGCCGTTCGCGTAACCAGCCCGCCTGATCGTTTTTCAGCGTCTGATTTTCGCGATCAAGGTCCTGGCAAAGGGCGATGAGTTCGTCGATCTTTTTTTCGAGCGCCTTCAATTGGGTGTTGGCCATGAGGGTATACTGGGGCTGGGCGTGTTGGTGACTTACTATAGTGGTGGCTCTCATACAGGTCAACGCGACAAGGCGCCTGCCGACTCAACGTGGCGCCCGTGAATGAAAGCAAGCAAGCAGATATGGCGCCCCGGCGCTTGCGGCGAGGAAGCTGAAGTCTATGTTCGATGATCCTGAAAACCAGGGAGTGTTTGATTTTGATGAACTGGCCGATCAATTGCTGGAACAGGGCGCCGAGGCGTCCCCCGCACAGATACACGGCTGTCTGAGCGGCCTGCTGGCCGCGGCGGATCTCGATTCGGGGGAGCGTGCCCTCGACGCGCTTGCCGGCGGGCTGCAACTGGTTGCGCAGGGTCAACTCGCCGAAACAATCATGCAATTGTATGCGGCCACTGCCACCGCGCTGGCTGATGAGGCCTTGGGGTTTTATCCTCTGCTGCCCGATGATGAGCAGCCGATTGACACGCGCGCACAGGCATTTGCAGGATGGTGCGAGGGCTTTGGAACGGGCATTGGGCTAGCTGCCGCAGCGCCGGGCGCGGAGACACGCCAGTGGTCCCCTGAGGCGGAAGAGATCCTCGAGGACATTGCGGTCATGTCGCAAGCGTACGTGGATGAACAGGGGCGTGATGACGAGCCGGAGGAAAGTTATACCGAACTGGTTGAATACCTGCGCATCGCCGTCCTCAACCTGTACCTCGAACGCCTGCCGGCAGAACCGATTGACGATGGGATCACCAGGCATTAGTCACCCGGCCCGTGGCCCCTTTGTCAGCGCCGGCTTCAGGCATGCGCACAGGCCCTGACACGCAAAACGATTGAAGAGAGTACGCATGGGAATCAGCAAGACTGAGTTTGCTCGTCGACGCAGGAACCTGATGGGCCTGATGGAGCCCGGCAGCATCGCGATCATACCGTCCGCGCGTGAACAGGTGCGCAGCCGGGATACACATTACGCGTTTCGCCAGGACAGTGATTTTTTCTACCTGTCGGGCTTTGCGGAGCCCGATGCAGTGCTGGTGCTGATCCCGGGGCGCCGTCACGGGCAGTTTGTTATCTTCTGTCGCGAACGCGATCCGGAAATGGAGCTATGGAACGGATACCGCGCCGGTCCCGAGGGCGCCTGTGACAGTTTTGCTGCGGACGATGCCTTTCCCATCGGTGATATCGATGAAATTCTCCCCGGCCTGATTGAGGGACGCGACCGCGTCTACTATTCGATGGGCCGTTCCGCAGACTTCGACCGACAGATAATGGGCTGGGTGAATACCATCCGCGCCAAGGAAGCGAGCGGTGCGGTTCCGCCTGGCGAGTTCACCGATCTCGATCATCTTTTGCACGAACTGCGCCTGTACAAGAGCGCCGCCGAGCTGCGCGTGCTGCGGCGCGCTGGCACAATAACCGGGCGCGCTCACCGGCGCGCGATGTCGGCCTGCCGCCCGGGCCTGTTCGAATACCAGCTTGAGGCCGAGCTGCAACACGAATTTGCCGTTGGCGGCGCGCGCGATGCAGCCTACCCGAGCATTGTCGGCGGGGGCCAGAACGCCTGTATTCTGCACTACATTGAAAACAGCGCAAAGTTGCGTGATGGCGACCTTGTGCTGATCGACGCGGGCTGCGAACTTGAAGGCTATGCGTCCGATGTGACTCGCACCTTTCCGGTAAACGGGAAATTTACCGCGCCGCAACGTGCGCTGTACGATCTGGTACTGGATGCGCAGGCCGCGGCGATCGCCGAGATCAAGCCCGGCAACGACTGGAACCATCCACACGCCGCCAGCGTGCGGGTGATTACCGAGGGCCTGGTAAAACTCGGCCTGCTCAAGGGCAGTGTTGCCGGGCTGGTCAAGCGCGGTGCGTACAGGCAGTTCTATATGCACCGCGTTGGTCACTGGCTGGGGCTGGATGTGCACGACGTGGGCGATTATCGTCTTGACGGTGCCTGGCGTCTCCTGGAGGCGGGTATGGTAATGACGGTGGAGCCCGGCATCTATGTTTCGGCGCACAACACGCGCGTGGCGAAAAAATGGCGCGGTATCGGCATTCGCATTGAGGATGATGTGGCTGTCACGGATACCGGCTGCGAGGTCATCACAGCAGACGCACCGAAATCTGCGGATGACATTGAAGCCCTGATGGCCCGCTAGCCGATGACCGGGCATCGCGACATTGTCATCGCCGGCGGCGGGATGGTCGGGATAAGCCTCGCATTGCAGCTCGACTCGCTGCTGCCCTCCGACATTTCCATCCTGTTGGTGGAGGGTGTGCCGCTGCCGACTGCCGGTGACTCACAGGCGTACCACCCCTCATTCGATTCCCGTTCCACGGCGCTGAGCTACAGCTCGCGGCTTCTCTATGAACAAATGGGTGTTTGGTCGACCCTGCAGGATTGGCTGTGTCCCATAAAACGCATTCATGTCTCGACGCGGGGACGCTTCGGCAGCGCCCTCCTCGACGCCGCGGATCACGGCTGGCCCGCGCTGGGTTATGTGGCCGAGAATGCCTGGCTGGGCCAGGCGCTCGCCGAGGCGCTCAGTTGTCGCCCGCGCGTTGAACTGCGCAGCCCCGCCAGAGTGGTCGCCGTGCGCAAGCAGGACCGCGGCGTGCATCTGCGCATTGCCGGGGATGACGAATGCGAGCTGGACGCGGCGCTGCTGCTGGTTGCCGATGGTGCGAACTCCACGCTGTGCAGGTTGCTCGGGGTCGATCTCGTCGAAAAGCCATACGGGCAGTGCGCGGTAGTGGCGAACGTGGCCTCGGCGCAAGCGCATGGGGGGTGCGCGTTCGAGCGCTTCAGCGATGATGGGCCGCTGGCGCTGTTGCCCTTGCCGGCTGCGACGGGTGGTGAGCACCGCAGTGCAGTGGTGTGGACATTGCCACCGGAGCGTGCGGCGGAAATGGTGGAGTGTGCTGCGCCCGAGTTCCTCGCACGGCTGCAGCGGGCCTTTGGCTACCGACTCGGCAGGCTGCAACGGGTGGGCGCGCGCCAGAGTTATCCGTTGGCGCTGACGCTTGCGGGCGAGCAGGTGCGCGAGGGCATTGTAGTCATGGGCAATGCGGCGCACACGCTGCACCCGGTGGCGGGCCAGGGTTACAATCTTGCGCTGCGTGACATTGCCGAACTGGCAACTGTGCTCGCGTCGGCTGTTGAACAGGGGCGAACGTTGGGCGATCTGCGCACGCTGGTTCGCTACCAGCGGCGTCAAGGGGCCGACCAGGCGCGCACTATCGGCTTCAGCGACCACATACCCGCGCTGTTCATGCACAATGATCCGCTGCTGGGGATGGGCCGCGACATCGCCCTCGCCGGGCTGGACATACTGCCGGCGCTGAAGCGCGAGTTCGTGCGCCATGCCGCCGGCGTTGCCGCGCTGGGACAGCAGCGACATGGCTGACTCCAGGTCCTGCGATGTCGTGATCATTGGCGCGGGAATCGCCGGTTCCGCGCTGGCGCTGGGGCTGTCCGGGCGCGGCTTGTCGATCGCGGTGGTGGAAGCGCAGGCGCTGACGCCTGCTGCGTTGCCCCGGGAGCGCGATGTCGTGAGTTTCGATCCACGAGTGAGTGCGCTCACGCCGCGGTCCCGGGCGTTTCTCGAGTCGCTTGGCGCCTGGGAGGCCATCGTCGACTACCGCCAGTGCGCCTATCAACACATGACGGTGTGGGATGCAGAAGGCACGGGCCAGGTCGAGTTCGACTGCGGCGAGGTGGATGCCAGCGCGCTGGGTCATATCGTGGAGAACCGCGCCATTCTCGCCAGCTTGCTGGAGAAAATCTCGACACGCCCGGATATCCGGTTGTGCGCGGGAGCCGGTTTGCGAGCCTGCCAGCGCAGCGAGGCCGATGCGCTGCTGGTTGAGCTCGAAGACGGTGCCCTGTTGCAGGCGAATCTGCTGGTGGCAGCGGATGGCGCCCTCTCTGCGGTGCGCACACTGATGGGTTTTGAAACGCGTGAATGGGATTACGGCCAGCGGGCGATCGTCGCTACAGTGGAGGTGGCGCAAAGTCATCAGGCAACGGCCTGGCAGCGCTTTCTGCCTGGCGGACCCCTGGCCCTGCTACCCCTGCCCGGCGAATCCGGCAGGCATTTCTGCTCCATCGTCTGGTCGATAGACGACGAACATGCTGAACCCCTGCTGGCGCTGGATGCTGCAGAGTTCTGTGCAGAACTTGGCCGCGCGAGCGAGTACCGCCTGGGTGAGGTGTTAACTACCTCCGAGCGCTTCGCCTTCCCCCTGCGCCAGCGGCACGCGGTGGACTATGTGCAGCCGGGCGTTGCACTGGTGGCCGACGCCGCCCACACCATACACCCGCTGGCGGGCCAGGGAATGAACCTGGGCCTGGCGGACGTGGCTGTACTGACGGAGGAAATTGCACGTGGTCTCGCGCTCGGATTGCCCCCGGGCGAGCTGGCGCTGCTGCGCCGCTACCAGCGCCAGCGCAAGGGCGACAACCTTGTGATGATGGCGGCCATGGAGGGCTTCAAGCGTTTGTTTGCGCAGCGTTCTCCAGGCCTGCGCTGGCTGCGCAACGCGGGTATGCGCCGCGTTGATGCGCTGGACCCGGTGAAGCGCCAGATTATGCGACACGCGATGGGTCTGGGCTGAGACAGGCGCATGCTGACAATTGTTTTTCATCCGCTGCCGGTTAGAATGAGGCGCCGTCGCCGTGTGTCGGTTGCCGGCGAACCCTATCCCGAGAGGACTTTTTATGAGCCGAACCCCGAGTGAACTGAAGTACGCCGCCAGCCACGAGTGGGCACGGCTTGAAGAAGACGGCAGCGTGACAGTAGGTATCACAGAGCATGCGCAACACGCGCTTGGCGATGTGGTCTTCGTGGAGTTGCCGGAAACGGGTACGGCGCTCGAGGCGGGTGAGGAAGCGGGTGTGGTGGAGTCCGTCAAGGCCGCTTCCGACATCTATGCGCCGGTGGGCGGCGAGGTAATCGACGTCAATACGCGACTTGAGGACGAACCTGAACTGGTGAACGCCGACCCCTATATTGAAGGGTGGTTTTTCAAGCTACAGCCGAGCGATGTCCAGCAACTGGAGGCGCTACTCTCGTCTGAGGATTACTCCGCGCAGTGCGACGACTGAAGCAGCTGTAGCGGTCCGCGGCCGACGCGAAGTGCAAAGCCTGTTCCTCCGCCGTGGTGCTGATCGCCGTCTGCGTGGCGGTCATTTGTGGGTGTATTCCAACGAGGTGGATACCGCGCGCAGCCAGTTGTCCGGCTTCGCGGCAGGAGACGAAGTTGCAGTGCGCGACAGCGGCGGGAACCTCCTCGGCAGCGCCTACATGGATCCTCACTCCCTGATCTGCGCACGTGTTTACCAGCGGCTGGAGGAGCGTCCCCTGGATCGCGATTGGTGTGCGCTGCGTATACGCGCGGCTCTCGCGTTGCGGGAGCGCTTTTTTGATCGTCCCTATTATCGCCTGGTTTACGGCGACAGCGATGGAATGCCCGGTCTTGTCCTCGATCGCTACGGCGACTGCCTGGTGTTACAGCTGAATAATCCGGGTTTGGAGCCGCATATCGATGCCTTGCGCGATGCAATCGTGGAGGTGATGGCGCCGGCGGGTGTTGTGCTGCGCCGCGACAGTCGCAGCCGCAGGGAACAGGGCGCGGAGCAACCGGGCGAATTGCTGTGCGGTGTCGTACCCGAGCGGCTGCAACTGGAGGAGAACGGCGCACAGTTCAGCGTGCCGGCCTACGAGGGGCAGAAAACCGGATGGTTCTACGATCACCGGATGTCGCGTGCCCGGCTGGCGGGCCTGGCCGGAGGTGGCCGTGTGCTGGACGTCTACAGTTACGTTGGCGGCTGGGGAGTGCAGGCGGCCCTGGCAGGGGCGCGCGAGGTCATGTGCGTCGACAGTTCCCGGCGCGCACTGGAGGCGGTCGGTTTGAATGCCGCGCTGAATGGCGTGCAGGAGCGGGTACACACCCGGCGCGGTGGAGCGCCCGAAGTAATGAATGAACTGCGCGCTGCGGGTGAACGTTTCGATATCATCATCCTGGATCCACCGGCGTTTGTGCAGCGGCGCAAGGACCTGAAGAAAGGAATTTCCGCCTACCGCCGGGTCAACGAGGCGGCTCTGGGATTGCTTGAGCCCGGGGGCATGCTGGTGTCAGCTTCATGCTCCATGCATCTTTCGCGTACCGATCTCATTGGCGCGATGCAGCAGGCGGCTGTGCGCGCGGGCTGTGGGCTGGCGATAGTGGAACAGGGAGGCCAGGGCCCCGATCACCCGGTACACCCCGCTATTCCGGAAACCGAGTACCTGAAGACCGTTTTTGCTTATCGCTTGCCGGCGCTGTGATCGCCCCACGCCATGTGCGCGCCCATTTCTCCGCTGCGCGAAGCGCGGGCGTGACGATACCGGGAGAGACGGGGCGCGAAAGAGACCGGCAGCGTTTCTCGACCGGGACAGGTTCAGCCACGTAGCGATATGATGGGCCAGCCCAGGGTTTCCGCCCTTGCCTGCAGGCGCTCGTCCGGATCTACCGCGACGGGACGGTCGACGAGCTCCAGCAGCGGCAGGTCGTTGTGGGAATCGCTGTAGAACCAGGCCCCGTCGAGATTGAGTTCGCGCGGTGCCAGCCATTCGCGCAGACGCGTGACTTTACCCGCCTGAAATGTCGGCACGCCGCACGGTTCACCCGTGTACAGTCCATCAACGATTTCGGCCTCGCAGGCCAGCAGGTGCTCCACTCCCAGCGCGTCTGCAATAGGCCGCGTTATGAAGTGGTTGGTGGCGGTGATGATCAGCAGCACGTGGCCCTGTGCACGGTGATGTTCAAGGAGTTCCCCGGCCTTTGGCAGCATGATAGGTGCGATTCTGGTGCGCATGAAGTGCCGGTGCCATTCGGCCAACACCTCCATTGGCTGTCCGGCCAGAGGGCCCAGCGCATAATGCAGGTAGGCGTTTATATCCAGTTCGCCGCGCGCGTATTGCGCATGAAAACGGGAGCCCCGTTCGGCAAAATCGGCGTCCTTTACTATGTTTTCCTCAACCAGGAACTGGCTCCAGAGATGGTCGCTGTCACCGCCGATCAGGGTGTTGTCTAGATCAAAAATTGCCAGTGTCACACGCTGGGCCCCACGTCGAAGGATGCCAAGCATAGCGGCTGTCCCTGTGTGAGTAAATTTCTCAGCGCCGCCAAAGTATGGAACAATGTCCCGCTACAATAATGAGGGGCAATGCAACGTGATTGACTCCGACGGCTTCCGGGCGAACGTGGGAATAGTGCTCGCGAACGACCGCGGCCAGGTGCTGTGGGCGCGTCGAGTGGGCGGGCGGAACGCCTGGCAGTTCCCACAGGGCGGCATTCATTCTGGCGAGTCGCCGGAGCAGGCCCTGTATCGCGAACTGCACGAGGAAGTCGGCCTCAAGGCCGATACCGTTGAGGTACTGGCTTCCACCGCGGGTTGGCTGCGCTATCGTCTGCCGAAGCGCTATGTGCGCAGGGGACAGGGCCCGGTGTGTATAGGCCAGAAGCAGAAATGGTTCCTGTTGCGCCTGCTGGAAGCGGACGACGCGGTCAGACTGGACCTGAATGACAAGCCGGAGTTTGATAGCTGGCAGTGGGTGAGTTACTGGTACCCGCTCGAACAGGTTATCTCCTTCAAACGGGAAGTGTATCGGCGGGCAATGAAAGAACTGGTGCTGCCGCTGTGTCATTTCATGGATCATCGCGGCGGACCCTGACCCCTATGTTGGAAACCCTGCGCAATATCGTCCAGGAGGTAAACGCGGCCAAGGGCCTCGACGATGCGCTGGCGATCATTGTGCGCCGGGTGCGCGATGCGATGAACACTCATGTGTGCAGCGTGTATATGCGCGATCCGGCCACCGGGCGCTTCATGTTTCGCGCTACCGAAGGTTTGAATCAGGAATTGGTTGGTGTCGCCAGCCTTGGGCCCGGCGATGGCCTTGTGGGCCTGGTCGCGGAGCGCGAGGAGCCGGTAAACCTGCAGGATGCTGAAAACCATCCGCGCTTTCAGCTGTTGCAGGGGCTGGGCGAGGAAAGCGTCCGTTCGTTTCTCGGTGTGCCGATTATTCATCAGCGGGAAGTGCTGGGCGTGCTGGTTGTGCAGCAGGCCCAGAGCCGGCGTTTTGACGAGAGTGACGAGGCTTTCCTGGTCACCATGTCGGCCCAGCTCGCAGGTGTGATTGCGCATGCGCGGGTCACAGGCTCGGTATATCAGGAGACAGGGATCGCGGCTGGCTCGACTAAAGTCAGCGGCATACCCGGTGCGCCCGGGGTGGCCATTGGCACCGCGGTGGTGGTGACTCCCGGGGCCGACCTGTACACAGTGCCATCGCGCAAGGCGCAGAGCCGGCGCGCCGAGGTGCGCGCTTTTCGCGCCGCGCTGGACCGGGTGCGCGAGGATATCCAGGTGGTCGCGAACAACCTTGGCGGCCAGCTCAGCTCCGAGGATCACGCGCTGTTCGACGTCTACCTGAGTATTCTGGACGATTCAGCAATCGGCGCGGAAGTGGTGCGCATGATTCGCGATGGCGAGTGGGCGCAGGGCGCGCTCAGCCATGTAATGATCGAACATATCCGCCACTTCGAGCGCATGGAGCACAGCTACCTCAGGGAGCGTGCGGTGGATGTACGAGACCTCGGGACCCGGGTGCTGTCCTACCTGCAGGCGAGCGACCAGCACGTCGTTAAATATCCGGACCAGAGTATTCTGATCGGTGAAGAACTGACTGCCTCATCCCTCGGCGAAATACCCAGAGAGAAACTGGCGGGCCTCATCTCGGTGCGCGGATCAGGTAACTCGCACGTGGCTATCCTCGCGCGGGCAATGGGCGTGCCCACCGTGATGGGTGCGGTCGATCTACCCTACGCCAAACTGCAAAATCGCGAGCTCATCATTGACGGTTATAACGGCACGGTGCATATCAATCCCGCACCGGCGTTTCGTCGGCGTTTTCAGAAAATACTCGACCAGGACCGCGAGCTGTCAAGAGACCTGGAAGCGTTGCGCGATGAACCCTGTGAAACGACCGACGGTCAGCGCATACCGCTGTGGGTTAATACCGGCCTGATGGCGGATGTCTCCCGATCCCTGGAACAGGGCGCCGAGGGGGTGGGTCTCTACCGCACGGAAGTGCCGTTTTTGCTGCGCGACCGATTCCCGAGTGAGGAGGAACAGAGACAGATCTATCGCGACCAGCTCGAGGTTTTTGCGCCGAAGCCGGTGACCATGCGCACCCTGGATATCGGCGGCGATAAAGCCCTTCCCTACTTTCCCATTGAGGAAGACAACCCGTTTCTCGGCTGGCGCGGTATTCGCGTCACGCTGGATCACCCGGAGATTTTCCTCGCCCAGGTTCGCGCCATGATGAAGGCGAACTCAGGGCTCGGGAATCTGCGGATCATGTTGCCCATGGTGTGTAATGTCGCTGAAGTGACAGAAGCGCTGGCGCTTATCCAGCGGGGTCATCGTGAGTTGCTGCAGGAGGGAGTTGAAGGCGAGTTACCGCCGATAGGGGTAATGGTGGAAGTGCCCGCGGCGGTCTATCAGGCGCGGGACCTCGCACGGCTTGTCGACTTTCTGTCTGTGGGCAGCAACGATCTAACCCAGTACCTGCTGGCCGTGGATCGCAACAATGCACGCGTCGCCGATCTCTACCACTCGCTGCACCCCGCTGTACTGAGCGCCCTTTCGGCTGTCGCCGCGGCGAGCAACCTCGAGCAGGTGCCGGTGGGTATTTGTGGTGAACTCGCCGGTGATCCCGGCGCGGCGGTCCTGCTCGTGGCTATGGGTTACGATGTGTTGTCAATGAACGCCACCAGCTTACCGCGGGTGAAGAAGGCGTTGCGCAACGTGTCCATGGGCGAGGCTCACGCGCTGCTTGAGGAGGTGATGCAACTGGACAGGTCCAGCCTGGTTGCCGCGCGGCTCGATAATTTTCTCCGTGCCCACGGCATGGAGAAATTTATTCATCAACCGCTGGACGAGGATTTGTCCTGAATGGCAAACGCCTCTTCCGTGACCGCGCTGACCTCGCCCCGCGCATCGAAGTTCTGCTCGCGCCAGTGCATTCCCGCCCGGTCGCGCCAGAGCGTCGTTGTGGCGCGCGTGCCGTAGTGCTCGGTGACTATAAACTGCGCGGATAGCCGGCGCTCCATGTCACCGTCGACGGCGTGCAGCTGCAGAGCGTCACTGTCGGCCAATTGGCGGTCACTGACGACCCGCGCCAGGGCATCGTGATCGAGGCGTTGCTCATCCAGCAGCGACCCGAGTTTGCGCTTGCCGTCCTCTACCTTGGGCCAGGGAGTATCGAGACGCGCATTGCTCAGCCCATATATGCCCGGTGTGAGCGGCACGGGTTGCTCGCCGGGGTTGTTGTCGAAGTACCAAAGCGATTCGGTGTCGCCCAGTAGCAGGTTGAAGCCGGCGTAATGGTCGCTGCGTGGGACCACGGAGGCGAGATAGTCCGCCGGCGATTGCTGGCCCAGCAGGTAGTCCAGGGGCAACTCACCGCGCGAGCGCGGTGCCGGTTTGGTCTGCGCAGGATCGCGAAAATTAGTCAGCGCGGCGAAACGCCCGTCGCGGGTGACGCCCATCCAGGTGCCTCCCTGCGCCAGGTCCCGACCCGCCAGCAATGTGGGATGTGTCTCCCAGAAACGTGACCGGGCCGTTGGCCTGGCATGGAATTCGTCGCGGTTGGCCGCCACGACCAGTGGCAGGTCGGCCCCGGGGTGATGGGCGACAATCAACAGACACATATCAGGCCGGCATAAATCGGTGAAAGAATTGTGGTTCCCTGCATGGTGCATGATAATACCGGCTTTATTCTTCGAAGATACCCGCCGTCGCGCGGGCGTCGAATCACTGGCACCCAGGTATGCTTGCTTACCCTGAGATTGACCCGGTTGCAATCGCGCTCGGGCCCCTGCAAATTCACTGGTACGGTCTCACCTACCTCGTGGGTATCGGCGTCGCCTGGTGGATGGCCGCAGTGCGCAGCAGGCGTGCCTGGTCGCCCCTGGCGCGCGAGCAGGTGGACGATCTCATTTTTTATGCGGCGCTCGGTGTGGTGCTGGGTGGCCGGCTGGGTTACAGCATTTTCTACGGCGCCGACAAAATTGCGCAGGACCCGATGTGGTTGTTGCGTGTGTGGGAAGGCGGAATGTCGTTCCACGGCGGGTTCCTCGGCGTGCTGTTTGCCATGTTCCTGTTGGCTCGCAAGCACGCGATCCGCTTTGGCGACGTGATGGACTTTGTCGCCCCGCTGGTGCCGGTGGGGCTCGGGCTTGGGCGTCTCGGAAATTTTATCGGTCAGGAACTCTGGGGCAGGCCAAGCGATGTGCCCTGGGCGATGGTGTTTCCCAGGGATCCGCTGGGGCTGGCGCGTCACCCCTCGCAGCTTTACCAGTTCGCGCTGGAGGGCGTGGTGCTGCTGGTTATCATGCTCTGGTACTCGCGCAAGCCGCGGCCGACGTGGGCGGTGGCTGGCGTGTTTTCGCTCAGCTACGGCTGCCTGCGCTTTCTTGTGGAGTTCTTCCGCGAGCCCGATGCGCATATCAGTTACCTGGCGCTGGGCTGGATGACCCGCGGCCAAATCCTGTCCCTGCCCATGGTTGCGCTGGGACTCTATCTGCTCTGGTATGCGCACCGGCACATGGTTGTGCGCAAATAATGCAACGGTATCTCTAATGCAACAGTACTTGTAATGCGACAGTATCTCGAACTGTTACAGGATATTCTGGACAACGGTGTGCGCAAGGACGATCGCACCGGCACCGGAACGCTGTCGGTGTTCGGCCGTCAGTTCCGACACGACCTGGCGGAAGGTTTCCCGCTGTTAACGACCAAAAAGCTGCATTTCAAGAGTATTGCCAACGAGTTGCTCTGGTTCCTCCGCGGTGACACGAATACTCGCTGGCTGAAGGAAAACGGCGTCAGTATCTGGGACGAGTGGGCGACTGACGACGGCGATCTCGGCCCGCTTTACGGCGCGCAGTGGACAGCCTGGCCGGCGCGCGACGGCGGCAGCATCAACCAGATAGAGTATGTGGTCGACTGCCTGCGCAATAACCCCGACAGCCGCCGCATCTTGTTTCACGGCTGGAACGTGGACTACCTGCCGGATGAAAACATGAGCCCACAGGAGAACGTGCGCGCCGGGCGTATGGCGCTGCCGCCCTGCCATCTCCTGTATCAGTTTTACGTTGCCAACGGCCGGCTGTCCGCGCAGCTCTATATCCGTTCCAGTGATTCCTTCCTGGGCTTGCCCTACAACACCGCCAGCCTGGCGCTGCTGACCCATATGTTGGCGCAACAGTGCGACCTCGAGCCCGGTGAGATCATCATCTGCACCGGTGATTCGCATATTTACAGCAATCATCTCGACCAGGTGCGCGAGCAAATTGGCCGCGCGCCCAGGGCGCTGCCGCAATTGCTGATCCTGCGTCGCCCGCCAAGCATCTTTGACTATCGATTTGCGGATTTCGAAGTGCGGGGTTACGACCCGCATGCGCACATAGCCGCTCCGGTGGCGGTCTGACGCTGAATGGCCTGTCTCTCGCTGATTGCAGCAGTCGCACAAAACGGTGTTATCGGGCGCGACAATGCGTTGCCCTGGCGTCTGCCGGGAGACCTGGGCTATTTCAAGCGCGTGACGATGGGCAAACCCATCGTAATGGGCAGGAAAACCTTTGCTTCCATCGGGCGTCCATTGCCCGGGCGCAGCAATATTGTGGTCAGCCGTGACCCCGGGTTCAGAGCGCCGGGTTGCCGCACTGTGGCGTCGCTGCAGGCCGCTCTCGAACTGGCTTCCGAACTGGCCGGGGAAGGGGCTGGCGAGGTTCTGGTGATCGGGGGTTCGCAGGTCTACGCGGCGACCCTGCCTTCGGCGCAACGTCTGTACCTGACAGAGGTACATGCGCAGATCGAGGGCGATGCGTTTTTCCCCCCCGTCGACTGGTCGCAGTGGCGCGAAGTCAGCCGCGAGCAGCACGCGGCCGAGGCCCCCAATCCCTACGCCTACAGTTTTGTCGTGTATGAACGAGTGTAAGAACGCGCACAGGCCTTGCGGTCAACCGGTTTTTCTGTTGATTACTGTCAAAACAGGCACTTGCCTGTTACCTTGAAATAAAACTGTCAACAAAAGTGTAACCAAAATACACAGAACACCTTGTTACCAAGGGTGTCAGGGGGCTTTCGTTGAAAAGCGGCCCGTAATCGGTTTAAATTTGTCGCCTCGGTTTACCGCTAGCGGTTTATCCACTATATACATAAACATCCGGGTCTATTGTTGTAGTTCCTGATCACTCTGTTGGACTAATAGGAAATCCTGTTCCCATGACTATGCATCGATTGAGTAAGCTATTCATCGCTGCGCTGGTATCGGCGGGCGCGCTCGCCGCCGCCAGTGCAGTGGTGCAAGCCAGCACGCTGGACTCGATTCTCGAGGTTGGCACAGCCAAGAACGCGGCCGCACGCGACTCCCAGAAGAAAATTGACCGGCTCGCCGATGAGACCCGCGATTTGTTGAGCGATTACAAAACCGTGACCAAGCAGGTCGATGGCCTGAAGGTGTATAACGCCCGGCTGCAGCGCCAGATCGATAACCAGATCAAGGAAATCGCCAAGATTGAGGCCTCCATTGATGAGTCGACCGTGATCGCCCGGCAAATGCTGCCGCTGGTGATTCGTATGGTGGATGGGTTGCAGAAGTTCGTGGAACTGGATGTGCCCTTCCACATGGATGAGCGCCAGCAGCGTATCGACTTCCTGCGCAATAACCTGGATCGCTCCGATCTCACCATCGCGGAGAAATTCCGCCAGGTGCTGGAAGCGTACAAGATTGAAACCGAGTACGGTCGGAAGATCGATGCCTACAAAGGCAGCGTAGAGGTAGACGGCGTGGAACGGGACGTCAACTTCTTCCGCGTAGGTCGTGTTGCGCTGCTTTACCAGACAACCGATACCGAGCGTTCAGGCGCATGGGATCAACGCAGCCGGAGCTGGGTCCCCCTGGATCGCGGCGAGTACCGTAACGCCATAATGAAAGGCCTGCGCATCGCGCGTAAAGAGGCCTCGATTGATCTGCTGACCCTGCCGATCGCCGCACCCCAGGAGGCCCAGTAATGAGTATCAAGTTGGTAAAGGCTGCGGCCCTCGCGCTGTGTGGCGCACTCACCCTTTCTTCGGCCGGCACTGCGCTGGCGCAGGAGGCGAAGTCCCTGGATGAACTGCTGGAGCAGGTGAAACGCGGCCAGTTGGCAGAGGCCAGGGAGAATCGCGAGCGCGAGCAGCGTTTTGCGCGCGACAAGGCGAACCAGGCCGCGGAGCTCAAGCGCGCCGAGGAAGAGCGTGATAGACAGGAAGCGCTCAGTACAGAGCTGGAAGAGACGTTTAATGAGAACGAGCTGGTGGTTGCAGAGAAAAAACAACAGCTCAAGGAACGCCTGGGCACGCTGGCAGAGCTGTTCGGCCACCTGACCTCCGCCGCCGGCGACCTGAGCACCAATCTCGAGCGTTCACTGACCAGCGCACAGTACCCGGATCGCGAGGAATTCCTCGAGGATCTCATCAGGAAGATGAGCCAGTCTTCCGAGCTGCCGACGATCTCGGAGATCGAGCGCGTCTGGTACGAGTTCAACCGCGAAATGGTTGAGTCGGGCAAGGTGGTGGCCTTTGATGCAGAGGTGACCAAGCCCGATGGCAACAAGGTGCAGCAGAAAGTTGTGCGCGTCGGGCTTTTCAACGCCGTCACCGACGAGGGCAACTACCTGACCTACGAGTGGGAAAAGGATAACCTGGCAGAGCTGGCTCGCCAGCCCTCCGGACCTTACCGCGCCTGGGCCAAAGAGCTGGCATCGGCGAATGAGGGCATGCACCGCTTCGGGGTCGACCCGACCGGGCCGAGCGGCGGCTCCTTCCTGGCCGCGATCATCAATAGTCCGAACCTGGAAGAGCGTTGGCACCAGGGTGGCTATATCGGCTATGCCATCACCGCCGTGGGTGCATTTGCCTTCCTGCTGGCCATCTGGCGCCTGATCGTGTTGACGGGTGTGAGCGCCAAGGTGAGCTCGCAGCTCAAGAGCGACAAGGCGAACGACAACAACCCGCTGGGCCGCGTCCTGAAGATCCACGAGGACAACCCGAGCATGGATCCGGAGACCCTGGAGCTGAAATTGTCCGAGGGCATACTGCGTGAAACTCCGAAGCTGGAAAGTGGTCTGACTCTACTCAAGATCATCGCCGCGGTGGCGCCTCTGATGGGTCTGTTGGGTACGGTGACGGGTATGATTATTACCTTCCAGGCAATCACTATTTTCGGCGCGGGCGATCCCAAGGCCATGGCCGGCGGTATTTCCGGCGCGTTGATCACCACGGTGCTCGGCCTGCTGGTGGCAATTCCCACTGTGTTGCTGCACACCATCGTGAACGGCCGTGCGCAACGCATCATTCATGTTCTGAACGAGCAGACAACGGGCATTATCGCCGAGCACACGGAAGCCAGCCAGGGGAAGTGATATGTACTGGTTTGATAACGCTTACGAGGCTGTTTCCCGCTTTATGGACATGGGCGGGCCGGTGCTCTGGGCAATCGCGGTACTGCTATTCGTGATGTGGATGTTGATTTTTGAGCGTGTCTGGTACTTCAAGCTCGGCTGGAAAAAGGATGTCGCGAAAACCATCGCCGCCTGGGAAGGTCGCGATGAGCGGCAGTCCTGGAACGCGCGACAGATTCGGCAGAAACTGATTTCACAGTCGCGCATCCAGATCAACCATTACCTTCCGGTCATCAAGACCCTGGTTGCCCTGTGTCCGCTGTTCGGGCTGCTCGGTACCGTCTGGGGGATGATTGAAGTATTCAACATTATGGCCGTTACCGGCGGCGGTGACGCCAAGCAAATGGCTGGCGGCGTGTCCCAGGCCACGATTCCCACGATGGCGGGCATGGTGGCGGCCCTGTCCGGAGTTTTTGCCAACACCTATGTCACGCGGGTTGCCCAGCGCGAAAGCGAGTTCCTGGAAGATAACCTGACGACAGATCACTGAGAGAGCACAGCTAATGCGCAGGAATAATCGAGCAGTCGTCGAAGATGAAGCCCAGATCGACTTGACGCCCATGCTGGACGTCGTTTTTATCATGTTGATCTTCTTCATCGTGACCGCGTCATTTATCAAAGAGGCGGGGGTGGAGGTCAATCGTCCGGAGGCGTCTACTTCGCAGCCGGTGGACAATGTCAATATTCTGGTCGCCGTGAATGCCAACAACGAAATCTGGATGGATAATCGTCGTATTGATGTGCGCGCCGTTCGCGCCAACATTGAGCGCCTGCACGCCGAGAACCCCAAGGGCGCCGTGGTGATTCAGGCGGACAACAAATCCAACACCGAAACCGTTGCCGCGGTGCTGGATGCCGCGCGTGAAGCAGGTGTCTACGATGTCTCCCTCTCTACCGACGAAAAGTAAGCTGCTATGAGTCGTAATCTGATCAGGCTAATTCTCGGCGGCTTACTGGCGATTCCGGTTGCGGGCGGACTGTTCTTCATCATGCAGTACCTCATCGCCACCGCAGACCCTAAAATCGACAGCGATGAGCGTACCAAAATCGCCGAGATTCACATGCCGGAGCGTGAGATCACGGAAAACGTCAAGGAGGACGTTGAAAAGGTGGACGACCCTGAAGAGCCGCCACCGGATCTGGACACACCCGACGTGGACATGGATGTGGACATGGACGTGGTCAATATTGCACCGCAGGCGCGAGTGGAAATCTCTATCGATGGATCGGGCATGTCAACCGGCGATGGCGAGTACCTGCCTATCGTGAAGGTTGCTCCGATCTATCCGCGGCGCGCCCAGACCCGGGGCATTACCGGCTATTGCATCGTCGAGTACACGGTAACGTCCTCGGGCGCGATCCGCGACCCCCAGGCGGTGGACTGCCAGCCCTCGGGCGTTTTTGAGAGCGCATCCTTGAAAGCGGCGGAAAAATTCAAGTACAAGCCGCGGGTCGTGGACGGCGAGGCTATCGAAGTGGCTGGCGTGCAGAACAAGTTCACCTATGAATTGGAGCAGTAGACGGCCATGATCAGGCGCACTCTCTTTACCTCGGCCCGAGCCTGCATGCTGGCGCTGCCGGTGCTTGCTGTGCAGGTGGCCTTTACGCAACTGCAGAGCGATTACGGCCTGCTACCGTTTTCCGCCGCCCAGGCCCAGGAAGAAAAGCAGGCCGACACGCGGGAGACGCGCCGGACGCCCGCGTTGCGCAATAATGTTTACGAAAAACTGGCGGAGGCGCAGGCCGCGGCAGAAGCGAAGGACCTCGGCGCCGCGGCCCAGGTACTCGACAGCATGATCGCCGGCGAGGGCAAGAAGTCGCTCAACAGTTACGAACTCGCCAATGTCTATAACCTGTATGCGTTTATTCACTACTCACGCGAAGATTACGTCAAGGCGTTGCGCGCCTACGAACAGGTTGTGGCGCAGCCGGAAATTCCACTGGCGATGGAGATCAACACGCGCTATACCATCGCCCAGCTGTATTTCGTGCAGGAACAATGGCAACAGGGTATCAACGCGCTGCTCAAGTGGTTTGACATGACCGAAACCCCCAATGCCAACGCCTATGTGCTGCTGGCCCAGGGTTACTATCAAACCAAGGACTACGACAAGGCACTGACTAACGTCAGGAAGGCCATTGCCATGTACGAGGCCAAGGGCAATGTGCCCAAGGAGCAATGGTACAACCTGGCGCGTTTCCTGTATTTTGAGAAAGGCGATACCGACAACACCGTGGCCGTGCTTGAGCAGTTGCTCAAGCATTACCCGAAAAAGCAGTACTGGGTACAGCTATCGCATATGTACGGCGAGCAGAAGAAAGACAAGAAGCAACTCGCCGCCATGGAAACCGCCTATGTGCAGGACATGCTCGACAAAAGCACCGAACTCGTCACCATGGCATATCTTTACCTGAATGCCGAGGTGCCCTACAAAGCGGCGCTCGTCATGGACAAGGGCCTGAAAGCGGACACCATCGAGGCAAAATCCAAGAATTGGGAGCTGGTGGGTAATGCATGGCGCCAGGCGCAGGAGATAGACGAAGCCATCCCTGCGATGGAGCGGGCGGCGGCAACGTCGGACGACGGGGAGCTATACACGCGTCTCGGTAATATATACCTGGACGGCGAACAGTTTGAGAAAGCGGTCAGCGCGCTGAGTAAAGGTCTCAAGCGCGGTGGCGTCAGAAGGCCCGATACCGCGCAGCTCGTCCTCGGCATGGCATATTTTAATCTCGGCGAGTACGACAAGGCGCGTACGGCATTCAAGCAGGCAGGACGTGACGAGCGCTCCGCGAAGTATGCGGAACAGTGGATCCGCTATATGGAGTCGGAGGTTGAGCGCCAGCAGCAGCTGGAACGAGGCTGAAGTCGGCGTCGTCGGCCGCTCCCTTTTGCATTGGGTAGCAGCGCGGGAAAAACGCTAAAAAAAGGGGAGCTTGTAGAAGCTCCCCTTTTTTGTTTACGTGTCGCTGTTGCGTCGGCCTGGATAGGGACCGTACAAATCGAACCGTTTAAATTGGGACAACGTTTTCCGCCTGCGGGCCTTTCTGCCCGTCGGTGACGGTGAATTCAACTTTCTGGCCATCGGCCAGCGTTTTAAAGCCATCGGCTTTGATCGCGCTGAAATGAACAAAAACGTCCGGGCCGTCTTCACGCTCGATGAAGCCGAAGCCTTTTGTTTCGTTGAACCACTTAACAGTACCGGTTGTTGTGGACATAGCGTATTTACCTGTATTACTGAAGACACCACCCAGGCATCTTTTTGTGTCTAATTATTTATGTGTAACGTACCGATGAACGTGATGGATCTTCGACCGTGCGCATAAATACCTGCTGGACCGCCCAGCAAAAGCAGTTTAGCACCTAAATTCAGGTTTTGAAGCGTCATTTGCAGCCAATTTCGGAATTATTGGCACTAAATTTTAGCAACAGGACGGTTTTCGCCGAATCTGGTTGGTTTTAGAGCGGCACGTGCCCCGCCCCCAGTAAACCTGCTGCCGGATGAGTAATGGCATATAGCGGCACGCGCCGAAGGTAGCCCTGCATCTCGCCCTTGGTATCGAAGCGGGCACTGAATGTGCTTTCTTCAATGAAATTGAGCATGCGGGGTACAATCCCTCCGGCGAGATAGAGTCCCCCGTAGCTGCCCGTGGCGAGCACGTAGTCGCCGCAAACTGATCCCAGCAGGCCACAAAACACGTCCAGCGTCCGGGTGCAGAGGGCGCATTCTCCCTGCACTCCCAGTGCGCTGATTTCCCCGGGGTTGCGCTCGGGTGCAGTTTCGCCCAGTACCTGTGCCAGGCCGCGGTAGAGCCTGCCCAGCCCGGGGCCGGAAACAAGCAACTCGGCGTGCAGTTCGCCGTGCTCAGGGAACAGGGCCCGGAACAGTTCGAATTCCAGCGGTGTAGCGGGTGCGAGGCCCATGTGACCGGGTTCGCTGGCGCTGGCCACCGGGGTATCGCGCCAGAAATCCAGGGTGGCCCCACCGAGACCCGTTCCCGGGCCGACGGTTGCCAGTTTCTTCGCGGGTGGAGTTGCGCCCGCGCGCAATGGCTGCAGGTCGCCTGGTTGCAGGTGCGGTAAGGCGTACGCCGTACCCTGAAAATCGTTCACGCAGCGCAGCGCGGAAAAACCGAAATCCCGGGCGAGCCCCTTGCAGGAAAAGGACCAGTCGAGGTTGAGCATGTTGACCTCGTCCTCAAATGGCGGCGCCGCGACGGCCAGGCATGCGACCTCCGGTGCCGGCTCCTTCAGCGCTCCCAGCCAGGCCGAAATGATCTCCGCCAAGCCGTTGAACTCGCAATTCGTGTAGCTGCGAACTGCGCTTAGCTGCTGGTTGTCTGAATCGAACAGGCCGAGGCGCGAGTTGGTGCCGCCAATATCACCAACGAGTCGCCGGGTGGGGGGAGTTGCAGCCAATTACAGTACCGGGAGGATTTTCATTATGTTGGTGGAGCCGGCCATTCCCAGGGCCTCGCCGCGTGTCAGGAGAATGGAGTCGCCTTTGCTCAGGTAGCCCCCGTCCAACAGGAATTCAATGGCACGCGTCTCCACGCTGTCGTGGTCAAAGGCCGCGGCATCGAAAAACAGCGGGACTACTCCGCGACACAGGCAGAGTTTCTGCAGGGTCTCTTTCAGGTGACTGAGGGCAAAAATTGGTCGGCCGGAGCTCAGGCGGGACATCAGCAGGGGTGTTGTCCCGGATTCCGTGAGGCAGGCGATGCCACGCACATTGCCGTAGTGGTTTGCCGCGTAAATAGCCGACATGGCAATCGTCTCCTGCGCGCTGGAAAACTGCCGGTCGAGGCGATACCTGGACGTGAGCACCACAGGTTGCCGCTCTGCTCCCACCGCGGCCTCGGACATTGCGGTGACCACGTCGACCGGGTAGCTGCCCACGGCGGTTTCCGCCGACAACATCACCGCGTCCGTGCCGTCGAGTACCGCGTTGGCGACGTCGAATACCTCGGCGCGGGTCGGCATCCTGCTGTTGATCATGGACTCCATCATCTGCGTGGCGGTAATCACCACACGGTCCATGCGGCGGGCGCGCGAGATGAGTTCCTTCTGAATCCCGATCAACTGTGCGTCACCCACCTCAACGCCAAGGTCGCCGCGGGCCACCATAATTCCCGAACTGGCCACGAGGATGCCGTTGAGTTTTTCGTCGTCGGCCACGACTTCCGCGCGTTCTATCTTGGCGATGATGGCGGGATACAGCTCATGCTCCGCGAGCAGTTGTCGGGTCTGCACAATGTCTTCCGCACAGGAGACGAAAGACACGGCCACGAAGTCCGGTTGGACTTCGGCAAGGCTATTGATGTCGGTGAGGTCCTTGGGCGTCAAAGCCGGTGCGGCGAGGCCGCCTCCGAGCCGGTTGATCCCCTTGCGCGAGTGCAGGTCGCCGCCCATGAGCACGGTGCACTCCACTGCAGACTCTTCTACATCGTCCACCCGCAGGCGGATGCGACCATCGTCAAGGAGCAACGTGTCACCGCGGAAAACGCTGCTGCAGAGTTCCTCGTAGTTCACCCGGACGCCGCGAATGTCGCCCGCCCCGTCTTCCAGGTTCAGGTCGAGACGAAAACGGTCGCCGGCCGCCAAACGGACAAATTCGTCGCGGAAGCTGCCTATGCGGATTTTCGGCCCCTGCAGGTCGGCGAGGATGCCAACATACTGCCCGACAATTTCCGCCTGTTTGCGCACCCGCCGGGCAACGCGCGCGTGCTGCTCGGCGGTGCCGTGGCTGAAATTGAGTCGAAAGACGTTCACGCCGGCGCCGATCAGCTTGCTGAGCATGTCATCCGATTCACTGGCCGGACCGATAGTGGCGACTATCTTTGTGCGCCTGATTACCTTGGGAGTCACGTTACTATCCGTTGTCATTCGCGCCGCATTGTACCTCAGGCGGGGGTGGAATGCGTCGAGTGGGGTCTCGCCGCCACTCTGTTCATGCCCCCTGTTGCCACCCGTCGAGGTAGCCGACCACAAGGTCGGGGAAATCCGTGAAGACACCGTCCACGCCGATATCGCACAGCAGCAGTTCGAGCAAGTTCTCGAGGCAGGCCATGCCGGCCGGCAGATCGTCCTTGCGCAGGGTGTAGGGATGAACCAGCAATCCGCGCGCCTGCGCCTGCGCCACGAGGTCGGACACTTGCGCCGTGCCGCCGGCGCTCCTGCCCTGATAAATGTGCGCCAGCCAGGGGCCGATGCCGTCGGCATAGGAGGCGACTTCGTCCAGCCCCGGCGCACTGCGCAAGTAGTCGTAGTCGACTGCGCTATCTTCACCCCAGGCGTTGTCAGCTATCAATTGAATCAATGGCAATGGTGTCTCCAGCCGGGTGCGCAGGTCGCGCAGCGTCTGGTCATCAAAACATTGCAGAAAGACCTGCTCGGGCCGCTTTGCATAGCCGGTATCGCGCAGTACACGGCACACTTCGCGAGTCACATCCAGGCCTGCGGCGCGGTGCCTGTTAGGTGATTTCAGCTCAATGTAAAGGCCTGTCCGGCGGTCCCGGCTCTTGTCCAGGCCGGCAATCAGGTTGATCTCCTCCGCCAGGGTCGGTATCCCGAATAGCGCGACGTCGATCGGGAAGCGCGCAGGGTAGACGGCGTGACGCGCGCCCGAGTTGTCGACGCTGCAGCGCTCGTGCACCTTGAGTGTGCGAACTTCGTCCAGGGTGAAGTCCATGGCGTAGAAATGGCCATCATTGCGTGCCCGGTGCGGATAGCGCGCCGCGACATCCGTGGTGCTGTCGAGGTAGATGTCGTGCAGCACGATGGGCACGGCGTCTGCTGTCAATACCACATCCTGTTCGATGAAATCCGCGCCCATGGCATGCGCCAGTGCCTTGGACGCAAGCGTGTGTTCCGGCAGATAGCCGCTGGCGCCGCGATGGGCGATGACAATGGGTCGTGCGCGTGCCACCGCGGGGATACTCAGGGCAGTGCCGCAACCCAGGAACTGTCTTCAAACCACTTCTCGCGGAGCTGGTTGAGAACGCCCGTTTTTTCGTAGGCGCGCAGGTAGTTGCCAACCAGATTCTTGAACTGGATATCCTCTTTGCTGATGGCGATGCCGATCGGCTCCACGGTCAGCGGCCGATCCAGCGTGGTGAGCCCCGCGTCCGGGTAGCGCAGCACGGAGAGGACGCACATCGGCATGTCGGCAACCATGGCGTCCGCCTTGTCATCAATCAGCATCGCCACGCCTTCATCGTAATTACTGACCTCAATCAGGCTTGCCTCTGGTGCAACTTCACGCACGAAGGCGGCGCTGGTGGAGCCTTTCAACGCCAATAGTTTGATGTCGGCGCTATTGAACTCATCGGTAGTGGAGATTTTGCCGAGCACGGAGTTTTTCGTCAGGATGGATTTGCCGGACATCATGTAGGGGCCGATAAAAGACACCTGCTCGGTGCGCTGCGGCGTGATCGACAGGCCCGAGATGACCATGTCGATCTCGTCCTTCTCCAGCGCGTTGATCAGCTCACCGAAGGGCATGGTGATAATCTCCAGCTTCACCTGCATGGCAGTCGCCAGGGCCCGGGCGAGATCGACATCAAAGCCCATGAGGCTGCCCTGACGGTTCTTCATCGTCAACGGCGGCTGGTTGCCGGACATGCCGACTTTCAGCACTTTGAAATCGACCACGCGCTGCAGCGAGTCGCCGGCGCTGGCCTGCAGCGGGAGCAAGGCGGCGTGCGCCATGAGGCAGAGCATACCCAAAGCCTTCAGTAGTCGCGTCATGTGTGTTTCTCCTCGAGTATTGACGTGTTGGCGGTACCTGTTGCCAGGCACCGCACGACCTTTGGACGCATCAGTGTAGGTCTGAACGGCAGTGAATGCCAAAACGATTTACTATAGGGCCGTATTGAAACAGGGGGGGAGCGTCGGTGTTGGCGGAAGGCTTCGACCGTATCGTTATTGCAGTGCCGGATCTGGCGGACGCAGTCTCCCAGTACACTGCCCTGCTGGGTGCGCTTCCCCTGCAAACACCGCCCGTACCGGATGCGCGCGCCCGGTGGCATCTCGGCAACACCGTGCTGGAAGTGCGTGAACAGGCGGGTGCGCCAGCCGGAATAGACGCGATCGTGCTGCGCTGTGCGGACGCGCCTGTAAATGCGACACCGCTGGAAAACTCCCTTGGCGTTGATGTGCAGGTGTGTGACGGCAGCTTTGTGGCCGGGCTGGTCGCGGCACACGAGCAGGCGCGGTCTCCCCTGCGGGTTGATCACCTGGTGATGCGCTCGCGGGATGCGGACGCCTGTATTGCGCTGTTTGCGAATCAGTTGGGGCTGCGCCTGGCGCTGGACCAACACGTGCCTGAATGGGGAGGGCGCATGCTCTTTTTCCGCGCCGGCAAGCTCACGCTCGAGGTGATTGCGCCAGATGCGGCTGACGTCGAGAACACCCTGTGGGGAATTGCCTTCAGTCACCCCGATCTGGATGTCTACCTGCAGACTCTCGCGTGGCACTCGGTGGCTACCGGTGCGCAAAGGGAGGGCAGGAAGCCGGGCACGCGGGTCGCATCAGTGAAGAGTCATGCACTGGGTATACCCACGCTACTGATCGAGCCACCGGCCTCTTCGCCCGTTGCAGGCAGGCGCTGAGCAGCGCCGCAAAAGCCCACCGGAAAACCGTTGCATGCCCGGTCCGGCAAAAAAAAGGGGCCTTGCGGCCCCTTTTCGAGCAGTCTGGATTCAGCGTTTGATCTGCATCTTGATCGTGCTTTCGGTGCTTTTACCGTAGGGAGGGAGCATGCCGCCCAGCTTGGCGATATTGATACTTGCCTGGCTGTAAATTGATTTGGCATGGCTGAAGGTCTGGAAACCCTTGAATCCATGGTAGGCGCCCATGCCGCTGGGCCCCACGCCGCCGAAGGGCAGCTCTTCCTGCATGACATGCATGATCACATCGTTCACGCAAACACCGCCCGAGGTGGTGCGCTTGGTGAAAGCCTCTTCCTCAGCCTTGTCCTCACCGAAGTAGTAGGCACCCAGCGGGCGGGGCCTGCTGTTGATGTAGCTGATGGTGTCTTCAAACTTCTCGTAGGTCCGAATCGGTAGCAGCGGGCCGAACAGCTCTTCTTCCATCAACTTGAGATTATCCGCAGGCTCCGGGATCAGTGTCGGTGGAATCTTCATGGTGCCCTGTTGCTGGCTGAAGTCTTCACTCGCCGGATTCAGGGGTATGACCTTCTGCCCATGCTCCCTGGCTTCCTCCAGATAGCCGTTGAGGCGCGCGAAATGGCGTTCGTTGATAATAGAGGTGTACTGGGGATTGGAGAGGATGGTCGGGTACATCTGGGCCACGGCCTTCTGTGCTGCCTCAATGACCTCGGGCAGCTTTTCCTGCGGCACCAGCAGGTAGTCGGGCGCAAGGCAGATTTGCCCGGCGTTCATGGTTTTGCCCAGCATGATGCGCCCGAGGCTTTTTTCGATGTCGGCGCTGCGCGAGATGACTACCGGCGACTTGCCGCCCAGTTCCAGTGTAACCGGCACCAGGTTTTGTGATGCGGCGGCGAGAATGTGACGCGCTATGGAGGTCGCGCCAGTGAAAATCATGTGGTCAAAGGGCAGGCTGGAAAAAGCCTGGCCGACTTCGGGGCCGCCGGTAAAAATCGCGACTTCTTTCGGGTCGAACGCCTCTGCGATCATCTCTGAGATCAGTTCGGAGGTGGCAGGCGTGAACTCGGAGGGCTTGACCATGGCCCGGTTGCCCGCCGCCAGGACACCCGCCAGCGGGGCGAACACCATATTCACCGGGAAATTCCAGGGCGCGATGATGCCGACGACGCCGAGCGGCTGATACTCAATGCGCGAGCGGCCGCCGAACAGGTTGAGGGGGAACATCGTGGCGCGTTTTTCGGGTTTCATCCACTTACGGACATGCTTGATGGCATGCTTGAGCGGGGCGATGCCGGCGCCGACGTCGGTCAGTAGCGTGATTTCGCGCGGTCGGCAGCTGAAATCCGCGTTCAGTGCCTCAACGGCCCTGCTCTGGTTTTTCACCAGCACATCGACGGCGCGCTGCAGTCGGTCGATACGGGTTTCCGCTGTTACAATGCCTTCCCGCAGGTACTCTTCTCGCTGCAGAGCCAGCGTATCGCGCATCTGCTGTTCGATATCGCCCTGTGTTGTGACCTGTTCCGGTGCGTTCATGGGTGCACTCCTGCCGTAGAATGTTGACGCCCGCCCGGTTGGGAGAGCCGTCCTTAACTCCTCATTATAGCCCACTGCGAGCAATTTTTAAGCGCTTCGGCCGCACCTGCCGGCTGGCCGCACTTGTCGGGCGGCGCGGCAACGGCTAATAATGGGCCATGTCTGCGAAAAAGCCACCCAACGACCCGCGCACGCCCTCTCCGCCCTATGGGTACTCCCGTGAGTGCCACCGTTCGCGCGAGGAACAGATGCACATCGTGGCTGAATTTCACGCCCACAAGATTCGTCCCAGCCGCATTGCCTACCGGGTGGGAATCGACATCGCGTTTATTGAAGAACTCATTGCCGGAGAGGCGGAGCCGGAGTGGTTTGCCCAACTTGTGCGGCATTATCGCTCCCGTCGGCGTCAGGAGCGCCTGCGCTCCGCGACACGCGAGCGCGGGGGTGTGCGCTATGAACTGCAACAGCGCATCGAGCGCGAGTACAGCCAGGAAACCGATCTCTAGAGAGCGCAATTCCGGCATCGCCTGCGGTATGCTGGCGGTCAATTCGAGAAGGAACAGCTATGCAGCAGACACTGGCCCTGTGGCACGAGATCCTGCGCGATGGCGCGATGCACCGTCTGGACGAGGTGCTGGCGGAAGACTGCGTGTTCGTCTCGCCGGTGTTGCATACGCCGCAGTTGGGTCGTGAATTGACAAAAATGTACCTGGGCGGTGCTTTCCAGGTTTTCAATGACAGCTTTCACTACGTCAAGGAAGTTGTCAGTGACCCGCACGCCGTATTGGAGTTTGAGTGCGACCTCGATGGCATATTCATTAATGGCGTAGATATCATGACCTTCGACGCTGCGGGCAAAATCTGTGAATTCCGGGTAATGGTACGTCCGCTGAAAGCGCTGCACCTGTTGCAAGAGCGTATGCGCCAGATGCTGGAAAATATGTCCACCTGATCGGGGTCGGCCCGCCGTTGGGCGGGTAATTCCTGAAATTGCGCAACTGGGAGTGGGGTATGGCAGGGCCAGTCATTGTCGGTATCAGCGGTGCCTCCGGCATAATCTACGGTGTTCGTGCGCTGGAGTTGCTGCGCGAGTGCAATGTGCCGACGCACCTGGTGATGAGCAAGTCGGCAAAACTGACCCTGCAGCACGAGCTCGACATGACCGTTTCCGAGGTGGAAGGCCTCGCCAGTGAGGTGCACCGGTCGGCCGATGTGGGAGCCTCTATCGCCAGCGGTTCTTTCGCCACAGCGGGCATGCTGATCGCGCCCTGCTCGGTGCGCAGCATGTCGGAAATCGCCACCGGTGTGACCTCAACGCTGCTCACGCGCGCCGCGGATGTCGTGCTGAAGGAGCGTCGCCGCCTCGTGTTGATGGTGCGCGAAACGCCCCTGCACACGGGCCATTTGCGCACCCTGACGCAGCTCTCCGAGATGGGCGCGGTGGTTGCCCCGCCCGTGCCGGCGTTTTACGCTTGCCCCACGAGCATTGATGATATTGTCACGCAGAGTGTGGGCCGTGTCCTCGATCTGTTTGAACTGGATACCGGCAAGGTCAACCGCTGGCAGGGCAAGCTCTGAGGGCCCTTGCCGGGGCCGGCGCAGATTGTGCGGACAGGCCCTGATACCGCTTGCAAACCCCGGCTAACAGGAGTTTTACCATGTCCACCCAGCTATTCGATTTGAGCGGCAAACTGGCACTGGTCAGCGGCGCCAGCCGCGGCATTGGCGAGGAGATCGCGCGTCTGCTTGCACAGCAGGGGGCGCATGTGATCGTTTCGAGTCGTCGGCTTGAGGATTGTCAACGTGTGGCGGACAGCATCGCCGGCAGCGGAGGCAGCGCCGAGGCCCGCGCCTGTCACGTGGGGAATATGGACGATATTGCCGCGCTGTTTGCCCACATCCGGAAGGCCCACGGACGCCTGGATATCTGTGTCAATAATGCGGCGACGAACCCCTATTTCGGACACGTGCTCGATACCGATCTCGCTGCCTTCAACAAGACCGTAGAGGTGAATATACGGGGTTACTTTTTCATGTCGGTCGAAGCGGGCAAGCTGATGCGCGAGCAGGGGGGTGGTTCAATTGTCAACACGGCCTCCATCAATGCGCTCAACCCCGGCCCGATGCAGGGCATCTATTCCATCACCAAGGCGGCGGTTGTGAATATGACGAAGGTGTTTGCCAAGGAGTGTGCGGGTTTCGGCATTCGCTGTAACGCGCTGCTGCCGGGCCTCACTCGCACCAAATTTGCGGGTGCCCTGTTTGACAACGAAGCCATTTATGCCGAAGCGGTGAAAGGCATACCGATGGGGCGGCATGCTGAGCCAGCTGAGATGGCCGGTACCGTTTTGTACCTGGTGTCCAGTGCGAGTTCCTACACGAACGGCGAGTGTATCGTGGTGGATGGCGGAATGACTATTTAGGCGTGTCATAATTGAGGGCGCAGCGATGAATCCGGTAGAGATCAACCCGCAATTGTTGTCGGATTGCCATTACCTCGGACGTATGGCTACGACGGAACTGCTGTTGAGCCGCAATGCGGCATTGCCATGGTTTATTCTGGTGCCGGAAACGCGCCTGCAAGATGTGCTGGACCTGCCTGGCGAGCACCGCGATGCGGTGTTGCAGGACTGCGCCGCCGTGTCGGAGTTCATCAAGCAGGTACTGGGCTTCGAGAAGGTAAACTTTGCCGGTCTCGGCAATGTTGTACCCCAGATGCACCTGCATGTAATCGGGCGCTACGTGGGGGATGCCTGCTGGCCCCGGCCAGTGTGGGGTCACCTTGCCGAAGGCGAGACCTATACCCTGTCCCGCCTCCAGGAGTGGCAGGCTGGCCTGGTGAAGATGGTCGGCCTCGAGCCCGCGCCGCTGTAGAGCCGGAGCAGCAACGGGATCGTGGCTCCGCTCATCTACTCAACCAGTCCATTGTCCGGGGCGGGTATTGCCGAGCTGGCGGCGCTGTGTGACCTGCGGGTGGTCGACGCCGGTGCGGGCCTGTGTGCCACCAATGCCCCGGCGTACCTGAGGCATTGTCGCGGGCTTCTGTGTCTGCTGGGTGATCGAATCGACCGGGCGCTGCTGGATGGCATGCCCGAGCTGGAATTTGTCTCCAGTGTATCGGTCGGGGTAGACCATGTTGACTTACAGGCACTGACCGAGCGTGCTATTCCCCTTGGGCATACTCCCGGTGTGCTGGTAGATGCCACGGCCGACACTGCATTCGCGTTGCTGCTGGCGGCGGCGAGGCGGGTCGCCGAGGCAGATCGCTTTGTGCGCGCCGGTGGTTGGCGGGAGGAAGGCCGTTGGCGGCCGGATTTTTTTCTTGGCAAGGATGTGAGCGGCGCCACCCTCGGTATTGTTGGCCTGGGCGCCATCGGACAGGCGGTGGCGCGCCGCGCGGCCGCTTTCGGTATGCGGGTGGTTGCCTGGAGTCGGTCGGGGCGCGAGGTCGCGGGCGTTGAGAACGTCAGCCTGGAGGCATTATTGTTGCGCAGCGATTTTGTCAGTGTGCATGTGGCGCTGTGCGAGGCAACGCGTAACCTGCTCGATGCTGACCGCATCGCGATGATGAAGCCGGGTGCCGTGCTGGTAAACACAGCCCGTGGCGGTATTGTGGATGAAAGTGCACTCGCGGCCGCGCTCGATGAAGACCGCCTGTTTGCCGCGGGCCTCGACGTGTTTGCGCAGGAGCCGCTGGCGGCCGATAACCCGCTGCTGCACCATCCGCGTGTGGTGTTCACCCCGCACATTGGCAGCGCAACCCGCCTGACGCGCGCGGCGATGATGCACATTGCGATCGAGAACGCGCTGGCCGCGGTGCAGGGCCGCAGAATGCCGCATTGCGTTAACCCCGAGGTTTACGGGGCTTGATGGCTGTGGCCGCGCCGTGGTGAATTCCCGCGAGGGTCTGTTAGCGTTCGCCCGTTTCCGGCAGCGGCTTCATCGCGCGCTCGAGGTATCGCCGCAGATCATTCTGCAGCGCATCCGGGTCGACCCGGTTGGCGTTTTCAACGATCTTGGTCATGGTGGCCTGCCAGACAGCAGTCTGGCTGGCGATATCGTTGATCTGGAGACGAATAGTGTTGGTTTCTTTCAGGCCGCCGAGAGCGATGGCGTTGTCGACGCTCGCCTGGTCGATCATACGGTTGGCCGTGGCGGAAGGAATGTGTGAAATGTTGCTGGCCTGTTCGGGTTTGGCGCCCTGCACGAGGCCGGGTGCATAGATGTAGTCGACGCTGAACTCGGCGCGCTCGGCATCCTGAACATAGCCTTTGTCCGCCAGTACGGCATTCACCGTTTTGCGCAAAGCCGGGTCGATCTGGTAGAACAGGTCGGTCGAGCGTGCGGTGGCGGGCAAAGGAGCAGTGCGCCAGGTGTAGTAGCGGTAGTTTTTGGACGCGAAGGTATCCACGGCCGACGGCTCGATATCCACTCCACTGCAGGCAATTAGCCCCAGGGAAAGAGCCGCGGATGCCAGAAGCTTGGTAATGCGCATGTTGTATCCTGTCTGGGATGGAGGGGCCTGTATGGGTGGTCGCGATCGGGCCGGATATTCGTTGGCATCACTTCACCAGCATCAATGGTAGCAGTCGGTGGCGGGACAGACTACCTGTGAATACCCGGGCTGCTCGTGGCCGGGGCGGCGCGCAGCGACGTGTATTTGCACGGCATGTATTTGCACGGCATGTATTTGCACGGCATGTATTTGCCGGTCGCAATGCTCGGCGCACTCTGCTAGCATTCTTTAACATAACCAGAAGTTATATCCGGATGATTCGATGATTTCGCGCAAGTTGATACGCACAGACCTCAATTTGCTGGTCGCGCTGCAGATTCTGTTGGAGGAACGCAATGTAACGCGTGCCGCAGAGCGTCTGTCGGTATCGCAGCCGGCGCTGAGCAAGACGCTGCAGAAACTGCGCGATTCCTTCGAGGACGAGCTGTTCACGCGCACCGCTCACGGCCTGGTGCCCACGCCCCGCGCAGAGGAACTGGGCAGGCAATTGCCCACGCTACTGGAAACAGTTGAACAGGTGCTGGGCGACGTGGAGTTCAGCCCGGAGACCTACGCCGGCAGTTTCAAGCTGCTGATGCCGCCGATTCTCTGTGAGTCGCTACTGCCCAACCTGATGGCCGAGCTCGCCGAGGTGGCGCCGAATGTGCAGTTGATCATGGCGGAAGTGCCACCGGACTACCAGGACCAGCTAAAGAAGGGCGAGGCGGATTTCGCGGCGTTCGTTGCGCTGGAAACCGAGCGCGATATTCTTGCCGAGCCTATCGCCGCGATTGCACCGCGTTGTTACATGCGTGTCGATCATCCCCTGGCAGAGAAGGAAATGAACCTGCAGGATTTTCTCGCCTATCCACATCTGCGTTTGTACCTGCCCGGCCTGACGCGCGAGAACACCAGCATGGTAGACGACGTACTGGGGCAGTATGGCGTGCACCGGCACATTGTACTGGAAACCACACAGTTCTCCTCCGCCGTCGGCGTGCTCACCCGCACTGATTCACTGCTGGTAGCCAATGCGGGTTTCCAGGAAGGCGGGCTGTACCGGGAGCGAATCATTGGCCACGAGATGCCGGCTGAGCTGAAGCGCATGATCCGCAACACCCACAGCGGCAACCGCGGCAAGATGTCCCTGATGCGGCACACGCGGTCCTCGCGCAGCGCCCCCCACCAGTGGATGCGTGCGATGTTGATGCGACACCTGACGAGTTCCCCCGAAGTACTCAAGCCGGAACCCAAACCCGAGCCGCTAGCTGCGAACGGATCCGCGGTAGGCTCGCGGTGATATTCCCACCGTCCGGCTGAACAGGCGCGAAAAGTACAGCGGGTCTTCGTAGCCCAGGGCCGCCGCAATCTCCTTGACACTGAGTTCGCTGGAATCCAGCAGGTGCCCGGCGTGTTCCATCTTCATGTTCAGGAAGTGCCGGATCGGCGAGTAGCCCGTGAGGGCTTTGTACTTGGTGGCAAAGTGATACTTTGAGAGGTTCGCCGCCGCGGCGAGCGTGTCCAGGTTCAGCGGCTGGTCAATGTGCTCCCGCATGAATCGCTGCAGCGCCTCCAGGTCGAAATTGCTCTGGTGGCGGGCTGCACTGGCACGCTGATCCACGGCGATCTGCGTCAGCAGTTGGCGGAGCTGGTTGGCGGCATTCACAAAAGCCAGGGTACTGTAGCCTGTGCGTCGCACGGCCATCATTTCCCTGAACCGGCTGATCAGGGCTAGTGATACTCCCACCGTATACAGTGGACATTCATTCTCGCGATAGCCCAGGAACTGGTTGAACGCGGTCGTGATGCTGCCCTGGAAGTGCACCCAGTAGATTGTCCAGGGATCTTCGTTGTCGGCCTGGTACTCGTGCTTCAGCCCCTGCGGCAGCAACAGCGCCTCACCCGCTGCAACAGGGCCCGACCATGCCGCGCTGCGGGCGTGACCCCGGCCCGCGATACAATACAGTAGCAGGTTGTCGTCGTGGTGCCGCCGCCGCATATGGTGGCCGGTAGCGCCGGGGTAGAAGCCCATGGCCGTGGGATAACACTCCCGGGTCAGACAGTGCCGGGATAGCTCGGACTGCATGAACGCCGGTGTCACGAAACGGATGCCGTTGGTCGGCAGCGGCCAGTTGGAGGGAGCACTCATACGCCGGGGCGCCTCGAAGACTTGCATTGTTTCCGCAATATAATCCATGAAGGCCGCAACTTAGGCAATATTCATTGCCCCTGCCGGGTGCTAGCCTAGGAAGTTGGTATACAGTGAACTCAGGTGAAAACTATGACGCATCAGGTTCCACTCTTTATTGACGGCGAATTTGTGGCCAGCAACAGTGAGCACCGGCTGCCGGTTACCAACCCGGCAAACCAGCAGTTGCTGGCGGAAGTGCCCCTGGCTACCCACGCGGAGGTAGAGCAGGCTGTGGCCAGTGCCGTCGCGGCTTTCAAGACATGGAAAGAGGTGCCCGTGGCCGAGCGCGCGCGGCTGATGATGCGTTACTGCCAGTTGCTCAAAGAGCACCATGATGATCTCGCCGAGCTGCTGTCGCAGGATACCGGGAAAACCTTTGAAGATGCGAAAGGTGATGTCTGGCGGGGCATTGAAGTGGTGGAGCAGGCTGCCAACGTGCCGTCAAACGTGATGGGCGAAACGCTCGAGAACGTGGCAGGGGGCATCGATACCTACAGTTACGTTCAGCCCATCGGGGTGGTGGCTGGTATCACGCCCTTCAATTTTCCGGCGATGATCCCACTCTGGATGTTTCCGCTGGCGATCGCCTGCGGCAATACCTTCGTGCTCAAGCCCTCGGAACAGGACCCGCTGACACCGGTGCGGCTGGTTGAGTTGTTTGTGGAGGCCGGCGCGCCGGCCGGCGTGCTCAACCTGGTGCACGGTGGTGCCGAACAGGTCGACCAGTTGCTGCAGCACCAGGATATTCGCGCGGTGTCTTTCGTGGGGTCTTCCCGCGTCGGCGAGCATATTTATCAGGCGGGCACCGCAGCGGGCAAGCGCGTGCAATGCATGATGGGCGCGAAAAACCACATGGTGGTTATGCCCGATGCTGACCGCAACGCCACGCTCAATGCACTCGTTGGTGCCTCGGTCGGCGCGGCGGGCCAGCGCTGCATGGCCATTTCCGTGGCGGTGTTTGTCGGTGAATCACGCGACTGGATCGACGACCTGGCGGAGCGCATGGGCCGGGTGCGTCCCGGTGCCTGGAACGATGCCGACGCTGCCTACGGCCCGATCATCTCGCGCCAGGCGCACGAGCGCGTCCTGCACATGATCGAGCAGGGCAAGCAGGAGGGCGCAACCTGCCTGCTGGACGGCTCGGTGATCGACGTGGAGGGTTTACCGGATGGCAACTGGGTGGGACCGACGCTGTTCGCCGATGTGACGCCGGACATGGCGATCTACCAGGAGGAGATTTTCGGACCGGTGCTGTGCTGCATGCACGTGGATACGCTGGATGACGCCATCGAACTGGTGAACGCGCTCAACCTGGGTAACGGCACATCGATTTTTACTGCTTCCGGTGGGGCCGCGCGCAAGTATCAGCATGAGGTGCTGGTGGGCCAGGTGGGGATCAACATCCCGATTCCCGTGCCGTTGCCGATGTTTTCCTTCACCGGCTGGCGTGGCTCTTTCCGTGGAGACCTGCACGCCTACGGTAAGCAGGCGGTGCGTTTCTATACCGAGACAAAAACGGTGACCGCGCGCTGGACGCATACAGAGAGCACCGGGAACCAGCCCAATATGAGCATCAATCTGCGTTAGGCTGCATTGCCTCACAGGAGCCTGAGAATGGACTTTTCGCTGAGCGAGGAACAGCAGGCGTATATCGAGTCTGCCAGGGCGTTTGCCATGCGCGCCCTGGCGCCGCATGCCGCCGAGTGGGACAGGGAGGCAGTGTTTGCGCGAGAGGCCTTGCGTCAGGCGGGCGAGCTCGGATTTATGGGCATGTACACGCCCGAGCGAGCGGGCGGCCTGGCACTCAGCCGCCTGGATGCCAGCCTGATAGTGGAGGAACTCGCCCGCGGTTGTACGTCCACCGCTGCCTTTGTCACCATTCACAACATGGCGACCTCCATGATCGGGCGCTATTGTTCCGACAGTGTTATCGAGCACTGGTGCCACCGACTGAGCAGTGGCGAATTACTGGCGTCCTACTGCCTTACCGAACCCGGCGCCGGCTCGGATGCCGCCTCGCTGATGACCAGCGCGCGTCGCGACGGTGACGACTATATCGTCAATGGCAACAAGGTTTTTATCTCGGGCGCGGGAGAGACGGATGTGCTGGTCGTGATGTTGCGCACCGGTGCCGCCGGGCCGAAAGGTATCACCGCGTTGTTGATACCCGCGGACCTGCCGGGCATCAGCTACGGCAAGAAAGAGGAGAAAATGGGTTGGAATGCCCAGCCGACCCGTTCGATCAGCTTCGATGAGGTGCGCGTGCCGGTGGCGAACCGACTCGGGGAAGAGGGGCAGGGATTCAGCATCGCCATGGAGGGGCTGGACGGCGGGCGCATCAGCATAGCTACCTGTAGTGTGGGCACGGCTCAACAGGCCCTGCAGGAGGCAACACAGTATGTCCAGGAGCGCCGGCAATTCGATACCGCAATCAGCGACTTCCAGGCCACCCGTTTCCGGCTTGCCGACATGCTCACCGAGCTGGTTGCCGCGCGCCAGATGGTGCGCCTCGCCGCGTGTAAACTGGATAACCGTGACCCCCAGGCAGCGACCTACTGTGCGATGGCCAAGCGGTTTGCCACCGATGCCGGGTTCAGCGTCTGCAATCAGGCGCTGCAGCTCCTCGGTGGCTATGGCTACATTCGCGAGTATCCGATGGAGCGTCACGTGCGCGATACCCGGGTGCACCAGATTCTGGAAGGCACCAATGAGATCATGCGTGTCATTATTGCGCGCAAACTGTTAATAGACGGGGCACTGGAGGTGATCCGATGAGTATAAGCCAGTCCGAAAAACTGAAGGTGGAGATTCGCGGCCATGTCGCGCTGCTGACAATCGATAACCCCGGTGCAAATACCTGGGATGTGGAAAGTCTGCCAGCGCTGCGCGAAGTGGTCACCGCGCTGAATGCAGACAAGACAATTTATGCGCTGGTGATAACCGGCGCGGGTGACAAGTTTTTTTCCGCAGGCGCTGATCTGAAGCTATTTGCCGATGGCGATGCCCAGGTGGCCTCGGACATGGCGTGCTTTTTCGGCGAGGCCTTCGAAGCGCTCGCGGATTTTCAGGGCGTGTCGATTGCGGCGATCAACGGCTTTGCCATGGGTGGCGGCCTCGAGGTGGCGCTGGCCTGTGATGTTCGAATCGCGGAAGACCAGGCGCAGATGGCCCTGCCCGAGGCGAAAGTGGGGCTGCTGCCCTGTGCCGGCGGCACCCAGCGGCTCGCCTGGCTGGTAGGTGAGGGTTGGGCCAAGCGCGTGATCCTCTGCGGTGAGCGCCTGGACGCGGCTACCGCCGAACGCATCGGCCTCGTGGAAGAGGTGGTGGCAAAGGGGCAGGCGCTGACGCGCGCCCTGGCGCTGGCGGAACAGGTGGCCGAGCAGAGTCCCACCTCTGTGCGGCTGTGCAAGGGTCTGATCCACTCGGCGCGCGACCATGCCATTGCTGCCGGCCTGGAGAAAGAACGGGAGCGCTTTACTGAACTGTTCTCCACCGCCGACCAGAAAGAGGGCGTCAACGCATTTCTCGAGAAACGCAAACCGGAATGGCAGAACGCCTGAGGAGTCCCGGTATGTCAGACACGCCCATCGTATCTGCAGAACTGCCGTCGGCCGGGGGTAAAATCGGCCGAATGACGCTAGACGTGCCCGCGACGCTCAATTCCCTGACGCTGGACATGGTCGACAGGCTGGCCGAGCAGCTGGCCGCCTGGCGCGAAGACGATGCGATTGCAGCCGTGATGATAGATGGCGCGGGTGAGAAGGCATTCTGCGCCGGCGGCGATGTACAGGCGTTGCATCGCTCCGCCACCGAGACGCCGGGAGGTCCGTGC
>CAZFJQ010000036.1:0-4597 GCA_964519755.1 uncultured Halioglobus sp.
TGGCACTCGTTTCTACGATAAGAACGCGCGGCAACTGGTCGAGCAGTACAACTCGACAGGTTTGTTTCTCCTCCCGGGCGCCGGAATGGGCCAGACAACAGTTGAACTGGAAAAATCTGTACCCATTGCCCAGCATTTTCCAACATCCACTTGCCAGATGGTTCCGTAACTACCTGAGTCCGTTCGCACTCAGGAGATGCAGCAATGAAGAAAATTGGACTGAAGATTTACGATGCCTACCAGTATGTTTTTGATTCAAGCAAGAATCCCTTGAGACACATTCCTGACCCGACGAGCAGGATGTTCATCATGACGATTCTGGCCTTTATGTGGAGCGGCGCGTTTGCCGTTTACATCGGGAGCATCATCTATTTTGGTGTCAGTGTTGCCGTGCATATCGTTCTGATTCTGATGTTTTTCTTCACAATGGCGGTGTTTTACGACGCGGAAAAGAACCAGAGCTCGTGGTTGTTGAAACTCCGTAGGGAACAGAAGTAATTCCTCGATCGATCACACGGCGACTGGCTGGTGAACCTGTTGCGCTAGAGGGAAGAGCGCAGACAGCGGGCCCATTGCCAAACCGTGGGTATTCCCGTTTGCAGCGGTGACGGGAGGCAGTATTCGCTCCACGGCCGCCTGTTTAGTACACTGTCCGGACTTCCAGTTATAACAACCTGAGGACGGGCATTGAGCAGCAGAGCGCAGAGGCGAGTTGCCCCAACATTTTTTTACTGCCTGGCCCTGGTATGCGCGCTGTCTTCGTGTAGTGACAGTTCCGACAACTTGGCTCCACCCGGGTTTGCGCCCGACATGCCTGGCCCTTTTGGTGTCGGGCACAGGGCGTTCACGGCGATAGATCCCGTGCGTGATAACCGGATGCTGGCGGTGGATATCTGGTACCCGGTCGATTCCGGGGACAGGAGGGAGTCACCCCGCACAAGCTACCCCCTGGCGGCGGGAATCGGGCTTGACTCCGAATTGGCCGTAGATGACTTGCCGGTTTCGGCACGAGAGGAACAGGCGCTGCTGGTATTCTCCCACGGCTACGGCGGCATCAGTACGCAATCGGTAGGCCTGATGGAAAAGCTGGCGAGCCATGGATTCGTCGTGGTTTCACCGGAGCACACGGGGAATTCCCAGTCTTCCAGCGACGATTCTTTTGATGAGGCTGCGGCGAATCGCGTCCCGGACGTGTCATTTCTTATAGATACCATGTTCGAGCGCAGCCAGCTCGCGGGTGATCCTTTTTACAATCGGCTCGACCGGGGAAAGGTTGGCGTTGTCGGACATTCTTTTGGCGGGATGACTGCAATAGGAATGGCTGCGGGCTGGGCTGGTGCCGGCCCGGACGAGAGAGTGGCGGCTATCGCGCCGATTTCGGCGGTGATTGAGGCTGAGCTTCAGAGTGATGCTCGTTCGGGGCCGAACGCGGGGTTCACCGCCGGGCAGCTTGGTAGCATTAGCATACCGGTGCTGCTTCTGGGCGGAACGGACGACGTCAGCGTTTTTATTGAGAACAACAACATAGCTTTCGAGCAGATGGTGAACGCGCCCAGCGTATATAAAGTCGACATTATGGGCGCCAATCACACGCACTTTGCGAACATCTGCGACATCGGCAACCTGTTGATCGACCTGGGTATTCTTCAGGAGAGCTGGCCAGCTATCGGTGCCGAGGATCTCATTGAGCCCTACGCAGCCACATGCAGCGAGGAGGCTTTCCCGATCGACGAGGCCGTGCGTCTGCAAAACCTCTACGTCGTCTCTTTCTTCAAGCGCCATCTCTTGAATGAGAGGGGTTATGCATATTACCTGGACGCCGGGTTTGCCGAGGGCGAACCCTCTGTAACGATATCCGTAAAATAGCGCTGCGGCTTTCTGGACCTCCTCGCCCTAGTCTATGAGGCGGAGCACCGCCGATACGAGATTCGCATCATGCTCCCAGCACCTCCAATAAGCGTTGCCTGAGCTCGTTCCGGGCGGGAATAGCCTGCTCGAATACCTCTTGTGCTCGATAGAACTCAAGGGCACGGATATCGACTATGGGGGGGCTGAGATAGATATCGGGCTCTAGCCGACGAAGTTTTTCCGTCATGATCGCCTGCTGCATGACCTTGGCGGCGTTGAACACCGTGGAGAAATAGCTCGGCACGGAGTCTTGTGGCCTGGTTCGCTCGCCGGCTACGTCGATCGCGATTACGATGTCGCACTCGCCGATCAGCAGGTCATAGGGCACTGGATTCACTGTGCCGCCATCTATGAGCACTCGATCATCCATTACCACGGGTTGGAAGATTCCGGGCAGAGCCATACTCGCCTTGATCGCCGGCAGCAGATCGCCTTCTTGCAGAACGACCTGTTCGCGACGCCACAGATCGGCGGCAGTAACTTTAAGTGGAATCTTCAGCTGATCGAAACGTTCCTGCTTCAGCGTGTCATACAGAAAAGAAATAAAACCCTCACTACTGAGCAGGCCGCCGCTGCCGACCTCAACCTCGATAAATTCGAACCAGCGGAGGGCCTCCTTGTCGACAAGTTCTTCGAACAGCGGCTCTTCCCAGGAAATGAAGAATTGTTCCACCAGCCCGCGGATTTCCTTCCCGGACATCCCGCCGGCGTAGAGGGCGCCGATAATTGCGCCTATGCTCGTGCCGGCAATCATCCCGGGCTGGATTGATAACTCATCCAGTAACTCCAGCATGAGTATGTGGGCAAGGCCGTTCGCGCCACCGCCCCCGAGGGCAATTCCGATACTGGGTCCATCTCGCTTATTCTTGTCAGGAGGAGGTTTGTTGCCGCTCGATGCTTCTTTAGCCGTCGCCCTGGAACCTGCCGGGACTAGAGAATAAGCGGCAAGGCCGGAGACACCCATGGTTGCGAGTCTCAGAAAATCACGCCTGTGGGTAGGAGGTTTTTTCATTTATACGTCGTTTAGTCATCAGTATGGTGGCTGCTGTTCACAGTCGCATTGTGTCAGACCCTGCTTCATTTAAAAAACCCGCCACCAGGACGGGTTGGGAGTGGGCGCCGAAGCCTATGAACGCAGGAAGCTGCCCGGCTGCATATCGGAACCCGGACGAAAGCGCTTTCGCAGAGCGGAACAGGCCGGTTACTTGAACTACCGGGGCCAGGTTGCTGTGGAATCAGCGACTGTATTTGTCAGTATCAGTGAGAACACTCGGACATCGCGGGTTAAACGGCATTGTCAATCGGGTATGGATGAATGCTCATCCCGCTTTTCAAATCGTCACTACTTTGCTAGTTTTTGGGCGTCATCGTTTGCCACGCTATCTACAGCAGCAATCAATCCTGATAATGTTAAGTGAAATCACCGGCATGCTGAAATTTACAAAACTCGCTGCGATCGTGCTGACGTGTCTGACCCTGGCCGCCTGTAAGCTGGAAATCAGCGTACCTTCAAGCGGAAGTGTCACCACGAACTCTGGTGCCATCGACTGTGCGGCGGGTGCCACTTGTACGGTCGATGTCGTCGACATTTATTTTGACGAAACCTTTGTTGCCGAGCCGGCGCAAGGTTTTGTTTTCGAGGGCTGGAAGCGGAAGGACCGTGGTTTCTGTGGTGGCGATGACACCCCTTGTCATCTATACACCTCAGACTTTGAGGGTGTTGGGCCCCTCATGGCCTTTTTGGAGAACCCTGATGAGGTGTTTTACCTGGAGCCGGTCTTCAGGAGCACCGGCTTTAATTTGCTGGGAATCGGGCACAGTTTCTTCAGGCCCTTTATGGACGGTTTGCCTAACCTGGCCTCACAAGCGGGTATACCCAATCATGCGCAGACCAAGTTCACTGCCGGCGGTGCCAATGGCGCGCCTCAGGCCTGGTGGGAAAACCCCAGCCGGCGAGCGGCCATTCAGGCGGTGCTCGACACCGGTAACGTGGAACTGTTTGGCATGACCTACGAGCCGACATACCCGACGACCGAGGGCTACGAAAACTGGATAGACTACGCCCTGTCGAAGAACCCGGATACGCGCTTTTTTATTGCGTTGCCGTGGCTTGACCGTCCCCAGAATTACGATGCGCAAACCTACGCTAACGCGTGGCTGGGGTTTCATTCCACAGCCTGGCACGCGTTCATCGACACACTCCGCGGCTTGTATCCGGGTGTAGAGATTTACTGTATTCCCTACGGCCAGAGTGCGCTGGAACTGCGTAATCTGTTCGCGGCGGGCAGTCTACCTGATGTCAGTAGCCTTATCGGCAGCACTTCCCAGGGGATCTTTACCGATAGCAAGGGCCACGCGGGTGCCATCCTCAGAGACCTGGGCCGGCTAGTGTGGCTGAACGCTATTTATGGCGTGGACGTCGAAGACGATAGCCTGGACCCGGGTTACATCGTGGACTTGCAGGGGATTGCCCGGCAGATCATGGATGCCCACGATCCCGCCTACAATGCGACTTATCACTAGTGCCGCTACTGTCAGGAAAATGGGCCGAAATTGCTCGAATCAGCCCGCTAATACTTACAGGCGCCACCAATTCCCGCCCAATAGCATTCCCGATGCCGTCGGGCTCTACTATTTATGCAGCCTGAGCCATCGCGATGGCGACGATCTCCTCGCTGAGCGAGGCATC
>CAZFJQ010000036.1:4697-17351 GCA_964519755.1 uncultured Halioglobus sp.
GGCATCTCGTCCCAGCGAAGCATTGCAGCGGTTTAAGCGTGAGTGAGGTCTGAGAATGGTGCAGAGCCCTGGTCCAGGGTCGTTAGCTGGCTTTACCCGGCGGAGAATAGTTAACAGTTGAATGCTCAGCAATGATGTTGCAGTGAGTCTGAAGAATTTTTTTTCAGCTACCAGCCTCGAAACCAAAAGATGCAGGAATGGAAACCGTAGAACAAATGCTTATGACCGTCAGTGACCGGTATATGGAGGTCGTCATACATCCTGTGACCTATGCTCATTTGCCTCTTTTCACCCGGGCGGAGCACTTCAGTTCCCCGTCCGATCAGCGGGTACGCCACTGAGAACATCAGGATTTGGAGTGTCGTGTGCTTTCGTTCAGGAACGCCCACATATAAACTGTGGGATGTCAGCCGCGAGTATAACAACAGGTGAAAAGACGGAAATTCCGCTGATATCCCTGGTCCTGTAAACAGGGCCAGTGAAGAATTTCACTCTCAATTGGACTCCTTTATGTCCTATACTTGAGCCGTGTTGGCCCCACCATGGGAGGCCGCTCGGGCATATGCTTATAATAATCACAGCCGGCGTGCAGGATACTTCAAACACCCTGAAGGATGAGCACTGCAGCCATGTGGGAAAAGGAATGTTGTGAAACCCCGTTGAATCGTATCGCCAGCTACATGTTGTCAGCCCTCGACGCACGTGTCTGCAATGTTCGCCAACTCAATATTAGATTGATAATACTGAAATGAAGCCCGGACCAAAGCCTGTTAGTGACTCTCTGCGCCTAGAGCAGGAACTGGAATCAGTAAAGAAGGAAAATTTCCGCCTGCGGCGACAACTGTTGCGCTTCAAGCAACTGGCCCAGGAAGCGGGCGGCAATCCCCGGGGCGGCGAGGCGGGCATGCTCCATCGCTGCAGAAAAGCCCTGGGAGACCTCGAGGGAATGGTGCGGCATCATTTTCGAGGGCTCGTTCTACTTGGCCTGATAGGGTTGGTAGCGCTACCGTTCTCCCCGTTGATTGTGCTGCTCATGCTTTTTCCAGCCGGCAGGTCCATCATCTGGTCGATTTTGCAGAAGGCACCCAGCGCACTGGATATCCTGATGCTTGTTAAACACAAGCTGCTCGGAAACGCACCCTTAATCGCCCCTAAAGATGAGGCCGTCAGGCCGTTATTGTATGCGAGGCCTCATGACAACGAACAGGCTGATGCAGCTCGCGAGAAGCGCTGGTCTCTACTGCAGCAGGTCTCCCCTCATAAACGGTATCTGCTTCATCGCTATCGGCTGACCAGGCAGCCGCTGGTTTCCGACATTGAAGATCCAGTTCTCCAATCCATGTCCAGTAGCGAAACCAGCATGATAAAAATTGCAGTTCCCCGGAAATATCCGGCCCAGGATCGAGATTAGACAATGCGTACCATTGTTAAGCTGGCACATTCAACGGCCTGGATAGATTCCGCGAGTCCCTTTCCAGCCTGGCTGGATCAAGCCTGGATCACCGAACACGATGCTTACCTGCTATGCCGCCTCGACCTTCCTGATCACCTCTATAGATTGAGGGAACTGACGCCGGATAGCAGCAGGTTAGTTGCATACCCAAACCATCCTCTCATCGAAAATATTTTCACTGAGAGTGAAGCCCGGCAACTGGAAATGTTGCTCATCGAATCCCTGGGAGCCACTGATTACATACCCGTTGCCCCCGGTGACACAGACAAAGCCCCCTCGGTAAAGGTATCGCCGGCGGCATTGCACGAGCCGGTTCAGAGGCTGCAGTTGGCGCTGGTCACACCCATGCCACCGACCCCTACGGGTATTGCAAGTTACTGCTCTGAAATACTTCCCTCTCTCGCCACGCATTACGATATTACGCTGGTGCTGGAGGAGCCGGAACAACTGGATTCCAGGCTGCAAGAAAACTTCAGCGCCATTGGCCACGATGAATTTATGGCATCCGGCCAATCTTTCGACAGGGTCATGTATCACTTTGGTAATTCTTCTTTTCACTATGATTACTTCATGCTGATAAAGGCGCACCCAGGTACTGTTGTACTGCATGACATCTACCTGGGCGACTGCATCTACAGTAATTTTGGCGTGATGGGAGACATTGAGTTACGGCAAGCGGTTTATGCATCACATGGCTGGTCATCACTCAGGGATTGCGAGTCATCACCCAGGCAAACCATTGGCATTTATCCGGCCAGCGGGGGCGTATTCTCTGACGGCTATGGCGTCATCGTCCACAACCAGTTCGCCGCCGAAACCCTTTCGCTGTTTTTTGACAACACGGTGTTGGCGCAGCTCGGTATCACCGTTCACGCCCGGGAGGTAAGATCTTTCCCCTCCAAGCATGACGCCAGAAGCGTACTGGGGCTCGCCGAATCTGACACCCTCTTTGGCAGCTTTGGCCATATCAATACAAATAAATGCTACAACGAATTGATGGATGCGTGGACTTCGTCCGGCCTCGCCCAGGACAATAACTGCCGGCTCCTGCTGCTTGGCGGATGTGGCGACAAGATATTCGAGGAGCAAATCAAGCGCTGGATCAGGAGCCTGCCGTTTCCCGAGCAGATCCTGTACACAGGATACCTGGATACTGAAACATACGACCTCTATTTGGCCGCTATTGACGTGGCTGTTCAGTTACGCAAAAACTCGCGTGGAGAGTCCTCCGGTGCGCTATTTGACTGTATGGGCGCAGGCTTACCAACTATCGTCAATGCCCATGGCAGCATGTCGGAGGTCCCCAAAGACAGCGTTCTGATGCTCGATGACGAGTTTTCCTCAAGCGAACTCGCCAGCGCCCTGTCGCATCTGGCATATGACGACGAAGCAAGGCTCCGAACAGGCAGTCTGGCGAGGGAGTACGTTTTGGACGCCCTGTCACCAGACATGGTCGCGGCCCACTATGCTGATGTCATGGAAGAGAACTACCGCTCACTGGCCAAAGTGAGGATGGACCGTTTCCGCGCCGCTGTATTTGATCAACGGGTGTCGGAACTGTCCGCACATGAAGCCTGGGAGTACGTTGAACAATTGGACGATGTGGCATCATGTGTCGGCGCCCTGGGGCCGAGTCTTTCAGGCAAACAATTGCTGGTCGATATTTCAGCTATTGTCGCGGAGGATCTCAAGAGCGGTATCCAGCGTGTTGTGCGAAACATTCTCAGGGAGTTGCTGCAGAACGACAGTCTTGGCTACCGTGTCGAACCCATATATTTTGATTTTGAATCAGGCCACTTCCGCTACGCGCGATCGTTTGTGTCGCGATTCCTGGGCATCACGCCTCTGCATCTTGTTGATGACGTCGTGGAGGCGCACCCAGGGGAAATCTATCTTGGCCTCGACCTGTTTTTTATTGTTGCCGACCGGGAGCCATCGCGTCGCTTCTTGCAGTACTGGCGTGGCCGTGGAGTGAAAGTCGTATTTGTTCTGTACGATCTGTTGCCGGTGACATTGTCAGATTGTTTTCCGCCGGACCAGATACCGCTTTTCAAAGGCTGGCTTAGCACGATATCAAAGCTCGCTGATGGAATCGCCTGTATATCCAGGTCAGTAGCAGATGAGTATGCGGGTTGGCTGGACCAGAACGGCATCGAGTACTCAAACAAGCCAGAGATTGGTTACTTTCACCTGGGAGCGGACCTGGAATCGGGAACGCCGCCCGCGGATATGACGCGACAGGAAGCAGGGTTACTCAATGGCCTCAATCGCGGCCCGTTCCTGTTGATGGTGGGTACTGTAGAGCCTCGCAAAGGTCACGAACAGGTGTTGAGCGCCTTCCAGAAACTCTGGTCGGAAGGTACGGAGCTGTCTTTGGTTATAGTGGGCACCACCGGTTGGATAGACGAGAGTTTGAAGCAAAAACTATCGGAAGCTGATGCTGACTGCGCTCAGCTACACTGGTACAAATTTGTCAGTGACGCGATGCTGCAGGCTCTGTACAGGCGCGCCGCGGGAACGATCATGGCGTCCAGGGGAGAAGGATTCGGGCTTCCCCTGATTGAAGCTGCCTATTTCGGCTCGCCCTTGCTGGCGCGCGATTTACCGGTGATGCGGGAGGTTTGCGGTGACCACGCCTGGTACTTTAAAGCCACCGAGGGAGACGGGTTGGCAGATGAACTCATGGAATGGCTGCAACGCTACCATCAACATAAACTGCCGGTGTCAGACGGTCTTCGCTGGTTGAACTGGAAGGAAAGCGCGGCGCAATTGATAGACTGTGTCGTAGAGGATCGCTGGTACAGGTGACACGCGCGAATGTGTTTGTTCACACTTCTCCAGTCATGATTTTCCCGGTCTTAGTCCGTGGGCATGATCGCGATCTCGCGGATCGACGCGCTGTCGCGCTGACCTAGTGCGTAGATGACCGCATCCGCCACGTCCTCGGGTTGGATCTTTTCAGGCTTCCGCTCGGAGAAGAACGGTGTGTCCACCATCCCCGGCGCGATCACCGTGCACTTGCCGCCCCACTCGCGCATCTCCTGGGCGATATTTCCACCATAGCCGTGCACGAACCACTTTGTCGCACCGTAGATCGAGCCCTTGATGTGGCTGCGGCCGGCCGCGGAGCCGGTCAGAATCAGGTGACCCTTTGACTTACGCAGCTCCGGGAGAGTGACCCGCGCCGTATAGAGCAGCGCCATGATGTTCAGATCCACCAGGCTGCGCCATTCCGCTGGGTCGCCGGCCTCCGTGCCGGGTTTCTCGATACCGGTGCCGGCGTTTGCGAACGCCGCATCTAACCCACCGAACCGGCCTACCGTCGCCGCGACAGCCGCCTCCTGCGCCGTGAGCTCGGTTGCGTCACCCGGCAGGGCCAACGCGGAATCGCCAAGTTCTTGTTCGAGGGCCCTCAGCTTATCCTCTGACCGGGCCATCATTGCTACATTCCAGCCAGCGAACACTGCCGCACGCGCGGTTGCTGCACCGATGCCTGAGGAAGCGCCGGTGATAAAGATCGTTTGGGCCATGAAGGGGTCTCCTTTTAACAGCTTGGAAAACAATTATAGGCAGTATCAAGAAAAATTTGTGGGCAGGTTGAGCATTCCATGCAAACCCCGTCCTATCACCGGGCCCACCATGGACGAAACGTGCGCTACATGGATACCAACTACAATTCCATCCCGCTTTTCCGGGATTGGGTACCTGGCACACGACGACCGCTGCGGGATGACGAGCCCGTGCAATACGGTATCACCCGTCCAGTTGGAGCCGAGAGCTTCCGGGATGTACAGTTCGGGGAAGTCAGGGCGCCCTGGCGTGATGTAGGAATGGCGCCCGGCATATTAATCAAGTTCGCCTATATGCTGATGCCGCCGGGCTGGAGTCACGCCGGCCAGTACCAGACCGTGGTTCTTCACAAGCAGGCCGCGGGCGGTACCGGCGCGACCAGATAATGCTGGTGAGAAGGGACTATGTTCTCTCGTGAAGTGTCTTGGGCAGGCTTTTCAGCACCGTCAAAACCGTGGCAGGGTCCAGATCAGCCAGACATCGACCGCAGAAAGGCCGGGCGTGCCATCGCGCGCTGCAGGTACGCGCTCACCCGCGGCGTAGCATCGTTTACATAATTCAGGTGGTCGGCGATCATGAGTCCGAACGCCAGCATAATATCGGCTGCGCTGAAGGTGTCGCCGAGTATCCATTGCCGGTTGCCCAATGCCTGCTCGATTACGTCCACGAGTTCCCGGGCTATCCCGCGGCCGCGGTCAACCAATGCTGGAATACGCCGTTCTTCCGGCATTGGGCCACTGTGCGCGGCGATCTCACCCATAATCACGGTCAGCGGGTTCTCGCCATAATCCAGCCATTGAATAGCGAGCGCTCCCGCCTGGGTATCGCGCGGCGGAATGAGCCGGTTAGCGCCGTATTTCGCATCGAGGTACTGCATAATCGCGCTCGTTTCCCAGAGTACAAAACCGTCATCCTCTATCGCGGGCACTTTTCCCAGTGGATTGATCGCCAGGTATTCCGGCCGCCGCATGGCATCGCTGAACATTTCCACCGGCTCGAGCCGGTATTCGAGGCCGATCTCCTCGCAGAACCAGACTACGCGGTTGGAGCGTGAAAGGGGGGAATGGTGAATGGTTATCATCGTTGCTTGACCTTGTTCCTGGCGAATTTGTAATTCAGTAATGATATCAGAAGGTTATTTTTTGCCGCTTTGCAGAACCAGGATTACGCTTCGTAGCTATGAGGGATGTTATATGCCTGCTGTTTCAACAGGGACACGTTACCGGGCAGTACGCCAATCATCGGGCAGGGTAATCGCATGGGGCGAGCAGGGTGAGAGGGCGAGGGACGAGGCGATTCAAGTCGGTGGAGCCGGGTAAACACCTTGTCACTGCCCATTCAGCAGTCAGCAGTTTGTTTAATCCTGGCAGGCACCTGGTCCGAGCGGAACATCATCCGGGTCTGGGGATTAGTGCGTTCAACGAGTGGAGTAGGGCGGTAGCCTGAGTCTGATCCGGGGATTTTCCGGTTTAGAAAAATTAACTTGTCGGAATCGTTCTTGTGCAAATGGTTTACGTCGAGGATATTCCCGGTGACCGGGTACAGGTCCTCGGCGAGTCCAACGTGCTCGACCGGCAGCAAGTGAATGACGAGTTCACCTGCCAGGGGGGGTGCTACGTCTCTTCCTGTCAGCGCCGTTATAATAATGGCTGCAATGCGCGCCTGGTGATGGCTGAAGCCGCAATCGGCACGGCCACCGCGATCGAGCATATCTTCCAAACCTTTGACGCGGCGCTGGGCACTTCGACAGCGCCCCTTTGCTGCTTACTCAATCGCGATTGCATTCCAGCCATCCAACGCTCTGGCTGCCGTCGTCGAAGCTGGCACGGATGAGCGAGCGCCGGTACTCGGAGCGGTGCGGTGTAGCGAAACAGTGAGTGATATCGATCTCCGTCCCGGAGATGGTTTCGATACTGCCCTTGACGATGCGGCCGCTTTCACAGGTGAGCGTGAAGTCTCCGCTCACCGCATGCAAGGGATCGCTGGCATCGAAGCTCAGGTTGAACTCGCTTTCGCTGAGGTGTTCCATCTGCTCGCCGTGGGCATGGTAGTAGCCCATCTTGATGAGCGGCCACTCCGGGATGGTCACCTGGGTGGCCAGCAGACTGAAGCGTTCGTTGTTGATAACGAAGAACTGCCAGTTCATGTCCCAGGGGCGCGGCCCCCAGGAATGGTCGCGTTCCCCCCTTACCTCTAGTGGAATCGTTTCGCCATCAATGATCATCTGTCCGCGGGCGCGGTGCGGTTGTTCGTAGCGATCAGTGCTGAAGCCTGCGGCGCTATGGCTTTCCACCTCGCCGCCGCCACGCGAGTACGCTGCACCGATGGCAGTGACGTCGAGCGTCAGCGCTACCGGCTTGATCGTGCCCTGCCTGGCCCCTGACAACACGCGCGCGAAACCGCTGACCTGGAGTTCGCCTTGCAGGAGCAAGCGGTGGGGCACGTAACTGAACTCCAGCCCCCAGCCGCTATAGGAAAACGCGGGCCTGGCCGCCTGGCGGTCTTCCCCGAGCACCAGATCGGAGAAGGGCAAACGACACTCCTCGATTACAAACCATTCGCTGCCGTTGAACAGGTACAGCCAGAACCAGACTCTTTGCTGCACCGGGTGCCAGCCAATGCGGCAGTGGCCGGCAACGCTACCCTCGATGTCGTACCAATCGAAGAAGTAAGACTCGTTCCAGTCGGGGTGATCCTCGCTGAAAGCGTGAGTGAATTCATCCTCGGGGTTTATGCCAAACTGGCTGACGTCAAACGCAGTGTCCATCGTATTCACCTTTAGTATTCTGTTATGCCTGTAATGTTCTGTTGGAAGCGCCGGAGACCGCAGCAGGAGCTGTTGACCTGCATTGAGAGTTGACCCGGCAGTCGTTCTGAATAGTGCGCGGCCCTGATGCCTAAAGCACCGCCGAGCGCACCAGCCGCCCTGGCCGCTCTCCTGTATCCCGGTCATTCCGGCGCGTGATCACCCCACTGACTATAGTTGCGCGATAGCCTGACGCATCCTGCAGAATACGGGCACCGCCCGCGGGTAGATCGTTGACCGAGCGTGGGGCATGCAGGCTAAGCCCGCCAAAATCAATAACATTAAGATCGGCTTTCTGTCCTGTCTTGATCGTGCCGCGATCCTGCATTCCCACCAGGCGCGCCGTCTCCGAGCACTGCTTCTGCACGACGCGCTCGAGTTCAAGGCGCTCCCCGCGTTCCCGGTCCCGTGACCAGTGCGTGAGCATGTAAGTGGGTACGGACGCGTCGCAGATCATCTTCACGTGTGCGCCGCCGTCCGAGAGCCCGAGTACCGTGGACGGGTCGTCCAGCATGGCTCGCAGTGGTTCCTGGGAAGCCTGCGCGTAGTTGGTAAACGCGCCGAGGACCCATTCGCCCGAGACCAGGAGATCGTAATGTACCTCCCAGGCGGTCTTGCCTGTGGCTTCCGCGATGCCTTCAATCGAGCAGTCCGCGGTCTGCTCATAGTTTGGCGGGTCGCCCAGTGGGTACATGGACGGGAAGAGAAAAGGCATCGCTTCCGTCATTGCCCCAAACTGTTCACTGGGGCTTAATGGCTCATCCTCCTCAGACAGAATCGCCGCGCGATTTTCCGGGTCGCGCAACGCTTCAATCAGCGCATCGCCCGAGAGCTCGGCTTCCAGCCGCCGAAAAGTCGGCCGCCGCATGAACCCGTGATAACTGGACAGCCCGATCAGCATGCCGCCCGGGCGGCCGCCCACTTGCGGCACGAGTTTCGCGCCGGAAGCGTTTGCCGCTGCCGCCGCATCCAACTGTTTGCGCCACAGGTCGGGCGCGCCGCCTGACTGCACCATCAGGAATGAAACCTCGGCCCCGGTCGCTTTCGACACGCGGCTCATCAACTCGATCTCGCCCAGGACCAGCGCTTCGTCGTCGCCCGTTTCGCCCTGCGGGACCACCTCAAACAGGCCGCCGCCGGCATTCAGCATGGCGTTGGCGAGGCCCTCAAGCTCGTCCTGGCCGGCAAAAGTGCCTGCCACGAGCTCGCCCTCGAGCGTCTTGTGATTCAGGGAGCGCGAGGTGGAAAAACCGACCGCGCCGGCCTTGATCGCCGCGCTCACGTGTTCGGCCATGCTGGCGATGTCTTCTGGCGTGGCTTGCTCGTTCTGCTCACCGCGCTCGCCCATCACGTACAGGCGGATTGGCGCGTGGGGTACGAAGGCCGCGATATCCATTGCATACTCGCGCCGCTCGAGCGCGTCGAGATACTGCGGGAACGTTTCCCAGTCCCACTGGATGCCCTCGTAAAGGGCGGTGCCTGGAATGTCTTCCACGCCTTCCATCATTTCGATGAGACGCTTCTCATCCCCCGGGCGCACCGGCGCAAAACCCACGCCACAGTTACCCACCACCACGGTGGTAACGCCATGGCTCGCAGATGGGTCCAGCAGTGAATCCCAGGTAGCCTGACCATCGTAATGCGTATGAATATCCACGAACCCAGGCGTAACGATATGCCCGCTGGCGCTCAGCGTTTCGCGTGCTTCTCCGTCGACCTTTGCGCCGACCTCGACGATTACACCGTCCTTCACGGCCACGTCACCTATGAAGCGCGCTCCGCCAGTGCCGTCGATAATTGTGCCACCGGTGATCTTGAGATCGAACATGAATGTTTCTCCTGGAATTTTGTTGCTGGAATCATGGCCGACGACAGGGTACTACGCGAGCGAGGGTAGAGGGCCAATTTCCCTTTCAGGCACGACTACGCCGCGCCAAAGGCATTGCATGCATCGGGGCCTTGCGGTACTTCCCGGTACGGAGCGAATGATAACCTTTATTCCATAAGATACCCACGCGGTGCCGGCTCTGAAGCTGGCGATTGGTGTACGATTCACAGTGGCCAATTATGGCGTTAATGAGTATGTTATCTTTCTGAAAAATGTCGGTTTTCCCCTGCCTTCTTTCGGGAGTCGTAAGAGTTGGTCAGGCGCGAAGGACTTACGTTGCAATACATTGACTAATCTATCTAAAGCAAAGGAATGACGCATGGCTCGCAACCTATCTGGAACTTGTTTGCTGGTGGCCAGCGTCCTGCTGGGCTCCAACGCCGTCCAGGCAGAGGGCTGGAAGGATACCCTGAAGAACATGGGCAAGGTGTATTCCAGCGATGATGGTTTTGTGCAGGAAGTGAAGCTTTTCGGCCGTGTGCACGGCCAGTACAACTACTCCGATGGCGAGCTTGCCGGTGAGAAATTCAGCGGCGACCGCGATGAGCTTCGCCGCCTCAGGGCCGGCATGTCGATAAAGTTTCTAGACGGCTTCAGTGCGTTGGCTCGCTGGAACGTCGACGAGCAGGGGTTCAAGGGTACTGCCGCAGTCTACGAGAGCTGGGACGAACTCTACATCGATTACAGCAAGAACGACGTGCTGGGCTTTGATAAAGCCTCGGTTGGGTACGGCCGCTATAAGCTGCTGTTCGGTGGAGAGGAGCATCAGTCCTCCAAGCGAATCAAGACTATCGAGCGCAGCGCCATAAACAACCGCTTCGGTAGCCGCCGCCCCACCGGTGTGAATATCAATCTCGAGAAGGGCAGTGTCGAGTACATAGTTGGAGTTTGGTCCACCGAGCTTGAACTGGAAAAGTGGGCGGGCTGGAGCGAAGACGTGGCTTATCAGGCTAGCGCTATCTTACCCGCTGCAGAGGGTGAGTTGATTCTCGACTTCATTTACGCTGATAACGAAGACAAACTTTTAACACCGTTTAACTATGACTGGGCCGGTTCGGTGACGTATATCCGCAAATTTGGGGATGTAAACGTGCTGGCCAACGCTACCCTGAGCGAAGACGGGAACCGTGATCCCTACGGTTTCGTCGTCCTGCCGAGCTTTTTTATTGTCGATAACAAACTTGAGGCAGCTTTCCGTTACCAGTATGCGGGCGTTAGTAGCGACCTCGGTGTTCCGCGCTCGAGTGGCAGTCGAGGCCTGCGACGTGTTGCGCTGGCAGAGCGTGTAGGGAGCGGGAATGGTGACGAGTATCAGGCGGTTTACGCTGGGTTGAACTACTACGTTGCAGGCGACAACCTCAAGTTCATGACCGGCGTGGAGTACGAAGACATCAGCGGAGACCCCGACAGGGAGCTCAGCGGCGTGAGTTTCTGGGCCGCGGTGCGCGCCTACTTCTGAATACGCCAGGGTTACTGCCAGGTTAAGCGCCCGAAATATCTGGAACGGGTGAGGGCCTGCCCCGCTTTACCGGGCATGAATACCTGCAAACACTACCGATTTCCCCGGGATATTTTTCCCCGGGCTGTCTGCCTCCACTATCGATTCAATCGGGTAGGCAACTGGTCGGAGTTCAGCATTCCCCGCAGAGCGTTCTCGCGCAGTATGTGGGCGTCGGGATTATTTTCGGCGCTGAAACATCCTTTCATGTCGCTTGCCGTTGAGCACCTTGCCAACCCACGTCGGCCTGACCCACCAGTCGTAAGTGAGCCAGCAGCAGATGGCAGTGGCGACCGATACGATCAGGAATTTGACCTCGGCGGGCCAGGGAAGGTGGGCCATGGGGATGGCGAAGGCGACGAGAAAAGCCGAGTGAGACAAGAAAACCCAGTACGCACTGTCTGAGAAATATCGCCCGATCTCGCTATGGCCGGCAAAATAGCGCTCGAACAGGCCAGTGAAAAAGCAGATGAAGGCAAAGGTTGAAAACCCTGTCCCAATGGACAAGAGCATATGCATGGGAAGCCACAGAGCTCCCTCTGCATCTCCGCGCAGCACAAACCCGGCAAGTGAAACGATCAAGGCAACAACTGCCACGATTAACCAACGCCACGAGCGTGCAGCCATGTAACCAATGCTCGACTGGTCGCTATAAAGAAGCCAACCAAATAGATAGCAGACAAAGAAATAGCTGAAAGTGCCCGGATCGGGAATAAAGCTGGTGTCGGCGCCAATTCTGCCGCTGTCAGACGTACTGCCCAGCAAGCCCAGTACCAGCGCGAACAGGCTTACCATCGCTACTGACGACATGGCACCCGGCTTCATCCTGGCACTCACCCTGGCGAGCCACGGCGCAACAATCGCAGACACGCCGACAAACATGGCCAGGTAATATAGAAACCACAGGTTATGGGTCTTATCCCACAGCTCCTTGTGCGCTGCATGGGTCATATCTAAACCCCATGTACCAGTCGCCAGTACGTTCTGCCCCAGCACGGTAAGCGGCGTCATGACGATGGCGCTAGCAGGCAGGAAAATCAAGAAAGGTACGACGATCCGTTCATACCTGTTTTCTAGCATGCCCCTCCTGCCTCGCCGTGCCATCAAGAGCGCTGCGAAAAAGCCCGACAGCATATAAAAAGTTGGCATGCGGAAGGTGTTGGTCACGATCAGAATCGCGTCCATGGAATAGGAACGCGACGGGTCGCGGTAATAATCATCCGCCCCCAGCGTTACGTAGTACATCTGCACGCCATGAAAGACGATGCCAAGCGCCATCATCACTGCACGCAGCAAATCCAGGCTGTGATACCGCTCATTTTTTGTACCCACCATTTGACCTGTCGCCCCAACTGTTGAACACGCGACTTGTGAGAGTAACCTGATGGACAGGAATCATGCGACAGCGGATTGGAATTTCGGGGACAGACTGAATTTCG
>CAZFJQ010000036.1:17451-36053 GCA_964519755.1 uncultured Halioglobus sp.
GGTTTAACTGGCGAAGACTATCTCTGATGTGGCCAAAAGTGTGTCCTGTCCCGAGAATGCTTCAAAGATAGCTGCGCTCCTGACATCGGGCAAGCGCGCCGCTCAAACGCCGTCAGTGGCGAACCGGATAGACAAAAAGGCTTTAGAATAGTGGATTATCAGTACGGCCGTGTAGACTGATGCACCCTGAAAACATGCACGAATCCGGCTCTCTCGATAGAGCCACGGGGCGATTGCAGCGGGGCCCCACCCCCTCCGGCTACCGGGTCGCGACATTTGCCGATGTGTTCAAGCGCCACGGCCTGACAATGAGCGTTCTTGCACTCATCTGCCTGTTGCTACCGGGCTCCTGGGCGCTGCTAACCACGGCGACAGCCCCTGCGATCCGCGAGCCAATGCCTTACCTGGCGACTCTGGCGGGCATGTTGCTGTTTTTCGTTTACTGGAGTCGGCGCCACGGTTTCGCCCCCGGGCGCCAGGTGCCCTGGGTGGGATACCTGCTGTTGATCTCGATTGTCGAGGAAATCACCTTCCGCCTGGTCGTGCCGCAACTGCTGCAAGCCCACATGGATATTCGCCTTGCGCATGTCCTGAGCAACCTGGCGTTTGCCTGCATTCACTACTTCACGCTGCGTTGGCGCATGGTGAACTGCGCGGTGACGTTCCTCGGCGGCATGGGCCTGAGTCAACTCATGGGACGAGGTGACCTCCTGCTGGTCATCCTCGTTCACTGGATAGGGACCTTTATCAACACGCCTGCCCCGCCGTCTGGTGAATCTGACGGTGCGGGTTGAGCTGCTGCACGTGTCGAGGCGCTGCCGGGTCCGCCTGCTCAAACAGGCAGGATTGGTGGCGGAGCAACGCGGTGTTTTCCCGTTGCGGTCAGTGAGCGCATCGCCGCCTCCGCGAAGGGCGTTACCGGGTAAGGCGTCTACCCGCCGATGCGGCCGAGCAGATCCAGCAGCCGCGACGAGTAGCCCATTTCGTTGTCGTACCAGGACAATACTTTCACATGGTGTTGGTCCACCACCAGGGTGCTGCTGGCGTCGACGATGGATGAGCGCTTGTCGCCGATATAGTCCACCGACACCAGTTCCTGCTCCTCGTAGCCAAGAATCCCGGCCAGTTCGCCCCGGGCTGCCGCGGCGAGGGCGGCATTGACGGCTTCCCGGGTGGCTGGCTCGCGCACTTCGAAGGTGCAATCGGTGATCGAGGGGCAGGTCAGCGGCACCCGCACCGCCAGGCCGGAAATATGGCCGTTCAGGTCCTCGAAGATGCGCCCGATCGCCTTGGCGGCTCCGGTCGAAGTGGGAATCAGGGAGGAGAAGCCGGCACGCCCGCGGCGGGGATCCTTGCCGAAGCCGTCCATCACTACCTGTGAGGGAGTAACGGCATGAATGGTGTTGAGTGAGCCGCGCACGACGCCAAACGTTGCGTGCAGTACCTTGAGTACCGGAGCCACGCAGTTGGTGGTACAGGAGGCGCCGCTCACAAGGCGATGCCTGGCTGGGTCGAACGCGTCGTCATTCACGCCCACCACGACATTGGGTATCTCGGGGTCACCCACGGGTGCACTCACTATCACATGCCCGATGCCGGCATCCAGGTAGGGCTGCAGCAACTCAAGAGTCTTGAACTTGCCGCTGCACTCAAGCAGTACATCGATATGCTTGCCCCAGCCTGCGCTCGCACAATCCACGCCGCGGGTCCATTCTACCCGAAGCCCATCGATGACCAGGGCGTCGCCGTCCGCCTCCGCGCGCTTGTCCCATGTGCCCTGTACCGAGTCAAAGTTGAGCAGGTAGGCGGCGTTTTGCGCGTCGCCGCCCGGGTCATTGACCTGGCAGATCTCGATATCATCCCGCGCCCAGGCAGCGCGGAATACCATTCGGCCAATGCGGCCAAAACCATTGATTGCTACTTTTACCACGATCAGTACTCCCTTGTTGGCGCGCGCTTCAGAGCTGGAGCGTATCGCATAAACGTTGCAAGGGTATCCTACCGCATAGCGTTTTGTCAGGAGCAGCGATTTGTGGCCGCACAGGCTGGCGCATCCAAGCTGTTCTGCCCGGGCAGGCCGCTATTGCGCGCTGTTACCGTCTCGCATGCCGGGGCGCTGCACCTGGTCGGGGTGGGCGACCCGCAGCAGCAGAATTGCCAGCAGGAACGCCGGCAACCCGAGAATCGCGGCGGTCACAAAGAACCAGAACCAGCCGACGCTGGCCGCCAGAATGCCGGTGAAACCACCGAGGAACTGGCCGGGCAGGGTCATCACCGAGCTGAACAGCGCGTACTGGGTAGCGGTGTAGGCGGTGTTGGTCAGGCTGGACAGATAGGCGATCAATACCGAGATGGCCAGGCCGCCGGTGATGTTGTCGGCAATGATGGCGATAACCAGCCCATAGGTTTCCGGGCCGATCAGCGCCAGCCAGGAAAAGGTCAGGTTGGTGACAGGTGCCATCAGGGCAGTCCCGATCAACATGGGGGCAATCCCGAAGCGCGCCACCAGTACGCCGCCCAGGGCGGCACCGGTCAGCGTCATCGCCAGGCCGAAGGCAGCCGCCACATTGGCGATTTCGGCTTTGCTGAATCCCAGGTCCAGATAGAAGGGATTGGCCAGTACACCCATGAAGATATCGCTGATACGGAACGTGCCGATAAATAACAGCACCGCCACCGCAGCCATTCCGTAGCGTTTGAAGAAATCGGCAAACGGGCAGACCACGGCGCCGATAATCCAGGCGGTCAGATCCCGGCGCAATCCCTGGTGATCGGTGTCATCCAGATAGTCGGTGACCCTTTGCTCAAGGTTGGCGGTGGCCCGGTCGATGGTGACCGCTGGCTCGCGGATGATCAGCGTGGTCAGCATGCCCACGCCCATCAGCACGGCCATGGCGCCGTAGGCAAGACTCCAGTTGCCGATATTGGCGACGTGCAGTGCGCCGGCGCCGGCCGCCAGCAGGGCCACCCGGTAACCGGTGACATAGGTGGCGGCCATGGCTGCCTGACGGTGGCGGGCCTCGGCTTCCACCCGGTAGGCATCGATGGCCACGTCCTGGGTGGCGGACCCAAAAGCCGATAACACGGCAAACACCGCCACCAGCCAGAGATTCTCCAGCGGATTGGTCAGTGCCATACCGGCCAGGGACACGGCGATGGTGATCTGCGCGGCGAGCATCCAGGCCCGGCGCCGACCCAGCAGCCGGGAGAGCAGGGGCAGGGGGGCCCGATCCACGACCGGCGCCCACAACACCTTGATGGAATGCGCAATCCCCACCCAGCTGAGAAAGCCGATGGCTGCCAGCTCCACGCCGATGTCGCGTAACCAGGCGCTGAACGTCCCGCCCACCAGCAGCAGCGGCAGTCCGGCGGAGAACCCGAGAAACAGCATGCCCAGCACCCGGGGCCGCAGGTAAACGCGGAATCCTTCGGGCTTTTCACCGGTGCGGACTGACATAAACGGGGCCTTTGGCTGTTGCGGTTGTTGACGGGGAGTATGCCTGTGGTTGGTGGGTGGAGGAAGAGAGCGGGGCATGCGTCGATTTTCTGCGCTCGGGAGACATCAGTCCGCTAGTACCATCCGCTGGCATTGAGCCCAAAGTAGTTGTAACGTCTGCCAGATGAGGGTCCTGCTCTTCTGTCTTATCGCACTGTTGTTGTCTGGCTGCGGCCATCCCGCTGGAACGCCGTGCGAGACAGTGGGCAGTGGATTCACCGCATCACACGATTGCCGGCATCGGTGTCTGTCACGCTGGTCTGTCACCTGCCCGGACGGCAATCGTGTGACGCCCGGCACCTGTTCTGGCGCCTTCAACTGTTCGCCGGGCAGTTGCCCTGAGGGTCAGGTCTGTTATCACGATGATGACCCATTTGATGATCGCAGCTTTTGCGTGGTGGCCAACACCTGTGGAAGTTTGACTGAATCTGCCCTTGAGGATTGGGAGCTGAGAAGCGTTGCGCGACAGAACGACGTCATCCGGGCACGATTGGAAAAGGAGGCACGGCGCAAGACGTGGCAGGCAGAAAACCCCGATAAAGTTATCGCTTCGCCCGCAGTAGCAAAACCCGCTGGGTAATGTGGGGTAATGGGGACGCATTTATTTTCCGACGCCTGAGAATGCAGGCCGACCCGGGCCTCGATTTTCTACGCGGATCCCTATCCGCCTCTCGACTTCATTCACGAATGACTTGTCTCCTGTCAGGGAGTTGCGCTGAATTCTCTCGGTGATGAAGGACTGTTCAGCTTGAGAGATGCCTGCCTCCACAAACTTTCGGTAGTTCTGCTGCGGCGACTTCATCGCCAGATAGCATGTATCAAGGTCAATTATCTCAGAGCTGGCGAGGCCTATTTTTGTGCGGTAGCTGGACCATATGTAGTCCTCAGCGTTACGCACTATTTTCGCTTTTACTGGATTGAGCTCGACATATCGGCTGCACTGCAATAGATAGGCATCGCTTTGGATCGGACTCGACTTGTATCGACCCTCCCACAATGAGCCTGTTCTATTCTCAAGTTTGTTCACATGTCGCGTTTGCCTTGCCGCGAGGCGCTTCATGAGCATGCCAATGCTCTTGGGGTTGCCTCCGGGATTCAGGATCAGGTGTACATGATTCGTCATCAGGCACCAGGAATACACGGAGATGCCGAGTGCCTCCTTCCACTCCTTCAGTGTTTCCAGATAAAGCTGGTAGTCAAGGGCCGAGACGAATACCGCTTTTCGATTATGTCCCCGTTGCACTATGTGATGTGGCGTATCGGGGAGAATGATGCGGGCCTTCCTTGGCACGGCTTGGTACCCCTTTGGACGTAACGCTTCAATCTAGTGGATGTTAGGCGTTATTGGCTCTCGTTCAAGCGGTTGGCTGGAATTGAATGGGAGTAAATAAATGCGTCCCCATTTGTCCGTGGGAGTAAATAAATCCGTCCCCATTTGTCCACGTCCCCATTTGTTCATTTGTCAGAAAATTAGCCCCGAGCGTAATATCAGGTTAACGCGCCCAAATTGTTAGAGTCGGTGTTAAAGTGGTGCAACTGCCGTATTGTCAGGAGCACCGCGCTTTCCGGTCATCTTTCAAGCGAGACATACTGATGTGGCACTTCACAGGCCAGGAACGCCCACCCTTCGCTGAGGTTCCGGGGCCAGGACAGGAATCTGTGTGGGATTACCCACGCCCTCCCGCGCTGGTACGCTGTGACAGCCTGGTGGAGGTGGGCAATAGAGAACGTCCACTGGCACGTACCACCCTGGCCTTGCGGGTAATCGAAACGGCGAGTCCGCCAACCTATTATTTTCCTCCGGAAAGCGTTGACTGGAGCCAGTTGGTGAAGTCGCAGGGCGCCTCCATTTGTGAGTGGAAAGGCAGGGCGACCTATTGGGCGCATGTGGAGAACCCCGCGAACGAGAGTATTGGCTGGAGCTACGAAAGCCCCAGTCAACGGTTCTCTTCCATTGATGGCTACCTCTCTTTCTATCCCGGGCGTATTCCATGTTATGTAGACGGCGAACGCGTGCAGCCACAACCAGGATTATTCTATGGTGGCTGGGTCACAAGCCTGATTACCGGGCCATTCAAGGGCGCCCCGGGCACTGGCCACTGGTAGTTAAACCCAATAGAAGGCATATAAACGGCTTGTCAGTAATCGGCTCTCGGGATGGGACTGCGGCAACGCGGTTCTTCTTTCACTGGCGCGGCAGTTTTGCCAGCCCGATCAGCCCGAGCAGCATACAACACACGCCGAGCAGGAAGGGCGGTATTGTGGGTACGGGGCGTATTTCCAGTGGTACTGGTGTTGATCGCAAATACCAGTTCCCGTCACCGGGATCACTCGCGCCGCCAAACCCCAGCGTATATTCGAAGCCGCCAGCGATTACCGGCGAGGCTAGTTCGAACGCGTCTGGATTGGAAACAGCGCCACCAGTGGTTTCAACGACGAGTATGCCATCGCCGACGGTGGCGGCCCCCATACCTCCCAGGTTGGTGATTGCCAGGCGCGTGAGGCCGGTAATTGTGCCGGAGCTGAATACCAGACGATCGGCGGCAGAACTGTCATCTCCCAAGACTACATCCAGGGCTATCACGCCCGAATTTCCGACGTAATTACCGCCCAGATTCAAGCGGGAGTCAGCATTGCCATCGCCTGTCAGTTGAATGGCGGCCTCATTCGTGATGTTGCCGACAAAGGATACTGGTTGCAAAAACTCCAACGCAGAGTTGGCGTCAAGCGTGATGCCGTAATTCAAACCAGTATTGGGGTCCGTACCGGGATCTGCTCCGACAGTGAATGTGGGCGTGTCGAGCCCGAGTGTGGTATTTGTCAGCTGAATAATTTCCCAGTTTTCCATGGTGCCAGCATTCACCGTTCGCACTCCCCCCTGGATACGCAACACATCGATCCAGCCGTCAGCGACCTCGGTGTCATCGCCACCATCGAGTCCGCCGGCCACAACTGTTGCGTTGGCCATGATCAACTCATCGCTACCCTCATCCAGTCTCACGTCGCCTCCCACGGAGGTCTGAGCGTTGACGAGATCATCCCCTGCACCCAGGAAAACATTCCCCGAAATTGTACCGCCGATGTTGTTTACAACCGTGTTGGCGTCCTCGAATGCGGCTACAGAGCCAGTGATGGTGCCACGATTGTTTAGCGTTTCGATCACGCCGCCCTCACCGAGGAACGCGAAGGCAAGCTGCACACCGGGGAAAATGCCGCCACCCGTAATCGCGCCGGAAGCATTGTTATTGAACACGGTGTTGTTGCCACCGATGAGCGCGCCTATGGAACCTGTCGTCGCGTTGGCGTTTATGGTGCCATCGTTGTTGCCGACGGAATTGTCCGCGTTAATCCCCACACCAAAAGAGGGAAAGCCATTCAACGGACCTTCCTCGCCATTGGTTGTTACCACCGCGCCGGCGGCGATATCTACGGCTACGCTCTCGCCGCCTCCGAGTACAGCGCCTGCGCCGGAAGCTGAAGTCGTCACCCGCGCAGTTGATAGCAGGTTAATAACGCCGCCAGTCGTAGCAAAATTGCTGTCACCGACGATAAGTGCATGCGCAGCGTCACCCGTGGTTTGTCCACCCGAGGTGGTAACCGTACCGGCAATCGTAATAACGGCATTGCTGGACTGCAGAGAGATGCCACGGGAATCGTCGCCAGTGGTGGTTACAGAACCGGTCTGGTTCAGGGTGACCTGATTGTTGTTTGTCCCCAAATTAATAACGCCAGCACCTAATAAACCAGACCCGTTGATAGATCCGTCGATAGTGATTTGCGCATTGTCCGCCTGCAGCACGATACCAGCGGTACCACCGGCCGCGCCGTTGATTGTGATACTGGCATTGCTACCGATAGAAACCATTCCATCATCGGCTTGCAAGCGTATCCCCGCTGCGTTCGTGCCAGGGGTGATTGTGCTGGCACCCGTCATCTGTACGGTAGCAGCAGTGCCTGACAGGTCCAGTGCAGGAAAGCCAGGCGCTGACGCCACCGCACCAGTGACGTCGACCGTAATGTTGTTGGCTGCGGAGCTGAATCCGTCCGGGTCGTTACCTGCGCAGGTGACCGTGCCACCGTCTAGCGTGGGATCCGGAGCGCATTGGGCATTGGCCAAAGGGCTCTGGCTCAATGCGGTAAGCAGTAAGCCAAGCGAAATCAGACGAGGGCCAGCGGGGAGTGCGTTGGTCATGATTGGGGCGCCTTTGGTGTTTCTATTTTGTCGAATAGAATACCTTGCTGTAGGCACCTGGGAATTAAGAAAAACTGTGAATCTTGCGTGCGTGGGATTTTTTCGACGCCGGGGGCATGGCTTTTGAGGTCCGTGTTCCCGATAAGTTGTAGTCACCCTGTATAGTCATATTGGCTTATGTAGAAGTGGAGAAATTGGGAAAGAAACGAAACCAGGCTTATACAGAAGAATCTCGCAAGAAGGCGGTCAAGCGATCAGAGCTGACGCAAGCCGAAGTTGCCAAAGAGCTGGGGCTCAGCACGCAGCAGTATGAGAAAAAACGAGCTGAACAGTCGCATGGGGCAACCAGGTTGGACGAACGAGGTATGAAGCGGTTCAAGTCGGTAAAGCGGGCTCAGAGAATCGTCGCCGTCCAATCTGCTGTTAGTACTTTACTCAAGCATGGTCGGCACCTGGTCAGTCCTGAACACTATTGGAATCTGCGGCTCAGCGCGTTTGCAGAGAAGAGTGTGGCAGTTGCGTGACGGGAATAAATAGATGCGTCCCCATTTGTTTTTGTTAGTATCGTCAGCAGCCACGGACCACGACTGAAATAACAACTGTCTTATGGAATACCCCTCTCCCGATCAGCCAACGGCGATAAAACTCATCAACCGCATGGGGCGCGTGATGATGAAATTGGGCGTTGAGCGGCCCCGGCTACTGCCTACCCAAAGCCTGATTAAGGAGGCACGAAAACAGACAGGGCTGAGCGACTTTGGCGATGACAGCTTCAGGCCGGCGCTGGATAAGCTCGCCGTGTCACTGGAGCAGGAAGCGCGACTGTCTCAACTTGGGCGTATTGCTGTACATGGCATGTTGTTGGACAACCTCAAGTTGCGGTTGAACCTGACACAGTATCGCAAGCAGCGGCCAGAGGTTGCGCAGCAAAAAATTACACGGCCTCTCTTTGTGCTGGGTCTGCCACGCACCGGCACCACGATACTGTACGAACTGCTGGCGCAGGACCCGGCCAACCGGGCGCCCGCCACATGGGAAGTCGCGCAGCCGATTCCTCCCGCACAACGCGACAGTTTTTACACTGATCCGCGCATTGCGCAGGTGGAGAAAAGTGTGAGTAAGATGGAATTGCTGGCCCCGGGCTTCCAGGCGATTCACGCGATGGGGGCAGAACTGCCACAGGAGTGTGTCACCTTGCTGGCACCGCATTTCATCTCTGATCAATTTGGCGTGAGTTTTTATATCCCCGAGTACCGCCACTGGACACTGGCGCAGGATATGACCGCCGCCTACCAATGGCATCAGCAGTTTCTTCAACACCTGCAGGTGGATTACAGCGGCCAGCGTTGGGTGTTAAAAACACCCCCGCATCTGGCCTATCTCGACACGTTGATCAAGCAGTACCCCGATGCCGCTATCGTGCAGACTCACAGGGCACCCATGGAAGTATTGGCGTCTATTTCAAGTCTATCCTGTACCCTGCACAGCGCGTTCAGCGATGATATCGACCCGGTCGCCATCGCTCAGGCCGAGGCCAACTATTTTTCCGAAATGCTGAGCTTGGGTATGCAGCAGCGGGCGGCCATGCCTGATGAGGATAGTCGAGTATTTGATGTACAGTTTGACGATATTATTTCCGATCCGATTCAGGTCATCCAGAGCCTTTATCGCCACTTCGATTTTGACTTCAGTGACACAGTGCGTGGGGCCATGCAGGACTATCTGGATAATCGGCCGCGGGACAAGCATGGCGAGCATCACTATACACTGGAGAAGTTCGGTTTGAGCGAGCATCAACACGGGCCGCTGTTTGCCGACTACTGCAGGCGCTTTGGGCTGTGAGGATGGGGTCACGGCGGCCGAACCGCCGACTTGCTGATTCCGGATTTGATATAGTAATTCGCCATGCACACCCCTACCGACTCTACCGATTCAGGCTGGTTAACCTGGCAATACCCCTTAGAAGACTCGGGGCCAAGCCTTACATTTTACGCTGTCGTTTGAGTGTAATGTGCGGCGTAGGACCTGACCCGCGCATCACCTGACTCGAAGCATCCACTGTCGAGATGTCTGCGTAAAACCACAGGAAATCATTTGTAAGACGTATGGCATACTGACTCCAATGCTGTGGGTGATTCTCTTTCTGATTCTGACGCTCTGCGTGTTTCTCCCAAACCTCTGGGTGAAACACGTAATGAGCAAATATCATGAACCCGCTGACCGCTACCAGGACCGCGGCAGCGGGGGCGACCTTGCCCGGCATTTGCTCGGCAGCTTCGATCTGGGCGCAATAACTGTAGAGGAAACGTCCGCTGGCGATCACTACGATCCAGCAGCGAAGGCTGTGCGGCTGTCACCAGAGAATTACGCCGGCCACTCCCTGACGGCTGTGACGGTCGCCGCCCACGAAGTAGGGCATGCCATTCAGCACGCACGCGGTGAGTCTCTGTTCCAGGCCCGACAAAAACTCGCCAGGGCCGCGGCGGTAGCCCAGCGGGCGGCGGGAATACTACTGGTTGCTGCCCCCATCGTGCTACTCCTCACCCGGATGCCTCAGGCAGGCGCCGTGACGATCCTTCTCGGTGCCATGTCGATGGCGCTGGGTACGATCGTTCACCTGGTCACTCTGCCGGTGGAACTCGACGCCAGCTACGGAAAAGCACTGCCTATGCTGAAAGAGGGTGGCTACCTGCTCGATGGTGATCTGCAGCACGCAGAGAAAATCCTCAAGGCGGCAGCGTTGACCTACGTGGCGGGGTCACTGGCCAGCCTACTCAACCTCGGTCGCTGGATAGCGGTGTTCCGCAGATAGTTCGGTCAGTTCGAGCATAAAAGAAAGCTCGCCAGCGCCGCGGACAAGACAGGACGGAGTACTGGCAAGTTAACCTGGTTTCGCTCGAAAAGTGGTCGTCAAGAGCAGATATTTCTTACGAATATGGCCCAAAGTGGCGCCTGATGACGAATTTCAGGCTGCGTTTGTCAGGCTGCGGTGACCAGGCTCTCCATCATTAAGGGAGCACACCGGCACTCATTAAACTGATTTTGCGAACAGCGTCTAACGGCTAAAACACCCGGATTCCAGGCAGGCCACGCCATTCTTCAGAACGGCGGAATATCCTCATCGTCAAAATCTGAAGGCGTGGGAAAAGGAGGATTCTCGTCCGGGGTGCCCGCGCGATCGCCGAGGACCTCGACCTTCCATCCCTGGAGATTATTGAAGTATCTGCCGTTGTATTCGCGACCACGAATATCGAAGGTCACGGTGACTTCCTGCCCGGGCTGTAGTGATTCAATTAAGGCGACCTTGTCCTGGACAAACTCCAGGTTGATTTCCTGAGGGTACTTGCCGTCCTCTACGATGACCACCATTTCCCGCTTGGTGAAACCACTATCGAAAGTCCTGGGTTCCTGGATCAGCTTGATCTTGCCGGTTAACTCGTACGCCACTGGTGTCTCTCTTGGTAGGTTTCTTGTCCCGTTCTGGTCGTTGGTATGTCATGACCGACAGATTATGGATCTGGCAGTGTAACCCATCTACCCGGTATAGTCGGGCGCTCACACGATCGATAACGCTATGAAAATTATAAAAAAATGGTTGGCCCAGCAGGACTTGAAGCAGTGACCGGCCGATTGTGGGAACCTCACACAGTGGCAGATTTGGTGCAGTAAAGTCATGAAATATAACGGGTTTCTTTGGCCGGAGTCTGCGGTATACCGAACCGCCGAACGTATGCCGAACCGGTTTTGGAGTTGCTTTCGGGGTCGGCTGCAGCACCCCGAAGAATCGCAAGCAGTTTTCCGGACTGAACTTCCGAACCAGGGCTGAACCGCAAACTTGTGGATTCAGTGAAAAAAATTGCGAATTCGCCATGCACACCTTCTACATCGATGAAGTCTTCGCCGGTGTGCCGGACCATTCAGATCAGCGGCAAGCAGCACTACCTATGGCGGGCTGTGGATCAGGATGGCGAAGTGGTTGATGTATTCCTGCAGGCTAAACGAGACGGTGCAGCAGCCAGGCGGTTGTTCAGGCGATTGCTACGCTCTCACAATGGAGAGCCCCGGAAGATCGTGACCGATAAACTGCGCAGCTATAATGTGGCGCATCGTGAACTGATTCCTGAGACGATCCACAGCACTGAGCAGTACGAAAACAATAGAGCTGAGCAGTCCCATGAGGCTACTAGGGTGAGAGAGGGAGGAATGAGGCGGTTCAAGTCGATGAGGCAGGCTCAGAGATTTGTTGCTGCCCATGCCGCTGTCAGCAATCTGTTCAATCTAGGCAGGCACCTGGTCAGAGCTGAACATTATCGGAATCTCAGGGTGAGTGCGTTTACAGAATGGAGTAGGGCAGTAGCTTGATTAATCAGTACCAAGAATATTTGGGATCAGTGACTTAACTTGTCAGTACCAATTGAAGATATTGATAAGTGAGTAATTCACCATTCACACGGTGAACTCAGGACATTAAGGGAGACGCACTGTATGGATATGAAATATTACTTCATCAAAGCTGTTCGAAAACTTTACCCCCTGGCATTTCTGGCCCCGGAGGGAGACAAGGGCATTGCGACAATTGGGCACCGGGAATATATCGGAGGCAACTGGGATGAAATTGGCACGCTCCAGTTCGACTTCCTTAAATCGAAAGGCCTCAAACCTGATAGTTACCTGCTCGATATTGCCTGTGGATCACTACGCTTGGGGGTAAGAGCCATTCCCTATCTAGAGGCGCGCCACTATCTGGGAATTGAAAAGGAGAAGGGATTGGTGCAAGCGGGATTGAATAATGAGCTGAGCCAGGGTTTGCGAGAAGAAAAACAGCCGCACATAGTCATCTCCGATGCTTTTGAGATTGACAAGCTCGGTCAGCTGATAGATTTCGCTATAGCACAGTCCCTGTTCAGTCATTTACCGCCCGACCTGATTCACCTCTGCTTCAGGAATCTCCACCCGTGGCTAAGGAGCGGGGGCGTTTTCTATGCCACATATTTTGAAGTTCCTACGCCCAGGAAAAACCCGAGCAAACCACATGATCATGGTTACTTTGCCTATACAGCGAAGGAAATGGTTGAATTCGGCGAGTCGAACGGATTTACGGCAACTTATATTGGTGACTGGAATCACCCCCGCAATCAGGTCATCGTGGAATACAAAAAGCATTAATCGGGTACGCATAAATGCCCGCACTCCGTTTTTCAGGGTGGAGCCGGATATTCTTTGGTTTTCGCCAAATTAACTGGGCCAAATTGCTGGAATCGGCCCATGAATACTTGTAAAAGACACCGATTGACCGTAGCCCCGTAATTCGAGCCTGGGTGTGGGCCGGGTATGCCGGGTCACCATCATTCAAGCGCCTAGCCAGCCCGGAATTGTTGGCTATACTGAGTCTGAATTCGCCCACCTACCCTCCGGCGACCTACAGGGAAGTAACCGCATGAAGCACCTGTGTTCAGTTCTTTGTCTATGTCTGGTTATGCTAGTGCCCACAAAGAGCAATGCAGCCTTTATTGAGCAAACTTTCCGGGTAAGTCCAGTCGGTAGCTCTACTACAATTGAACATATATTTGAGCCGTTTGATTCGGCGCTGGGTACACTGACTGCTGTTCAGTTTGGCGCGAATACCACGAGTGCGGTGCTGCTGGATCAATTTGAATGTGAGGCCGGAGCCGTTTATTTGTGTGATATCTATACGGCATCCACAACAGGGCTTGCCGTGGAGTTCGGTGCCGGCTGTTGTGTGGACAGCGCGAGCCACCGTGTGCTTCCCGGGGTCAATACAGGCTGGTGGGGCGGTGCCAATACCTCCGTTTTATACTATATGACCGACGAATTCGGTGGGTTGTTTGATCTTCGAGATTTTTACACCACCGAAATTGTGTACCGGGGCGAGAACGAATGGAGTTGTGCCTACTGTAGCGCCGTTGCCACACCTCTGCTGATACAGCAACGGATATCGGCATGGGTACGGTTTGATTACACACCGGCGGAAGTCCCCTTGCCCTCGACTTTGCTGCTCTCCGCGCTGGGCCTCGCGGCGCTGGGGTTCCATCGGGTAAATCTCGGTGGGCGGCGATATCCTAATAGCCGTCATCAATACCCGGTTTATCCACATAGTCCAGAATCATGCTGTGAACTTCCAAGTCAAACCAGGCTTTGATGAGCTCGCAAGGTGCGATCAGGTGGCCACGGTGATGGGTCGGCGTACCACTCTCTAGCAGTTTCATCCAAGCAAGAAATCCTAAATGAACAGAAAGTAATAGATTGGGCGGAGCGCCACAGCACCAACGTTACTATGTAATACAACTGGCATAGTTTGCTAAGACAAGCCCTTTTCTGGGCGCCAGAGGCAAGCGAAGACCTCACATCGGTTGTAGGCGAGAGAGTTTCAGTCAGACTGCAAGAGATTGGCGCATCTGTTGAGTCCGTGGAGCATTGGTATGCACTTCTCGTTGCCTCCGAAAAAATATAGTGCGCGAGATCAGTTAGTTTTAGGCGGCTGAGGGTCAAACTCGCGGGCTACCTGATTAGCTGTCATATGTAGGGCTGGTACCGACCAGTTAACTTCTACAGATCTCTGAAATCTGGCACGCGATCTCAAGCCACTGCCCCGGTCTACTCGCCAAACGCACTGCCCCTGAGATCACGATAATGCTGTGCTCCCACCAGATGGCGACCAAGGTTGAAGAGATTGGAGACTGCAGCATGGGTACACAGAAATCTCTGTGCTTGCGTAAGCTTCCCCATCTGATAGACAAGACATAAATAGAGCTTACTGGCATTTTTTAGTCAGGAGGTTCACATGAAGAAGTGCCAGTACGCCGTGATAGCGAGTGAGATTGACTCTGGGCTTGGGAACCAGTGCCGCTAAACGTCGCGTGGTGCCCGGCTCGCATCGCGCCAATGTGCAGACGGCGGGCAAAGACGACAGTCTCGATTTACCCGCAATGAAGCTGGTCACCCAAACCGGCGGCGTGACAGTGCATTGCAGTGATACGCTGCACCGCGCTTATGCGCCCATCGAACGCCCGCGTAAAGTCGTCTACACAGGCTTTCGGCAGCCGCTTATGGCGGGCGATGCGGTCGAGGAGGTGTCGGTCGAGAAAGAGCGCGCAGCCCGGGCCAGGCTGACGAACGTGCAGAACCGGATTGCCGATGCCGGGCAGAGTTGAGACAGGCTGTGCCTCTGACGGTGACAGCAGCTCTCTCTTTAGCCATCTCCGTCATTAGAAACTGAACCGCGTATGCCGCTATAGACTGCCCGCCCTCAGCAGCGCCTTTAGAGCAGTTCCGCCGCGGCGACCCGAACGGCCTCGTCCTCGGCGCCATCGGCCACCAGTTGTCGCAGCGCGGCTGCGTGCTCAGGGGCTGCGCGCATCAGGCTGCGAAAGTCCACGCCGGCCTCAACAACACGGCGCGCCAGCTGAGCTTGCTCAGCCTCGCGGGTGTACGCGCCAAAACCCGTCGCCGCAGATCGACCGAGCCAGCTCTTCGACAACCAGTCTGAGGTATCTTCCTCGAATGGAACAATACCCAACTCCTCACGCACCTCAGCCAGCGGGCGCGGAAGCAATTCTTCCCAGTACGCGTACATCGGCGGCAGTTGCTGCTGCGCGGCCATGCCGCGGGCATGCGCCTCGCGCAGCAGCGCACGCCAGCGCCGCTGGCCCACGTGGGGACGCAAAAAAAGTAGCGGGCCGAACCCCTGCAGCGAGAGCGCAGTATGGGAGAACGGTTTCGCCTGGTTGTATGCAATCTGGAAGTAGACGAGCAGCCCCTCTCCCGCGAGATCCGTTCCGTACCCCGTGAGCACGTGGTAAAGATCGTGCAGCCAACGGGTCCGCTCGATCGCATAACGTACTTCTTCCGGCATGACGTAGCTATCGAAAAACCCATCGCGATAGATAAGTCCCGCCAGCATATAGCCGGGGATTCCGCCCGGTACGTTTACGCAGTCGTAGAACGCGTGTCCCAGGCTGCCGTGCGGCATGGTCGCGAGCGCGGAAGGATTTGAGAGGGTTGCGGCCAGGTCCGGTCGGTCTGCCAGTACGCGCTTGCCCGTCGGGTGTGTGCGCATCCGCTCCACCGCAGCGAGCAACTGGGGGCCGCTGGAGTAGAGAATCACGCGGGGCACCTGCTTGGCACCACCCTCAGACACGGGATTAGCGAGCCAACGTGCGCTTGCCGCTAAAGCACGAAAAGGGTAGCGTCGAGTGATGCTCGGTTCGGTCATAGTGAACTCCACAATGCAGTTGTGTGCCAAAGGTGTCCCTGGCGAATTGTTAACTCAGGCCGCAATTGGTAATTGAACTAGACCACGACAATGCTTCTTCCAGCGATAACGGTCAATATCAATGACCTTTCCCGGTTCCTTCGAAGTTGGAGTAGCACCGTCCCAGCTCGAATGACATCGGTGCTCGTTGTAATAACGCTGGTAATCCCTGAGCTTTTTCTCCAGGTCTCCCGCGGTCCAAAAGAGTGTGTGATCAAGTAACTCTCGCCGAACACTGCCAATCAATCGCTCAGCGAACGGATGCGACATTGGCACATGTGGAAGTGATTTAATTTCTTCTATTTCGAGCACGCGTAAGTTGGCTTTCCAGCGGTGGTACTGAAACAGCGGGTCGTTGTCTGAACTGATTCTTCCCGGCCAACTTTGACCCGAAGTAGCGTCGTTGAACATACGACAGAGTGTTGGGCCGTCCACATTTCCTGCATGTACACCAAAGCCGATAATCCTCCGTGTGTACTGATCCATCACGACCATGACCCAGTGGCTCTTCAGCAGAATCGATTCGCAGCGAAACAGATCAACGCTCCACAGGCTGTCTTTCGCGTGACCAAGTGTAGTTAGCCAGGAAGGTCCACGGTTGTCAGGATCTGGTTTGTAATGAACCGCGAGTATACGACGGACAGTGTCCTTATCCAGATTCAGTCCGAACGCCAGGTTGATCTGCTGAGCAATACGAGGGCAGCCAAAGCGGGGGTTGTGCTGCTTCATTACTACAATGGCATTGATGACTTCCTTGGATGGCCCCTTCGGCCCAGGTCTCCTGCCGCCGCGGGGTGAGTACAGAAGGCAATACTTTCGTTTCTTCAAGGCATTGTGGAAAGAGAGCAGGGTAGATGGCTTGATGATAATCGCTGATCTTATCAGGCGTCGTGGATTCAGGAATAGAGATAGGAAGCCGAGAATTGTGCGATCTAGAGTGAATAGATTGGGTGCTCGTTGCCGTGATCTGCTATGGATGATCAGTTGCTGCTTCAACAGTAGGTTCTCAGCGATGACTACTCGGCTACCCCGCCGGATCAGCTTGGTGATGGCTGATAAAAGGTGAAACAGCAAGAATATGACGTCTTTCACACTGATCGAGGGTAGGGGGGCAGGTTGCAGCAACCATCAACTCATTGATATTGTTGATGAATTAGTAATTCGCCATACACAGGCAGACAGTCATTGATGCTGATCGATTACGTCTGCGAAGCCGGGTTAACGAGCTGCTCAATAATAGCAGTGGCGCAGCGGGAAGCCGCAGCATCGTTCAATGCCCCTCTTGGTTAGGCCGGTCGTCTAATCAGCAACATCAGTGCTCCACCGACGAGCCAAAGCGTGGCTGGAACTGGCACGCTGAAGCTGTCTGAAGTCAGAATGAGCCTGGGCGCCCTGTTAACGGTAAGGGTATCACTGCAAAAAATACAACCGGTATCGTCGATCGATTGCAGGCCAAGCGCAAACAGCCCGCCTCCGGCGTTTATCAGGTCAACTGCGATTGCGTTCAATTCAATCTCGAACAATCCGTTGTACGTCCCACTTTGCGCGAATAGTCCAGCCTCTGTGCCAGCACCCAGCATCCCATACTGGCCGGCCAGTGCTTCAAACAGCGCTGCTGGCGGGTCAGGAAAATCGTCGATAGATACTGCGGCGCTTTGTGTACCAACTGGGTTTGCGGCCAATTCAGCTGCCGTGGCGCTGTCGACCGTTCTTACACTCAATTGTGTACCACTAAGGTTGCCCGTGGATCGCTGCAGGTCAAGTTCAAGTGTTGCGCCGTTTACCATTCCTGCAAATGTACTGACGTCAAAGACCGCGTAGCCTCTGGCTTCCGTGCGATAACTTATCGGGCGCCCCGAGATTTGAAAAGACTTGGTATATCCAAGGGTCTCAAGCGGATTTTCGGAGGTGTACTCTTCGAAAAACGTGTTACCGCCTGGGCGCACGACATACTGTTCGATTGAACCGGTCGCTACCGAATCCAGATTAATAAAGCCTGCCTGTGCGCCCTGGGCCATGACGCAGGCGAATACAGTGAGAGTCAGTAATTGGACGCTAGACATATGGAGCCCTTGGGAAAAGACATTTAAGCCGAACGATACTCACGAACGACCAATCGCTACCAATAAAGATAGTCGCCTGGAAGTATAACGTCAATATTGAGCGCGCACCTGCTTGGACCGGTCTCGGTGTTGCCAAGTTAAACCGCCAGAATTGCTAGAATCGTAGGATGGATACATACAAGCGCCACCGATTCTCACCCGATATCATTTCTTACGCTGTTTGGCTCTATTACCGATTCAATCTCAGCCACCGTGATATCGAAGACCTCCTGGCTGAACGCGGCATTATCGTCACTCGTGAGTCGATCCGCCTGTGGTGTATCAAGTTTGGCGCAATCTATACTCGACGCTTGAAGCGAAAGCATCGTGGCTACGGCGACACCTTCTATATTGACGAAGTCTTCGCCGGTGTGCCGGACCATTCAGATCAACGGCAAGCAGCATTACCTATGGCGGGCTGCGGATCAGGACGGTGACGTCGTGGATGTCTATCTGCAGGCCAGACGAGATGGCGCTGCTGCCAAGCGCTTCTTCAAGAGGCTGCTACGATCCAGCGGTAGTGAGCCCAGGAGGATCGTG
>CAZFJQ010000037.1:0-35564 GCA_964519755.1 uncultured Halioglobus sp.
TTTTTACCCCGCCCTCTACAAACATGTCGTCGTCGTCGAAAAACCCGATACGGAATCCCGTTTCGCCCACCTGAAAGCTGAGGCTGCCGGAGAGAGACTCGCCGTCCACGTTGGCGTTCGCCCTGACTGAGCCGCCACCGCGCTGGTCGCCGGCTTCCAGTTGGAAGGTCGCGATGCCCTGCTCGTTGGTCAGTGCAGTTGCGGGGCTTAGAACACCGATGTTGGCGGTTGCCTGCACCAGCACCCCGCTGTTGTTTTCACCGGGAATAAGGACTTCAAGGGTGCCGGGCTTGGTCGCCGACACGGACGTGGTGGCGTTGCCATCCGGGTCGAGCAGCGAAAGGATTAACTCGAAGGGCTGTACCTGGAAGCCAAGGCTGCCCGTGACGTTCTCATCGTTCACGCTGGCGGTCGCGGTGATAGTACCCGCCCCGCGTTCGGTGCCGGCGTTTATCTGGAACGTTGCCACGCCGGTGCTGTCGGTCAGGGCCGTGGCCGGTGTGACGCTAGCCAGCGTCGCGCTGACAGAAACCACCACGCCGCGCTTGTTGTCACCCTTGACGCGTACTTCCAGGGTGCCCGGACTGGTAGGGGAAATGGCGTTGGTTGGTTCGCCGCCCGGTCCGAAAAGGCTGAGCTGTAGTTCGTTGGTTTCGGGAATGAAACCGCCTTCGCTGCCGCCACCTCCACCGCAAGCGGAGAGGGTGAATAGCATGGCAATAACGGCAGCCAAACGGCTGAAGAGAGAGAAGCCCCTGATGATCATTGTTATCCCCTGTTGCCCGCGGATGAGCAGGTCTTGGTTTTTTTCACTAGCCCCACGGTGATTCTGCGATCTTTGCTAACAGAGTCAACCTTTGAATTATGTACTTTCTCACAGCTTAGCATGGTGCGGTCAGAAAACACGATAATTTACAGGGTGATAGGGGGATTTTGTGATTTTTCACACTAGCTCCGGGGGGCCTCCGGGGTGCCTGGAGCGCCGGCAGCAATACCCCCGGGCTGGCGTTGGTTGGGGTACTTTCGGGCAGCAGCCGGACGCCCTGCCCTGCGTGCTGTGAACGAGGGAATCCGGTGCATCGTATGCCGAACACACACGACCTGCTAACATCGCCGGCATGCCAGTTACTCCGTCGTCCGCGGCACGCCTGTCCGCGTCAATCGTCCTGTACAACAGCCCGCTGTGTATGCTGCAACGGGTACTCGAGAGCCTGCAGCAGGCAGCCGCGATGGCGGTAAACGAGGGCGAACTGGAGGCAGTGGTCGTCTACTGTGTGGACAACGCCTCCGGGCCGGGGTACCGGACGTCGTTGCGCAAGCTGCTGGACGCGTTTGCGCAGAATGAGCGCTTTCGACTGGAACTCCTGTTGCAGGAACACAACCGCGGGTTTGGCGCGGGCCATAATGCGGCGCTGAATGCCGCGAGCAGCGATTATCACCTGGTGCTGAATCCCGATGCGGAACTCGATGCCTGCGCGCTGGCCAGGGGTGTCGCGGCGCTCGCCGGGGACACCGGTATCGCGCTGCTGAGCCCCGGGGTCAGGGGGCCGGATGGGCAGACGGAGTTTCTGTGTAAACGTTACCCCTCAGTGCTGCTGCTGGCGCTGCGCGGTTTCGCGCCGGCGTTGCTCAAGCGACCCTTTGCCGCCCGGCTGGCGCACTACGAGATGCGGCGGGAGTTGAGCGCCGATAGACCCTGCGAGATCGATATCGCGAGCGGGTGCTGCATGCTGGTGCGGACCTCGCACCTGCGGGCTGTCGGCGGCTTTGACGAGGACTTTTTTCTCTATTTCGAGGATTTTGACCTGTCTTTGCGCCTGGCGCGCACCGGCCGACTGATGTTCTTCCCGGCGATGGAAATAGTGCATCACGGCGGATATGCGTCGCGCAAGGGCTGGCGGCACATCGGCCATTTTTTGCGCTCCGCGGCACGCTTTTTCAGTCGCTACGGCTGGCGCTGGCTGTAGTAGTAGGCGTGCAGTGGGCGTGTAGTGAGCTTGTAGGGGGCGCGCCGCGTGGGGTGTGTTGCATCGCGATCACTCCAGACACTAAACTGCGCCTGCAGCGATAGCCGTCCGGGTGAGCATGAGCGAAATACACAACAGTGCATTGCACAAGCTGGCCTACCTGCAGGCTCTCGGTGTGCCCACTTACGTGTCGCGCCGGCAGGCCCGCGGCGCGGCTCCCAGCCGGCGCCTGGTGCAGGTACGCGCGGAGCAGGCCGCGCCGCCGGGGGCGGTGTCCCGGTTGCCCCCGGGTTCCCGCGAGTCGACCCGCGTCGAGAAGTCTGCGCCCCCGCGGCGCAAGGCCGGCGACAGCCCTGTTCGCCCGGCAGCCGCGCAAGCGGTCGAGCCGGCGGATGCATGCAACTTCAGCCTGGTGACACTGTTTGCGGGGGAGTGGCTCTGGTTGGAAAACCTGGGTGAAATGCCTCTCACCTCGGATCAGGTGCAGCTGGTTCAGGCGGTCGCGCATGCACTCGCCTTTCGCGGGGGTGTCGATGGGGTCGCCGGGCCCCCGGGCACCGTGGCGCCGCAGGTATCCACCTTCAAATGGCCACTGCACAGCAACCGACAGCTGGACAGTGGTCTGGACGCCGCAAGGGCCAGCCTGGCTGCTTTCCTCGGGCGTCGAATAGAGGAACTGGGATGCGCGGGCATTGTGTTGCTGGGGGACGAGTGCGCGCACTGGGTCGAAACGAGCCGGCTGCAGGTCCCCGCCGTGACGATACCCGGCACTGCCCGGATGCTGCGCGATCCCGATCTCAAGCGCCATGCGTGGCGGGCGCTCCAGCCATTGCGAACGGGCGTGGCGGCGCGCGGCGAGCGCGCCTGAGTGCCGCGGGTCGATGTGCGGGAAGCGCTGCCGACGGAATTTTCCCTGCTGGCGGCCCTGGACAGGCAGGTCAATCCCAACCCCTGGTCCGGGGAGCGATTTCGCAGCGTGTGTGCTTCCTCGTCCACGGATACGGCGCTGGTCGCAGAGAGCGCTGCCGAGGTGCAGGGTTACCTGGTGTATTCGTGTGTGCTGGATGAAGCCACGCTGCTCGTTATCGGGGTGCACCACAGCTCGCGTGGCCTGGGTCTGGGGGGGCGCTTGCTCGATACGGCCTGCCGGCGAATGCACGCGGAGGGTGCAGCGCGCTGCCTGCTCGAGGTGCGGGAATCCAACCGGGTGGCCATTGGCTTGTACGAATCCCGCAGGTTTCAGGTCGATGGAACCCGCAAGCGTTACTATCGAAGCGGAACCGGCTTCGAGGACGCATTACTGATGTCGAGGCTTTTGCCGCTATGAATGTATTGGAGACCGAGTGGTGGTCGATTGCCTTGCCACCTGAATGGTGGGCGGATACGGAAGAAGACAGCATTCTGATCAGCGACCGCGATGCGGTGGGCACTATAGAGATCAGTACCCTGCACAAGGCCGAGGGGGAATTTCACAGCGAAGACGTGGCACAGCTGGCGCAGGAAGAATCAGCTGGCCCCCAGGTGTGGCAGGCGACACTGCTCGGTGATTTTGCAGGTGTGAGCGCCGCCAGTGAGGAGGAGGACACGGCCTTGCGGGAGTGGTTTGTAGCCTGCGGTAGCCTGCTGCTGTACGTCACCTATAGCTGCGAGCTGGAAAACCGCGGTATGGATGACGCGGCGGTGGATGCGCTACTCGATACACTGTGCGTGCTGGATGCAGGGCAAGTGCCGCAGGACGCCTGAGAACCTGCGCCCGGGGCTCAGGAAACGCTGCCGGTGACGCGCACGCGTTTTGACCCTTTTACGGGTTTTTCCTTCAAGGCATCCTGGTAGCGTTGAATGCGGGTGTCGATAACGTTTTTCAGTACGATGATCAGCCCGGTAAAGATAAAAGCGCCCGGCGGCAGGATGGCAAGCAGGAAGGGCTGGTAGCTGCTGAAGATCGTCAACTTCCAGTTCGCCGCCCCCGCCCCGAACAGCAGGTCCATATTGGCGAACAGCGCGCCTGTGCCGAACAGTTCGCGCACTGCCCCGAGCACCACCAGCACCGCGGCGAACCCCATGCCCATGATAAAACCGTCGTACAGCGCAGGGCCCACGCTATTCCTGGCGGCAAACCCGTCCGCGCGGCCCAGGATGACGCAGTTGGTCGTGATCAGTGGCAGAAAGATACCGAGAATCTGGTACATCTCATACGTGAACGCCTGCATCAGCAATTCTATGCAGGTGACTGCTGCGGCGATGATCATGACGAACGCGGGCAGGCGCACGGCGTCCGATACGATATTGCGGATGATGGAGACCGCGGTATTCGAGCACATCAGCACCAGAATGGTGGCAACGCCCAGGCCAACGGCATTGACGACTGAGCCGGTGACCGCCAGCAGTGGGCACAAACCCAGTAGTTGCACGATCGCGGGGTTGTTCTTCCACAGCCCATTGAGGGTCAGTTCGCCGTAGCCGTTGCTTGCCATTACGTTGTACCTGTTGCCGAGGTACCTGTTGCCGAAGTACCTGTTGCCGATGTATCTGCTGGCTCACCAAACAGCATCGTCCGGTTGCTTGCCGCGAATTGTAAAACCCGCTGCACCGCTGCGACAACAGCGCGCGGCGTGATAGTTGCGCCGGTGAATTGATCGAAGACACCGCCATCTTTTTTGACTTTCCAGCCCGGGGGCGGCGGGTCGTCGAGCGAACGGCCGTCAAAATCCAGAATCCAGCCGGATTTACGCAAGTCTACCTTGTCGCCCAGCCCCGGGGTCTCTTTGTGCCCGAGGACGCGCACACCGGCGATACTGCCGTCGCGCTTCACGCCCACGATCAGATGGATATCGTCGGTGTAGCCATCTCGCGCGGTAGCCGGAATGATCGCGGCTACGACCTCGCCGTCACGACGCGCCAGGTAGATGGACTTTTCTTCACGCAGGCCGAGTTCCGGCTCAGCGGGGCCGACGGTGAGCGTATCGTCGACCATTGAGTTGTCGTGCGTGTCACGCGGTACCACCTGCAGCAGAGCTTTTTCCTCAGCCAGACGGATCTGCCTGCTGATCTCATCTTTCGTGCTGAGCTGCGTGCCGACTATCAGCATCGTTGTGGCTACTGCGAACATTGCCAGCAGCACGCTGTTGCGAGTGATCGACCTGCCCAGCATCTCAGCTCCCCGGCCCGGCGCGTTTGTGCCCATACGTTCGCGGCTGTGTGTAATAGTCGATGAACGGCGCAGCAAAATTCATGATGAGTACGGCAAACGCCACTGCATCCGGATAGTTGCCGCGCACGCGGATGACATAGACCAGCACGCCGATCAATGCACCGTAGATCAGCCGTCCGCGCACGGAAACCGCGGAACTGACCGGGTCGGTGATGATAAAAAAGGCGCCGAACATGGTAGCGCCGCTGAGCAGGTGGAACAGGGGAGAGCCGCCGCTGGCCGAGCTGCCACCATCGTAGAAGATAGCGGCGAGTAGCGCGATGCTCGCCAGCATCGCCACCGGCGCATGCCAGGTGAAAATCCGCCGCTGCAATAGCCACAGGCCGCCCGCCAGGAAGGCGATATTGACCCATTCCCAGCCAATACCCGCCCAGCGTCCGAATACCGGGCTCTGTGCCCAGAGATCCTCCATCAGCAGACTCTCGTTCTGGCGCAGGATGTCCAGCGGCGTCGCCATCGTGGTGCCATCGTAAGCAGCCGGGAGAAAGCAGGCCTGCAGGGCTTCGATGAGGCCGGGCACCTCTCCCGCGCCGCGTGGCGGCGCCCAGGATGTCATCTGCACCGGGAAAGAGATCAGGAGCACGACGTACCCGACCATGGCCGGGTTGAACGGGTTGTAGCCGAGGCCGCCGTAGAAGTGCTTGCCCAGCAGGATTGCACTGGCGATACCTACGGCGATAAGCCACCAGGGAGAGTAGGGCGGTAGTGCGATACACAGCAAGAACGCGGTAACCAGTGCACTGCAGTCCTTGAGATAAAAGCCCACGGGACGGCCGCGTATTTTCAGCGCGATCGATTCCAGTGCCAGTGCGACCACTGATCCCCAGAGAATATTTACCAGGGTGCCAAAGCCAAAAAAATGGGTCAGCACCAGGATGCCCGGGACCGTTGCCAGCAACACGGTCTGCATAACCCTGGGCGTGCTTTGCGGGCCGTGCGCATGGGGTGAAGTGAGGCGTAGCATAGACATGTCAGGCTTTTTCCGTCACTTCCAGCTGCTTGCGGGCCTGCTCGACTTTCTCACCGAGACGCTCCACGGTCGATTCCAGTGCCTCGATTATTTTCGCCTCATCGTCGGCGGCTTTTCGTTGCGCGAGTTTTTCGCGTGATTTCTCCAGGCGCTGCTCCAGGCTGGTCAGCGTGGCTTTGGCCTTCTCACCGGGGCTGAGCTGCGCGTCGGCGGCGCGCGCCGCCCTGGCCTTCTCAATGGCGAGCTGTGCCGCGTCGGTGTCGTCGGATGCCTGGCCGGTTGTCTCGCCCGCGCGCTGGGCATGGGCCCTCAAAGCGGCTTCTGCGTTGTCCAGTTTGGCCCGTGTCTTCTCAACGCCGGTTGCCAGAGCCGCCACCCGGTCCGAGCCCTCCTTCTCGGCCTGGGCCAGTTTCTCATTCGCGGTGTCCAGGCGTTTGCGCGCGGACACCACGGCTTTCTCCAGGCTCGCCAGTTCGTCTTCCTGTGAGGCTGCGCCCTGGGTCTGCTGGGCCGCTTTTTTGGCCCTGGCGCGTTCGATGGCTGCCTGGATCGGATCCTCGCCGTCGCTGCTATCCCCTTTTACCTTGGCTTCAGCGGCCTGCTTGCGTGCGGCGCGCTTCGCTTCCTTTTCCCGCTCTTCGCGCTCGATCCGCTCCTGGCGCGCTTCAAAGCGCTGACGGGCGTGCTCCGCTTTTGCATGATCGCGGCGTTGCTGCAAAATTTCCGCCTTGGATGCCCTGTAGTACTGCACAAGTGGTATATGGCTGGGGCATACATAGGAACAGGCGCCACATTCGATGCAGTCAAACAGGTTGTGTTCCTCGAGCTTTTCATATTCCTTACCCTGGGCAAACCAGAAAAGCTGTTGTGGCAGCAGGCTCGCCGGGCAGGCTGTGGCGCACATGCCGCAGCGGATGCAGGCTTGCGCGGGTGGCGGCGTTGGCAGCTCTGCCTCTGTGGGCGCCAGCAGGCAGTTGGTGGTCTTGATAATGGGCACCGCCGGGTCAGGTACGGTGAAGCCCATCATGGGCCCACCCATGATCAGGCGATTGCTGGCAGCTTCCTGGTAGCCGGCCTTTGCCAGCAGGTAGCTCATGGGCGTACCGATGAGCACCTCGAAATTCTGAGGCTCGCGCACGCCTTCACCGGTGACCGTGGTGATGCGCGAAATTAACGGCCGGCCGCGCACGACGGCGTCGTAAACAGCGGCAGCGGTGCCCACGTTCTGGCAGATTACGCCGACATCGGCAGGCAGCCCCCCGCTGGGAACCTGCTTGCCGGTGAGGATTTCAATCAGCTGTTTCTCGCCGCCGGAGGGGTACTTGGTCGGGAACACGACAACCCGGATGTCGTCGCCATCGATCGCCGCGCGCATGGCCTCAATGCTTTCGGGTTTGTTATCTTCTATGCCGATCAGTGTCTCTGCCGGGTGAGTCAGGTGGCTGAGAATCCTGGCACCCGCAACGATGGCATCGGCGCGTTCGCGCATGAGCACGTCGTCTGCGGTGATGTAGGGCTCACATTCCGTGCCGTTGATGATCAGCGTGTCGATGGTTTTGCCTTCGCGTACCCTGAGCTTTACCGAGCTGGGGAAGCCAGCGCCTCCCATACCTGCTATCCCCGCGTTGCGGATGCACTCCAGCAGTGTGGCATCGTCGAGTGCGCGGAATTCCGGGGTGCCGTGATGCTCGATCCACGCGTCCCGGCCGTCTGTATCGATGACGATACAAGGTGCTGAATGTCCGGATATGTGGGGCACCAGGCGATCCTCGACCGCGACCACCTCGCCGGAACTGGGAGCGTGTATGGGTACGCTAACCAGGCCCTGCGGTTCGGCGATGAGTTGCCCCTTGAGGACCTTGTCGCCCGGGCTGACCACCGGTGCCGCGGGCGCGCCAATGTGTTGCGACAGGGGGACGATGAGCTGTGGCGGGATGCCGGCACTGGCGATTGGTGTACGCACGGATTGCCGCTTGTTTTCCGGCGGGTGTACGCCACCGTGAAAGCGGTGAATACGGTTCATGCCGCACGCTCTTCGGAAGCGCCGTCATCGCCGTCGGCGTCTGTTGCGATGATCTCCACGCGCCGGCTCACGGGATCGGGCAATCGCCAGTGCCAGCTTTGCAGTGTCTCTTCCTCCCGCAGCATATCAATGCAATCGACGGGGCAGGGCTCCACGCACAGGTCGCAGCCGGTGCACTCGCTCGCAATGACGGTATGCATCTGCTTGGCGGCACCGAGTATGGCGTCCACGGGGCACGCCTGGATGCACTTGGTGCAGCCGATGCATTCGTCTTCGCGAATAAAGGCGACGGCGGGCCTGGGGCTTTCCTCGCCGTGCTCCGCGTCCAGCGGAATAACTTCAAGATCCAGCAGGTCCGCCAGTGCCTGGATGCCCGCTTCCCCGCCGGGTGGACACTTGTTGATCGCCTCGCCGGCGGCGATTGCCTCGGCGTAGGGCTTGCAGCCGGGAAAACCACACTGGCCGCACTGGGTTTGCGGCAGGATCTCGTTGATCTGATCCACGATCGGGTTGCCCTCGGTCCTGAAGCGGACTGCGGCAAAGCCCAGCAGTGCGCCAAAAACCGCGGCCAGGCCTACAAGAGCGGCCAAAGCGGCCAGCATCGGGTGCTGCAAAAGTAGTTCAAGCATGCCGTTACACCAGCCCGGCGAAGCCCATGAAGCCCAGCGACATGAGGCCCGCAGTGATCATGCCGATGGCTGCGCCGCGGAAGGGCGTCGGGATATCAGCCACTGCCAGTCGTTCGCGCATGGCCGCAAAAAGCACCAGTACCAGCGAGAACCCGACCGCCGCGCCAAAGCCGTAGAGCAGCGCCTGCATAAAGCTGTGTTCCTTGTTGAGGTTGAGCAGCGCCACGCCGAGCACCGCACAATTGGTGGTTATCAGCGGCAGGTAGACGCCCAGTACGCGGTACAGCAGCGGGCTGGTCTTGCGCACCACCATTTCCGTGAACTGCACAACCACCGCGATCACCAGGATAAAGGCGATAGTTTTCAGGTACTCCAGCCCCAGCGGTGCCAGCAGGAAATGGTAGGTGAGGTTGCTGCAGGCGGAGGCAAGTGTCAGCACAAAGGTGGTCGCCATGGACATGCCCATGGCGGTTTCCAGTTTGTTGGAGACACCCATAAACGGGCACAGTCCCAGGAACTGTACCAACACAAAATTGTTGACCAGAATCGCGCCGATCAACAGGATGGAGTAATCTGCAAGCATGCTCGTGTTCTCGTCGCGCCGTGCAAGGGGACGTACCGGCCCCAGCCGGAGCCGGGTGCTATTCTAGCGCCCGGGGGCCCCAATCACAGTTTGATTTGGCAAACTAATGCCCAGTAGTCTAACAGCTTAGTGTAAAACTCCAAACGCCCGGTAGAGCCTGCCTTCGTGGGCGTTCAAGCATCGACTTATGCTCGCGGTCTGCGGGATGAATCACTTGACGGCCATTCCGGGCTCTGCACCCTGATCCGGCGACAGCAGGAAAATTTCCTCGCCACCGGGCCCCGCGGCCAGCACCATGCCCTCCGACACGCCGAAGCGCATTTTACGTGGTGCCAGATTGGCCACGACGACAGTCAGGCGTCCAACCAGCTCCTCTGGTTGATAGGCGACACTGATTCCCGCGAGTACCTGGCGTTCCGGCTGCTCCTTGCCCAGGTTGAGTGTCAGCCGCAGTAACCTGTCGGCGCCCTCTATGCGTTCGGCCGCGGTAATTTCCGCAACGCGCAGATCGATGCGGGCGAAATCCTCATACGCGATGGTGGACGAACCGGCCTCCGCAGACGCCGCCTGTTTTTTACCCCCGCCCTGCTGCCCCGTATCCGGAGTGGTCGCAGTCTGTGCGTCGGCAGCCTTGTCCACCGGCTCTTCACGGCTCGCCTCGATCATCGCCTCAACCTGCGCCGGATCGATTCGCTTGAGCAGTGGTGTGAACTCGCTCAATTGATGGTCTAGCAGTACATCCTGCAACGTGGTCCAGTCCAGGGAACAGTTGAGGAACGCTTCACTTTTCTCAGCCATGTCGGGCAGCACGGGCTTCAGGTAGATCATCAGCACGCGAAAGAGGTTGATACCCACGCTGCAGACATCCTGTATTGTCTGTTGCTGGTCCTGCTCCCTGGCGAGCAGCCAGGGCTTTTTCTCATCAATGTACTGATTCGCGCGATCCGCCAGGGCAATGATTTCACGCATCGCCTTGTTGAATTCCCGGCTTTCGTACAGTGTGGCAATCCCTTCACCCCGGTCGATGAAAGACTGCAACAATTCGGGTTCAGCGCAGCGTGCCGACAATGTGTTGGCGTGCCCCTTGCGCAGGAAACCGGCGCAGCGGCTGGCGATGTTCACGACCTTGCCCACGATGTCGGCGTTCACGCGCTGGATGAAGTCGTCGAGGTTGAGATCGATATCATCCACTGATGCGCTGAGCTTCGCCGCAAAATAGTAGCGTAGATACTGCGCATCGAGGTGCTCGAGATAGGTGCCCGCCTTGATAAACGTGCCACGGCTTTTCGACATCTTCGTGCCGTTGACCATCAGGAAGCCGTGTACATAGATGGCGGTAGGGGCGCGCAGGTTTGCCGATTCCAGCATAGCGGGCCAGAACAGCCCATGAAAATTGATGATGTCTTTGCCGATGAAGTGGTACAGCTCCGTATCGTTGCCGCGCTGCCAGTAGTCGTCGAACGGATGTCCTGTGCGATCGCAGTAGTTCTGGAAGCTGGCAATGTAGCCGATGGGTGCATCCAGCCAGACATAGAAGTACTTGCCCGGTTCGCCCGGAATCTCGAAGCCGAAGTAGGGCGCATCGCGGCTGATATCCCACTCCTGCAGGCCTCCGTCCACCCATTCGCGCAGCTTGTTGGCGACCTGGCTCTGCAGGGTTTCGGACGCCAGCCACTCGCGCAACATGGCTTCAAAATCCGGCACTTTAAAGAAGAAGTGCGTCGACTCCTTTTCTACCGGCGTCGAACCCGACAGCGCCGAGACCGGGTTGACGAGATCCAGGGGGCTGTAGGTCGAGCCACAGGCCTCGCAGTTGTCGCCATACTGGTCCGCCGCGCCACAGCTCGGGCAGGTGCCGCGAATGAAGCGGTCGGCGAGGAACAGGCCCTTTTCGGCGTCGTAGGCCTGGGTGATGTCGCGCGTGGCGATATGGCCATTGTCCCGGAGCCTCTGGTAGATCGTTTCAGACCAGTGCCTGTTCTCGGGCGAATGGGTTGTGTAAAAATTATCAAAGCCGATCTGGAAGCCGGCGCTGTCCCGCTCATGCTCCTTGCGTATCGTGTCGATCTGTTCCTGTGGGGTGATGCCGAGCCGTTCCGCTGTCAACATAATGGCGGTGCCGTGGGCATCGTCGGCGCAGACGTAAAGGCAGTCGTGTCCGCGCGACTTCTGGAAACGCACCCAGATGTCAGTTTGTACCTGTTCGAGCAGGTGGCCGAGATGCAGCGAACCGTTGGCGTAGGGCAGCGCGCTGGTTACCAGTATTCTGCGGGGCTTCTGTCTGGCCATGTGGCACGGTGGCTTCGGCAAAAAAGGGGCGCCACTATAGCGGTTTTGCCGCGCGGTTTCATCTACCGGATGCTGCTCTGGCGTTGTTGATCCGGAGGCATGTGCCTATACTGGGCCCCCACGCAGAGAGCCAGTCTCCCGGCGTCAGGCGCGGGTGCGACTAATCGGGAAGAGCATGGACAAGATCAAGTACATTGTAGCCGTCGCCTCCGGTAAGGGAGGTGTCGGTAAATCCACTACTTCGGTGAATCTCGCGCTGGCGCTCAAGGCGCGCGGCGCGGCGGTGGGCCTGCTGGATGCCGATATATACGGGCCCAGCCAGCAACTGATGCTGGGTATCGGGGCGGATGTGCGGCCGGAGCAGAAGGATGGCAAGTGGCTGTTGCCCATCGAGGCTCACGGCTTGAAAACCATGTCGATGGGATACCTGGCCGACGAGCGCACGCCGATGGTCTGGCGCGGGCCCATGGCCGGCGGTGCGCTCACCCAACTGCTGCTGCAAACGCTCTGGGGAGAGCTCGACTATCTCATTATCGATATGCCCCCCGGCACCGGCGATATACAGCTGACGCTGTCGCAGAAGGCGAGCGTGTCCGGTGCCGTGATTGTCACGACACCGCAGGATATCGCCCTGCTCGACGCGCAGAAAGGAATCGAGATGTTCCGCAAGGTGGATGTGCCGGTGCTCGGTATAGTTGAGAACATGGCGGTGTATGTGTGTAGCGCCTGTGGTCACCAGGAGCATGTTTTTGGAGACGCGGGGGGCGAGCGTATAGCGCGCGAGTATGGCGTGCCGCTGCTGGCCAGCCTGCCGCTGTCGGTTGCCATACGTGAGCAGACCGATGCGGGCGCGCCCACCGTGGTGTCCGCACCGGATTCCGCGGAGGCTGCCCTGTATCTCGACGCCGCCGCCGCAGTGGAGAAGGCGCTGCTGGCATCGGGAGATAACCCGGTGCGGCAGTTCCCGGAAATCTCCATCTCCGACGACTAATCATCAGACCCGGGAAGCCCAGCGAGTGAGTATCAAAGCCGACAAGTGGATCCGCCGTATGGCGGCTGAAAACAACATGATTGAACCGTTCGAATCCGGCCAGGTACGCACCCGCGGCAGTGAACGCCTGATTTCCTATGGTACGTCCAGCTACGGCTATGATGTGCGCTGTTCCAATCACTTCAAGGTGTTTACCAATATCAATTCGGCCACGGTCGATCCAAAACGCTTCGATGAAAACAGCTTCGTCGATGTAACGGGAGATGTCTGCGTAATACCCCCGAATTCTTTCGCCCTCGCCAGCACCGTGGAGTACTTTCGTATTCCACGCAACGTGCTTACGATTTGTCTGGGCAAGTCGACTTATGCGCGCTGTGGCATCATCGTCAATGTCACACCACTGGAGCCCGAGTGGGAAGGTCACGTGACGCTGGAGTTTTCCAACACGACCACCTTGCCGGCGAAAATCTACGCCAACGAGGGGGTGGCGCAGATGCTGTTTTTCGAGTCTGACGAAGTGTGTGAAATGAGTTACAAGGACCGTGGCGGTAAGTATCAGGGCCAGCGGGGAGTGACGCTGCCGCGGGCGTGATGCCGGTCTGCCGGGCCTTCAACCCGGCCCGGGGTGGTATTCGATGCCCGAGGGCGAGAGTCTGTCGCCATCCAGATATGCTCCGTCGGCACGCAATTGCAAACGATTTTCCAGAAACCAGCCTACCGCCAACGGGTAGATCTCGTGCTCCAGCGCCTGGACCCGCGCGGCGAGGGTTTGCGCGCTGTCCCCGGCACGAACAGGCACCCGCGCCTGCAATACCGGCGGGCCGCCATCCAGCTCCGGGGTAACGAAATGGACTGTGGAGCCGGCGAATGCGTCGCCCGCGTCGAGTGCGCGTTGGTGGGTGTTCAGACCCGGGTACAGGGGCAGCAGGGAGGGATGGATGTTCAGCAGGCGTCCCGCCCAGGCCTGGATAAATGTCGAGGTCAGTATGCGCATGAACCCGGCGAGCACCACCAGCGCAGGGCTATGCCCCGATAACTCTGCGAGCAGCGCGGTATCGAAAGCTTCGCGGTTTGGGTAGCTGCGGTGGTCGATCACCCGGACGGGAATGCCCGCCGAGGCCGCCACCGCCAAACCCGCTGCCTGCGGGTTGTTGCTGATAACCACGCCGACGCTCGCAGCCAACTGGCCGCTGGCGCAGGCGTCGATGAGCGCGCGCATGTTGGAGCCCTGGCCAGAAATGAGAATCGCCAGGCGCGGCTCACCGGGTGCGGTTTCCTCACCCCTCAAGCTCAACGCCAGGCTCTCCTGAGTCTATGCGACCAATAGTCCAGGCGTGGATGCCGCTGGCCGCCAGGCTGGCCAGGGCCGCCTGTTCATCCGCGCTTGCCACACAGACCACCATGCCGACCCCGCAATTGAATGTGCGGTACATTTCGTTGCGTTCTACATTGCCATGCTGCTGCAGCCACTGGAACACCGCTGGCCACTCCCAACTCCGCGTATCAATGTGGGCGCGGCTCGCGTCCGGCAGTACGCGCGGCAGGTTTTCCAGCAGCCCTCCGCCGGTGATGTGCGAGAGCGCTTTCACCTCGGTATCACGAATCAACTGCAGAATTGCCTTGACGTACAGCCTGGTCGGTTCCAGCAGTGCCGCGCCCAGTGTGGTCTCACCGCATGGCTGGTCCAGGGATGCGCCGCTTACCGAGAGAATCTTGCGCACCAGGGAATAGCCGTTGGAATGTGGGCCGCTGCTCGCGAGCCCGAGCAGGGTATCGCCAGGCTGCACGGTGCTGCCGTCGATAATCGCGGATTTCTCCACCACACCTACGCAGAAACCGGCGAGGTCGTAGTCCTCTCCGGTGTACATGCCCGGCATCTCGGCGGTCTCGCCTCCCACCAGAGCGCAACCCGCCAGTTCACAACCCCGCCCGATGCCCGTCACCACCGCGGAAGCGGTATCCACGTTAAGCGCGCCGGTTGCGTAGTAGTCGAGAAAAAACAGTGGTTCGGCACCCGCAACCACCAGGTCGTTCGCGCACATTGCCACCAGGTCGATGCCAATGGTGTCGTGAATACCCATATCCATCGCCAGGCGCAGTTTGGTGCCCACGCCATCCGTGCCCGACACCAGCACCGGCTCCCGGTAGCCTGTCGGCATGGCGAATAACGCGCCGAAACCGCCGAGTCCGCCGAGCACACCCGGGCGCGCTGTGCGTCTGGAAACAGCCTTGATTCGCTCTACCAGTGCATTGCCGGCGTCGATGTTAACGCCCGCGTCCCGGTAGGTCAGGCCGGGTTTTCCGCTGTGGTCGCTCATTGAGTGTCGTCCGCTTGTTTGTTGCGTGATGTTAAGGGCGGCCATTCTAGCGCGCCAGCGGTCGGCGCGCACTGACGGGCTTTTGCCTGCCGGTGTGTGCAGCTGCCGTATGGGTGTTCCGCGGCTGCTGTTACAATGCGCGGGAACGCCTGCGAGGTTATGGAGACTGCTGTGGCAAAAAACTATCGGGTGTGGCTGGTTGGGTTGCTCCTGACGCTGACAATCCCGGTCAAAGCCGAGATCGTGCGTGACCTGTATTCCGCCAGCGTGCCTGTCCCGGACCAGAGCGCCGCGTCGCTCACTAGTGCGGCGCGCGAGGCCCTCAAGGAAGTGCTGGTGAAGGTTACCGGTACCACGGCAGTGCTGGGCTCCGCGGCAATTGCACCGGCGTTGGACGAGGCGCGCGCGCATGTACAGCAGTACGCTTATAGCCGCGCCGGGCCGTCGGGTGACGAATTGCAGGCACGCTTCAAATTCGACGCGGATTGGGTCAATTCCCGGGTGATTGAGGCGGGCATCCCCCTGTGGACCGCTAATCGACCGAGCGTACTGCTCTGGTTGGTGATGGAAGATGCCCGGGGGCGTTATTTTGTCAACAACGACACCGCGCCCGGGCAAGCGGCACAACTGGTCGAAGCGTTCAATCGGCGGGGCGTGCCGGTGCAGTTGCCATTGTATGACCTCAGCGATACCGCAGCGATCAGCCCGGATGAAGCATGGCGGCTGGACGGCAGCGTTCTGCGCGCGGCCTCCTCACGCTATGGTGTCCAGCACATCGTGAGTGGGCGCCTGGCGGCTCTGGCGTCCGGTCAATTTGTCGGTGACTGGAGTTATCTGGCCGCGAATGAACGCGTCGACAGGGCCCTCACGGTGCCGACCTTTACCGACTTCGTGCGCGCGGGAGTCACCCTGGTTGCCGACGACATGGCCGGGCGTTACGCCGTCGCCGCGCCAGAAGCCTCGGGGCATGGAGTGATGGTCCGGGTCAGCGGTGTGCGCGCCTACGCGGATTACGCGGCAATCGTGGGTTGGCTGCAAAGCCTTGAAATGGTGGCCGCCGTCACGGCGGAGCGTATTGCGGGGGAACACCTCGAGTTGCGGCTACAGACGGGCGTGAGCGTCGTTCAGCTGGCACGACTTTTCGAACTCAATCAGCGGCTGCAGCCGGTTGCTGAGGCAAATGCGGGCCCTGCCTTGAGCTATCGATGGCAATCCTAGAAGCCGATGGGCCGCGACAGCAACTGCCGCTGGAAATACGGCTGCGCGATGAGGCCACATTCGATAATTTTCTCGCGCTCGACCCGTACCGGGCACTTTTCGATGCCCTTGAGCGCCAGTTATCGGCGGGCGGCGAGCAGCTGGTTTACCTCTGTGGGCCGCCCGGGGTGGGCAAATCCCATCTGCTACAGGCCTGCTGCCAGGCGGCGGGGCAGGACGAATTGTATTTGCCGCTGGCCCAGTTGCGTGATTATCCACCCGCCGAGGTCCTGCAGGGCGTGGCGGGGTGCCGTCGGGTCTGCCTGGATGATCTGGACGCGGTAGTCGCCGACCCCGTGTGGGAGGAGGCGCTGTTTCACCTGATTAATCGAGCGCGTGAGCAGAGCTGTCGCCTCGTTGTGGCCGCCAGCGCGGCGCCTCGCGCGATCGGCCTCGATCTCGCTGATCTGCAGTCCAGGCTCAGTGGGGGCGTGGTATTCCGGCTGCAGAGGCTGGCCGATAGTGAAAAGGCCGATATTCTCCGCTTCAGGGCCCGCCGACGCGGTCTGGTGCTTTCTGCAGCCACTGCCAGCTTTATTGTTGCGCGCGCCTCGCGCGAGCTCGACCAGTTGTTGCAGCTGCTGGAGACACTGGATCGTGCCTCGTTGGCAGAGCAGAGGGCGCTGTCGATACCATTTGTGAAGCGGGCGCTGGGCTGGAAGTAGCCCGGGTGAGGCCCCGAGAATGGGAAATTTCACACTATTCGGTGTTGGTGCCCCGCAAATGAATGCTATCCTTGTTGGAGTCCCGCAAAACCACGGAGTGGAGATCCTCTAGAATGAAGAAAAAACTCATGACAGCAACCGCCGCAGCCTGCCTCGCCCTGGCAGGTGTGGCCCAGACGGCGTCCGCAGAGATTCCGGTCACTATTAATGCCGGTTACGGATACTGGTTCTTCGATCGCGACCTGCAAGGTTTCGATGTCGATGATACCGGGACGCCTGTGGTAGGCCTCGAATGGGCGTTCAACGACAACTGGGCGGCAGAGATACTGTTTGCCGACGACGAGACCGATCTCGGCGGTAACGGCGGTGAAGCGGATGTGACAACCTGGCAGCTCGGTATGCTCTATTATGCGGGCAGCTATATTGGTGAAGGCATGCGGTTGCGTCCCTACGCGGCTTTCGGCGCCGGGGAAATCAACCTCGACGCAGACAATTTTGATACGGTGGAAACCACGGTAAACGGCGGCCTTGGCGTGCGCTGGATGCTGGGCAAGCGGGTTGGCGTGCGGCTTGAAGCACGGGCGCTCTACAGCCTCGACGAGAGTGAGACAGACGTGCTCACGACTGCCGGCCTGAATATTTACCTCGGCAAGGTGGATGCCGATCCCGTCGTGCCGGAAGTAGTGGATTCCGATGGTGATGGCGTGCCGGATGATCGTGATCGCTGCCCCGGCACTGCGCCAGGCACGCGAGTCGATGCGGATGGTTGTCCCCTGCCGGTCGCTAAAGTGGCCTCTGTGAAGCTCAAGGTGCTGTTCCCGTTTGATTCGTCAAAAGTGCGTGAAGAGTACTTTGATGATTTGAGCGAACTGGCTGATTTCCTCAAGCGTTTCTCTGATCTTCAGGTGGATGTGGAAGGACACACCGACAGTGTAGGCCCCGAGGATTACAACATGGGTCTTTCACAGCGCCGTGCAAACGCCGTGGTCGACGTGTTGGTTAACCAGTACGGTATTGCGCGCAGCCGGCTTGAGCCCAAAGGCTACGGTGAAACGCAACCGGTGGCCAGCAATGACACGAAGGATGGCCGCGCTGAGAACCGTCGCGTAATGGCTACGCTGGAAGTGGAATACGAAGAGTAAGGGTGGTTTAGCTCCCGTCCAACTGGAAGTCATCTGCATCCAGGTGGCAGGGGAAAGCCTCTCGATAGGCTGTTAACGAAGCGCCGTCCAGGTTGATCCTGGCGGCGCTTTCCTCGTTTTGCGCATCCAACAATTGTTTACCGTCAGCTGCAATGACCAGGCTGTCCCCGCTGTATTCCAGACCGTTGGCGTCGCTGCCAATCCGGTTGACCCCCACGACGTAAGACTGGTTCTCGATAGCACGCGCGATCAACAGTGAGCGCCAGTGCAGGCGCCTGGACGCTGGCCAGTTGGCAACGTACAGGAGCAGGTCGTAGTCTTCGCGGTTGCGGCTGAAGACTGGAAAACGCAAGTCGTAGCAGACCTGGAGATTGATGCGCCACCCGCGCCATGTGACGATTTTGCGCTCTTTACCGGCCGCGTAACGTTTGTGCTCGCCACCCATGCGAAACAGGTGGCGTTTGTCGTAGTAGCTGAGGGTATCGGGCGTGGCAAACAGCATGCGGTTGAATACACACCCGTCAACGCGCACCGCAATACTGCCGGTTACTGCGCAATCCCGCTCGCGAGCGATATCGCGCAACCATTGTTCAGTAGCTCCCCCCGGCTCCTCGGCGTTGGCAAGTGCGTTCATGGTGAAGCCGGTCGTGAACATCTCGGGCAATACTATGAGGTCGACCGGGCCCTGGAGGTTTTCGATAGTGCTACTGAACTGGCTTCGGTTGTCCTGGGGGCGCTCCCAGGCCAGCTCACATTGAACGGGTACTACAGTTAAATTTTGCATAGTCGGTCTGCGGCCTCCAGTAACAGTTCGTCGCGTTTCGCAAAACACAGGCGCAGGTATGTCGCGTCCGGTGGTTGCTGGTAAAACACCGAGACGGGTATCGAAGCAATCTTGTTGTCGCGTGTCCAGCTTTCGGCCACTTCGACGTCAATCCCGCGGGTCACTGCGCTATAGTCCAGAAGCTGGAAGTACGTCCCGGCACTCGCTGTTATGCTGAAGCTTGAGGGCTTGAGCGCGTTACAGAAGAGATCGCGCTTGGCCTGGTAGAATGCTGCGAGTGTTGTCGGGTACCCGGGTTCTTCGGCCATGAAGTCCGCCAGCGCCTGCTGCACGGGCGTTACCGCAACAAAACACACGAACTGGTGAATCTTGCGTAGCTCGGCGGTGAGCGCGGGTGGCGCCACGCAGTAGCCTGTTTTCCAGCCGGTGACCGCATAGGTTTTACCAAAGGAGAACACTGCCACGCTGCGCCTGCGCAAGCCCGGGTACTGGAGCACGCTGTGGTGCTGACGCCCGTCAAACACCAGGTGCTCGTACACTTCATCGCTTACCACCAGCAACCCGTGGCGTTCAACCAGCGCTTCCAGCTGAACCATATCGGCTGATGTCAGGATACTGCCGGTGGGGTTGTGGGGTGAATTGATAATCAGCATGCGTGTACGCGGCGTGACGGCAGCCTCCAGGCGCTCCCAGTCGACACTGAAGGTGGCGGCGCTCAGGGGCACGTGCACAGCTCGGGCACCGGCGAGTTGGATGGCCGGCTCGTAGCTGTCGTAGCACGGGTCGAACACGATGACTTCGTCCCCTGTGCCGACGGCGGCCATGATCGCGCAGAAAATGCCCTCGGTGGCGCCCGGCACGACGGTGATTTCAGTGTCGGGATCGGCGTTCACACCGCGGTGAAGTAGCAGTTGCCCGGCAATTTGCTCGCGCAGGTACGGCAGGCCCGGCATGGGCGCGTACTGGTTCCCACCGTTATTTACCGCGCGGGCCATGGCGTCCAGCAGGGCCGCTGGCGGATCGAAATCGGGGAAGCCCTGCGACAGGTTCAGTGCCTGTTCCTGGGCCGCCATCTGCGACATACGGCTGAATATCGTTGTGCCGACGGCGGGGAGCTTACTTCTCAGCATAGGTTTCACTGCCGGGACCCACGGTCTCACCGGGTGCCAGCTTCAGAAAGGGACGCAGATAGTGAACCGCCAGATACAGTGGCCCGGTATCCAGCAGGGCGACGGAGGCCTTGAACAGGTAGTTGCTGCCAACCAGCACCAAGAGCGTATTGAATGCCATCTCGCCACGCATGAAGGCGGCACCGAACGTGACTGCAATAACCATGACAGAGTCCACCATCTGGCTCATCAGGGTACTGAAATTATTCCGAATCCACAGGTGTTTGCCGCGCGTGACTCGCTTCCAGAAATGGAATAGCTGCACATCGCAATACTGGGCGGTAATGTACGCCAGCATGGACGCGAACACCGCGCCGGTGGTGGTTGCGTAGATGAGCTGGTACAAACCGATACTCTGCTCAACGGTTTGCCCGTTCGGCAGTGAAACGGGTGCGGCCAGTTGCAGTATCTGCCATGGCGGCATGTTCTCCGCGGGCACGGATGGCATCGCGTTGCCCAACACCAGTACCAGTAGAATGAAAAAATTGAGCCCGAGGCCCACGGTAACCAGGAAATTGGCGCGGGATTTACCATACAGCTCACAGATCAGGTCGGTGCACAGGAAGGTGAGCGGGTAGGGCAGCACACCAACAGCCAGTGCCATCGGGCCCAGTTGTACGAAACGCGTGATACCAATCACGTTCAGCAGTGTCATCGCGCAGAGGAATATACCGGCCAGCACCAGGAAGGTGCGCTCGCGCCGTTCTCGCAGTTGCGACTCCGCGAGCATCCGCCTAACTCTCCTTTTGCCCGAGATTCGCGTGCAGCACAGCGCCGTTAATGACCGGGTTGTGGTGCGCCCAACGGATGAGTTCGGCAATCTCCCCGGGGTCGATGAGGCGTGCGAAGCTGTTCATGCTGGCAATGGCCGTTTCGACCTCGGGGTCCCGGCCGATGTGGGTGCGCAACATCTCGGTGTCGGTGAAGCCCGGGCAGATGAGCGCGGTGTGTATCGAGGTTCCCATCAGATCCTGGCAGGTGGCCCGCATCGCGCCCAGCTGGGCGTGTTTGCTGACCACGTAACTGAATGATCCGGCAACGGCCTTGTCTGACAGCGTGGAACCAATGTATAGCACGCTGGAGCTTGCCGGCAGGGCCGGCAGCAGGCGCTGGTTCAGGCTGTTCAGCCCGATGACGTTTGTTTCCAGCACCTCCCTGAGGCTCTCGCTAGCGCAATTTGTCGCCGTGTCCTTGCGCATCTGGCTGGCGTTGTGCACCAGCGCCACGCTTTCCGATTGCGTTACCGTGGGCAACAGCTTCTCACACACTGCTTCAATGGATGCTGTGTCGCCAAGGTCACAGTGGAAGTTCCCCACGCCCTTCACCGGGCACTCGCGGCGCGACAGGTTGAAGACCTGGAAACCCTCTGCCTGGAAAAGTTGCGCACTGGCGCGGCCGATGCCGACACTTGCCCCGGTAATGATCGCTGTTTTCATGTAATGCTTCCGCCTGCTCTGGAATTTCTTCAGCGTACAGTATACCCGGCTACCGTTGGCGTCTCAGCCGTTTTGCGGTGACGCGGTTGCCTGGCTTCGCTACACTGGGAGCCATGGAAGAATTGACTACGCTGTACATCGACAAAGAGAGCCACAAGTTCTCTGCTGCGCATTTCACGATTTTCTCCGCCACCGAGCGGGAGCGTCTGCATGGTCACAACTACTCTGTATCGGCGCGTATCGTCGCACCGCTGGGTGAGAACGGGTTTTCCGCCGATTACAATGTCTACAAGAATCGCCTGGCGGAGCTTTGCGATTCGCTCGACGAATACTTGCTATTGGCGGAGCACTCTCCCTTTCAGCGCGTAGAGGAGCACGGCATCAACTACCGGGTATTTTTTGCTGGCGACGAAATGCAGTTTCTGCGCAGCGACACGCTGCTGCTGCCGCTGCGCAATGTGACCGTCGAGGAACTGTCCCGCTATCTTCTGGCGCGGCTGGTAGAAGCCAGCGCGGGAGAAGACCTGCGAGAGATCGAGCTCTGCGTTGCCTCCGGGGCGGCCCAGAAGGGCTGCGCGCTCTGGCATTCCGGGTAACGGGGCCGGGCGCCCTGTCCCGGTTCAGGCGGCCCTGTGAATACCGCTGTGTCGCAGTAGCGACTCAATTTCCGGCTCGCGACCACGAAAGCGCGTGAACAGCGTCATCGGGTCTTCCGAGCCACCCTGGGCAAGAATCGCCGCGCGGAAATCAGCGCCCGTCTGGTGGTTGAAGATACCCTCTTCTTCGAAGCGCGAGAACGCGTCCGCGGAGAGCACCTCCGCCCACTTGTAACTGTAGTACCCGGCGGCGTAGCCACCTGCAAAGATGTGTGAAAAGCCGTTTTGAAAACGGTTGAAGTCAGGCGTGGGCGTGACCGCCAGCGCACTTCGCACTTCGTCCAGGAGAGCTTGTGGCGTGGTGAACGTGTCCCGGCCCCACTCGAGATGCAGGCGAAAATCAAACAGCGAAAACTCCAGTTGACGCAGCAGCGCCATCGCCGCCTGAAAATTGCGCGCGGCCAGGAGTTTGTCCAGCAGGGCATCCGGCAGGGGTTCACCGGTTGCAAAATGCCCTGAAATAAAAGCAAGCGCCTCGCGTTCCCAGCACCAGTTTTCCATGAACTGGCTCGGTAGCTCTACGGCGTCCCAGGCGACACCGTTGATTCCCGACACCGGGGCAACCATCTGTTGCGAGAGCATGTGATGCAAACCGTGTCCAAACTCGTGGAAAAGTGTGGTCAGCTCCGTGTGGGTCAACAGGGCGGGAGTGTCGCCCACCGGGGGGGTAAAGTTGCACACCAGGTAAGCGACGGGAATCTGCAGTCCCTCCTTGCTTGCACGGCGCACCCGGTAGTCGTCCATCCATGCACCACCCCGCTTGTCGGCGCGAGCGTAGAGGTCCAGGTAGAAGCGTGCTATGACGTTATTGTCCTCCACCAGTTCAAACAACCGCAGGCTCTCATGGTAGCGGTCAAATTCCCGGCACTCCCGCACATCCACTCCGAACAGCCGTGCAACCACCTCGAAAAGCCCCTCAAGAACACGGCCAACAGGTAGGTAGGGGCGGACGTCCTCCTGTGAAATACTGTAGCGTGCCTGTCGCATCTGCTCGCTGTAATAGGCGACATCCCAGGCCATGAGCTCCCCGGGACCATTCTGCTCGCGGCTGAACGCGACCAGTGACTCCCATTCCCGGATTCCCTGGTCGCGGGATTGGCTGGCAAGTTGCATCAGGAAATCCATTACGTGGTCTGTGTCGGGCGCCATTTTCCGCTCCAGTGACAGCTCGGCGTAGTTGTCGTAGCCGAGCAGTTGTGCGAGTTCATGACGCAGCCGGAGAATCTCATCAATCAGCGGTCCGTTGTCCCACTTGCCCGCCTGTGGGCCCAGGTCCGAGGCCCGGGTGCAGAAGGCGGTATACACCTCCTCGCGTAGCGCCCGGTCATGGCAGTATGTTTGTACCGGCATATAGGATGGGAAATCGAGGGTAATCAGGTAGCCGTCGTGGCCCGCCTGCTCCGCCGCCTGGCGCGCGTTGGCGAGAGCCGTGTCGGGAAGGCCCTCCAACTGCTCCAGGCTTACCCGCTTTGACCAGGCTCTGGTGGCATCCAGCACGTTCTCGCTGAACTGGCTACCCAGGGCCGAGAGGCGCTTCTGTAATTCGCCATAGCGATTTTTTTTCTCCTGTGGGAGGGATACCCCCGCAAGCCGGAAATCACGTAACGCGTTGTCGATGGTCTTGCGCTGGGCCGTGTCCAGCGTGTTCCACTCAGCCCCTTCCGCTATGTGTTGGTAGGCGGCGCATAGCTGCGCGTGCTGACCTGTCCATGTGCCGTACTCGGAGAGCAGCGGCAGACAGGCGTTGTAGGCTTCGCGCATCGCATCGCTGTTGTTTACGCTATTCAGGTGAGAAACCGGTGACCAGGCCTGCGCCAGCCTGTCCTCCATCTCTTCCAGGGGCTCGAGCAGGTTGTCCCAGGTATAGGCGTCGGTTGCCTCAAGCAGCTCGGTGATGCGGGCCTTGTTGGCTTCGATCAGCCCGTGTATCGCCGGCTCCACATGGTGCGGCTCTATCTGTGAAAAAGGGGGCAGTGCGTGCTCTTCGAGCAGCGGGTTAGTCATACTGGCGACTCCTGTGAAGGTCGTTCGAAACCTGTAGCTTAAAATACTCTGGCGTTGCCGTGCACCGGTCGGGCGGGTGGCCGCGAGAGTCGGACAGGTCAGGTTTTGGTGTCCCGCCTCTTCAGCGGCGCGAAGCCGTCGTTTACGGTGGCATCGGCAGTGGGGCTCCGGCGGGATTTGCCGGCAGACTTGCGCTTGCGCTGACCCGAGCGCGCTTTCCCCCCGGCAGATTGCTGTTTCTTCTTTTTGCTCCCCGCGGCTTTACCCGAGGACTTCTGCTTCTTGGGCCCGTTGAATCGCGCTTTCAGGCCCTGGATTGAGCGGCGCTCGAAATCGAGTTTGAGATAGCGTTGTATCGCGATCATCAGGTTCCACTCGGGCGGCGTCACCAAAGACAGCGCAACTCCCGGGACTCCCGCGCGGCCAGTGCGCCCGGTGCGGTGAAGGTAGTCCTCTCCACTGCGTGGCATGTCATAGTTGACGACCAGCCCAATGCCCTGCACATCCAGCCCGCGCGCGGCGATGTCGCTGGCGCACAGGATCCGGATCTTGTCGTTGTGAAACTGCTCTACCACGTGTTTGCGCTCTTCCGTGCTGAGAGCGCCATGCAGGCAGCCACAGCGCAGGCCATGCAGGCGCAGCATATCTGACAGGCGCGCCGCGGTGCTGCGCTTGTTGGCGAACACCAGTACGCGGCCGTAGTCCGGGTCCGCCAGCAGGGCCTGCAGGAGAGAGTCCTTGTGCGCCTGGCTGTCTGCCAGCATGAGTTGATGCGTGACATCGGTGTGCGGCGCTCGAATCTCATCCAGCGCAATCTTCAGGGGATCGCGCAGCAGGGCATCGTTTATCGTCGCTACGCCCGCATGGCGAAGGGTGGCCGAGAGCATCAGGACCTGGCGCTCGGGATTGCAGCGGTCGCAGATGGCCAGTACCTCGTCGCGGAAACCCATATCCAGCATCCGGTCCGCCTCATCGAGAACCAGTGTCAGTAGCTCATCGAGTTTGACCCCGCCCTTCTCGCAGTGCTCCAGAATACGCCCCGGCGTTGCGATCAGTATTTCCGGTTCCTTGCGCAGCAGCGCGCGCTGATACTTGTAATCCGCCCCGCCGGTAATGGCTTGGGCGGATAGTGGGGATTTGGCTATGAGCTTGCGACACTGCGCCAGCACCTGCCTCGCGAGCTCTCGTGTGGGCACGAGTACCAGTGCGAGTGAGCCGCTGCGGCTCTGGAAATCACCTGCCAGAATCCGCTGGACGGTGGGTATCAGGTAGGCAAGGGTTTTGCCGCTGCCGGTGCGGGCGGTGACCGTGAGGTCGCGTCCCGCAAGCGCGGGCGGTATAGCTGCCGCCTGCACCGCAGTGGGTTCAGTCAGCGCCAGTTCCTGCAGCGCCAGCCGCAGGCTCTTGTCCAGGGGGATGTCCTCGAACACGTGCTCTCCCATCGTCGCCGATTCCCAGGGCGGCCAGTCTAGCTCAAAAGGCGTACCGCGTGTTGACAACGCGCTGCCGAGATTGCGCAGTCGAGGGCCACTGATGCACACTGTCGCCAGTTCAGCATAGGCATCGCGCGCACCGCAGGGAGGACATGCCATGGTACAGGCCGTGATATTGCACGAGGTGGGAGGCCCGGAAGTCCTTGCATTTGAGGATATTCAGCTCGCAGCGCCGGGACCGGGGATGGCGACCATCGCCCACCGCGCAATTGGTCTGAACTACATTGACACCTATCATCGTAGTGGTCTGTACCCCCTGCCGCTTCCTATTGGCCTGGGAATGGAAGCCGCCGGAGTGGTTGAAGCGGTGGGCGAGGGTTGCAAGCTCGCGGTGGGCGACAGGGTCGCCTATTGCTCTGCGGGTTTCGGCGCCTACTCCCAGGCCATTAACCTGCCTGAGGAGCGCCTGGTCAGGGTTCCCGCGGAGATCGATTTTGAACAGGCCGCTGCGGTCCTGCTGAAGGGCCAGACCGTTGAGTATTTATTGCGGCGCACCTATGCGTTGCAGGCGGGGGAGTACTGCCTTTTTCACGCGGCTGCCGGTGGTGTCGGCCTGTTGTTCGGGCAATGGGCCGCAAGTATCGGGGCGCGCGCCATTGGTACCGTAAGCTCGCCTGAGAAGGCCGAGCAGGCCCTGTCGCACGGCTTTGAGCATGTCATCAACTATACCGAGGAAGATGTTCTGGAGCGTGTGCTGTCTATCACCGGCGGCGAGAAGCTACCGGTTGTTTATGATGGCGTGGGCAGGGACACGTTTTCGATCTCGCTCGATTGTTTGCGCCCGCGTGGGCTGCTGGTGAGTTTCGGCAATGCCTCCGGCGCGCCGGCGCCCCTTGACCTGCAGCTTCTGGCCAACAAGGGTTCGCTGTACGTCACGCGTCCCACCTTATTGACCTACACAGCCAGCACAGACGAACTCAGGGGCTCGGCCGGGGAGGTCTTTTCGCGTGTGCTGAACGGTGAACTGCGGGTGGAAATCAACCAGCGCTATGCGTTGGAGGAGGTGCAGCAGGCGCACAGGGACCTGGAGGGCAGGCGCACCAGCGGCTCGAGCGTGCTGCTGCCTTGAAAGGCTTTCGTGCTTTGTCGCGAGTTGGGTGCTGCTGCGCATGACAGCGGTAGCTGGCACAAGACAGCCCGGCGCTGGCTACGCGCTGTGTATACTGCTGCTGGCCTATATCCTGTCGTTCGTCGATCGCAATGTCATGGCCGTCCTGATCGGGCCCATCCGGGAAGACTTTGCCATCAGTGATTTCCAGTACAGCCTGCTCCACGGCTTCGCGTTCTCCATGTTCTATATTGTCCTTGGCCTGCCGATTGCCCGGCTGGCGGATCGTGGTAGCCGCAAATGGGTGATAACCGCAGGTGTGTTTTTCTGGAGTTTGATGACCTGCCTGTGTGGCGTCGCGCGCAGTTTCGGTGCGCTGTTCCTGGCCAGGGTCGGCGTCGGCGTGGGAGAGGCCGCCCTGTCTCCTCCCGCTTACAGTTTACTCAGTGACTATTTCGACAGCGCCGAACTACCGAGGGCAATCGCCGTTTACACCCTGGGTATCACCGTGGGTGGCGGCCTGGCGTACATGGTGGGGGGCGCGGTGTTCGACTATTTCAGCGTGTACGGTGCCCTCAACCTGCCCCTGCTCGGTGAATTGCGGCCCTGGCAGACTACCTTTGTGATTGTCGGTCTGCCCGGCTTTCTGCTGGTGCTGTTGCTCTCGCTGATGGTGGAGCCCGAGCGCCGGGGATTGCAGCCCGCCGCGGCGGCTGGGTACAGCCTGGCAGAGGTTGGCGAACAGCTGCGATGTCACTGGCAGGCCTATGGCAGCCTGATACTGGCGGTGTCGTTGTTGGCGGTACTCGGCTACGGCACCATGGCCTGGTATCCGGAGTTTCTGGTGCGCAATCACGGGATGAGTCGATCAGAGGCAGGGTCGCAGTTCGGCGCCATTTTCATTCTTGCCGGCAGCGCTGGCACCCTGCTGGCAGGCTTTAGTGCAAAGCCGTTGCTGGCGCGCGGTTATGCCGATGCCGATATGCGCCTGATCCTGTGGATTGCCCTGCTCTGGCTGCCCCCGGCGGCACTTGGACCCATGTTTGCCAGCAGCGAGCTGGCGCTTTGGCTGGCAATACCCATCGTGTTTTTTCTCAATAGCTATTTCGCGTTGGCGATAGCGGCACTGCAGGGAATCACCCCCAACCGCATGCGCGCGCAAATTTCGGCCCTGCTGCTTTTTATGACCAACCTGTTCGGCCTTGCCATCGGGCCGAGCGCGGTAGCGGCCATCACTGATTTCGTTTTCGCCGACGACGGTGCTCTCGCCTGGTCACTGGGGATACTGCCGCTATTGGTTTGCCCGCTGGCCGCGGTGCTGCTCGCCTTCGGCCTGAAATATTATCGTGCCGCATTGTCGGCGAATACCGCCCGGGAGCTGGCCAATGGGTTTTGAGTCCGCGTGTACGCTCGAGGGCAGGGGCATCCGACTCGAGCCGCTGAGTGAGGAACATGCCCAGGGTTTGTACAACCGTGGTCGCTCGGCGCCCGACTGGGCGTACATGCCACGAGCCTGTTTTGTCGATCTTGCCGACACCCGGCAGTGGATAACAGAGGCGCTTGAGTCGCCCTGCCAGCAGCCCTTTGCCATTGTGGAGACGCACAAGGGTCGGGTGGTGGGCAGCACACGGTTTTTGAATATCCGTGCCGAGCATCGTAGCCTGGAAATCGGCTGGACCTGGCTGGGGCAGGAGTGGCAGCGAACGGGGGTGAACACGGAAGCGAAACTCCTGCTGCTGTCGCACGCGATAGAGCGGTTGGGTTGCCTGCGGGTGGAGTTCAAGGCCGATGCCCGCAACCTCAGGTCACAGCGCGCCCTGGAGCGCATCGGTGCCACGCGTGAGGGGGTGCTGCGCAACCATATGATCGTGCAGGGCAATTATGTGCGTGATTCGGTCTACTTCAGCGTCATCGACAAAGAGTGGCCGGCCGTCAAGAAAAAGCTGCAGCGGCTGTTGTCACGCTGACGGCCTGCCACAGCGGCCCGGCCGCAGGCTTCAGGCTGTGATCGTGCCCTGTTGGGTTTCGTTGTCACTGAAAGTGTCGGCAAAGAGCGCCGAACTCAGGTAGCGCTCGCCGGAGTCGGGCAGAATTACCACGATCGTTTTGCCCCGGTGTGCCTCCTGTTGTGCGATACGATCCGCCACAGCCATGGCTGCGCCCGAGGAAATGCCAGCGAGAATGCCCTCGCGCTGCATCAATTTGTGCGCCCACGCCATAGCGTCCTCGTTGGACACGTGCTCTACCTGGTCAACGACTGACAGGTCGAGATTGGCCGGCACGAAGCCGGCGCCGATGCCCTGGATTTTGTGCGGCCCGTGCTTGGGCTCTTCGCCCGCCATTGCCGCGCTTATCATGCTGCTGCTGTCTGGCTCAACCGCCACGCAGTGAACGGCTTTGCCCCTGGTGTGTTTCAGGTAGCGTCCTATACCGGTGATAGTGCCGCCGGTGCCGACTCCGGAGACGACTATGTCGACCGCGCCATCGGTATCCGTCCAGATCTCTGGTCCGGTCGTTTCTTCGTGGATGGCCGGGTTGGCCGGGTTCTCAAACTGGTGCGGCCCCCAGTAACGGTCGGGATCGGACGCCAGAATGCCCTCAGCCCGCTCGATTGCGGCCGGGATACCTTTTGCTCCGTCCGTGAGCACAATCTCGGCCCCCAACGATTTCATCAGCATGCGCCGCTCCAGGCTCATGGTATTCGGCATCGTCAGGATGCAGCGGTAGCCTTTCGCGGCCGCGACAAAGGCCAGTGCAATACCGGTATTGCCGCTGGTAGGTTCAACGATAGTCATGCCCGGTCGCAGGTGGCCGTCGGCCTCTGCTGCAGCCACCATGCTGGCACCTATGCGGCATTTGACCGACATGGCGGGGTTGCGGTTTTCCAGCTTGGCGTAAATAGTCCCCTCGCTGATGTGATTGATCTTCACCAGCGGCGTGCCGCCAATGGCTTCGGCATTGTTGTTGAAGATTTTGCTCATAACCGCTTCCTGATCAATGACTTGTGACCCAGCGCCTGTCGCCGGGCCCAGAGGTGCAAGGGTAGTACCGGCTGCCCCCCGTGTGCAACCGGTCCGTTTCTGCGTATCGGGGATAAAATTTTTACTCGCTTCACGGAACCCCGCTCGGCACCGCGTGTCCCAGATATGTCGGTGGCAGGTATGCAATTCGAGTCTTGTAGGCAAAGCACTATCGACGTTAAACCGGTTTCACCCGGGTTCCATAGCTTTCTGGTTAAGCCCCCGCATGCACCGGCCTTATGGCCGGTTTTTTTTTGGGGCTACTCAGCGGCAATCCCGGCGGCGCCGTTGAGCGCGCGTTGCAGGGATTCCAGTGTCTGTGGCCCCACCATGCTTGTCGCAACGCTACCCTCCGGATTGACAAGCAAGGTGGTTGGGAGCACGTTCGGGCGCTCTATGCCGAGTTCGGCCGCAGGATCTGACGCCAACGTGCGGAACGCCACGCCGAGTTCCCGCTCTTGTTGCGCGAGGTCTTCTCCCTCTGCGCCATCGAAGTTAACGCCCAGTACCTGGATGTCCGGCCGTGCCGTCGCCAGCGCATTGAGTTCTGGAATTTCCTCGATACAGGGGGCGCACCATTGCGCCCAGTAGTTGATAACCAGCCATTGCCCGCGAAATTCGCTGAGCGTGGTATCACCGCTCTGGTCTGTATCGGCAGTGCACGCTGTCAGAGCAAGCGCCAACGAGAGAAAAATCAATGCTTTCATTGGGAGAAAAGCTCCACCAGGTCAATGCTGAGAATGTCGCGTTGGCTGTCGCGTTCGGCCTGCAGCAGTTGATAGGCGCGATTCTGCCAGTCAAGGCCGCCGGCCAGGTCCGCGCGATCGAGTGGTTTCTCATCGTTGACCCAGGCCTTGAGCTGCCAGAATTTGACACCGTGAAGATCGCGCGCCAGCAGATAATGCCCGCGATCATTCTGCGTGACAAGACGCTGCGCCAGGAAGATATCGCGCAGCTCACTCCAGGTATCGCTGTCCAGTGTGCTTACCACGGCATGCGAGCCCCGCAGCAGCTCCTTTTCGCTGACCGGTCGGCCTTCACGTTGCTTCTGCCAGAAGAGATACAGCACGTCGAGAGCCTTCAGTACATTGGGACGACTTGCCTGGGCACTGGTTTGATAGGCGGAAAGGCTGTGCACCAGAATGCCTCCCATCAACACGATGTTCCACGACAGGTAAATCCAGAACATGAAAAGCGGTACTGCAGCAAAGGCGCCATAGATAGAGGAAATGCTCGAGCGGAGCATCAGGTCGGTGAATGCACCTCGTCCGATATCAAACACCAACGCCGCCACCAGGCCTCCTACCAAAGCGTGCTTGAAGGGCACCTGGCAATTGGGAACGGCAACATACACGAGAGAAAAACCCGCGGTCGATAGCGCCAGCGGCGCCAATGGCAGCAGCAGGGCGCGTATGCCTACGAAATCGAAACGCTCGAGTGCGTGTGATGCCGTTTCGATGTAGGTTCCCAGCCCAAGCGCCAGGCCGATGGTAATGGGCGCGAGTGTAAGCACGGCCCAGTACAGCAGAAAACTGGCTACCGGGTTGCGATTCTCCCGCGCGCGCCAGATCAAATTGAAAGCCTTTTCTATATTGCGCAGCATGAGCACGGCGGTAATCAGGACAAACGCGATGCCGGGGCCGGTCAGGTTTTTCGCCTGTTGCGAAAAATCGTTCAGGTACTGCTCAATTTCCGAACTGGTTTCTGGTACCAGGTGAGTGAACAGGAAGGCCTGCATCTTGCTCTCGGCACCCTGGAATGCCGGAATTGCGGAGGCCATGGTGTAGAGCACCGTGAGCAGCGGTACCAGTGCGAACAGGCTCATGTAGGTCAGGGCGGCTGCATTCTCCGAACAGCGGTCAGCACTGTAGCGCGCGAGCACGTAGCGTGCTCGCTGCAGCGGTTCGTGCAAAGCCTGCCTGAGATTTTCCATGACGGGATTATCGCATGATTGTCATCCCGGCCTGCAACGCATCGGGGCGCAGGTTTTCGCTTGCCGTGAAATCCTGTAATCTTCGGCGACCCGCATCGCCCGTGGAACGCTGTATGCCCGAATTAACCATCTACCATAATCCCCGCTGTTCCAAATCGCGCGAGGCGCTGGCGTTGCTGCAGGAAAACGGCGTATCCCCGGAGATTGTGCTGTACCTGGACACGCCCCCGGGCACCGCCGAGCTACGTCAGCTGCTCGCCAGGCTTGGAATACCGGCAATTGAGCTGGTGCGGCGCAACGAGGAAGAGTACCGCTCCGCCGGGCTCAGCACTGCATCGAGCGAAGCCGGGATTATAGCGGCGATCGCTGCACACCCGCGGCTATTACAACGCCCGATCGTGGTGCGTGGCGACCGTGCGATCATCGGTCGTCCCCCGGAGAATGTGCTGGACCTGCTGAACTGATGAGCGAGCCCTATGTTCTGGTGCTGTATTATTCCCGCGGCGGTGCTGTCGCGGCAATGGCGGAGCAGGTCGCCCGTGGTGTCGAGCGCGTGTCCGGCATGAGCGCACGGTTGCGGACTGTACCGCCGGTATCTGCGACCTGTGAGCAGGTGGACGACGAGATTCCCGCAACGGGGCCACTCTATTGTGACATCCCGCAGTTGCGGGATTGTGCGGGGCTGGTCCTCGGCAGCCCGACTCGCTTTGGCAACATGGCCGCGCCCCTCAAGTATTTCCTCGACCAGACCTCATCCCTGTGGATGAGCGGTGCCCTGATCGACAAGCCCGCGGCATGTTTCACTTCTACCGCCAGTTTGCACGGCGGCCAGGAGTCGACCTTACTCAGCATGATGCTCCCGCTACTTCACCACGGTATGCTGATTGTGGGGTTGCCCTACAGTGAGCCCGGCCTGATGACGGCATCGTCTGGTGGTACGCCCTATGGCGCGTCTCACTGGGCGGGCGATGACAGGAGTCGCGCACTGGATGAAAAAGAGGCAGGCCTCTGCCGGGCACTCGGCGCACGTGTTGCAGGCATTGCCGCGGGTCGGGGGGCGCAATGAGCCAGTTGTCCTCCCGCGCACGCCAGGTGACCTGGCTGAGCTACTGGGTACTGTTGCTGCAACAGGCAGCAGATGCCTTTGCAGGGGGCGCCCCCTGGTTTATCTGGTTACTGAAAATGTTGCCTCTGCTGCTTTTTCTACGCGGTATGCTGAAGGATAATCTGCGCAGTTTTATATGGGTGTGTTTCGTTTGCCTGGGCTACTTCATGCTACTCGTGCAACGCCTGTTTGCCGACCCGGCAAACCCGCTGACGATTACCGGCATGGTAGCCACGGTGGTGTTGTTCATTGCCGCCATGTTGTACGTGCGCTGGCGCGCTCAAGAGATCCGGCTGGCAACCCGGCAGCCCCAGTAGTCCGGGAAATTAGGGAGCAATAGATGGCAAAGAGGTCACTGCCGGCGAGAGTATTGTCAGCGTTGTGGAACGGCATTACGCGTGTGCGGCTGGCGTTGTCCAACCTGTTGTTCCTGGCTTTGCTGGCGGTGATCTGGTTTGTTTATATAGGCGGGACTCCCGAGCCCTTGCCAGAGCAAGCCGCCCTGCTGCTGAATCTCAGCGGGACGGTCGTCGATCAGCGCTCGCCGGTCGACCCATTGCAGGCGCTGCTCGTGGAATCCTCCCCGGCAGCGCACGAGGTGTTGCTGCGGGATCTGCTGGATGCCATCGAATTCGCGGCGGACGACCCTGCTATCACCGCACTGGTGCTGGAGCTCGACGCGCTGGGGTATGTGGGAATCAGCAAGACCCAGGAAATTGTCGAAGCCCTGACTGTTTTCCGTGACACCGGCAAGCCGGTTATCGCGGTCGGCGATTATTTCTCCCAGGATCAGTACCTGCTGGCCAGCCATGCCGACGAGGTTATTGTCCACCCGCTGGGCGGGGTGGCGCTGGAGGGTTTCAGCAGCTATCGCAATTACTTCAAGGAAGCCCTGGACAAGGTTTCAGTCAACGTGCATGTTTTCCGCGCGGGGGAGTTCAAGTCGGCGGTTGAGCCGTTCAAGCGCAACGATATGTCCGAGGGTGAGCGTGAAGTGACCTCTCGCTGGCTTTCAAACCTCTGGAAACAATATGCCTCCACCGTGGAAATGCAGCGTGAGCTGGCCCCGGGCAGTGTCGATCTGTATATCAACAATTTCGCTGACAGGCTGCGTGAGACGCGCGGTGACGCTGCCAGGGCGGCCCTGCGTGCGGGCCTGGTGGACCAGGTGATGGATCGCAGTGAGGCCAACGAGCACCTGATCAGTATCGTTGGCGCCGAGAATGATGATGGCCTTTACGAGGCGGTGGTTTTCGAGCGCTATGTGGCGCGCAAGCGCCCGCTGTCTCTATCCGGGCCCCGGGGCGATCGCGTGGCGGTAATTACCGCGCAGGGCACGATGCTGCCGGGGGAGCAGCCGCCGGGTGCTATCGGCGGAGACTCACTCGCGCGACTGATTCGCAACGCCGTGGAAGACGACGGCGTCGGCGCGATTGTATTGCGCATCGATAGCGGCGGCGGCAGCCTGTTTGCCTCTGAGGTGATACGCAGGCAGGTGGCGGAGGCGCGCGCCAGTGGCATTCCCGTCGTGGTCTCCATGGGTGCCGTGGCGGCATCCGGCGGGTACTACATCGCCGCGGAGGCGGATGAAATATGGGCTACGCCGTCCACGATTACCGGCAGTATCGGTGTTTTTGCGGCCTTCCCGACCTTCGAAGACCTGCTCGGGCGGATCGGCGTGCACACCGATGGCGTGGGAACCACGGAGCTCGCCGGTGCACTGCGGCCCGACCGCCCACTGGACCCCAAACTGGAGTCGGCGCTGAACAGCGGCGTGGATTTTGCGTATCGCTCCTTTCTGGAGATAGTGGCGCGGGGGCGCGGAATGACTACCGAGCAGGTAGAACCGCTCGCTGCAGGACGTGTCTGGAGCGCGACCGAGGCGCTTGCCGTGGGCCTGGTTGATCAGCTGGGCAGCCTGGATGATGCCATCGCCTCGGCCGCCGGACTTGCCGACATCACGGGTTATGAGGTCGACTACCGGGAAATGCCACTCTCACCGCAGGAAATGCTGCTCAGGCAACTGGCAAACCGGACAGCGTTCAGCGGCTGGCTGCGCAACAGTGGGGTGACAGGCAACCTGGGCGTGGACAGGATACTGGCGCCGGTACGCGCCGCGGCCGCCGAGCTGGATGCGCTGGCCGATCCCGGACATCTCTACCTGCGCTGCATCGCGTGTGCCGGGGCGCGTTGACGGCAGGCAGGTACGCGGCGTTGTCGCCAGCGTGTTTCGCTCGCTGAAGTACTCACCGCTCGCCGACTGGACAGGTGTCAGTGCCGGCCGGTTGCCAGTGTCTCGTTGCCGGCCTGGCGCGTCTGCCGCCATTGGTCCAGGTCATTGAGAATCATGTAAAGGCTGGGGATGAGCAGCAGCGTGATGACCGTTGCAAAAACAATACCGTAGGCGAGCGAAACCGCCATCGGGATCATCTGTTCCGCCTGAATCGAGTCTTCCAGCAGCATCGGTACCAGGCCAAAAAACGTGGTCAGCGATGTCAGCAGAATCGCGCGGAAACGCCGCATGCCGGCCTGCGCTACCGCAGTAAAACGTTCTGTGCCGGCGGCGATGGATTTATTCACGAAGTCGACCAGAATGAGGCTGTCGTTCACGACCACGCCACTGAGCGCGATGACCCCCATGAGCGACATCATGCTGAGCGGGTAGCCGGTGACCCAGTGCCCGAATATTGCGCCGATCATGCCGAAGGGAATAACGCCCATGATGATCAGCGGTTGCAGGTAACTCTTGGTGGGGATGGCAAGCAGGCCGTAGATTCCAAACAGTGACAGGGCAAAACCGATGAGCATGCTCGAAGCCATTTTTGCCTCTTCCTCCGCCATGCCCGATATGCCGTAGCTGAGTCCGGGATA
>CAZFJQ010000038.1:0-35383 GCA_964519755.1 uncultured Halioglobus sp.
GGTATAATCAGGTGGCAGAATGGTTTTTTAGAAAATCGGGCGATGGGGGCCACTTCCCCTGCAGACGTATAGCCCAATCCTTTTTCTGCCTCTTCTGGCCACCCATTGGGGCCGGAGGACAATGTACTAACTCAGGACCTATGCGCGCAAACGCCTCCGACGTTTCAGCCCCACCAGACAGAGCAACGCAGAACCAAACATCCAGACAGCGGCTGGAAGTGGCACTACGGTTACCGTTGCGCCAGATAGCGTGATGGTAGAAGTGAGATCCTGAAGGCCCGCATCGAAGACGCCATCTATCCCCGGGTTAAAACCGGGGTTGATATTGCCTGACCCAACGCCTGTTACGTCAAAATTCAGTGTCGCCAGCAATTGGCTCGGTGCCAGGGTTGCCAGATCGAAATCTCCAATACTGATGTACAGGGATCTGGTTGCGCTCGGTGTCACGGGTGAGCCAGCACCGAAATTGGTTCTGAATAATGCCAGGTCTATAAAGTTTACAACGCCATCAGAATTGAAGTCATAGGCGGAACTGGTGCCGAAAAAGTTTGCTCGCAAGCCAGCCAGGTCTGGCAGGCCCACAACGCCATCTCCGGTGCCGTCATAGAGCACAGGCGTTCCCGCGTTAGCCTCGACCGCTGCCATTGAGAAGTCAGGGTCCAGGGTTGTGGAAGGAACTACGGATTGTAGCGACAGTGGAGAAGACGCGAAATTCAGGGACACAGCAGCCATACCGGCACCCAGCGAACTATCGAGAATGACATCCAGGGACAAACTATCTCCCGTTGCCGCCGTGATGTTGCTGGAACCGATAGTGCCTGCACCATTGGTGGCCGACCAGACCAGTCGAATGCTATCGGCCATCGCAAGCGTAGAAAAAAAGCCAAGGGCTATCCCGAACAAGATTCTAACCATGTGGTACCTGCTCATTCCATTGAGTAAATCGAGGGGGAGTGCATTGACCTGGCTAAATGGGGCGGCCGGGTCGCGAGAATGGCCAGCAAAAAAGGTGCCATTTGCTGAATTTTTTTATTTTATCAGGCGCATAATATTGTCGGTGCAACAATGAATGCCACAAACGTAAAAAATTTTGACATTCCTGAGTCTTGTTGTGGTCGTGTCACAAGTCGTGGCGCCAACAAAGCAGAAGTCACAGGGATACGCGATACCTGTAGCGTCGAAACCTAGATCACCAGCAATGCAAAAACGATGGTGCCCGCGGCCGCTGTCAACAGCGTGGGGCGCCTCAACCTCGCCGCGGAGACGCCCAGCCAGAGGCCACTCAGCAGGATAAGCGCGAGGCCTATCGCGAAGCCTTTCTGATAAGTCTTGAAGAGGGTAGGGCCGTGGCCCTTGTGCAGCTCGATCATGCGACTTTGCAGGTTCGGGCGCGCAGCGATAACCTCCGCTTCGCCAGCGCCGATTTTGACGATGTAATGGTTTCTGGATGTCGGGCGGGTAGTCAGCATATTGCCGCTGACCTTCACATACTCGAAACTGTAGTCTTGCACACCTGCCTCTGCCAGCAGGGCAGTGACGTCTTCATTCAAGGTGGAAGCCTCTGGGTCGAGTGTGCTGTCCGCGCTGCGATAAATGCCTGTCTGCTCCACATGGCCTTTTACCCCGGCCAGGTAAAGCCCCCCGGAAATGGCTACCAGGAGTATTGCCGGCGCCAGGAATGCGGCCAGGTAAAGATGCAGGGTGATCAGGAGTTTGCGATTCATAAACAGGTCTCCAGGAGAATCGTTTATCCTATGGGCTCGCTGAAACATCGACAATTGATTTCGGACAATTCTTCCCGGAAACGTTGGTTCCAAGGCAATTAAACCTTATGCACAGACACGAGATTGAGCACTGGCAGCATGATCACACCTTTGCGCAGGATCAGCGGCGGCCCGGTGAAACACGCACGCTCCTGGTTATTGCAATAACCGCGATTATGATGGTGGTCGAGCTGGTCGCGGGCGTCGTGTTCGGCTCAATGGCCCTGCTGGCGGACGGCCTGCACATGGCTTCGCACACGGCTGCTCTCGGCATCACCGCATTTGCCTACGCCTACGCGCGGCGGAACGCGCGCAACCGGGACTTCAGTTTCGGCACCGGCAAGGTCAACGCGCTGGGCGGCTTCACCGGCGCAGTACTGCTCGCGATTTTTGCGCTTTTCATGGCTTTTGAGAGTGTAGTGAGAATACTCAACCCGGTTGAGATCGTGTTTAACCAGGCCATTTTCGTTGCGATCCTGGGCCTCATTGTGAATGGCGTCAGTGTGCTTATCCTGGGTGCCGGGGAACATGCGCACGACCATCATCACCACGCGGCGGACAAGCACGACCACGGGCATGACCACAACTTGCGCTCGGCCTACCTGCACGTGATCGCCGACGCATTGACGTCGGTGTTGGCAATTGTGGCTTTACTCACGGCGAAGTACTTCGGGTTCCTCTGGATGGACCCTGCCGTGGGTATTGTCGGCGCGCTGCTGGTCGCGCGCTGGTCATACGGTTTGTTGCGGACGAGCGGCGCGGTACTGCTCGATCGTCAGGCGCCACAGCGCGTGCTGGAACAGATTCAGGTGGCGCTGGAGGACGACGGCGACACGCGTATCACCGACCTGCACGTCTGGTCTATCGGCCCGGACATCTACGCGGCCCAGATTGCCGTGGTGGCGGATGCACCCATGACTCCTGGAGCCTACAAAGCGCGGTTGCCCGGGTCACTGGGTCTGGCGCACGTAGCGGTTGAGGTGCACAACTGCGCGAGCAATTGAGAGAGCGCCTGGCCTGAGGGTCTCTCAATCAGTGTCGGGAATCCGCTGCAGCGGGTCGCCGATGTTGATGGTTCCCCCCTTCACCACTTTCGCATACAAACCGATATTGCCGTTGTTGGCCTGTACCAGCGCACGCATGATGCCCGGGTCTTTTGGCAACTCGCCGAAACCGTGGGTTGTCATGGAGCAGCGTGGGCACTCGCCCACCGCTTCCAGCACGACTTCGCCTATCTGCAGGCGGCTGCCCAGCCATTCACGTTCGGGAAACGGGTGTTCGCTGTCGGGCATATCGAGCAGAATGTTGGGGCGAAACCTGTCCACGTGAAACTGCGACTCCGGGCGATGTCGGGCCATGCTCTCCAGGGACTGCTGTGTCAGCAGCAGTACCGGGAAAGCATCAAAGTAGGTACCCGGCGGAGATTCGTACTCGATCACCTCTGAAAATATTTCGAGGTCCGGGAGGGGCTCATCCTCAGTGCGCGCGAACATGTCGCGCATTTCCTGCTCAAAGTCCTCACTGTCAGGTGCGCCGCGGCGGTAATGATCCAAGGCATCAGCCGGTAACAGTGGCCACAGGGTCACCGGGTGATCGAGCTGCTGGCTGAGCCAGGCATTGATGTCGGTGCTGCCCGTTTCGCGTGTACTCCCGTCGGCCGCAGTGATCAGCGCCGGGCTGGACCCTTCGGCTGCCACCGCCCCCGGGTAGCGAGCCGCCAGGGTCATCAGCGCGGGAATCTTCTTGCCCCCGCGAATGCCGCCGCGTACCTCATCGCGTACCGCCCAGACGCGGTCGCCCCGGGCACCGCGTTCGCCAAATACCAGCGAAGAGTGGGCCTCTCCCTGGAGGCTCTTGACAGGGTAACGAAACAGGCTGGACACGGTTGTGGTCATGGTTTTGGTCGTCTTTCAGTGGGGGCGAACTGTCGGTAGCGGCAGGCAAAACGGGGTGTTGTCGGCGGTGCTCAGGGCAATGCCTCTGCACTGCTCACGAACTCTCCGGCGGGCTGATTACGTCGCGCTTGCGAAGCCTGCGGAAACCGCGTCGACGCAATTTGGTGATTGCATACAGGCGATTGGGATACCGGGTCTTGATAATCGCGCGCCCGCGGGCATCGTAAATCCAGACCTTACCCCCTTTGCCGAGCTTTGCCCACTGCTGCCGATTCGTTCCCGGGGCTAGAACCCACCATTGCTCCGACAGCCACCACCACATCGCCGCTTGTATCCCGCACGCAGACCAACCACGGGTGTCGCCCACGGTGCTTGCGCGCCGGTAAATCTCCTGATCAGTATGTCTTCAGCACATTAACATGCTAGCGTTTGGGCTTGTAGTGGGAGTCCTGCAAATCCCAGGTGGTGTCCGTCACGCCGGTATTGCGCAGCTGATATTTCTGCACTTTGTTGGTTGGCGTATAGGGTAGCGCGTCGACGAACTCCATGTAGCGCGGCACAAAGTAGTAGGGTGCGTTGTCATTGATGAATGCCGCAATCTCCTCGTGGCTGGGAGCGGCGTTAGCCTTCAACACCAGGTTGATCTTGAGTTCATCTTCGCTGTCCAGCGCTTCACTGGGAATGCCGAAGGCCGCGGCCTGGGCCACGTCGGGGTGACGCATGACCACGCTTTCCACTTCGACAGTGGAAATATTTCTACCCGCAAAGCGCACCGCGTCTTTCTTCCGGTCGACAAAGAAAAAAGCGCCGTTTTGAGGGTCTTTGCGCGCCATGTCGCCGGTCAGGAACCAATCGCCGCGAAAAGCTGCCGCCGTGGCCTCGGGGTTGTCAAAGTAGCCGTTGAACAGGATGCAGGGCTCGAGCGGCCGCACGCAGATTTCACCCGCTTCCCCGTCAGGTACTTCGTTGCCGTCGTCGTCGAACAGGCGCACGTCCGCATCCGGTGGCGGCCAGCCCAGAGCGTAGACCGGCGCATCTATATCGCAGTGCTCATGGTTCAACGTGAGCAGGCATTCGCTCTGTCCCAGCCCTGAACGGACCAGCTTGACGTCGAATCGCCGCGCGAAATCTTCCCACATCGCCGGTGGCAGCGGCACGATGCCGGCCTCGCGCAGTGGCGTGTCCGCATCGTCCTCGCGCTCCGGCGTGCCCATGAGGAATACGCCCATGGAGCCCACTGCAAAGGTCTGGGTGGCGCCGAAATGCTTGATGCGCTCCATAAATTGGGTGACGGAAAACTTCTTTTCGATCACCACGCCGATACCCATCATCAGGGCGCGCACTATGCTGGTCAGCCAGGCGCCGGCGTTGTACAGCGGCATGGCGCAGTAGGCGATGTCGCCCTTGCGTGTTTCATACTGTAGCGCCGTGCCGAGCAGGGTGGAGCGGATCCAGTTGTTGTGTGCCACCATGACGCCCTTGGATTTTCCGGTGGTGCCGGATGTCCACAGGATGGCGTTGGTGTCACAGTAGTCCATGGTGTCGTAAGCGGGGTCCAGGGGAGGGTGCTCCGCCAGTTGACTGAAGCTGACGGCGCCTGCGTCGCCCGCAGCCTCCTCTTCAATCACCACCAGGTGGTGGTGCCCGAGCCGGGCGGCTATTTCGCTGATCTGTTCGAGGTGTTCCCGGTCGGTGACGAGCACGTCGGCGCGACTGCGCGTGAGCGTGTCGCTCAGCCATTCACCCTTGTAATCAGTGCACACAGGCACCCAGATGGCGCCGAGCTTGTTCAGTGCCAGGCACATGAGCACCAGTTCCGGCACGTTGCCTACATAGAACGAGACCCGGTCCCCCCGGCCCACGCCCAGCTCGGCAAAACCGGTGGCAAGGCGATTGCTGAGCGTCTCCGCTTCGGCAAACGTGATGCGTTGCTCATCAGTGATGAGGAAATCTGTGTCCCCGTTCGCGGCTGCCTGCAGCGCGAGGATTTTACCAAGATGACGGTTTTTAGTGTCGGAGAGATCTACTGCGTTCATACTGACCTTGTCGTGTTCCTGGTTGCCTTCGGGTGTGGCCAGCGCCGGCGGGTTGATTGTCTGAACAATGTCGCCCGGGGAGGGGCGCCCTGGCAACCCCACGCTGGCCTGCCTGTTGAGTTTGCTCAGGTTAAATTATAGTTTACTCTATAAAACAGTGTCACCGTCGGGACGGCTATTCGAATGCCGGACCCACTCTGCGCAGCATACATTGAATTTAGAGCCGATGCCCATATGCAGGTCAACACTCGCTTTCCACTGCTCACATCTCCCGCCCGCATCGGCACCATGACGCTGAAAAACCGCATGGTCATGTCACCTATGACCACCGCTTATTGCAATGACGACCAGACACCCAGCGAACGTCTCATCCGCTATTTCGAGGAGCGCGCGAAAGGGGGCGTGGGGCTGATCACCATGGAGCTTATTACGGTGGATGAAACGCACCGGTATATGCACCGATCAATGACTCTCGGCCACGACCGCTACATCGATGCGCACCGCCAGATTACCGAGCGCATTCATGCCCACGGCGCGAAGGTGCAGCCACAAATAAGCCACACGGGCCCGGAGAGCGTGGCGCCGATGTTTGGCGGGCCGCAAACCCTGGGGCCATCTGTGAATGTCGCGCCCGTGTGGGGCTGGGCCAGCCGGGAACTGGATATCGCCGAATTGCCCGGCATAGCCGCACAGTACGGTGAAGCTGCACGGCGCGCGCGGGAAGCCGGCTACGACGGCATAGAGTTACATGCCGCTCACTGTTACAACCTGCTCGGCTCCTTTCTTTCGCCCCTGCGCAACAAGCGTACCGATGACTACTCGGCGTTTCGCGCCGAGACGCGCACGCGCCTGATCAACGAGGTGCTGGGTGAAATTCGTGCCCGCGCCGGGGATGATTTCCCCGTGACTCTGAGTATCTCGGGCTACGAGCGCTCACCGGGCGGGCGATCTCTGGATGACACGCAACGCCTGGCGCCCGAACTGGTGGCCGCTGGCGTGAGCTGCTTCCGGGTAAGCGGGGGCATCTCTGATTCCCTGGTCACCATGATGGTGGGGCGCTCGGAGTACGGCGATGCGCACAACGCTGCGCAGGCCGAGGCGATCAGGAACGTGGTTGATGTGCCGGTGATGCTGGTGGGGCGTATTCATGACCCGGAGGTGGGAGAGCGCATTCTCGCCGAGGGCAAGGCCGATCTCATTGCCATGGCGCGACCGCTGCTGGCGGATCCCGAGTTGCCGAACAAGGTGATCAAGGGTGTACCACGGCGGATTCGCCGTTGCATCTCCTGCGAGAATTGTATCGACTCGATGCAGAGCCGTGACAATCTTGGCTGTGCTATCAACCCGTTTTCCGGACGCGAAGGGGAACTCGCAATCCAGCCTGGCAGGCGCAACGTGGTTGTGGTGGGTGGCGGCACGGGCGGCCTGGAGGCGGCCAGGCTGGCGGCGACAGCGGGTCACAGTGTGACCCTGTTGGAGCGTCAGCGACGTCTGGGAGGGTCGTTGTCGCTGGCGTCGACGGTACACAGTGACAATGAGCGTTTTCTGCAGTGGCTCCTGGGTGAGGTGGAGAGCCTGCCGATCGACGTGCAGACCGGCGTTGAAGCAACCGTGGCGGGCGTGCGCGCGATGAAGCCCGACGAGGTGCTCGTCGCCACTGGCGCCCGCGTGCAGATACCGCCCATTCCGGGCGTCGAGCGGGCCGACGTGCTCACCGGGTCGCTGTTGCGGCAGATTTTCGCGGGCAGGCTGGAGGCGGAAAACAACCATCGTTTGAGAAACTGGCAACGGATATTGGTCGAATTTCTGGTGCCCCGCTGCCAGCCCTGGATGTCACCGCGTGCCATGCGCTGGCTGAGTCGCGTGTGGATGCCCCTGGGGCGCGAGGTGGTAATCATTGGCGCGGACCTGGTGGCGGTCGAAGTGGCGGAGTTCCTGGCCGGGCGCGGCCGACGCGTACATCTGCTCGAGAGCGGCAGGAAAATCGCACCGGAGGTGGGCAAGAAGCGACGGCATGAGCATATGGATCGCCTCGACAGGCTCGGTGTCACGGTGAACACCGGTGTGGAAATTCGCCGCATCGAGCGTTCAGCGGTCATTGTCGCAACGCTGGAGCATGAATCCCGTATCAGCGCCGATAGTATTCTGGTGGCCGGTGAACCTTCGCGTGATACCGGTCTTGCAGATGCTCTCGGTGCTGCCGGCCTGTCGGTGCGGGTGATTGGTGACTGCCGGGCACCGGGAAGCCTTATAGCGGGCGCAACAACGGCGGCAGCAGAAGCGGTAGCGGCGCTCGGCAAGCCAGCAGCATTCGCAAAGTGTAGCAACAAGGAGTTGAGCAATGCATGATTACAGTGGGCCCCTGCGGGAGGATTTTTCGTGGCAGATGTTGGCGCCGAAAACGCTGGCCCGTTTTGGCCGCGAGATCATGTTGTGCAACCAGATTCACGATCGTTCGATGCTGCCACTGGTGGGGAAGTACTGGGGCAGTGAGGCGATGACAGAGCTGGCGCTCGATGAGTGGATGGGTTCCAGCCCCATCTATAACCGTCGTAACCGTCTTCTGCATGGAATACAGGGTGACGGTGTGGATGTCATCATGAAGGGCTTTCAACTCGATATCGGTGCGCCTCACATGTGGCTGCAGTTTCACTATGACGTGGAGTCGCACGACAGGGGATATTTCTGGCTCACCTCTTGCGGCGCCTACAACGGCGTGCGCGAGATGACCGGTAAAGACCAGGCCGCCGAGACGCAGATCTGCGTTCACATGGAAGATCCGACCTTTGATGCCACCGTCATGGCGGTGAACCGTGGTGCGCGCTGCACACCGGTGTACCGCCCGCCGCACGCCGATGATATTCCCGCCGCGGGACCCTGTCGTTGGGAGGTGTCGATCGCCGACCGCATCGGTGTGGTTGAGGAGAACGCGGTGACCGCGGTTGTGGCCCAATCGCGGGCAGCGCAGTTCGAATTCAGCCGGCCGGCCGTTTGCGGGGATGGCATGGCCAACTACTCCGGGCCGTTCAAACGCGATTTTCGTCTGGAAGACCTGGATTCAGGGATGCTGGCAACCCAGGTGAAGGAATTTGCACTGGACGTGCATCTGCTGCAACGGGCCTGCTACACAGGCATTGCCAGGCGGCATGGCATGGATGCAGTACTGCGCTTGATTCCCGATCACGCCGCTGCCATGGCATCGGTATACCAGATGCGCATGCGCCGCCTGTTTGGCATCGAAGGCGATGGTATGGCCAGTATTCTGAAGCTGCTGCAAATCGACCATCACTTCGTGCCCGAGTATGTAAAAACCGGTGTGGAGTGGCTGGACGACACGCATGGGCGTTTCTGGATAGAGGACTGTGCGGCGATTGGCGACGGTGAGCCCAGCGGCCTGTTGACGGATCTGTGGCAGGGCAGCACCCTCGGTTTGCAGCAGATCGTCGCCAACGCCAACCCGCGCTCGTTCGTGCAACTGGAAGAGCCCTCGGACAAGGGGAGGCTGGTATTCGGCATCGATATTGATCCCGCGCGGGAGGCGGTGCCGCAATCCCCGTTGCAGCCGATTGTCGGTGCCAGTGGGTTGGCCGAGCTCGACCTCTCGGAGCACACTTACCGCTATGCGAACTGATGCCTCGGTGGCGTTTGCCGCCGGACATGCCGGCCGCGTTTGAGGCGCCGTGCGACAGCGCATGACCGGATCGAAAGCCGGGTTTGAAGCAACGCAAGCGCGATGCAGGTATCAGGATACTTCTTTATAAATATCGATGGTATTCGAGGCGCAACGCTCCCAGGAAAATTTCTTTGCCTGCGACAACCCCAACCCGGACCACCGTTCACGCGCATTGGCATCACTCAACAGCAATTGCAGATTCGCAAACAACTCCTCCGCGCTACCGCCTTCACACAGCAGGCAAGAGCCTTCTGCGAATTCGGCCATGGCAGTTCCGTCGCGACAAATAACAGGCACCCCACTACTCATCGCTTCCAGAACGGGTAGACCAAAGCCTTCGTATAGTGAAGGGTAGCTAAACACGGCTGCACCCGAAAAGATCATTGGCAGTTCGTTTGCCGGCAGATAGCCCAGATGATGAACGGTTCCCCCTGCAACCAGCGCGGAGAGCTTGCGCAGCAGTGCTTCATTGTGCCAGCCCCGGGAGCCGATTATCACAAGCGGGAATGCACGGCGCAGTTCTTCCGGCAACAGCGGCCAGGCATCGAGCAGGGTATCGATGCCCTTGCGCGGCTCAAGTGTCGCCGCGATCAACACGTACTGACCATGTGTCAGGCCATGGCGGGAAAGTATCTCCGAGGTCTGTGCTTCCGTTCGGGGTTGGTAGTGATGGTCGGCGCCCAGATAGACGGTGCGAACCTTCTCCGCCGGAACGTCAAAATGCGCGAGGAGCTCTTCGCGCACCAGGTTGGAATCGGTGATAATGCGGTCCGCCCGACGGATAGACTGTGGCAGGTTTGCCTCCAGCCGTGCGACAGCATCCGGGGGGTGATACCCGGTGTGCGTCTTGTACGACATATCGTGCACGGTCGTGATGCATGGCCCGGCATACGGCTTCAGCGCATAGTTTGTTTCATGGTATATCGCCCCTGGAACCCGCGCAGCGACCGCCGAGAAGCGTCTGTCCATGATGCGTGAATAACAGTATTTCGCGCCCGGTACGCGGGCAACTGCATCGCGAATGTGTTCCAGCCCCCACTCAAGCAACCGGGGGTTCTTATCGCCAACGTGGTCTCGGACTGCCCCGGTGATCGCGAGCTGCGCTTTTGCCTGCATCCATTGGGTGCCGTTAAAGCAGTGGACCTCGTCAATCTCGTCACGGGCGGCAAGTTCCTCCAACAGGTGAAACGTATAGTTGCCAATTCCCGTGATCGGCGGACGCAGGGCCTCCGTATTAAGGACTACTTTCACCGGTTATGCTCGCGCCGCCACTCCCCGGTTACTTCTTCTTCAGTACCACGAACTGACTATTCCCGATATCAATGAGCTCTTCTGGCTCAACCTGGTGTACCCGTGCAAACCATCTGAGATATTGCTGTCGGTAGTATGAATACTGGCTCCACAGCACCAGCTCGAAGCTATCCGGGATCAGCGCTTCCAACTCGGAGCGCGAAAATCGGTGTACCGGAAGACCTTTATCCTGGGCATGCGAGTCATCAGCGTACTGATTGAATTCCTCTTCTGTGATTCGCGCATCAGGTTGGTGCTGGTAGGTGAAACAACGGGCTTTTTCCAGCGCGTGTGTGGTGGAGACCACTGCCATTCCACCCGGGCGGGTTAACTCAACAACATCCTGAAGCACTTTCTTGCAGTTGTTGGTGGATAAATGCTGCAGGACCATACCAAGCAGCACGAGGTCAAACTGCTTTCCCGGATTGTCTGCCATGTACTCGTGGGTCATCTGGTTCAAGACAGACACCGTGGCGTAGTCCGCAACCAGTCCTCGCGCGTAGTTGCACCTGTCTACGTCGGGCTCCAGCGCAACGACTTCGGCCATAATGTCCGCCGCCATTTCGGTCATCCGGCCCATGCCGCAGCCAATATCGAGCATTGAGCCCGAACTCAAAGCCGATGCGAGAAGTTTAATCGTGTCAGTATGCGCGGCTTCGTGGTGGCCGGTCTCGTCGCCGATGCGACTGGTAAGCAATGCCTCGAACTTCAGCATCTGTTCTTCTTTATCTTGGTAAACGTATTCTGCCATCCGTTTTTACACCGAAGTATCTTATTAATCAGCGCAAAACTATAACACCGGTTTTCGCTCAAACCAACGCCAGCCGGCCTGGCGCCGGGTGTGGCGTAGTCGCTGGTTGTGCGTTGTCTGCAAGAGCTATTGCGGACACTTTGACCCGGCGCTAAAGCTTCCACGGGCATGCTTTCGTCCAGTAATATGGTGGTCCGGGCTCCGCCCGGTTCTGGCAACGGCGGGCACAGGCTCTAGTGAAAGTCATTCTGCATATCGGTACGGACAAGACCGGCAGCACGGCCATTCAGTCGAGCCTGCCCGGAAACAGGGAATGGTTGCTCGCCCATTCCGTTTATCTTCCGCTGGTCGGGCTCGGTGCTGACAACGGGCACTCGGCATTACTCAGCGAGCTCGACGCAGACCAGCTTGATGCGCTGATGGATGAGCTCAGGCAGGCCCGCGATGCGGGGTTTGCGAGCGCTGTACTTTCCTGGGAAGGCATGCTGCGTTTCTCCAGCAGCCAGATCCGTAGGCTGGCTCGCGCGCTGGCGGAGTATGAGCTGACTGTTCTGGTGTATGTGCGCGACCAGGCTGAACTTATCCAGTCTGCGCATTTACAGTGGGTCCGCATGCATTCCGGAGCGCTGGGAATACGCTCCATCGCAGCGCCCTCAGGTTTTTATCAACGCGCAATTGCTTTTGCCTTTTTGCGCGATCCCCGGCGCAATTACTATCGCACGCTACGTCGTTGGGAGCGGGCAATTCCCCGTGCAAGTTTCAGCGTCAGGCCATTCTACCGGGAGACGCTCGCGCGGGGTGATGTGGTGGTCGACTTCCTGCAACAGCTTGGTATAGAAGATGACACGGGCTTTGTGCACGTGGCGAAGCTCACCAACCCAAGCCTCGACGTGGAGAGCGCCCTGTTGATACAGGCCTGGAAGCGTGACCCTGCCCGCGGCGACACGGTTGATGCGTTACAGGACGTGACGGAGTCGGTACTTGCCGAAGATGGCGTGAGCAGCCGGTATTTTCTTTGTCAGCGTGCAGTGAGCGCGATCCGCCGGCATTTCCGGCGCAGCAACCGGCAGCTCGCTCGCCGCTATATGCCGGGAGTGAGCTTCCCTTTTCCAGTACCGGTTGATTGTTGGCGTACGGAAGCTTTCGCGGCGATCGAAACGCGGGCACAAACGCTGTTGGATCGGGTCATGGAGGTCAACCGCTCTCCCACGCTGGCGGTCGCCGGTGTCAGCGGCAGTGATCTGCCGTCCAGGCTGGATTTGTTTGTCGGATGGAGCGAGCCGGAACACTGGGGGGTATGGAGTATCGGAGAGCGGTCCTGCCTGCGCTTCCGATTGCATCAACGGTTATTGAACCACTGCGACACTCACTTGCAGATCAGTCTAAAGGGGCACTACTACGCGGGAATCACGAGTAGCCGTGTGCAGTTGAACGGTCGCGACCTGGGCGACATGGATCTGTCGCTTGCGCAGCAGAGCCTCAGCCTGCCGTTATCTGCGCTGTTGCCGTTCTCGGTTGTGGAGATCTGTTTGCTGCACGCGCGTCCAGCGGAGGTGAGCAGCGCCGCAAACCCCGGCGACAATCGGCCGCTCGCTTTTGCGCTTCTCGGTATATCCGTGGAGCCCGCATCGCTGCCGTTGAGTCAAGACGCCTAGGTGGTGACTATGAGTCTCAACGCCTGTAGTTGCAGGTTCGCATGTTGAATATGCACGGCCGATTCATCCAGCGTGAAGCCCAGGTGGTCAATTTCCTCCTGGCGGATGGATGGATTGACTGCGCGCAGTGATAGCAGCCGCTCCAGTTCAGCCCCCAGTAGCGACCTCATCTCTTTCTCGGCCTCGCGCTGAATCTCGACAAGACGCGTGTGAGCCAGCTCGCTGGCTCGCAGCATCTTGGTTTCAACCTCTGCGCTGACCTGTTTGATGATGGCCAGGGCGGTGGCTTTTTTGACCCTTTCGATGAGAGCATTCAGGCGTTTGTGCGGTACGATATCAGCCAGGTCCTTGCCCCGGGCATCGATCAGCAGGCGTATCGGGCTCAGTGGCAGGAATCTCTCGACGCCGAGGTGGCGTGGCGCAACACAGTTTACGGTGTATAGCACTTCCAGTAGCAGTGTGCCCGCGGGGACGCCCTTGAGCGACAGGGTGCCGATGGCGGCGTTGCCGAGCTCTGTGGAGTGCACCATCTCCATCGCCTCCTGGAGCATGGGGTGCTCCCAGGTCAGGAACTCCATGTCCTCCCGTGCGGTTGCGCGTTCGCGGCGGAATGTTACGGTGGTGCCTTCCTCGCGCACACCGGGGAAGTGGCCGGTGAGCATATGTTCGGAGGGTCTCAGTACCAGTGCATGCTCCGAATGAAATTCCGTCTCCACGCCAAAAGCCTCGCACAGCGACTCGAGGTAGTGCTCGAGTGTGTCGCCGTCTTCCGCCGCCTGTATGTGCTCGATCAACCCGGCTGCTACTGCCGGTTTGCAGGAATTGCGCTCCAGCAGGCGGTCCCGCCCCTCGCGCAGCTCGGCCCTTGTCTGTGCTGTAAATGCGGCGGTATCGTCGAGTAACTCCGACATGTGTTCGTCGCGCCGTTCAAGCTGCCGCAAGAGTCTCTCGCGGAATTTCTCGAAGATCATAAAGCCGGCCGAACAGCTCTCGCGAAACAGGTTCAGCCCGACATCAAACCAGTCGAGCAGAGTCTCCTGCGGAGTACCGCGCAGAAAAGGAACGTGAATCTGCACATCCCGTGTCTGGCCGATTCGATCGAGACGACCGATGCGTTGTTCCAGAAGGTCCGGATTCAGGGGAAGATCGAACAGGATCAAGTGCTGTGCAAACTGGAAATTGCGCCCCTCGCTGCCGATCTCCGAGCACACCAGGGTCTGGGCGCCGCCGGCTGCGTCGGCAAAATAGGCGGCCGCCCGATCTCTCTCGATGATTGACAGCCCCTCGTAAAAAGCCGCGGAGCGAATGCCCGCGCGCAAATGCAGATGATGCTCAAGGGCCACCGCGGTATCCGCCTGGGCACAGATCACCAGAATTTTTTCGGGGCGCAGGGATTTCAGGGTGGCTTCCAGCCATTCCACACGTGGGTCGAAATCGAGCCAGCTATCATCCAGGTAGGGCGTTTCCGGGTGCAGACGTTCCAGCAGCTCGCCACTGGCATGCGCGTAGGCCGATGGTGTCTCCAGTGGATAGCGATGCAGTACGCGCTCGGGAAAGCCGCTGATTCCCGCGCGTGTATTGCGAAACAGAACCCGACCCGTGCCATACCGATCCAGAACCTGTTCGACAATCGCCTCGCGTGGCTGGTTGGCGTCGATACCGGCGGGCAGCTCTTCCACAGCCTCCCCAGCCTCAATGCGATCGACAATGCCGCTCCATTCCCGATAGCGGTCTTCTTCGGTGCGGAAGGCCTCGAGGTCATGAAATCGCGCCGGATCGAGCAGCCTGAGGCGCGCAAAATGGCTTTCCTGGCCCATTTGTTCCGGGGTCGCGGTCAGTAGCAGCAGACCGGCCGTCTGTTCTGCGAGCTGCTCTACGAAGCGGTAGTCCCCGCCCGCATGTTCTGGTGACCAGCGCAGGTGGTGCGCCTCGTCGATGGCGACCATGTCCCAACCGGCTGCAAGAGCCTGGGCAGACAGGCCGGGCTCCTCAAGCAGGAGGTCAAGGCTGCTCAGCACGAGCTGTTCCGTGTCGAACAGGTTGTCCTCATCGCCCAGCGCCAGTCGTTGTTGATCGAACAGGGCGAAGTGCAGGTTGAAACGGCGCAGCATCTCAACCAGCCACTGGTGCAGCAGGGTAGGGGGTACCAACACCAGTACGCGGGTCGCGCGGCCGGTGAGTAGCTGCTGCTGGATGATCATGCCGGCTTCGATAGTTTTTCCCAGTCCCACTTCATCGGCCAGCAGGACCCGGGGCGCGTGACGCTGTCCCACTTCACTGGCGATATAGACCTGGTGAGGTAGCAGGCTGGTGCGCGAGCCAAGCAGACCTCGTACGGGTGATTGCTGTAGCGCGTGAGTATGCCCGAGTGTTGCCACGCGCAACGCAAATTCCTCGTTGCTGTCAAAGTGCCCATTCAACAGGCGCTGTTGGGGGGTCGTGAGCTGCACGAAAGCGTCCAGTTCCAGCTCCGAAACAGTGCATTCCCGGTCGTGATGATCGATGCCGACATAGACCAGCAGGCCCTGATGTTCATGCACCTCGGTCAGTAGCAGCTCGACCTTCTCGACGGTACAGATGTGGTCACCCGGTTTGAAACGCAGTCGCGTCAGCGGTGCGTTTTCCAGGGCATAGGTGCGCTCTTCCGAAACCGCCGGAAAGGCGAGGGTCACACGGCGACCTTCAATGTTTACTACGATGCCCAGCCCAAGTTGAGCATCGGCATGACTGACCCAGCGTTGTCCTACCTGGTATTCCATGAGTCAGCTCTGTCCGCGTCCGGCCTGGTGCTGTTGATTCAAGTGATTTCTCCATTAAAAAACAGTGCGGAACTGTTGTGATACGCATTGCCGAGTAGCTCTTCTACATCCAACTCTTTCAATTGCGCAACGCGCTGGGCAATAAACGGTAGATAACAGGGCGCGTTCTCCTTGCCCCGGTACGGCACCGGTGTGAGATAGGGGGCATCGGTTTCGAGTAGAATGCGATCGACCGGTGTGGCGCGCACGATGTCGCGCACATTGTCTGCCCGGTTGAATGTGATAATGCCGTTAAAACCGAGACAGAAACCGGCGTCGATACAGAACTCGGCCAGCGCTGCAGATGAAGTGAAGCTGTGTATCACGCCTTTCCTCGGCAAACCATGCCGGTGGTTGTGCAGAATGTCTCGCGTATCGTCGTCTGCTTCGCGCGTGTGAATCACTACCGGCAAGTCCAATTCTGTTGCCAGGGCCAGTTGCTCTTCAAACACTCGACGTTGTGTGGCCCTGTCCGCGTGGTCATAGTAATAATCCAGGCCGATTTCACCCACCGCAACCATTCGCGTGTCACCCAGGCCCTCGCGCAGGCTTGCGGCCACTTCTGGCGTATAGGATTCGGCCTCGTGCGGATGAATACCCTGTGTGCCCCACACGGCGGGGTGAGCATGCGCGATATCCCGCACGCGTTGCAGATTGTCCGGTGATACAGCAATTGTGATTGCGCGTGTCACACCTACGCCGCTGGCGCGCGCAAGAATCTCGGGTAGTGCCGCGTCGGTGAGGTAGTCGAGGTGGCAGTGCGTCTCAATGATGGGTGTGCTAAAGCGCGGTATCTCCGCGCGGTGTTTTTTGCTGCTCATGGCTCCAGGCTTGCCGTTTTCAGTTGCCGATCCGGTCGGCGGAAATGCGCTGGCGCAGTTTGTACTGCTGCGAGGCCCGCAGCCCGCGGATGGTACAGGTGATCTCTTCCCACAGCCAGTTATGGAAAGGCGAATTTAGCGTTCGTTTGTGGGCCACCAGTGCATAGCTGATCCCAACCTGGCTTTCTACCGGTACGGGTAAGCCCAGGATACCGGCCATTGCGTGGCTGTTTTGCAGTACATAGGCGGGCCCGGGCAGGAAATAGTCCGTTTGACGCAGGACTTCCATCGCGGTCAGGAGGTGCGAAATTTCCAGTGTGCCCATCGGGTGATCGATCAACGGCGTGATCGCCTCCGCGTTCCGCTGCAGCTCCAACTGTTCCCAGTCTGACACATAGAGCCGGATCAGTGGATACTTCGCCAATCGCTCCCAGGTAATTGCGCCCTCGGTCAGGGGGTGTGCTTCGCGCACGAGGATGGCGGGTGGGCTCTCGCCCAGTTCCTCTACATGAAAATCATTACTGTAGTGGGCCTGGCGAATATGCACCGCGAAATCCAGGTTGCCCAGGGCCAGCTCCTCCAGCTGGTTTTCCACCCGCGTTATTACTCGCAGATCAAGCTGCGGCGCTTGTGAACCCAGGCGCTGCATCAGCTGCGGGAGCAGCGCCACACCGATGTACTCGGACAATGCCAGCGTAATCTCGCCTTTGAATGCCAACGGGTCGAAAACGGGCTGCGCGAGCAGTTGGCTGATGTCGCCCAGGACGTCCGCGAGCCCGTTGACCAGTTGTTCAGCCCTGGGCGTGGGTTGCATGCCCTGGCTGGTGCGTGTGAACAGCGGATCGTCGAATAGTTGCCGCAGTCGAGAAAGGGTTTTACTCATTGCCGGCTGCGTGATGAAAAGTCGTTCGGCGGCCCTGGAAACGCTGCGCTCTTCCAGCAATACCTGCAATGATAACAGCAGGTTCAGGTCAACTCGGGCCAGTTCGCGTGTATCCATAGGTTGTATTATGAATTAAATTCATGGAGATCATCAATTGAATATATTGGATATATATAGCCGCTCGGTCGAGAATTGCGTCAGCAATGTGCTTGCCCGCTCGGGTTGGCCATCACCGCGCTTTTGCGGTGGATGGAGAGCTAGCCATCCAGGTCCTCAGATGTTGTTGCATACCCGCCGTCTTGGCGGGTTTTTTTTGACGGCGATTTATTGCTGCTAATCGCCGGGTGCGGATGGGGTACTCCGGGGCGAGTTTGATTGATCAGGACGTGCGCAGTTTAGGCTGCGCTCCCGTCCGGGAGCGGCGGCGAGCCTTGGGGCGAGCGGCGGGACTTCCGGCTTTGGTAGCGGGACGATTGCGCGGCTGCGCCGCTGTTTTAACGGGTTTCCGCGTGCCGCTTTTTGTGCCGGCCCGGGGCTTTTTTGATGTCGCGGAGCTTCGCGCCTTTAGCTTCGCCTTCGATTTACGTTTCGCGGGAACGCGTTTCTTGCCAGTCGATTTCTGCGCGCTTGCGGGTTGACGATTCTTTGGCGCACTGCTGCCGATAGCGCGCTGGCGTTTTGGAGAACTTATTTTGGCTTTTGCCGCCACACCGGCAGCGCGAGCGTTCACTGCTCCCAGTTCGATGGCCGCCGCATAGAGTTCCTCGTACGCGGCAATCAGGCAGTCGTGGTAGAACTCCGGGTCCGGCATGATATCGCGGTCCGCGAGCACCGACAGGGTGACCTTCCCCGAGTAGCTGAACACCAGATGGAAAATGCCCATGCCCGGTGTCAGGACGCCGAGGCCGTAGTAATCCACCATCTTCGCGCCTGCGCAGTAGAGTGGGAAGTCCGGGCCCGCCACGTTCGATATACAGGTGGATATGTTGATTGGCAGATGACGCGACAACTCGTTCCGGGCCCAGAACCCGGCAACCGAGCGCGAAATGAAGGGCGACAGCAATCCCGCGATCTTCAGTGCATCGACCATCGGGCTGGCCTCGCCGCTTTCCTTGGCCTGGCGCGTGGATTCGCGAATGGCAATGAGGCGCTCCAGCGGGTCTTCCACATCGGTATTCAGTGAGGTGAAGACGGATCCCACCTGGTTGTTGTCGGTGGTTGCGCCCCGGCGTGTGCGCATGTTGAGCGGCAGTGCCGCGGCGAGTGAACCTTCCGCGGGCGCTTCTCCCTTTGCTTTTAGGTAGTTGAGCAAAGCCCCGCCGATTATGCCGAGCGCGACATCGTTCACGGTGACTCCCACGGCATTCTTGATGTCTTTGAACCCTTCCAGCGGGAATTCGGCGGCATCAAACACGCGGTGAGGGCCGACGGGCCTGTTCAGAATGGTTTTGGGGGCGGTGATATCCGGCTTGGGGATATCCTTACGCAGCACGCCAAACGCATACTTGCCCATATCGCGGGTGCTCCTCACCGAGCCTCCAACGAGTTGAGCGGTATTCTTTACGCTATTGAAAGTGGCTTTCGTCAGCAGTTCCGCCATCGAGGGCGTTACATCCACCAGGCGTGGTTCCAGCTCCGGTTGATAACCACCCTCCGGATCGGGTACCAGGTCGTGTAGCGCGGTCATGAACGAGGCACCACCCGCACCGTCCACCATGGAGTGGTGCATTTTGGTGTACACGGCAAAACTGCCCTTGGGTACATTGGGAATGTTGTCCAGGCCTTCGATAATGTAGGCCTCCCAAAGCGGGCGTGACAAATCCAGTGGGCGCGAATGCAGGCGCGACACCTGGATGCAAAGCTGTCGCCAGTCTCCCGGTTCTGGCAGGGCGATATGGCGCAGGTGAAACTCGACGTCGAAATTGGCGTCCTTGATCCAGTAGGGTCGGTCGAGGCCGCCCGGTACTTCTACCAGGCGTGTGCGAAACAACGGCAGGTTTCCCAGGCGGCGTTCGAAACTGGCGATCACGTCCTTGAAGCGCACGAAACCGCCCGGCGCCGTGGATGGATCGTAGATGCCCAGGCCGCCAATGTGCTGCGGCGTGTTTGCCTGTTCCAGATTGACGAATGCCGAATCAAGAATTCCTAGCTGTTTCATTCTGAGCGTTAACCTCTTGAGCGTGTGGATTACTCTTAAAAGTAGTTCATGTTCGGCATTTTGACCTCGCGAGTGGAGACCGCGACCGAGCCACGGCGGATTCAGGCGTTTTCGATGACCATGATGGCGCCGCTGGCCTTGATCGGCGAACGGGTTTTCCACTCTACCAGTTCGGCGCAGTGCTTCTTTTCACAGCGTTCCGCCATGGCGAAGAATGGCGAGCGCTCCGGGTCGGCGATCAGTATGTGTTTGACACCGGCTTTGACCGCACGGTTGACCATATTGTAGACCGGGTCCACCAGTTCATCCCAAAAGCAGATGTCAGCGGCTATGAGCATATCGTAGCCCTCCAGTTTGCGCGTGCTCAACGCCTCGAAACGCGCGACCCTGGTCTTGATAGACACATCGTTCAGCGCTGCGGTGGCCTGCAGGTAGGGAAACACATCCGGATCGGCGTCCACCGAGGTCACGTTCGCGCCGAGTTTGCGTGCGCACCAGATGCCGCCGATGCCCCAGCCGCAGCCCACGTCGATAACCTTGCGGCATTTTTCCGGGGGGTGGTTGTGCAGGTAATCTATCAGCAGGCAGGTGGATTTCCACAGCTTGTTGCCATGGATCGAGGGCTCGACTCCTTTGCGCTTGACCTTGCGTATATCTGGATGCGACGCGGTGGGAATGGTGACACCACGAAAGCGCCGTGCGATTACCGGTTTCTTTTTGTTCATTGGGTACATCTCTGGAGATTGTGCGGGGCAAAAGCCATGGCGATGACGCGTCGCCCGATGGATTGGAGTGACATTGTCGCATCGCGCGCAACGCCGCGCTACCTCGGCGTTGCTGCGATAGGGGCACTGGTGCCGCAATGTCCACTGGTAGCGGCGGGGCGGTCGCTGGGATACGATGCGCGAACATCGCGTGCCCGGCGGCGGGCCGAGAGTCCGGACGGCGGGCAAACGGGCTTCAAGGCTGAAAGGGTAGTAGCCGTGAAACGACGGGTTGAACTGCTGGAAAAGAACAAACCGCGTCAGGCGCGAGCCAAGCGCACCTACGAGGCCATTCTCAATGCAGCGGCCGAATTGCTGGTGGAGGTCGGCGTAGAACGCATCTCAACCAATCTCGTTGCCGAACGAGCCGGCGTCACTGTGCCCGCACTGTATCGCTATTTTCCCAACAAGTACTCCGTGCTCAATGCACTGGGGGCGGAGTTGATGGATTGCCAGAACAGCGTTTTCCAGCAGTGGTTTGATGAACACGCGGGGTTGGAGTCGGCACAGGCGCTGTTGGATAACGTCGATGAATTGTTGCGACGCACTTACGAGGTGACGCGCGAGCGACCGGGTGGTCTGGAGGTTGTGCAGGCGCTGCGGGCGGTGGCGCCGCTGCAGGAGGTACGCTTGCAATCGCACCGCCTGGTCGCCACCCGCTTCGCCACACTGGCCTCGGAGCTCCTGCAGCAACCGATGAACGAACTGCTCCTGAACCGGGCCCGGGTCACCATCGACGTGGGTTACGCCATCGTCGAACTGGCGCTGGAGGATGACAGTGTCAATGCCGAGCGCGTTCTGCTGGAGGGCGCGCAGATGATCCGGGCCTACTGGGGCAGTATTCTGTCAGAGGGTTGAGGGCCGCTGGAGCCTAGCCTGCATCCTCGGCAATCACGTCTTCCGCTTGTGGACCCTTGTCGCTCTGTTTCACAACAAAGCTTACGGGCTGGCCGTCGCGCAGGCCGCGGCGGCTGTTGCCCTGGATGGCGCGAAAGTGCACGAAAATCTCTTCGTTGTTCTCGCGGATGATAAAGCCGAAACCTTTGGCGACATTGAACCATTTTACCTTGCCTGTCTCGCGCTCGCCCGGTGTCAATGACGATGACGATGACGATGACGATGACGATGACGATGCGGTGCGCTGCTGTTTTGGCGCGGGCTGACTGGCGCGGTCCCCGGCCAATGTTCGACCTTCGCGCAGTGGCAGGTTGCCAAGCAATGCGCAGGCTACGCAGGCAACGGCAAAGGCTAACCACAAGGCAGCGCTGAAGGGTGCGCCTGTCTGCAGAGTGGATACGATGCTGGCGGCAATTGCCGCTATGACAAGGCTGAGAATCAGTTTTACAGAAACGCTCATTGTTTTCCTCTTGTTACCGGCGGGTTCACTGAATGCTTTCGGGGCGCAAGCCGCGCAGTCTAACACCATTCAGGGCGCTTTGAAGGCCCCGACATGTGATAGAGACGCTGGAACACGCTTGCGGACGCGCTAACGCGAAAACGTCACCTGACCCGTCGCGCCGCCGACGCTACGGGTGGTGACGGTTGCAGCGGGAGAAGCTCCCACTCATATTTTTGCCAAGGTTGTTCTAGAGTTTGAGAACGTCTTCGGCCTGCAGGCCTTTCGGCCCCTCCGTGAGGGTAAACTCCACGCTCTGTCCCTCGTTCAGGGTGCGGTACCCGTCGCCCTGAATGGAGCGGAAATGCACGAATACATCGGCATCGTCTTCCGGTCGGGTGATGAAGCCGAAGCCCTTGGCATTGTTAAACCATTTTACCGTGCCGCTTTTGCGGTCATTCATACCACTATCCTCGGTCCAGCTTTGCTTTTATTTGAAGTATCCGCCTGCGGGCTCATGTGCCCCGGAAGCGGGTATAACCAAGGTTGATCAGATGTTCCTGATGCGCAGCATTTGCTCCTCTACTGTATCCAGTGCCTGTTGCTGCTTGAGCACCTTTTCCCGTTCTTTGGCGACAACGTCTGCCGGCGCTTTGTCGACAAAATTCGCGTTGTTCAGTTTTGCGGTGAGACGCGCGACGTCTTTTCTGAGCTTGTCCAGTTCTTTCCCGAGCCGCGCTATCTCGGCCTGTTTGTCGATCAGCCCTGCCATCGGAACGAGAATCTCGAGCTCGCCCGCCAGTGCCGCAGCCGCCGCGGGCGGTTCGTCTGACTCTGACAACCAGCCTACGTCAGCAAGTTTAGTCAGCTTTTTCAGGTATTGCGAATTTTGCGCCAGCCTTTTTTTGTCTTCCGCGGAGCCGCCCCGCAGGAGCAGTGGAATCTCCTTGCCCGGAGCGATATTCATCTCGGCCCGAATCGTGCGGACACCGACAATGACGCCTTTCAGCCATTCGATATTTGCGCTCGCCTCATGATCGACGCAGCCCTGGCCCTGCGGGTAGGGTGCCAGCATGATGGTTTCCCCGGGTTGGCCCGCCAGCGGCGCAACTGTCTGCCAGATTTCCTCGGTGATGAAGGGCATGAACGGGTGCAGCAGGCGCAGCGCTTTTTCCAGCACAGTGACAAGCGTGTGTCGAGCGCCGCGCTTTGCCGCCGGCGTTGCGCTGTCATCCCACAGTACGGGCTTGGACAGCTCGAGATACCAGTCGCAGTACTCGTTCCAGACAAACTCGTAGAGCGCCTGCGATGCCCGGTCGAAGCGATAGTCGCGCAGTGCCCTGGCCACTTCCTCCGCGGTAGCGTCCGCCCTGGCGTGGATCCAGCGATCCGCCAGGCTCAACTCGATCTCCGCATCGCCGCCAATGCCGCAATCCTGGTCTTCGCAGTGCATGAGCACGTAGCGGGCTGCATTCCAGATTTTGTTGCAGAAGTTACGGAAGCCCTCCAGCCGTCCAACGTCGAACCTGATATCCCGCCCGGTGGAGGCCAGCGAATAGTAGCTGAAACGCAGGGCATCTGTACCGTAGGCCGCGATACCCTCGGGGAAATGCTTGCGCGTGGATTTTTCGATCTTGTCGGCGAGATGCGGCTGCAGCATGCCGGCCGTGCGTTTTGCCACCAGGCTTTCGAGGTCGATACCGTCTATCAGGTCGATGGGGTCCAGGACATTGCCCTTGGACTTGGACATCTTCTGGCCTTCGCTGTCGCGCACCAGGCCGTGTACATACACGGTTTTGAAAGGGACTTCCCCACGCAGGTGCAGGGTCATCATGATCATGCGGGCGACCCAGAAGAAAATGATATCGAAGCCGGTTACCAGAACCGAGGTGGGATGGAATGTGGCCAGCTCCTCGGTCTCCTCGGGCCAGCCGAGTGTTGAGAAGGTCCACAGGGCCGAGGAGAACCAGGTGTCCAGCACATCCTCGTCCTGCTGCAGGTGCACGCTGTCTGCCAGCGCGTGCTCTGCGCGGATGGCCTGTTCGCTGGCACCCACATAAATATTGCCGGCGTCGTCATACCAGGCGGGAATACGATGCCCCCACCAGAGCTGGCGGCTGATGCACCAGTCCTGGATGTCGCGCATCCACGCGTAGTAGGTGTTTTCCCACTGCTTCGGTACGAACTGGATGTCGCCGTTCTCAACGGCCGCTATTGCGGGTCCGGCCAGCTTTCGGGCGTCCACGTACCACTGATCCGTCAGGTAGGGTTCGATGACCACGCCCGAACGATCGCCGCGAGGTACTTTTAGCGTGTGCGCCTCGATTTTTTCCAGCAGCCCCAGCGCCTGCATGTCGGCAACCACACGCTCACGGGCCTCAAAGCGATCCAGGCCGCGATACGCTGCCGGCGCCGCGGCACCGATGGTTGCATCGTCATTCAGGATATTGATCATGGGCAGGCCGTGCCGCTTGCCAACGGCATAGTCGTTGAAATCGTGCGCTGGCGTGATTTTCACACAACCCGAGCCGAACTCGCGGTCGACGTACTCGTCGGCGATGATCGGTATTCTGCGATCGGTCAGCGGCAGCTCCAGCGTGCGACCGATCAGGTGCGCGAAGCGTTCATCATCGGGATGCACGGCCACTGCGGTATCCCCCAGCATGGTTTCGGGGCGCGTGGTAGCCACGGTTAGATGGCCTTCGCCACCGGCTAGCGGATAATTAAAATGCCAGAGCGACCCGGGTTCTTCTTCGGCGAGGACCTCCAGATCCGAAACCGCGGTGCGCAGCGCCGGATCCCAGTTCACGAGGCGCTGGCCGCGGTAGATCAGGCCCTCGTGGTACAGGCGAATGAAAACGTGCTGCACCGCGGCGCTGAGGCCGGGGTCCATGGTGAAACGTTCCCGGGACCAGTCAAGTGAAGAGCCCAGCCTGCGTAGCTGCTGGGTAATGGTATTTCCCGATTGTGCTTTCCATTCCCACACTTTCTCGATAAATGCATCGCGTCCAAGCGTTTGACGGCTGACCCCGCTGGCCTCGAGCTGCCGCTCAACCACCATTTGTGTGGCAATACCGGCGTGGTCGGTGCCAACCTGCCAGAGAGTGTTGCAACCGAGCATCCGGTGGTAGCGGATCAGCGCATCCATGATAGCTTCCTGAAAACCGTGCCCCATGTGCAGGCTGCCGGTGACGTTAGGGGGCGGAATCATGATGCAGTAGGCGGGGCTGCCACCTGCCGGGGCGAAATAACCGCTGTCCTCCCAGCGTTTATACCAGCGGCTTTCGATGTCGGCGGGGTGGAAGGTTTTTTCCATAATCTGGGTGATCCGGCAGCAACTATTGGACGGCCGACGCCGTCGAACGGGGTCTGGCAGGGGCGGCGATTATACGTTAGTCAGCGCCTGCACGGAAAGTCGCGACGGCCCTTCAGAGATCGTGTTTGTCGAGCGGATAGCCGCGCTGGCGGTAGTACTGCCAGGATGCGCGCAGTGCGTCGAGGCTATCGGGGTCCTGGGTGACTACTTCCGCCACGCGTTCAAAGCGGCTGAAAAACGGCGGCACGGAATACTGCAGATTGATCAGCAGCCCGCTGTGGATGGCGGGCTCCTGCCCCCAGCCGATAGCGATATCTTCATCGGTACTGTCGGGCTGCAGTGCGTGGGGCAGAAAGCTGGACGGGCGCAGGTGCCAGAGTTTCTTACTCAACAGCGTGGCCTGTTCTTCGCTGGCAGCGTGGATGTATACCTGGTGCCCCTGCTGAAATGCCTTTTCCGTGAGCCGCGTCGCCACATCCAGCCGCGCCTCGGGTTCGCGGGATTGAAGCACATAAAAGCCGACTCGCGTCACTTGCGCGACTCGAGGCGCGACAACAGGTACTGCATAAGCAGGGGCACGGGGCGTCCGGTAGCGCCTTTGGGTGAGCTGTTCCAGGCCGAGCCTGCAACGTCCAGGTGAGCCCAGGTGTATTCCTCCGTGAAATGCGCGAGAAAACATGCAGCGGTGACGCTGCCGGCACCGGCGCCGCCTATGTTCGCCATGTCGGCGAAAGGGCTGTTGAGCTGCTTTTGATACTCCTTCCACAATGGCAGACGCCAGGCGCGGTCGTGACTCTCGGTGCCGGCACTCAGCAGTGCATCCGCCAGGTCATCATCATTCGCGAACAGACCGCTGGCGTGCGAACCCAGGGCGACGATGCAGGCCCCGGTCAGCGTTGCTATATCGATCACCACCTCGGGTTTGAATCGCGCGGCGTAGGTGAGGGCGTCGCAGAGAACCAGACGGCCTTCGGCATCAGTGTTGAGAATCTCGATGGTCTTGCCCGCCATGCTGGTCACGACATCGCCCGGTTTGGTGGCGAGGCCATCCGGCATGTTCTCCGCGGCCGGGACGATGCCAATCACGTTCATCGGCAGTTGCAGCTCCGCCACCGCTTTCAGCGTACCGAACACGCTGGCCGCCCCGCCCATGTCGTACTTCATCTCGTCCATTTTGGCGCCGGGTTTAAGGGAGATTCCGCCCGTGTCAAACGTGATGCCCTTGCCTACCAGGACACAAGGCTTCTGCGTCGCTTTCGCGCCTTTGTACTGCATTACAATCAGCTTCGCCGGTTGGCGGCTGCCTGCGGAGACGGAGAGCAGTGCGCCCATACCCAACTCGCGCATTTTCTTTTCTTCCAGTACCTGCACGCTCAGTTTATCGAGACTTCTGGCGAGCTTGCGGGCGTGGCTGGCGAGGTACGCCGGAGTACAGATGTTGCCGGGCAGGTCTGCCAGGAAACGCGCTTCATTGACACCTGAACCAGTAATTGTGCCGCGCTTGAGCGCCGCTTTTGCCGCACTGTTGGACGGCTTGCCACCTGTCTCGACAGTGAATTTCCGGAGCGCCATGGCCGTCTTGGGCTTGCTTAGCGTGGTCGTGTAGCGGTAACCGACGGTTGTCAATTGTCGCGCCAGGTAGCTGAGGAACCACTCGCCGTCAGCCGCTTTCAGTTTGCAGGCGGAGGCGTAGAAAAGCGCGTCCTTTGCCTTGGTGTCCTGCAGTGCGTGAGCCAGTTTGGAGCAGATGTTGCGCATGGCCTTGCGGTCGAATCCCGCCGCTTCGCCGCAACCCAGCAGTAGCACGCGCTTGCTGCGGCCGCTGCCGGGCAACCACAGGGTTTCGCCGCGTTTGCCGCTGAAGTCGCCAAGCGCCAGTGCTGACTCAATCGCACCTCCACCGGCTTTGTCGAGTGCGCGCGCCACGGGCGCCAGCGCGGCGTCGCTGAATATTGGCAGAATGGCGCACTCTGCGGGTGCTGCGGCCGCATCTGGAATGCTGCGCGCGGTGAAAGTGATACCTGGCATGCTGTTACTCCTCGCTCTGGTGGTCGGCATGTGAATGCAGGAATTGCCCGATGCTTGTTGCAGTGTAAGCCCCGGGCGGAAGAAACTGAACTGCTACCCGGTCAGAAGAGGTTTCAGGGCTCCTGTTGAGCATCGCTGTCTTTAGCCCGCTTCGGCAGCAGCCTGAGCTCGGTACGGGAGAGATAATCGTGCCAGTAGCGATGGTGAGGATCCAGCAGACACCAGAGGTAGCCCAGGCCCAGGCAGGCTGCCGAGAGTGTTGCTCCGACACAGCGAACAAGCACTTTGCCGAGGGTGGGCGGGGCTCCGTGGAAGTCTGTCAGCTGGATACGCCATGCCTGCATGCCGAGCGTCTGGCCCTGCTTGAGCCAGAACAGGCTGAAAAACCCGAACACACTGACCACCAGTAGCACCTGGGCGACGTGAGGGTGTAGCGCATGCGTCTCGCTGCCGAGCACCTTCACCTGCACGCCCAGCGCGAGCGCATGAGTCACTGCGACCACAGCGACAACCAGCAGCGAATCATACAGCATCGCCGCCAGGCGCCGTGACAGTGAGGGTGAGGCTGGGGTGTCTGTGGGCATGCGCGAGAGTGTAGCACTGTCAAACCCGTCGAAGAATGAAATGTCGATTGAGCGCGTCTTCTGCCGCGTGCTACATTCTCGGGCCCCTGTCGGAATGCACGCTATGAATGTTCTGCTGGTTGAAGACGACAGACAGGTCAGTGAGTTCATCGTTGCCGAACTGTCGGCGGCAGGGCATCGCTGCGAGCACGCCGGCGATGGCGTGGCCGGCCTCGAGTCGGCGCGGGCCGGCGGCTTTGATGTCATGATCGTCGATCGCATGTTGCCGCAAGTAGATGGTCTCGCGTTGATCAGGTCGCTGCGCAACAGGGGCGACCAAACGCCGTTGCTTGTGCTCAGCGCATTGGGCGATGTCGATGATCGGGTGCTCGGGCTACAGAATGGTGCAGATGACTATCTGGTGAAGCCCTTTTCTATAGACGAACTGATGGCCAGGTTGGAAGCACTCCAGCGCCGTGGGTCGCAGGTCGCGGACCTGGCCACAACACTCTGGTCGGGGGATCTGTCGATGGACCTGCTGCGCCAGCGGGTCGAGCGCGGGGGCACCCTTATTTCCCTGCAGCCGCGCGAGTATAAATTGCTCGAGTACCTTATGCGCAATGCCGGGCAGGTGGTGACGCGAGCGATGCTGCTGGAGCATGTCTGGGGCTACCACTTTGACCCGCAAACCAATGTGATAGATGTACACGTGAGTCGCCTGCGGCAGAAAATCGATCGCGATTTCGAACAACCGTTGCTGGTGACGGTTCGCGGTACTGGTTACCGTCTCGGCCCGCGAACTGGCGATTGAGCCGCGAGCGTGCAGATACGGGAAATCCTTCGCAGTCTGACCTTCCGCTACAGCGTAAAGTACGTGACTGTCCTCAGCGCCTCGGTCTTCGTCGTGGTCGGCCTCTTTTACCTGTATTTCAGCTACACCTCGTTCCGCGAGCTCGGTGAGAGCGTGCTCGAAGAGCTGCAATCCCTCGAAGTCATCTACCGGGGGCAGGGGCTTGAGGGCGTAGCAGTGTACATCGAGGACCAGAAAAGCCGGCCCGCGCCGCAGCGCTTTCACTACCTGGTGACAGGCAGTGCAGGCGATAAAGTGATGGGTGATCTTCCCGCCAGCCCCAGCTACACGGAATTGCAAGACGGCTGGCTCAGTTTTGAAGTGGCGCTCCAGGACTGGGACGGCGCGGTCGATGTTGATTTTCTCGCCCGTCCACTGGCGCTGGACGAAAACTATCGCGCGATTGTCGCCCGGGACTATGCCGACATTGTCGACCGGGCGGAGCTGGTTTTCAGTAACCTTATTCGTGTGATGGTGGCGACGATACTGCTCGGCGTTATAGGCGGATTCCTCAGCGCAGCCAACACGCTCAACCGGATCGAAAAGCTTAACCGTGATATCTCACGTATCATCCGGGACGCGCCCGGACAGCGCCTGGATGTGAGCGGCGAGAAAGGCTATGTGCGTGGCCTGGGGCTGGTGGTTAACCAGATGCTGGAGCAGATGGAAACGCTTATGTCTGGCGTGCGGCGGGTGGCGGACAATATCGCCCACGATCTGCGCACGCCGCTCACGCGAATGCGCAACGATCTGTCACAGCTGCGTGCGGGCAGTGTGGTTGATGGCCACGAGCAACTCGACCGTGTGATCGAGGAGTGCGATGAACTCCTTGCAGCCTTCAACGCCTCGCTGCGCATCTCCACCCTGGAATCCGGTAGTCGCCTGAGTGGCGGCCACGCCGTGGACCTGGGCAAACTGCTGGGTGATGTAGTGGAGCTGTATGAGCCGCTGGCACAGGAGCGCGGTATCGTGGTGACGCTGGATGCCCCGGCAGGCTGCGTGTGCATTGGCGACGTGGACCTGCTTTTCCAGATGTTCGCGAACATTCTCGACAATGCGGTCAAATACACACCGCTGGAGGGACGTATCGCCGTGCAGTTGCGGGTGCTGGAGGAGGGTGGTCACGCGGTCAGCATCAGTGATTCCGGACCAGGTATCCCCCGGGGTGAGCGCAAGAACGTATTCCGGCGCTTCTACCGTGTGGAATCCAGCCGCTCTGAGCGGCCCGGTCATGGGCTTGGCCTCAGCCTGGTGCAGGCGATTGCGCAGTATCATCGGGGCAGCGTAGAGCTGGCCGCCAATCACCCCGGCCTGCGGGTGATCGTGGTGCTGCCAAAGGCGTAAACCCGGGTGCGACCGGGCAGGGGGCTAGGTGTTCGCGTCCTGGTCTGTCAGCACAATGTGATCCGTGCTCGGCGCCGCCCCGGTTTCCTGCCGGCGGTAGCGCTCTTCCAGCACGAGGCTGCCCTCGGGAGCAACCTGCAGGTCGGACAGGTCGAGCGTGGGTGGTGCGGGTTCGTCAGCGGCGCAGTCACTGAAATCGGTTCCAGCCGGCGACAGGTCGAGCGAGCTTGTGTCCGGTGGCGGTCTCTGCTCCGCGCGCGGCAGGTTGGGTATCGGGCCTTCGCTGGCGTCGAGTTCGATGTGGCGGGTATCCGGCGACGGAGGTGGCTCTGGCGGCTCCGCGGAAAGCCGGGTGGCCGTGGCGTCCACCGACAGTGCAGAGGTGTCGGCGATGGCAACTTCGACGCGGCGGCGTTCCTCCGGTCGGAGTAAATCGGCTCCCACCGGTGCGAGCTGGAATTTTTCGTCGGTAGCCGTCGGAGGCTGGGGGTCTTGCTGCGCACCGCGGAGGAAGCGCTGGTCGTCTTCAGCAGCGGCCAGGGCCGCGATCTTCTCTGCGGCGGAGGATCGGCGTTCAGGGGCGGCTGGCCTGGCGGCGGCGGGCGTTTCGGGAGTATCAGGTTTTACGATGGCACGCGCGCCCGCGCGGCGCATCGCCTGCTGGTATTTCGCGGCAGTGGGTTCATCGCAGTCGCGCTTCAGTATCTGCGTGGTGCCACTGAACAGCTTGTCCAGTGTCGCCGCATCCGCCTTGAATAACCTGGCCAGATTAGCGCGAACGTCCGCGGCGGCGTGGCCTTCGAGAATATCCCCGGCAAAAAATACGGTATAGCGAGTCGCCATCGCACGGCTCCCTTGGAATCCGCCTGCAGTATACTGCAAGCGCAACGCCCGTGCGCCCGCGGAGCGCGGCAACTGTTGGCAATGTTTATACCTGCCTGCGCCGTGGCGCATCTGGTAGTATTGTCGGCTTGCCGGGCCAAAAGAAACATCTGTTCTCTCCATGAGTAACCACGTACCCACGCCATGAGCAACCACGTACCCACGCCATGAGCAACCACGTACCCACGCCATGAGCGACCGTGTACCCACGCGCTTTGTGCGAACCCTGCTGCGCATGGTGGGTGACAAGGGTTATGATTTCAGCCTGGTGCTTAACGACGCCGGCCTGGAATTCGATCCTCTCGATGAAGGGCACCCTGCCTATCGTGGCGAGATCAGCGCGATGCAGTATTCACGCGTGTACCAGAGTGTGCTGCGCCTGCTGCAGGACGAAACCTTCGGTACCACAGGCAGTGAACTGGTAGCGCCCGGTGCGTTCCGCATGATGTGCTATTGCATTATATCGTGCCGCAACCTGGGTGAAGCGGTACAGCGTGCCTCGGAGTTCTACCGCACTTTTTTTGACGAACGCAGCCAGTTGTACGCCAACTTCAGCGATCATCATGCGCGGGTGGGTTACCGGACGCGGGCGAGTGCCGGTGTTTCGCGCGTGGCGGCCGCGGACGCCTACGGACTGTCCATGTGGCATCGCTTCTTCGGCTGGCTCTGTGGCAGGCCGCTGGAGCTCACGCGCGTCGATTTTGCCGGCGCCGAACCACGCAGGCTGGAGAAATACGAGCAGCTGTTTGGTTGCCCCCTGTATTTCAACCAGGCCAACGACCTGCTGTACTTCGACAGCGCCTGTCTCGCCTGGCCCATTGTGCATACCGAGCACTCGCTGCGCGAGTTCCTGCGCACCGCGCCCTACCAGTTGCTGCTGATGGAAAGCAACCCGGAAGGGAGAAGCCTGTCGATGCAGGTGAAGGCGATGATGGGTCATGATTTCAGTGAAGGGTTCCCCAGCTTCGACACGATCAGCCGCGCGTTGAATATGTCTGCTCCAACACTGCGCCGACGTCTCAAGCGCGAGGGCACCACGTTTCAGCGGCTGAAAGACGAGGCGCGTTGTGAGGCGGCGATGCTTTGCCTGGATCGTCCCGAGCTGTCTATCAACGATGTGGCGATCCAGATGGGCTTCACCGACCCGAGTGCGTTTCACCGCTCGTTCAAGAAATGGACGCAGCAGACACCGGGCCAGTACCGCGCAAGCAGGCGGATGTCGACTCCCTCCTGAAGCTGGCCCAACGGGTGTCACCAGGCCCCGGGTTCCGCTTGCTGTCGGCAGCCCGCACGCTCTGTTAAAATGCGCGGCTTCAAGGCTTCACAGACCTTGTGGTAGGAGCAGGAATGATTGTACAGGCCGAAATTGAAAACAAGCTCAACAACGGGTTTGACACGACGCATCTCGAGGTCGTGAACGAGAGCCACCAGCACAACGTACCGGTGGATTCGGAGACGCATTTTCGTGTGGTGCTGGTCGCCTCGGATTTCGAGGGCTGCTCCCGCGTGGCGCGCCACCAGCGTGTGTATGCCGCACTGCAGGCACAGCTGAACGGGCCGGTACATGCGCTGGCGCTGCACACCTACACGCCCGGGGAATGGCAGGCCAGGCAAGCGCCTGCGCCGGAATCTCCTGCCTGTCTCGGGGGTAGCAATGCCGACGCGTCCTGAAGCCGCTCGGCCCGATACCGTGGTCGCCGCGCTGTACAAGTTCGTGCGCCTGGACAACTTCCGCGCGATGCGGGAACCGCTGCTGGACGCCTGTCTGCGTAGCGGTGTGCGCGGTACGCTGCTGCTGGCGCCCGAGGGTATTAACGGCACTATCGCAGGCTCGCGGGAGGGGGTCGATGGCGTGCTCGCCTACCTGCGCAGTGATGCCCGCCTGGCGAATATAGAGCACAAGGAGTCTCTCGACGACCACCTGCCGTTTCACCGCATGAAGGTCAAACTGAAGCGGGAGATCGTTACCATGGGCGTAGAGGGTGTCGATCCCAATCGCCGGGTGGGTACCTATGTGCAGCCCTCCGACTGGAACGCACTGGTGGCAGACCCGGAGGTGCTGCTACTCGACACGCGCAATGACTACGAGTGCAGCATTGGCACGTTCAGGGGTGCAATAGCGCCGGACACCACCAACTTTCGCGAGTTCCCCGCCTACGTGCGTGAGCATCTTGACCCGGCCCGACACCGCAAGGTGGCGATGTTCTGTACTGGTGGCATACGCTGTGAGAAGGCCTCGGCTTTCATGCTGGAACAGGGGTTTGAGGAGGTTTATCACTTGCGCGGAGGCATTCTGAAATACCTGGAAGAGGTGCCGCCCGAGGACTCGGCCTGGGAGGGCGAGTGTTTCGTTTTCGACAATCGGGTGGCTGTGGATCATCGGCTGCAGAAGGGCCGCTACCAGCAGTGTTTTGGCTGCCGCCACCCGATTTCAGAGCAGGACATGCGCTCCGGGCAGTACGAACAGGGTGTTTGTTGCCCGCACTGTTTTGATCGGCTGACCTACGAGCAGAAAGCCCGTTTTCGCGAGCGTCAGAAGCAGGTCAAGCTGGCGGCCGGTCGTGGCGAGCCGCATGTTGGCGCGCCACCGCCCCTGCGGCAGAGGCGGGAAGCAGATGCCTGAGATGTGACGCGGACCCTTGCCGGCGCGCGCCCTCTCCGGGTGGCCATCAGCGCAAGTATTGATCCAGGGTCTGGCGAAATATCGAGGTCGGGACAAAGCGACTGTAGCCCGAGCCATCGCCCTCCGAGATCACTCCAGTGAAGTGCACGCTTCCTGAGGCAGAGCGCTGGGCCACTGCTCCGCCTGACGCGCCTTTGCGCGCCACGCAGTCGGTGTCGGTAGAATCCCGCTGCTGGGCAGTGATCCGGCAGTTTGCGTGGAAACGCAGGCTGCGAATACTGTCGTTTCCGGCCGGGGAGTAACCCGCCATGGTCACCGGTCTTGCCGCTTCGGCACGCCCGGGATGCACCGCCAGGGAGTGCGCGATGTGCGGCGCGAGCGCGCGCTCGAGTTTGAGAATTGCCCAGTCGGCGTGCATGCCGCCCCCGTCTGCGAGACGACGCGCCGTCAGTGTCAGGGGCGGTGTGTTGGGCAACAACAGCGAAAAGGTAATGGGACGGCTAAGGTCCCGGTAGTACTCCAGGCAATGCCACGCGGTAACAATAATATTGGCGGCGCTGTCGCCATCCCGTGAGACCAGTGTGGCGCTGCAATCCTCCCGAATATTGACGAGGCGACCGCGCACGCTCCGCTGAGCCGGGACGTCGAGCGCCCCTATCGCGCCCAGCCAGGATGGAGAGGTCGCTGACAGGCTTCTGCGCGGGTCGCTCTGCACCGCCCCGGAGGACAGCGCAATCGCCAGGATCAATAGCGTGATGCGCAGGCCACGCGGCAAATCTGCGCGCCCGGTGCTCGACATGGACATTTCCTCTCGCAGGGCCAATACACAGGGCTGTGCAGATGCCACTTGGATGCGCGCCCCCTTGCCTTTAGCATGTGAGTCCAACGACACGTTTGTCAAACGCAGGGAGCCGGGCGCGCATGGGTTTACAGTCAGACAGGGTGGCAGTGGTCACGGGCGCAAGCCGAGGGGCAGGCAAGGGGATTGCACTCGCGCTCGGCGCGACCGGCGCAACCGTCTACGTTACCGGACGCACGCGGCAAGAGGGTGAGGCACCGCTGCCGGGGACCGTGCAGGCCACCGCAGATGCGGTCACTGCCGCGGGGGGACGGGGTATCGCAGTGCATTGTGATCACCGCGACGAAGCAATGGTCGAGGCATTGTTCGAGAGAGTGCGGGCTGACCAGGGGCGCCTGGATATTCTGGTCAACAACGCGACCAGCCTGCACGACGCCCTCACCGAATCCGGGCCTTTCTGGAGCAAGCCGCTGGAGCTGACCGAAATATGGGATGTCGGCATGCGCTCGCACTACACCGCAACCTGGCACGCGGCGCCGCTGCTGCTGGCTAATGGCGAAGGGTTGGTGGTGAACACATCATCCTTTGGCGGTCGGATTTACATGCACGGCCCCGCCTACGGCGCCGGTAAGGCGGCGGTGGATAAAATGTCGCACGATATGGCTTTCGATTTCAGGCCGCACAAGGTGGCCGTTGTGTCTGTGTGGATGGGCCTGCTGCTCACGGAACGCACACAGCGTGTCTTCGACGCCGAACCGGATAAATACGCGGATCTCAAGGCAACCGCCGAGACGCCGGAATACACCGGCCTGGTGATTGATGCGCTGGCGCGAGACCCGGAGCTGATGGACAAGAGCGGCAAGGTCTGGATAGGTGCCGAACTCGGCGCGCATTACGGCATTGTCGATCTCAACGGCAGGCAGCCGCCGTCGCATCGCATGTTTTTCGGTGAGCCGACCGTGTTCGGCGACGCGGTAGTGGAGTAGTCTGATACCCTAAATAGATGATGCGCAGGACCGGAACGCTGCGCTAGACTGGTTATAAAATAGCGCGCATTGCGAGGAATCAGCATGACTCTCACCAGAGAATCAGTGACGGCGAGGCTGTCGAGGCCGTATTCGCTGACAGCTTCGCCGTCACTGATTCTCTGGTGTT
>CAZFJQ010000039.1:0-32940 GCA_964519755.1 uncultured Halioglobus sp.
GATTTTCGCCTGCAACTGAGTTGCGACGACAGCCCACAGAGCCTTGTCGCCACGTTGAACTGCCTCGACCCCGCGCGCCTGCTCGCTGCAAGGCAGGCGCGGGCACACGCGGTGACGGCGTTTTCCGCGACCCTGTCTCCTGCTGCATGGATGCGTGATCGCATTGGTCTCGCCCGGGACGCCGTGTGCACGCGCGTAGCCTCACCCTTTCAGCCGCAACAATTGCGTGTGCAACTGGCCACCCACATCGACACACGCTTCACCGAGCGCGAGCGCACGCTGGAGCAACTGGTGGCTCTGCTGGTCGAGTGGCTCGCCGCCACGCCCGGCAACTGCATTGTCTATTTTCCCTCCTACCGCTACCTGGCTGACTGCCTCTCGCTGCTTGAACAGCAGCAGCTGGCGCGCCCGCTCTGGGTACAGCAGCGCGAGGGTGATGCCATGCAACGCCAGGAGCTGCTCACGTGGCTGGGCAACCGCCGCGGCGTCGCGGCATTCTGCATTCTCGGGGGCGTGTTCGGTGAGGGCATAGACCTGCCCGGCGAGCAACTCACCAGCGTTGTTATCGTCGGCGTCGGTATGGGGCAGGTAAATCGCGAAACCCGCGAACTGCAGGCCTGGTACCAGCGCGAAACCGGCGCCGGCTTCAACCACGCGTTTCTCTACCCCGGCATGCAGCGGGTGGACCAGGCACTCGGACGAGTGGTGCGGCGCAGCGAGGACCAGGGCAGCGCGCTCCTGATCGATACCCGCTACGCTCGCGATGAGTATCGAAAGCTCCTCCCGCCCTGGTGGGACTATCAACCCTGGAGGGCCGGAAGCTCCGGCGAGTAGGGACGGCGGTCTAACTTTTTGGGCTGCCGGGACCTCGTTGCACCGCCAAACCACGCCGGATTGGCAAGTTCCATGAGCGCTGCGGTAGGGTTTGCGACCCGCGCCATACCCTGCGGGGATTCAGCCGCTGAATATTCGCCATTATTCCAGCGGACTGCCGCCTATGCTACAGTCGGCGGCTGCTCTGCACACCGCCAACTGAACACGGCCGCTCCAGCGGCCTATAACCCGGCCCGTAGAGGCCCGTCGACAGCGTCTGCCCTGTGCACTGCTCTCGACAACATTGTTTTCAGGGAGATTACACCGCATGCGTATCGCCATTCCCAGAGAGACTCATCCGGGGGAAAACCGGATACCTATTATTCCCGCAGACGCCAAGAAACTGGTGCGCCTGGGTGCCGACCTGGTGGTCGAAGCCGGCATGGGCGCCGGTGCCGGGTTCAGCGATGAGGAGTACAGCGAGGCCGGTGCCACGGTCAGCGGCGACCGCGATGCCCTGTTCGCCGAGGCGGACGTCTTGCTGCGTCTGCGCAAGCCCCAGGTGGAGGAGATTGGCAAAATGAAGCGCGGCGCGGTGCACATCAGCTACCTCGACCCGTTCAATGAACACGGCCTGGTCAACGCCTTCAAGGACGCGGGCGTCACGGCAATCAGCATGGAGATGATCCCGCGCACCACCCGCAGCCAGAAAATGGATGCCCTCAGCTCGCAGGCGAACCTGGCTGGATACGTGATGGTCATGCAGGCTGCCACCCACCTGCCGCGTATTTTCCCAATGATGATGACGCCGGCCGGCACGCTCAAGCCCGCCAACGTATTTGTGATCGGCGCCGGCGTGGCGGGCCTGCAGGCCATCGCCACGGCAAAACGCCTGGGCGCCAAGGTCACCGCGTTTGATACCCGCCCGGTGGTTGCCGAGCAGGTGCAGTCACTGGGCGCGAAGTTCCTGGAGATAGACCTGGGCGAAACCGGCGAGACCGCAGGCGGCTACGCCAAGGAGCTCACGCCGGAACAGGTAGATAAGCAGCGCCAGGCGCAGAAAGACGTAATTGCCAAATCCGATGTGGTGATTACCACCGCGCAGGTATTCGGCCGCAAGCCGCCGGTACTGGTGACCAAGGACATGATTGAAGGCATGGCGCCGGGGTCCGTTATCGTGGACATGGCGGCGGAAACCGGCGGCAACGTGGAGGGTTCGGTGCCCAACGAGGTGGTGGAGATCGGTGGCGTGACCATCATCGGCAAGGGCAACCTGGCCGGCGAAGTCGCGCGCGATGCCAGCCAGATGTACTCCGCGAACCTGTTCAACCTGGTGGCGGACAACTGGAATGAAGAGAGCAAGCAGTTCGTGGTCGATTTCGAAGACGACATCCTGCCGGGCTGTATCATCACTCACGGCGGTGAGGTGACCAACGAAACCATCAAGAACATCCTGCAAGGGGGAGCCTGACATGATACCGGCTGAAGTTTTCCTGACCTTTATTCTCATGCTGTCGATTTTTCTCGGCTTTGAGCTCATCAACAAGGTACCGGCAACGCTGCACACGCCGCTGATGTCCGGCGCCAATGCGATTTCGGGCATCACCGTGGTGGGCGCCATCAGCCTCGCCGGTACCGGCCAGCAGGACCTGGCCAACTGGCTGGGGGCGGGCGCGGTTGCGCTCGCGTCCATCAACGTGGTGGGCGGCTACCTCGTCACCGACCGCATGCTCGCAATGTTCAAGAAAAAGAAGGGGGCTTAAGGCGACATGGAAACGCTCATTCAATTTGCCTACGTGGTCTCTGCAGCGCTCTTCATCTTCGGCCTGAAGCAGCTCGGCTCACCCGCCACCGCGCGACGCGGCAATATGATTTCCTCAGTGGGTATGCTGCTGGCGGTTGTCGCCGCCCTGATCGACCAGGGTATCGTGGAGTACCAGTGGATCTTCATCGGCTTTGCCGTCGGCGGCGCAATCGGTGCCGCAGCCGCTCGGCTGGTACAAATGACTGCCATGCCGGAAATGGTGGCGCTGTTCAATGGCTTTGGCGGCATGGCCAGCCTGCTGGTGGGTTGGGCCGCACTGGCACCCGGAGCCGGCACATTCACCCTGGTGACGATTGTGCTGTCCATCCTCATCGGTGGCCTGACCTTCACCGGCTCACTGGTAGCCTACGGCAAGCTGAGTGAGAAGATCGGCTCGGGCGCGGTGCTGTTCAACGGCCAACAGATAGTGAACAGCATTATCGTGCTCGGTATTCTTGCCAGTGCCGTCATGTTCTGCCTTAACCCCGGCAACATGACCTGGCTGTTCGCGGTCATCGCGCTGTCCCTGGTGTTCGGCGTGATGGCGGTGATTCCCATCGGCGGCGCCGACATGCCCGTGGTGATCTCGCTGTTGAACTCCTACTCGGGTCTCGCGGCCTGCGCCGCCGGTTTCGCGGTGGACAACAACATCCTGATCGTCGCCGGCTCGCTGGTGGGCGCATCGGGTATCATCCTCACCCAGATCATGTGCAAGGCGATGAACCGCTCGCTGTCCAACGTGCTGTTTTCCGGCTTTGGCAGCGGCAAGCAGGAGACGACCACGGTGGAAGGCGAAATCAAGCCGATTACCGTGGATGATGCCTTCTACGTGCTTGAAGCGGCCACCAGCGTGGTGATCGTACCCGGCTACGGCATGGCGGTTGCACAGGCCCAGCACGTGGTGAAAGAGCTGATGGAACTGCTGGAGGAAAATGGCGCCGAGGTGAATTTCGGTATTCACCCGGTGGCGGGGCGCATGCCCGGGCACATGAATGTGCTGCTCGCCGAGGCCGACGTGCCCTACGATCAGCTACTGGAAATGGACGACATCAACCCACGCATGGAAACGGTAGACGTGGCCATCGTGATCGGCGCCAACGACGTGGTGAACCCGGCGGCGCGCGAGGTGGAGTCATCACCCATCTACGGTATGCCGGTGATCAACGTGGACAGCGCGCGCACGGTGTTCGTGCTCAAGCGTTCGATGGCATCGGGCTTTGCAGGCATCGAGAACCCGCTGTTCTACAAGGACAACACGCGCATGCTGTTTGGCGACGCCAAGGAATCGATCGGCGGGCTGATTCGCGAGTTCAGTTGATCGCGTTTAGCTGAGCACACCAGAAGCCGGCCTAAAAGCCGGCTTTTTTTTCGCCCCAACGATTCAACTCGAGCCCCAGTCAAACGTCAGCACCTCGCGAATATCCGTAGCGCCAACGGCGAGCATGAGTAGCCGATCCATGCCCAGGGCAACCCCGCTGCACGCCGGCAGCCCGTGCTCCAGCGCCGCCAGCAGTTTTTCATCCAGCGGACGTTGCGCCTGGCCACGCTCCCTGCGAAGCGCATTATCCACCTCGAAGCGGCGACGTTGCTCGGCGGCATCGGCCAGCTCGCAATAACCGTTGGCGATTTCCAGGCCGTCCGCATACAGTTCGAAGCGCTGCCCAACCTGCACATCGCCCGCGCGTACAATGCGTGCCAGGGCCGCCTGCGATGCGGGGTAATCATACACAAAGCAGAGGCCGCGGCCCGCCAGGCGCGGCTCGATAACGTGGCTCATAAGGAGATCCAGCCACAGGTCGCGATCACCACTGAGATCACCCACGTCAACGTGCTCGCGGGCGCAGGCCAGGAGCGCTGCGCTCTCCACCAGCATTGGGTCCAGGCCCAGTTCACGAAGAAACAGCTCGCGGTAGCTGATCGTGTGCAGGACGCGTGGACCGCTACAGTGCGCTACCAGTTCGGCCACTTCTGCCATGAGTTGATGATGGTCAAAGCCCGGGCGATACCACTCGAGCAAGCTGAACTCGGGGTTATGGCGCGCGCCTGCTTCACCGTCGCGAAAGGCCTTGCCAATCTGGAATATCGGCTCGCCAAAGGCCGCCAACACACGCTTCATGGCGTACTCGGGAGAGGTTTGCAGAAAACGCTGGCCGGCAACGGAAGCGCCCTGCGCCAGCAGCGGTTCCAGTGCCGGGTCGGTCACGCCGCTTGAACAGAGCAGCGGCGTTTCGATTTCCAGCACCCCGCGCGCGGCAAAGAACTCGCGCACGGCAGAGAGCAGCCTTGCACGGCGCTGCAGCACCTGTAGCGTGGCGTTGGGCCGCCAGCTCATGTGGAAATGAGCGGGGAGATGTCAGGTTTTGCTGGCGCGGCTCTGGTACTCACCGGAGCGGGTATCCACACGAACCACTTCGCCCTGGCTGATGAACAGGGGTACTTTTACCACCGCGCCCGTGCTCAGCACGGCCGGTTTATTGCCACCGCTGGCGGTGTCGCCCTTGAGGCCGGGGTCTGTTTCCACAATTTCGAGCTCGACGAAATTCGGCGGCGATACCGCCAGCGGCGTGCCGTTGTAGAGCGTAACCTCACACCGCTCCTGGTCCTTGATCCACAGATGGGCGTCGCCCACGGCGGCCGCATCAGCCTGAAACTGTTCAAAGGTATCCGGCTCCATGAAGTACCAGAACTCGCCGTCGTTGTAGAGATACTCCATGGTGAGGTCCATGACATCCGCGCCCTCCAGCGATTCGCCGGATTTAAAGGTTCGCTCCCACACGCGGCCGGTCTTGAGGTTGCGCAGCTTCACGCGGTTGAAGGCCTGGCCCTTGCCGGGCTTTACGAACTCGTTGTCGAGGATACTGCAGGGGTCGCCCTCCAGCATCACTTTCAACCCGGGGCGGAATTCATTGGTGGAGTACATCGCCATGCTGCTGTCTCGAGTAGTGCCTGAAGAAGGTCCCATGATAACGCAGGGAGCGCGCCAATGGCAGGCGCCCGGTGGTGGCCGCCACCGCAAATAAGCTATTCTAGCCCCCGGGCATTGTCACAACGACTGTCATTGCAGGAGCCTGGCGCCATGGTGGGGGAAGCGAAAATCCGGTTGGCCATTCCACGGCAGGACCTCAGGGCTTTCAGCTTCTTCAGGTTGAGTTCAGTGGCGGCCCGCGAGTGGGCGATGCAGCTTCCCGTCACCCGTATCCAGGCTGCCGCGCAGCAATTGACCGACGCCCTCACCGAATTGAACCGCTGCAAGGTGGCCCCCGAAACACGCTTCGTCGTACTGGAAACGCTGCGCCCGAATGTGGACGCCGTGGTTTCTAGCCTGAGCAAGCGCTACCTCAACCAGCCATTGGTCATGCCGGATGAGCCCCGCCGCATGGCCAGGCTCGGCAGCGAGCTGCTGTCCGCAGCCGGTACCGGCTACACCGTGGTTGCCATCGAGGCCATTCAGCAGCGGGACTCGCTGCGCGAGATGAATCCGGCCCGACTCACGTGTGAATCAATTCATCGGGCACTACTGCACCACGGTCGGGACGTCCTGCAGACGTTTCAGCTGTACAGGCCCTTGCAAATGCAGGGCTGGCGGGTGCTGCACCAGCTCTTCGCCCTGGCCGAGAGCCAGCAGCTGAGCAATTTGCCGGTGCCGGAGCCCCTGTGGGGCGCCGACACCATTCAGGCGACCTACCTCCAGTGCGTGCTGCTGGGCTGCTGCAAGTTGAACCAGTTGCGACAGGCGGACATGGCGCTGGTGTTCAAGGCCTTGCGCGACTGGGCTCCGCTGGTCAAGCTGTACCCGCCCCGGGCCGAGGGCGGATTGTTCGTCGTGGATATCAACAGCGATCAGCCGCCTCTGTACAGTGCACTGCACACGCGAACCGCAGCCAGTCACAGCCGCTACATCAACACCGCCGCGCTCATAGAGCAGCTCTACCTGGCCAAGGCCCGGGCTCCAGGGCAGGCATTGCGCAAAACCAGTGAAAGCGCCCTGCCAATGCACCTCATTGATCACCTGATTACCTCGCTGGGCAACATGAGTATGCGCAATTTCAAGCGCACGCCCACCACCAGCCCACTGCGCGTTTGCCTCGGTTTTAGCGGTACGCACTACCACGTGGCGGGCGAACGCGATTTTTCCGCGCTGCTGGCCGGCAGTAAACATGTGGTCGAGGCCAAAGACGGAGACAAGAAGAATCCGTTTTTGGACCCTTCCGTACACGACGGAATAGCTCCCGCCAAACGTATCGAATACGATCTCAACGTCGACGCCAGCACGCGCCCCAACCACTTTGAGGTGGTGGAGGTGACCCTGCCACAAGATGAACGTCACCCTGTATTCAGCGTGGCACTGGCGGATGCGAGCCCCGGAGGGTACTGCCTGCAATGGACCGAGGAACTGCCGGCGGATATCCGCACAGGTGACATCGTCGGCCTCAAGGAGGAGCACAGCCGCGATTGGGCGATTGCGGTTATTCGCTGGCTGAGCAGGCTGGAGCGCTCGCGCACGCTGATCGGCCTGGAATTGCTCAGCCCGAGAGCGCTACCGTTCGGCGCCATGATTCACCAGCAGGACGGCAGCAAGAGGCCACCGATGCGCGCCCTGCTGCTGCCTGAAATCAAACTGGTCGGCCAGCCCGATACATTACTTACGCCCAATGCCAGTTTCCGTGAACGCCAGCGCATAACGCTGATCAGCGGCAGCGAATCACACACCATACAACTGCTCAATCAAGTGGCCGCATCGCCCGGATTTGCACAGTTCGAGTTCCGCTATGTCCAGGAACTGGGCGATGTGCTCGCAACCGAGCACGGACACAAGCTGGAATCGCGCTACGATTCAGTCTGGAGCAAAATCTGACGTGCCCGCAACACGCCGGGGGCGCTCCCGCGCTTCAGCGCTAGATTTTGCCCTGGTAACGATCTGAAAAACCCAGCAGGTACAGGATGGCATCGAGGCCCAGGGTGGAAATGGATTGCTCCGCAGACTGCTTCACCAATGGCTTCGCCCTGAATGCAATGCCCAGCCCGGCGATACTGAGCATCGGCAGATCGTTGGCGCCATCGCCCACGGCAATCACCTGCTGCAGATCTATACCCTGCTCGTTAGCCAGTTGCTGCAACAGTTCCGCCTTGCGCGTGCCATCGACGATAGCACCCTTGATCTCGCCAGACACCGCGCCATCAACGATATCCAGCTCGTTGGCATAGACGTAATCGATACCCAGGCGCTGCTGCAGGTGACGCGCGAAGTAGGTGAAGCCGCCGGAGAGTATGGCGGTTTTATAACCCAGCTTGCGCAGGGTGGCGATCAGGTGTTCCGCGCCCTCGGTAATGCTCAACTCCCCGGCGACCCGGGCCAACGCACTTTCCGGCAGGCCTTCCAGGAGCGCCACCCGCGCGCGAAAGCTTTCGCTGAAATCCAGTTCGCCACGCATGGCACGCTCGGTGATTGCACTCACGCGGTCGCCCACGCCGGCGAGCCGGGCAAGCTCATCTATGACCTCTGCCTCGATCAGTGTGGAATCCATGTCGAAAGCGACCAGCCGCCGATTGCGGCGGTACATATTGTCTTCCTGAAAGGCGAGATCGACCTCCAGCGCGCCGGCAACTTCCAGCAGTTCCCGGCGAAAAGCGGCGGCATCCGGCAGCGTGCCGCGCGCGGAAAATTCCAGGCACGCCTTGCTCTGGGCGGGAAGTTTGCCGATGGGGATGCGCCCTGACAGTCGATTGATACCGTCAATATTGAGACCGTGGCCGGCTACCACGGCAGTCACTTGCGCAAGTTGATCGGAGGTGATCTTGCGTGCCAGCAGCGTCACGATATAGCGCGCCCGCCCCTGGCCCTCCACCCACTGTCCATAGCTCTGTGGCGTTACGGTGCTGATACGCAGGCGCAGATCCCTGTCTTGCGTGAACTGCTCGATGGCACCACTCACGCGCGTTTGATCACACCTTTCGGGCAGCTCGGCCAGGATACCGAGCGACAGCGTAGCGTGAATAACCGACTGGCCAATATCGAGAATATTGGCCTCATTCTCCGCCAGAATTTCCGTGACGCCGGCCGTAACCCCCGCCTGATCCTCACCGGAGATTGTTATCAGCAGTATGTGATTCACTCGGAACGCTCCGGATTCGATCAGGCCGCCATTCTACTGATCGCACGGGATGCTGCAAAGCGCATCGCGCGGGACGGAGAATTGCCGACGCATACACATACACACCCGGGACTCTGGTTTATACTGCGGCGCAACCAACGCCAATACAGCTTCCAATGCCGTGAAAAGCAGTCTGCGCACTACCAGCCTGGGCCAGCAACTGGCCGTCATCGCAGGGGTACTGTGTCTGCTGGTCAGCCTCGCGCTGGTAACACTCGCCGCCATCTCCAGCAGACACATGCAGGCGGAACTGCGCGACGAATACGGCTCTGCGCTGGCGCAACTGATCGCGCGCAGCGTGAGTACCGCGATGGAGAGCGGCGACCTGCTCAGCGTCTCCGCATCATTGCAGCGTTTCGTCGCCATCTCTGCGGCAGATCAGGTAGTGCTCACCGGGGTGGATGGCAAGGAACTCGGGCAGGCGGGCGAAACACCGTCAAAGCGCGGCCATCGCTACAGTGCAGAGGTATACATCGAGCGTGACGTGGCCGGTCGCGTGAGCCTGGTGGTGAATGATGAAGAGGCGCGCGCCGCAGAACGGCGGCTCGTGCTCAGCCTCCTCGGCCTCGCGGTATTGCTGAGCCTGAGCGCCTATGGCGCGGCCCTGCATTTTGGCCAGCGGCTCGGCAGACAGCTGCGCCGCATGGCAAACAGCATTTCGCTGGCCGAGAACGGGCCCGACGCGCCGCGCATGAATGAAGTCGCGGCGCTGGAAAGCGAGATCGCGGCACTGCCGATGGACCTGCTGCGCACACGCGCGGAAGACCCGGGTCCGCGAGAAGAGAACTACCAGGCGACCGCCGTGCTCTACCTGCATTTAACCAGTCTTGCCGACTACGTCGACACGTTGGACGAGAGTTCACTGCAGCGCTACACAAGCCAGCTGCATCAGGTAGTTTATGCCGCTTCCGGCTTTTATGCCGGTGACCTGCAGGTTGCTCGCCAGTTCGGGCTGGCGGTGTACTTCAGCGACCAGAGCAAGGCAGGCAGCGCGGCCTTTCGCGCGGCATCCTGCGCGTGGCTGGTGCGCGCCGTATGCCGCGAACTGGAACAACAGATGTCGCTCTCCATGCACATCGCCATGGCTGTTTCCCAGAGCGAGCTGGGGGCCGGCGACGGGGAGGATATCTACCCCGGGCTCTACATGCAGCACACGCTGGATGAACTCGCCCTGATCTGCGCCAACAAACCGCCGGAATTACTCTTGTCACCCGCGGCCTGTGAAGATATCGACATCGCCAGCCGGCTGCAGGTGAGGCCGACGGATGTCGGCGACTACGCCTTGATAGAGGAGTTTGCGGGAACCTACCAGGACCTGCTGGAACGCCAGTTGCGGCTCATCATGAAGCGGCTGACAGACCCGGCAGTGAGCATGCGCCCCACCTGAAGCGCGTCGCCCGGTTCAGCCCGGCTTGCGCTCCACCTCGATGCGGTCCACTTTCTGAAAGCCGCGCGGTAGCTTGTTGCCACGCCGTCCGCGTTCGCCGCGATAATGCGCGAGGTCGTCGCCCTTGAGCCGGATATGGCGCTTGCCGGAATACACCACGAGCGCATCGTCCTGTGCCAGCACCGCAACCGCCACTACGAATTCCTCCCTGCTGACCACGCGTGCCGACGGAATACTGATGAGCTTGTTGCCCTTGCCGCGCGGCAGCTGCGGCAATTCCGGCAGCGGGAAGAGGAGCATCCGCCCTTCATTGGAAACCGCGACCACCCAACAGGAGTCGCCCCCCGTCGCAGGTATCATCGCCGGCTGCATCACCTGCGCACCTTTGGGTAGTTTCAGCGCCGCCTTGCCCGCGCGGTTCTTGCTTTGCAAATCTTCCAGGCGCGCCACAAAACCATAGCCCGCATCCGAGGCCAGCAGATACAGCGCATCCTCCGCGCCGATCATCGCGCCCTCGAACGTCGCCCCGGACGGTGGATTGATGCGCCCGGTAAGCGGTTCGCCCTGACTGCGTGCAGAGGGCAGGTTGTGTGATGCAATGGTGTAGGCGCGCCCGGTGGAATCGAGTATTACCGTGGGCTGGTTGCTGCGCCCGAAGGCAGACATCTTGAACGCGTCTCCCGATTTATAACTGAGGCCGTGAGGGTCTATCTCGTGGCCCTTGGCTGCGCGTATCCAGCCCTTCTCCGACAGGACAACCGTGATCGGGTCGGCGCTCATCAGTTCGAGTTCACTGAATGCCCTGGCTTCATCGCCGGTAACCAGCGCCGCGCGGCGCGCATCGCCATACTTCTCCGCCGCGGCCTTCATCTCGTTCTTGATCAGCGTTTTCAGGCGTGCCGCGCTGCCCAGGGTCTGCTCCAGCGTGTCGCGCTCGCTATTGAGCTCATCCTGTTCTGCGCGAATGCCCATCTCCTCGAGCTTTGCGAGGTTGCGCAATTTCAATTCCAGTATCGCCTCTGCCTGCACATCGGTGAGCTCAAAGCGCTGCATGAGGGCCGGTTTCGGCTTGTCCTCGGTACGGATAATGTGAATGACTTCATCGATATTGAGATACGCAATGAGATAGCCGTGTAGCACATGCAGACGCTTTTCGACGCGTTCCAGGCGATGCGCGAGACGCCGGCGAACCGTCTCGGTGCGGAACTTGAGCCATTCGGAGAGGATGCCATCCAGCCCTTTCACACCCGGGCGTCCGTCGATACCGATCATATTGAGATTCACGCGGTAGCTGCGCTCCAGATCGGTGGTGGCAAACAGGTGGCTCATCAGGGATTCCAGGTCCACCCGGTTGGAACGCGGCACGATCACCAGCCGGGTGGGGTTCTCGTGATCCGACTCGTCACGCAAATCCGCCACCATGGGAAGCTTGCGCGCCTGCATCTGTTGCGCGATCTGCTCCAGCACGCGGGAGCCTGACACCTGGTAAGGCAGTGCGGTGATCACCATATCGCCCTGCTCCTGCTCCCACACCGCGCGCATGCGCAGGCTGCCTCGCCCACTCCTGTACATCGCCACGATTTCCTCGCGCGGCGTAATAATCTGCGCCTCCGTGGGGAAATCCGGGGCCAGCACGTGCTCGCAGAGTTCTTCAACCGAAGTCCTGGGTTTGTCCAGCAGGAGGATTGCGGCCGCTACCACTTCGCGCAGGTTGTGCGGCGGTATATCCGTCGCCATGCCCACTGCGATACCGGTCGTGCCGTTAAGCAACACATTCGGCACCTGCGCCGGCAGTACCAGCGGCTCTTCCAGCGTGCCATCAAAATTGGGAATCCAATCCACCGTGCCCTGCCCGAGCTCACCCAGCAGCACCTCCGCATAGGCGGTCAGGCGCGACTCCGTGTAACGCATGGCTGCGAAAGACTTGGGATCGTCCGGCGAACCCCAGTTGCCCTGGCCGTCGACCAACGGGTAGCGGTAGCTGAAATCCTGCGCCATCAACACCATGGCTTCGTAGGCCGCACTATCACCGTGCGGATGGAACTTGCCAATCACATCGCCCACGGTGCGCGCCGACTTCTTGTACTTGGCGGCGGCCTTCAGGCCCAGTTCACTCATCGCGTACACGATGCGCCGCTGCACCGGTTTCAGGCCGTCACCCACGTGCGGGAGCGCGCGATCGAGGATCACGTACATGGAGTAGTCGAGGTACGCCTTCTCGGCGTAGTCCTTCAGGGATACCTGTTCGATGCCGTCGGCATCGATTTCAATCGTTTCTGACATTGCTGTAAGCCCGTGCTGCGCTGTGGGGTCCGCTGTTACCCGCGGTATGTTTCTGAATCAGTGATCACGATGCGAGCCACGCAAACCGACCAGTTGCTCGTTCAGATTGACGATGGAGTTCGCCATGTCCACCAGGAGGCTGTGGATTGTCGCCGGGTTGCTCTTGATAAGTTCGGTGAACTGCTCCTTGGGGACTTTCACCACCGAGCAGGCGGTACTGGCGCGCACCGTGGCACTGCGGTCGGCGTGCGTAAGCGCCGCCATCGCACCGAAAATCTCGCCCTCGCCGATGCGGCCAACGCTCACGTCATCAACCAGCACTTCGGCGACACCGGCAGACATATTGAATACGTAGTCCGCCCGCTCTCCCTGGTGGATTATGACGTCACCGGGCTCGTAAACCTCGAACCCGGGCGTTGCCGTGGTGTCCTCGGGCGCATTGGTGGCGGCAACTCGCAGCGTCATACCGGCATAGGTGATCAGCACGCGCGTCCAGAGGCGAATCGCCCGCGGCTCGTCGAATACACGCTGCATGAAATCCAGCGCGGGATAGGCGTCGAGGTGGGCACCGGATTCGCTGCCGTAGAAAACAGCAATCTGCTCGTCGCCCGTGCCGGTGATATCGGGTAACAGGATATCGCCCGCTTCCAGGGTGTAAATCGTTCGGCCCTGGTAGCGCGCGGTAATCAGGCCGCTGCGCACCACGTAAAACTGGTGTCCGTCGAAACCGCGAAAATTGCCACCGTGGGTGGGTTCTACATCCAATGCAATCGCGGGCATGCCCACCACTTCCAGCAGGGCCGCAACCAGCTCTTTGAACTGCTCACCCAGCGTGGCGAAATCGACTTCGTCATTGTTGGCCAGCATCGTTGCCACTCCGTTTGGACCGCCGCCAAATAACCCGCTACAGGCTTTTGCCGCAGACGCGAAGCGTCCTATAGTAGCAACTGGCGCCTGCTCACACTATCTGAGTTGGCCCGGATCAACCCAGAGGCTCGACATGATACTGCAATGGAGCACCCTTGGCTTCCATGAACTCGGCCGCGATGAGCTGTACGCACTGCTGCGGCTGCGCCAACAGGTCTTTGTGATCGAACAGGCTTGCATATATCCCGACCTGGACGACAAAGACCAGGTCGCCCGCCATATGCTGTGCTTCAGGGATGGCGAGTTGATCGCCTACCAACGCTGTTTGCCGCCCGGCACAAGCTACCCGGAAAGCGCCCTGGGACGCGTGGCGGTGGCACGCGCGCATCGCGGACAGGGGCTTGGGCACGAGCTGGTTGCGCGCGGCGTGGCATTCAACCTGGACCGCTGGCCGCAGCTCGATATCTGTATCAGCGCGCAGGCCCAGCTACAGGCGTTTTACCGCGCCCTGGGGTTTACTGCCGAGGGCGAGGAGTATCTCGAGGATGACATGCCCCATCGCAAGATGCGCCACGCCGCGGCGAATGCCGTCAAGACTCCAGTACAAACGTGACCGGACCATCGTTCACCAGGCTAACCTGCATGTCGGCGCCAAACTCGCCGGCCCCGACAAGCGGGTGCCGCTCTCGCAGCTCCGCAAGCAGGTGCTGATAAAGAGCCGCCGCCTCTTCGGGCGGCAGCGCCGCGGAAAAGCCTGGCCTGCGCCCCTTGCGCGTATCCGCTGCCAGGGTGAACTGGGAGATCAGCAACACACCGCCGCCAATATCCACCACACTGCGATTCATGCGGCCCTGATCGTCACTGAACACGCGATAGGCCAGTAACCTGTCGAGCATACGCCGCCCACTGGCGAGGTCATCCGGGCGCTCGAGGCCGAGCAGTACCAGCAGGCCCCGCCCGATGGAGGCGATGCACTCACCGTCCACCGCCACACTGGCACTACTGACCCGTTGAATCACCGCCCGCATACGTTTGCGCCTACTCGCGTGAAGCGCGTTTGCGCTCGTGCTCTTTCAGGAGCTTCTTGCGCAGGCGGATGCTCACGGGCGTGACTTCCACCAGTTCGTCGTCTTCGATGAACTCGAGGGCCTGCTCCAGCGAGTGTTTTACATGCGGCGTCAGCGTCAACGCCTCGTCGGTACCCGATGCGCGCACGTTGGTCAGCTGCTTGGCCTTGGTGGGGTTCACCGGCAGGTCGTTGCCGCGGCTGTGCAAGCCCACGATCTGCCCTTCGTAGACGTCTATATTCGGGCCGATGAACAGCCGCCCACGGTCCTGCAGATTGAACAGCGCGTAAGCCAGCGTTTTACCGTTCACCATGGAAACCAGCACGCCGTTGCTACGCTGCGCCATTTCACTGGTCTTTACCGGCCCATAATGATCGAAAACGTGTGTCAGGATGCCCGACCCGGAGGTCATGGTGAGAAACTGGGAGCGAAAACCGATCAGGCCACGCGCGGGAATGATAAATTCCAGGCGTATGCGCCCCTTGCCATCCGGCACCATGTTCTCCAGCTCCCCACGGCGTCGGCCAAGCTCCTCCATTACCGAGCCCTGGTGCTGCTCTTCGCAGTCGACCACAAGCTGCTCATAGGGCTCGTGCATCTCGCCGTCCACCTCTTTGCGAATGACCTCGGGCCGGGAAACACCCAGCTCAAAGCCCTCGCGACGCATACCTTCTATGAGCACCGACAGGTGCAGCTCCCCGCGACCCGACACCCGGAACTTGTCCGGCGTGTCACCGGGCTCCACCCGCAGGGCCACGTTGTGGATCAGTTCCCGCTCCAGGCGTTCCTTGATATTGCGGGAAGTCACATACTTGCCCTCCTTGCCGGCGAAGGGCGAATCGTTCACCTGGAAGGTCATGCTCACGGTCGGCTCATCCACCGATAGCGGTGGCAGCGCTTCCGGTGACTCCGGGTCGCACAGCGTATCGGAGATGTTCAGGCCCTCGATTCCGGTTACGCAGACAATGTCGCCCGCCTCGGAGTTCGCAACCTCCACCCGCTCCAGGCCAAGATAGCCCATCACCTGCAGGACACGGCCCTTGCGCTTGCTGCCGTCGCCGGAGACGACAACCACCGACGTATTGGGGACCAGGCGACCACGGGTGATACGACCGACACCGATAACCCCCACATAGCTGGAATAATCCAGGGCGGATATCTGCATTTGCAACGGCCCCTCGGCGTTCACCGCTGGCGCCGGCACGTGGGAAACCACGGTATCGAACAGTGCCTGCATACTATCGCCCATCTCCGCGTGATCCAGGCCGGCAATACCTTCAAGCGCCGAGGTGTAGACAATGGGGAAATCCAGTTGCTGGTCTGTCGCGCCCAGCCTGTCGAACAGGTCGAAAACCTGGTCGACCACCCAGTCCGGTCGCGCGCCCGGGCGATCGACCTTGTTGACGACCACAATCGGGTTCAGGCCGCGCTCAAACGCCTTGGACGTTACGAACCGGGTCTGCGGCATGGGGCCGTCCACGGCATCCACCAACAGCAGCACGGAGTCCACCATCGACAATACGCGCTCCACCTCGCCGCCGAAGTCGGCGTGTCCCGGGGTGTCCACGATATTGATGCGATAGCCATTCCACTGAATGGCGGTGTTCTTGGCCAGAATCGTGATGCCGCGCTCGCGCTCCTGATCATTGGAATCCATGATGCGCTCGGCCCCCTCTGAACGGCGGTCAAGGGTGCCCGACTGCTGCAGCAGGCAGTCCACGAGGGTTGTCTTGCCATGGTCCACGTGGGCGATAATGGCGATGTTGCGAAGTTTCTCTATCAAGGGAATGCTCTACTTTTGCTGTGTCAGGTGAGTGGCAGCGCGGGGGGCGGTGCACAAAGCGGCGCGGATTGTACTCCAAGCGCGTGACAAACGCCTCCTCTCCCGGCGTGATTATGGCCACTCTTCGCCCGGGGCGGGGCTGCCCGCGGAGGACAACCCGTCGGCAAGGCTTGACAAGTGCACGCGTAAACGCCATAACCCACTGCGACTATGCGGGCGACGTGGTCACCGGCGTTGTTCTGCACGCTGGCAGCACGGTACACTCCGAAGGCCCGCGCCATATTGGTGCAGTGACGCGCCATTGTAGTGCTTAACGCACAGGTTCCGCACAAACTGCCGCATAAAACTGCGACTTTTCAGTGAGTTACCTCTAGCACCCTTTTGGCACAGCTTTTGCTTTTAGCACAGGCAGTTTTGCGAGACTGGCTCAAATGCCCGGGCAGCCCGCCATGCCTGGCGCCAGACAGCGACAACGCGGGCCAGCGCGGCTGGCTGATTTTTACTTATGGAGGACACAAGATGTCAAAGAAAACCCTGGACCTCATCAAGGACAGCGAAGCACGCTGGGTAGACCTGCGCTTCACCGATACCAGAGGCAAGGAACAGCACGTCACCATTCCGACCGGCGAGGTGAAAGACAGCTTTTTCGAGGACGGCAAGATGTTCGACGGCTCGTCCATTTCCGGCTGGAAGGGTATCAACGAATCCGACATGATCCTGATGCCGGACGACAGCACTTCAGTGCTCGACCCCTTCACTGACGAGCCCACGGTCATCCTGCGCTGCGACATCGTCGAACCCTCCACGATGCAGGGTTACGATCGCGACCCGCGTTCGGTGGCACTGCGCGCTGAAGAGTACCTGAAATCGACCGGCATCGGCGACACGGCCTTCTTCGGCCCGGAGCCGGAATTCTTCGTGTTCGATGACATCAAATGGCACGTGGATATCAGCGGCGCCGGCTACACCATATCTTCAGACGAGGCGGCCTGGTCTTCCAGCCTGCCGTTCGAGGAAGGCAATATCGGTCACCGTCCGCGCGTTAAAGGCGGCTACTTCCCGGTGCCGCCGGTAGACAGCCTGCACGACATCCGCGCCGCCATGTGCAATGCGATGGAGCAGATGGGCCTGCCTATCGAAGTGCATCACCACGAGGTAGGTACTGCCGGACAATGTGAGATCGGCATCAAGTTCAACACGCTGATCTCCAAGTCCGACGAGGTGCAGATCCTCAAGTACTGCGTGCACAATGTCGCTCATGCCTACGGCAAAACCGCGACCTTCATGCCCAAACCCCTGGTGGGCGACAACGGCTCGGGTATGCACGTGCACCAGTCTATCTCCAAGGACGGTGAGAATATCTTTGCCGGCGACGGCTACAGTGGGCTGTCTGAAACAGCGCTTTACTACATCGGCGGCATCATCAAGCACGCGCGGGCCCTGAACGCATTCACCAATGCGTCCACCAACAGCTACAAGCGCCTGGTGCCCGGCTTCGAAGCGCCGGTCATGCTGGCTTACTCCGCGCGCAACCGGTCGGCGTCTATCCGTATCCCCTACGAGCCCAGCCCCAAGGGCAAGCGCATCGAAGTGCGCTTCCCGGATCCCACCGCCAACCCTTACCTGGCCTTCGCGGCCATGCTGATGGCGGGCCTGGACGGCATCAAGAACAAGATCCACCCCGGCGACCCCGCCGACAAGGATCTCTACGACCTGCCTCCGGAAGAGGGCAAGGCCATTCCCACTGTTGCCTCCAGCCTGGCCATGGCCCTGGAAGCACTGGATGCTGATCGCGGCTTCCTGACCGAAGGCGGGGTATTCAGCGACGACATGATCGATGGCTATATTCAACTGAAGCAGGAGGATATACAGCGCCTGGACATGACCACGCACCCGATCGAGTTCGATATGTACTACTCCGTGTAGATCGCATCACCTCCCCTGCAAGGCCCGCGCACGCGGGCCTTTTTTTTGCGCCAAAAGCTGGCTTTCAGGCCCGCAGCAGCCTGATGGCGCAGAGGCCGTTGTCGCTCAAGCTCTCCAGAAGCCAAGCTGTAGATCAATTGCCTGCCGTCGGCATTTACCATCACAGCTTCCCTGCCACAGCTTCTCCGCTACGTTATACTCATTGCTGGCACCCGGGAGGAATGGTGAATGTCGCGCGGATCGAATCGAAGAAGAGTTTCACCAGGTATTGCATTGGTGCTGGCGGTGCTGCTCTACCCCCTGGCAGGCAGCGCCGAAACGTCCATCTATCGCACGACCGACGCCGAGGGCAATGTGATTTTCACCGATGCGCCGCCCGCGGGCGCCGACGCCAGGAGCGAGCGCCTGGAGCTACAGCGAACCAATACGACACCGCCGCCACCTGAGGTCGACCGCGTCATTCAGGCCGAGGAGCCGAAAGAGGCCCCGACCGCCTGGGAAGTTGGCATAACCTCCCCCGCCAACGAAACGACCATCCCCATGGGGCCGGGCAATTTTTCCGTCAGCGCCTCGGTTCGGCCGGCACTCGGTGCCAACCAGCGATTGCAACTCATGGTCGACGGCGCGGCGCAAGGCGAACCCAACCAGAGTGGCAGCTGGCAGCTCACCAACGTATTCCGCGGCGAGCACACACTGAAGGTGAACGTACTGGATGATGCGGGAAAAACACTCGCCACTTCCGAACCCGTCACGGTCTATGTCATGCGGCCGGTACAGAGACGCATTCCCCTGGGCGGCGGCTGAGCGCCGCTGGACAGACCACCTCCAGCGCACCATAATGGTGCGCATGGATCGCGAATATTCCCCCAACAGGTGCTACCCTCCCCGCCCTCAGGCGCTATTTGACCTCGCAGCCGAGAGGTGCGAGCGCTTACTTACTTCGCATGCACAGAATGCAGGCACGCAGGGTGTTTTCCGCGGCAGATCATTCCGCTGGCCTCATTTTTGCTATGCCTAGTGATCAGGGCTCAGCCATAGCCGTTCGCGGGGGTGGCCATGGGCGGGCCCCACCCTCTGCACGGAACTAGAATGCAACAGGATCAGGTCATTCTCGACAATCTCAGCACGGGCATCATCGCACTGGATGAAAACCTGCGCGTGACTGCGTTGAACGCCGCCGGTGAGGCGATGCTGGAAACCTCCGAGGCCCGCTGCATCGGACAGACCGTGGATAGCCTGGTGTTGCAATCCGGTGATTGGCTGGAAACGCTGCAACAGGCGCTGGACAACAATAGTCCACGCGCCAGCCGCAGCATGCCCCTGATTCTGCAATCCGGTCAGGAGATTCATGTCGATGCCATCATGACCCCGGTGAACGACCCTCGCGGCGAATTCTGCCTGGTGGTGGAGTTGCTGCCTGTAGACCGGCTGCTGCGCATCACCCGCGAAGAAAGCCTGATGCATTCGCACGAGACCACGCAGGCGGTGGTTCGCGGCCTTGCCCACGAGATCAAGAACCCGCTTGGCGGTGTGCGCGGTGCTGCACAATTGCTCGCACGGGAATTACCGGACGAAAGCCTCACGGAATACACCAACATCATCATCCGTGAAGCGGACAGACTGCGCGATCTCGTCGATCGCCTGCTCGGGCCAAATCGACAACTCGAGCGCACACCGCTGAATATTCACGAGGTGCTGGAAGACGTGCGTGAACTGATCGTCGTGGAATCGGGCAATCGCGCGCTTATCGTGCGCGACTACGACCCGAGCCTCCCCAACCTCCTGGGTGACAAGAGTCAGCTGGTGCAGGCGGTGCTCAACATCATGCGCAACGCCCTGCAGGCAGCCGACAACCCGGACAATTGCGTCATCACACTGCGCACCCGTGCACGGCGCCAGTTCACGATGGGTTCGCGCCCTCATCGGCTGGTGTGCCGGGTGGACATTACAGACAACGGCCCGGGTATCCCAGAGCATATCCTGCCGGTGATTTTCGCGCCGATGGTTACCGGCCGCGCCGATGGCACGGGCCTGGGCCTGTCCATCGCACAATCTATCGTGGGTCGTCACGGCGGTGTCATCAATTGCGACAGCAGCCCCGGCGCAACCACCTTTTCAATTTACCTGCCAATGGAATCAGAAGATGCAGAGGAACGCTAAAGTCTGGGTAGCGGACGACGACAGCTCGATCCGCTGGGTGCTCGAACGCGCGCTGAGCCAGGCCGGCATTGCCAACGAGAGTTTTGCCGACGCCGACGAATTGCTGACCAACATCGCGCGCGAACAACCCGATGTGATCATCAGCGATATTCGCATGCCGGGCACGGACGGACTTGCATTGCTGACCCGCATCGGCGAGCAGTTCCCGGAGCTGCCGGTGATCATCACAACCGCCCACTCCGACCTGGACAGCGCTGTCGCATCCTACCAGCAGGGCGCATTCGAGTACCTGCCCAAACCCTTCGACCTGGATGAAGTAGTCGCCATTACGCAGCGCGCTATCGCGCACTCTCGCGAGCGCCGCGGCGCGCAGCCGGAAGCTACCGCGCTGCCGCAAACCGAAATCATCGGCGAAGCCCCGGCGATGCAGGAAGTATTTCGCGCCATCGGCCGCCTCGCGCACAGCAATATCACGGTACTGATCAACGGGGAATCCGGCACCGGCAAGGAACTCGTGGCCCAGGCGCTGCACCGCCACAGTCCGCGCGCCAGCCAGCCATTCATCGCCCTGAACATGGCCGCCATCCCCAAGGACCTCATGGAATCCGAGTTGTTCGGCCACGAAAAAGGCGCCTTCACCGGCGCCAACAGCCGTCGCGAGGGACGCTTCGAACAGGCCGATGGCGGCACGCTCTTCCTGGATGAAATTGGCGATATGCCACCAGACACCCAGACCCGCCTGCTCAGGGTGCTGGCCGACGGCGAATTCTACCGGGTGGGTGGTGCTGTACCGGTCAAGGTGGACGTGCGCATCATAGCTGCGACCCACCAGAACCTCGAAGGCCTGGTACAGCTCGGTAACTTCCGCGAGGACCTGTTTCACCGCCTGAACGTCATCCGCATTCATATCCCGAAGCTCGCGCAACGCAGGGAGGACATTCCCAGGCTGATGCAGTATTTCTTCCAGCAGGCGGCACAGGAACTGGGCGGTGAGACCAAAGTGCTGCTACCGGAGACCGAAACCTTCCTGACCAACCTCGAATGGCCCGGGAACGTACGTCAGTTACAAAACTGCTGCCGTTGGATTACGGTGATGGCATCCGGCCGCGAGGTACACCTCACAGACCTGCCGCCCGAACTGGGCACCAGCAGCATCGGCCCCACCGAGCAGGAAAAGTCCGACTGGCGCGATATGCTCCACAGCTGGGCCCGCAACGAACTTTTGCAGGGCCGGCAGCGCATTCTGCAGGAGGCGGTGCCGGCCTTTGAGAAGGTCATGATCGAGGTGGCGCTGAAACACACCCACGGACGCAAACGCGATGCGGCGGAGCTGCTGGGCTGGGGGCGCAATACCCTGACGCGCAAGATGAAGGACCTGGAGCTCTAGGAGGCTGCCGGCGCGTGTTCCGTATCGCCCTGTACCAGCCGGAAATCCCGCCGAATACGGGCAATATCATACGCCTGTGTGCCAATACGGGCTGCTCGCTACACCTTATTGAGCCGCTCGGCTTCGACATGGATGATCGCCGGATGCGGCGCGCGGGCCTGGACTACCGGGAGTATGCCGCCGTGCATGTGCACGGTGATTTGCAGGCTTTCCTCGACAGTGAAGGCCACCCCCGACTACTCGCCGTCTCGACGCGCGGCAGCAGACCCTACCACAGCATGGAATTTCGCACCGGCGACGCGCTGCTGTTCGGCCCGGAGACGCGGGGGCTGCCCGAGGAGGTGTTACAGGCGCTGCCGCCTGAGCAGCGAATGCGTATACCGATGCTGCCCGGCAGTCGCAGTCTCAACCTGAGCAACGCCACCGCACTCGTGGCCTACGAGGGCCTCAGGCAGCTCGGCTTCCCCGGGCTGGCCTGAAGCGGGCCGGAGCAAACGGCGGGCGCGTACTAGTGCGTGGCCTGGTCGCCGTCCGCAGGGGCGGCTTCGGCCTGCTGCCTGGCCTTCTGCTGGGCCTGCTGGAACAGCGCATCGAAATTCACGGGCGCCAGCATGACCGCGGGAAAACCGCCTTTCACGACCAGGTTGTCGATGGTTTCCCGGGCGTAGGGAAAGAGGATATTCGGCGCGGCAGTGCCCAGGATTCGCCGCAGGTCTTCCCCCTCGAAACCGCCGATGAAAAACACACCCGCCTGATGCACCTCGCACAGAAAGGCGGTTTTTTCCTGTACTTTCGCGGTAATGGTTATCACCAGTACGACCTCGAAGTTACCCTCTTCGTCTACCTTGTCGCTGCGCGTATTCAATTCGACGTTCACCTGGGGCTGCCACTGCTCGCGGAAAACGCCCGGGGTCTGGGGCGATTCAAAGGAAAGATCCTTTGTATAAATGCGCTGCACGGCAAACTGCTGCTGGGACTGCTGCTGGTTTCCTGCTTGTTCTTCGGCCATTTAGCCGTCCTCCGGTAAAGTCGTCAAAGGGTCAATGGGGTAATCAGGCCAGGAGGGCATCCAGTTGCCCACGGCGCTCCAGGTCATACAGCTCGTCGCACCCACCGATGTGTCGATCGCCGATCCATATCTGCGGCACCGTGCGCTGCCCGCTGCGCTCTGTCATTTCGCGTCGCCGCTCTGGTTGGTCGTCCACGGCAATCTCCCGGAAAACGACCCCTTTAGCACTGAACAATTGCCTGGCGCGCACGCAGTAAGGGCAGTACCTGGTGGTGTACAGCGTGACTTCCGCGCTCATGTTTTCACGGTCGGCAACTGCAAATTGCCCCATTCCATCATGCCGCCCGTCATTTTATACACCTGCTCGAAATTCGCCGCTTTCAGTTGCTTGCCGGCTGCACCGGCCTGCTGGCCCATTTTGCACACCAGCACGATCGGCTTGTCCTTGTGTTTCTCGAGTTCGGCCATGCGTTCAGGCAGCTTCGCCGCGGGGATATTGACCGCGCCGGAGATATGGCCCTGTTTATAGGCGGATGCATCGCGCAGGTCGAGGAACAGGCCATCCTCCCTGTTCACCAGCGTAACCGCCTGCTGCGGGCCAAGGGCGGGACCCCCCTTGCGCGTCTCGTGCGTGAGCAGCATGACGACAACTACCAGCAGCGCGGCAACCAGAATCCACTGTTGCGCCAGAAATTCGAAAAACAAAGCCATGCTGTCTGCCTGGGGATACCTGTCTGCTATGGTCAGAATTGCGCGGGCGCGCCACCGGGGCTGTCGGCCACCGGAAGTCCCGCGGGCGTAAACGGCGGGCAGTATACAGGGTCTGCGGAAACGCAACCAGCCTGCGCGGCGCGGCTTGCAGGATGGGGGCTACGCGGACCGACCCGACCTCCGCGGCCCGACCTGCGCGGCCCGACCTGCGCGGCTTACCGCGCGGTGCCGGGGCACTCAAAGCTGCTATGCTTGTTGGCGCAAAATAAACCTGAAAAAAGGCCCCGTCCCGACGGAGGGGCCATCTCGCAAATGGAGCTCACCATGCAGAAATCTATCCATTCTGTCATCGCGCTTTCCCTGCTGATCAGCTTGCCGGTGGCTGCAGACGTCAGTTACTCCCAGCGCATCACCGTGGACGCTTCGGGCGGCATGTCCATGTTCGCATCGGAAGGTACGGTGCTGACGCAGATTGCCGGCGACAAGGCGCGCATCGAGAACGATATCCAGCTCAGTTCAGGCCTGGCACGTGCATTCGCCGGCAATGGGAAATCCGGGACGATCGTTCGCCTGGACAAAGACCTGTTGTGGAGCCTGGAACCCGACAAACAGCAGTATTCCGAACAGAGCATGGCGGAATTGCGCGCACAGCGTGAAGAAGCCATGCAGGCCATGAGCTCGCAACAGGGGGCTAGCCAGGGCCTGCCCGTTGCCGCGGAAAACTGCCAGTGGAGTGACAGCGAGATCGAATTCGAGCGCCCGGGCGATAAAGAGAAGATCGCCGGTATCAAGGCGAGCAAGAATATTGTGCGCATGCACCAGTCATGCCGCGATGCGCAGACCGGAAATACCTGCGACCTGACCTGGGTAATGGAGAGCTGGCTTGCCAGGAACGTACCGGGGGAAAAAGAGGCCAACGCTTTTCGCTCTGCGTGGGCACAGGCGCTTGGTATGAGTGAGGCGATCCCGGCACTGGACGGTCCGGCCGCCGGCCTGCTCGAAATGTTCGCGAAAAACTGGGAGGAGGTTGCCGGAGAGCTGGAAGCGATGCGCGGTTACCCGTTACGCACCATTCTGCACATGGAGATCGGCGGCGAACAATGCAAAACTGCCGCGGGCACGGCCATCGCCATGGATGAACTGTGGTCCGACACCTCGACCGCGGCGTACAACGCGGCCCTCGCGCGCAGCGGCAGCGAGGCCAGCAGTGCCATAGGCAGCGCCGCCGCGGAATCACTCGGTGACAGCGTAGCGGGCTCAGTTGGCGGTGCGGCTATCGGCGCAGCCACGAGCGAGCTGATCGGCGGCCTCACCGGCATGTTCAAGAAAAAGAAGGAGGCCCCGAAAGCCGAACCCGCCAGCGCCGCGCCGCGTATTACCGTATTCAGGATTTCCAGTGAAGTCACCAGCTGGCGTGACAGCAGCATCCCGAAAGAGCGTTTTGATGAGCCCGCGCAATGGAAGAAACTCTAGCGATCAGAGCTTCCAGGCAAAACGCAAACGCCCCGGAGGCCAGCATTGCACCCGGTTTCAGGCCCGGCCACTGCCTGGCACCGGGTGCGCACCCAGCGCATACGCGGTAGAATTGCGCGCGGTAAATCCCGCTCCATTGCGGGAGATTGACTGGATTATGTATGAGTGAAAATAAGCGCACACCCACCGCACTGATCATCCTCGACGGCTGGGGCTACCGGGAAGAGACCCAGGACAATGCCATCGCCGGCGGCAACACCCCCGTCTGGGACAGGCTGTGGCGCGAGGCGCCGCATACGCTCATTTCCGCCTCCGGCGCCGACGTGGGATTGCCCGGCGGACAGATGGGCAATTCCGAAGTGGGCCATATGAGCCTCGGCTCGGGGCGGGTCATCTACCAGAGCATTTCCCGCATCGACAAAGCGATCGAAGACGGCAGTTTCAATAGCAACCCGGCCTACACCCGGGCCATCGACAAGGCCGTTCAGGCAGGCGGCAAGGTGCATATCTTTGGCCTGCTCTCCACCGGCGGCGTACACAGCCACGAAGAACACATGTTTGCCGCGATCCGCCTCGCCGCGAGCCGCGGTGCGCGCGTCTACCTGCACGCGTTTCTCGATGGCCGCGACACCCTGCCGCGCAGTGCCGGACCGTCCCTGCAGCGTGCCGATGCGCTGTTTGCCGAACTCGGCTGCGGTCGCACCGCAAGCCTTTGCGGCCGTTACTACGCAATGGATCGCGATAACCGCTGGGAGCGCATCGCGGTTGCCTACGAGCTGCTGACCGAAGGCAGGGCGGAGTATACCGCCGCAGACTCGGGGACAGCCCTGGAAGCTGCTTACGCGCGCGACGAGAGCGATGAGTTTGTGCTGCCCACCGTCATCTGCGGCGCGGGCGAGGAGCCGGTAACCGTCGCTGACAACGATGCCGTCCTATTCATGAACTTCCGCTCAGATCGCGCGCGCCAGCTCACCCGCGCTTTCGTGGCGCCGGATTTTGACGGCTTTCAACGCACTGTCGTACCGCAACTGGCCGACTTCGTAATGACCACCGAGTACGCCACCGATATTCCCGCCAGTTGCGCTTTCGCACCCGAAAGCCTGGACAACGTGCTGGGCGATTATCTGGCACAGCACGGAATGACACAGCTGCGTATCGCCGAAACGGAGAAGTACGCGCACGTCACGTTTTTCTTCAGTGGCGGCCGGGAAGCGCTGTTCGCGGGCGAGGAGCGCATGCTGGTGGCCTCGCCAGACGTCGCCACCTATGACCTGAAGCCCGAAATGAGCGCCCGGGAAGTTACCGACAAACTGGTAGCAGCCATCCGCTCCGGCGAGTATGACTTCATCGTCTGCAATTACGCCAATGGCGACATGGTGGGCCACACCGGCGTGTACAGCGCCGCCGTCAAGGCGGTGGAGGTGCTGGACGAGTGCCTCGGTCGCGTGGTGGCGGCATTAAACGAAGTAGGCGGCCAGGCGCTGATCACCGCCGACCACGGCAACTGCGAACAGATGCTGGACTACGCTTCGGGCCAGCATCACACGCAGCACACCACCGAGCTGGTGCCCCTGGTGTACGTGGGTTCCAGGCGGCTTCAGCTCGAGGGCACCGACGGTATCCTTGCCGACGTGGCTCCCACCCTGCTCGGCCTCATGGAGCTGCCACAGCCCGACGAGATGACCGGCGTGAACCTGCTCTCCAAACCCGACTGAGGCTCGCGGTGGTGGCCAGCGTACCAGCAGTATCGGGACGGTCCGGCCGCTTGCGCCGCACTCGCCAGCTGCTGCTGGCGATCCTGCTCGCGGCGCCCGCGGCGACGTTCGCGCAATCGGAAGAAGAACAGACACGCGCGGCGCTCGATCAACTGGAAGAAGACATCGCGCGCATCAACTGGGAAATATCCAGCGCCAGCAGCAAACGCAGCAAGCTGGAGGAGCAGTTGCAAACCGCCGAGGTCGAACTCGGCCGCCTGCAGCGCGAGATAAGCGAAAACCGCGACGCAATTGCAGACAACAAACGAGAGCTTGCCAGGCTGGCCAGCGAGCGTGAAGAACTGGAAGAGGCGCGCGACAACCAGCAGGAGCGGATCGCCGAGGAAATGAAAGGCGCCTGGCAAATGGGAGAGCAAAGCCAACTCAAGCTGCTGCTGAACCAGGAAGACCCGAACACGCTGTCACGCACAATGGCCTACTATCGCTACCTGTTCGAAGCCCGCAGTGAACTGATCGACGAGTATCGAAACACGCTGGCCGAGCTGATGGGCGTGCAACAGAAGATAGACGCGACCACGATCACACTGGCCGAGCGCGAAGATTCGCTCAAGGCACAGCAGCAGGAGCTGATCGACGCGCAGGGCGAGCGCGAACTGGCGGTGCTGAACCTGAGCGCCAGTATCAATACCAGCGCCGAACAGCTCAAAGAGAAAGAAGCGGACCGCCAGAAACTCGAGAACCTTCTCGCCGCGATAGAGGAAGCCGTGGTGAAACTGCAGGTTCCCGAGGACTATCAACCTTTCAACAAGGTTCGCGGGAAGATGCCCTGGCCGGTAGCCGGGAAGCCGAGCAACAGCTTCGGACGCCCGCGCAACGAGGGCAAGATGCGCTGGCAGGGGGTGGCTATCCCGGCCGATGAGGGCGCTACCGTGCGCGCGATCCACCACGGACGCGTGGTATACGCCGACTGGCTGCGCGGCTCCGGTCTGCTGTTGATTATCGATCACGGCGACGGCTACATGAGCCTCTACGCGCACAACCAGTCGCTGCTGAAAGACGTGGGCGAATGGGTGACGGCCGGCACTGCCATAAGCACTGTTGGCAACAGCGGCGGGCAGGATCGCTACGCGCTGTACTTCGAAGTGCGCCACCAGGGCAAACCGGTAGACCCCGCCATCTGGTGCCAGGCCTAGCGCTGGCGCTTGGCACTGGCCGCGCCGAATAGGTTAGACTGAGCCTTCAGTATCAAGAGGAGCCGACCCCGGCTGTCATTATGCGTTTCCTTCCCCCGCTATTGCGCAACCTGGCCGCCTGTATGGCCCTGTTCGCGCTGGGCAGCGTTCAGGCACAGGGTTCCGTTGAGCAAAAGGGCGCGTTGCCGCTGGACGAGCTGCGCACCTTTGCCGATGTTTTCCACCAGATCCGGACTGGTTATGTCGACGAGATCGACGACAGCCAACTGCTGGAATACGCAATCCAGGGCATGCTGATGAGCCTGGACCCGCATTCCGCGTACCTTACCGACGATGCGTTTCGTAACCTCCGCACCAGCACCAGCGGGGAATTCTCCGGCCTCGGGCTGGAAGTCGGCATGCAGGATGGCTACGTGACGATCGTTTCCCCCATTGATGGCTCGCCCGCCGCGGAGGCCGGCCTGCAGAGTGGCGACGTGATTCTCAAGCTCGGCAAGCTCACAGTGAAAGGCATGGGGCTGGGCGAGGCGGTGGAGAAAATGCGCGGGCCGAAGGGCAGCGAGATCACAATGACCATCGGCCGGCCCGGCGAAAGCCAGCCCTTCGACGTGACCCTGGTGCGCGATGTGATCAGGCTCGCAAGCGTGCGCCAGCGCTGGCTGGAGCCGGGCTACGGCTACATTCGCATCGCACAGTTTCAGAACAGCACCGGCGCCGATGTTAGCTCGGCGCTGGAGGCTCTCAGGGCCGAGCAGAAATTGAAAGGGCTGGTGCTCGATCTGCGCAACAACCCGGGCGGCATCCTGCGTGCCTCGGTGGATGTGGCGAACCTGTTCATGGACGGCGGCAACGTGGTGTACACGGAGGGCCGCGTTGAAAACGCCGACATGCGCTACGACGCCGAGCCGGGAGATGCCAGCGACGGCGTACCGCTGATCGTACTGATCAACAGCGGCTCGGCCAGCGCCTCGGAAATTGTCGCCGGCGCGTTGCAGGATCACGGCCGCGCCGTGGTGATGGGCACGCCCAGCTTCGGCAAGGGTTCGGTGCAGACCATCCTGCCGATTTCCGAAACCCGCGCGGTAAAGCTGACTACCGCCCTGTACTTCACGCCGAATGGACGTTCCATCCAGGCCGAGGGCATCAATCCGGATATTCTGGTTGAGCGCGCCACCGTCACGGCATTTCAAAACCGGCCGCAGATCACGGAAGCCGATTTAACCCGGCACCTCGATAACGCCGGCGGCAACGGCGAGACGAAAACCAGGCCGGTGGCGAGCAAGCTGTTTTCCAGTGACAATCAACTGTACGAAGCACTCACCCTGCTCAAGGGTCTGAACGTACTGGGGATGCGTGAGCAGACCACGAAAGCCAGGGCCGGCGGCGAACCCTGAGCTGCGCCTCCCGGGGCCGCTGCAGGCGTCTCTCCGGGTCGCCGCACTGCTGGCCGCTCTCGTCGTTGCCCAACTTCCAGCAACGCCCGCCAGCGCGACAGGGCATCCGACGAGCGGCACGTGTGGTGCCCTCCCCCAGCCGCAACCGGGCGCCAGTGGCGGCCGGCTGGTCATCATCATCGACGATATGGGTAACAACCTGCGCCACGGGCTGAGCGCCCTGGCGTTACCCGGCAAGCTCAACTACGCGGTCATTCCCTTCACGCCCTTTGCCGCCAGGCTGGCAGATACCGCGGTTGAGGCCGGCAAGGAAATCCTGCTGCACGTTCCCATGAGCACGGTTGAAGACCTGCCGTTGGAGCCCGGCGCACTCACCAGCGACCTGTCACGCGATGCGTTTCGCGAAACGCTGCAAAATGCGCTGGCGTCATTACCCCAGGCGCGCGGGCTGAATAACCACATGGGCTCCGATCTCACCCAGCGACGCCGGCAGATGGCGTGGTTGATGCAGGAGCTGCGTGCACGTGATCTGTACTTTGTTGATTCGCGAACCACGGACAAGACCATCGCCGCCACGGTGGCCGGGGAATTCAGCGTACCCCACCTCTCCAGGCAGGTGTTCCTCGACAACGAACGCACGCTGGAGGCGATAGACGCGCGCTTCCGGGACGTGCTTGCACTGATCCATGAATCAGGCTTCGCCGTGGCCATCGGCCACCCCTACCCGGAGACCATCGGTTACCTGCGCGCGGCCCTGCCACTCGTCATGCGGGCCGGTATTGAGCTGGCTTACGTGTCGGAGGTGGTAGTGTTGGAGATGGTAGTGCCCGACACCCCGGTCAGCGCCTGCGCGGAGACACCCGCAACGGCGGCAACCACTGCGGGCGCAGCTGACGGCTAAAGACGAACCTCGATACCGTGGCTTGCCATGTAGGCTTTCGCCTGCGGCACCGTGAACTCGGCGAAGTGAAAAATGCTGGCGGCCAGCACCGCATCCGCACCGCCGAGGGTAATGCCTTCCACAAGGTGGTCGAGGTTGCCCACCCCGCCGGAGGCGATCACGGGAATTTCCACCGCGTCGGTGATCGCGCGGGTCACACCCAGCTCGAAACCGTTCCTGGTGCCGTCGCGATCCATGCTGGTGAGCAACAGCTCTCCCGCGCCCAGCTCAGCCATATAGCGCGCCCACTCCACGGCGTCGATGCCGGTGGGCTTGCGCCCGCCATGGGTGAATATCTCCCAGCGCGGCGCGCCGTCTACATCCTCGACGCGCTTGGCGTCGATCGCCACCACGATGCACTGCGAACCGAAGCGCTCGGCGGATTCACGCACCAGTTCAGGGTTGTGAATCGCGGCGGTGTTGATGCTCACCTTGTCGGCGCCGGCGTTCAGCATCGTTCGAATATCGTTGACGGAGCGGATGCCGCCGCCCACGGTGAGCGGAATGAACACGTGCTCTGCAATCTGCTCCACCGTGTGCACGGTGGTGTCGCGTCCCTCATGGCTGGCGGTAATATCGAGGAAACATACTTCATCGGCACCCTGCTCGTTGTAGCGCATGGCGATTTCCACCGGGTCGCCAGCGTCGCGGATACCCACGAAATTCACGCCTTTAACCACGCGGCCGTTGTCCACATCGAGGCAGGGAATAATGCGTTTGGCGAGGCCCACGTCAGGCGGCCAGTTCGTCGCAGACGCGCTGCGCCTCGGCCACATCCAGCGTGCCTTCATAGATGGCGCGGCCGGTAATCGCGCCAACAATGCCGTGGTGCGCTGCGCGCGCGAGTGCGTGAATATCGTCCATGTTGGTGATACCGCCGGAGGCGATCACCGGAATGCTCGAGGCGTTCGCCATAGCCACGGTGGCCTGCACGTTCACGCCCTGCAGCATGCCGTCGCGGGCGATATCGGTATAGACGATGGCCGACACACCGTCGCTCTCGAAGCGCCGCGCGAGATCCGTTGCCTGCACAGAGGACACCTCGGCCCAGCCATCCGTGGCCACCAGGCCATTTTTTGCATCCAGGCCCACGATCACCCTGCCGGGGAACGCCGCGCAGGCCTCGCGCACAAACCCGGGTTCTTTCACGGCCCTGGTGCCGATAATCACAAAGCTCACGCCGGCCTTCAAATAGTGTTCAATGGTGTCCAGGCTGCGGATACCACCGCCGATCTGCACGGGCAGATCCGGGTAGGCGCGCGCAATCGCGGTGACCACCTCACCGTTGACCGGCTCACCCGCGAAGGCGCCGTTCAGGTCCACCAGGTGCAGGCGGCGACAGCCCGCCTCTACCCAACGCGCCGCCATGGCGACCGGATCATCCGAGAATACGGTACTGTCTTCCATCAGGCCCTGGCGCAACCGCACACACTGGCCGTCTTTCAAGTCTATGGCGGGAATTATCAACATTGGCCGTCCCAGCTGAGAAAATTGCTCAATAGGCGCAGCCCGGCGCTCGCGCTCTTCTCCGGGTGAAATTGCGCCGCGAATAAATTGTCGCGCGCCAGAGCGGCGTCAAAGCTGACACCGTAGTTCACGCTGCCCGCTACCAGGCCGCGATCCTGCGCACGCACGTAATAACTGTGCACGAAGTAAAAGCGCGTGCCGTTGTCGATGCCAGCCCACAATGGGTGTGGCTTGACCTGGCTGACCTCGTTCCAGCCCATGTGTGGTACTTTCAGGCGCTCGCCGTTGGCCCCGGTGAGCGGATTGCCGAAGAAACACACTTCCCCGGGGATTATACCGAGGCAATCCACGCCGCCGTTCTCCTCGGAATGCGACATCAACGCCTGCAGACCCACACAGATCGCCAGCACCGGCACCTGTTGCTCCAGCAACGCCTGCTTCAGCAGTTCATCGCAGTGCAGGCGGCGGATCTCCGCCATACAGTCACGGATGGCACCCACGCCGGGAAACACCACGCGGTCGGCACGGCGTATTTCCTGGGCGTCACAGGTCACCAGCACCTTCTCGGCGCCGGCATGCGACAGCGCGCTGGCCACGGAGTGCAGATTCCCCATGCCGTAATCGATCACGGCGACAACACCAGTCATAGCGGATTCCCGGCCTACAGCACGCCCTTGGTGGATGGCGTGACGCCCGCCATGCGCGGATCAGGTGTGAGCGCCATGCGCAGCGCGCGGCCGAAGGCCTTGAATACCGTCTCTGCCTGGTGGTGTGAGTTATCGCCACGCAGGTTATCCACGTGCAGGGTGACCAGCGCATGGTTGACGAAGCCCTGGAAGAACTCGAAAAACAGGTCCACGTCGAACCCGCCCACGCTGGCGCGCGTGAACGGCACATGACACTCGAGCCCCGGACGACCGGAAAAATCCACCACTACCCTGGAGAGCGCTTCATCCAGCGGCACGTAGGCATGCCCGTAGCGCGCGATGCCTTTTTTGTCGCCCACCGCCTTGGCGAAGGCCTGCCCCAGGGTAATACCGATGTCTTCCACCGTGTGGTGATCGTCGATGTGCAGGTCGCCCTTCGCGGAAATGCTCAGGTCGAACATGCCGTGGCGCGCCACCTGGTCCAGCATGTGTTCGAGAAACGGCACGCCGGTGGCAAACTCGGCCTGCCCGGTGCCATCCAGGTTCACCGCAACGGTGATCTGCGTTTCCAGGGTATCTCGCGTCAGCGTGGCTTTGCGCTCAGCCATGGGTGTCTCCCGCTACTCGGGCGGCGCCCGAAAAGGCGGCCATTATAGAGTAATACATGGCTGAATTCATTGGCCGCAACACCTGCGGCCAAGGGCGCGCCAGAGCCGAAACTGGCGGACAGATGGGGTACCGCACACGCCGCTGCGCACGCCG
>CAZFJQ010000039.1:33040-34650 GCA_964519755.1 uncultured Halioglobus sp.
GCCGACATTCCCGCACCGGCGGCTATCCTTTACACTGGCCGGTCACACCAGACCCGCCGCCATGACAGCTTCCGCCAAACAATTCTCCACCAGGGTACTCGCGTGGTTCGACAAACACGGACGCCACGACCTTCCCTGGCAGCATGACACCACCCCTTACCGGGTATGGGTGTCGGAAATCATGCTGCAACAGACCCAGGTGAAAACCGTGATTCCCTACTTCGAGCGGTTCATGACGGCCTTTCCCGATGTGCAGGCGCTGGCGCAAGCACCGGAAGACCGCGTGCTGCACCTGTGGACGGGGCTCGGCTACTACGCCCGGGCGCGTAACCTGCACCGGGCGGCAAAACAGGTGGTGGCAGACTTCAACGGCGAATTCCCGCGCACGCTGGAGGGCCTCATCTCCCTGCCGGGTATTGGCCGCTCCACCGCGGGCGCCATCCTGAGCATCGCCTGCGGCGAGCGGGCGAGCATCCTCGACGGCAACGTCAAGCGCGTGCTGGCGCGCTATCACCGCGTGGCGGGATGGCCCGGGGAGAGCGCCGTGCACAGGCAGCTCTGGGACATTGCGGAGCGCTACACGCCAACCCGGCGCTGTGCCGATTACAGCCAGGCCATGATGGACCTCGGCGCCACCGTGTGCACGCGCGCCAGGCCGGCCTGCGGAGCCTGCCCCCTGAGTGCTGGCTGTGCCGCAAACGCGGCGGGAAACCCGCAAGACTACCCGGGCAAAAAGCCGCGCAAAACCCTGCCGGTGAAGTCCACCTGTTTTCTCATCGCGCGCAACCGGAATGGCGAAATATGGCTGGAAAAACGCCCGGGCAACGGCATCTGGGGCGGCCTGTGGTGCTTTCCCGAGGTGGCCTCAGCGGGCGCCGGACGGGCGGCGTGCATAAACCTCTGGAGCCAGCCGGCAGAGAGCCTTGAGGAATGGCCGCCCTTTCGCCACACCTTCAGCCACTACCACCTGGATATCACGCCAGTGCTGGCGACCATAGACACCACTCCGACGGGCATCATGGAAGCCCCCGGGCAGCTCTGGTATAACGTACGACAGGCGCCGCAAATCGGCCTCGCCGCGCCGGTGGCGGCCCTGCTGGAAAAACTCGCCCGCGAGGAGCAACAGGAGTAACGCGATGTCACGCAAGGTGTTCTGCAAGAAGTATCAGCAAGAGCTGGAAGGACTCGCCGCGCCGCCCTACCCCGGACCCAGGGGCCAGGACATTTACGAGAACGTCTCCCGCCAGGCCTGGGAAGACTGGCAGGCGCACCAGACCATGCTGATCAATGAGAAGCACCTGAGCCTGGCCGACCCCGAGGCCCGCAAGTACCTGCAGCAGGAAATGGACAAGTTCCTGGCCGGTGAGGACTACGACCAGGCGGAGGGTTATGTGCCGCCGGCCGGGTGAGCACTCGCGCAGTGGCCTTCGCGGCTCGGCCCAGGCGGCGCGGCCCAACCTGCGCGACCTTGACTAGAATCACGTGGGCAGGTTTAATACGCCGCTCTTGCGTAGCCGCAATGATTCTCGACTATGCCCAGATAGCTCAGTCGGTAGAGCAGGGGATTGAAAATCCCCGTGTCGGCAGTTCGATTCTGTCTCTGGGCACCA
>CAZFJQ010000040.1:0-34313 GCA_964519755.1 uncultured Halioglobus sp.
GTGCGATGCAGTCACTTTCCCGGCAGTTCGAGCCGCTGATGACGCTCTACCTCACCGATACCACCGAACGGGATGAGATTTACCGCGCCGCCGAGACCCCGGAGTTGCACGCGGTGAAACTCTACCCCGCCGGCGCAACCACCAACTCCGATGCGGGCGTCGCCGAGCTGGAAGCCTTGTACCCTGTGTTGGAGGCCATGCAGGAGGTAGACCTGCCGCTTCTGGTGCACGGCGAGGTGACGCATCCCGAGGTCGATATCTTCGACCGTGAGCGGGTGTTTATCGAACAGCACCTGGCGCCGATCGTGTCCGCGTTTCCCGGGCTGCGTGTGGTGCTGGAACACATCACCACGCAGGACGCCGTAGAGTTCGTCAGCGCCGCCAGTGACCGCGTGGCCGCCACTATCACCGCCCATCACCTGTTGCTGAATCGCAACCATATGCTGGCCGGTGGCATTCGGCCGCATTACTACTGCCTGCCGGTACTCAAACGCAGCCTACACCAGCAGGCCCTGATCGCAGCGGCCATCTCGGGCAGTCCGAAGTTCTTCCTCGGCACCGATTCGGCCCCGCACAGCAGCATCAGCAAAGAGACAGCCTGCGGCTGCGCGGGCGTGTACAGCGCACACGCCGCGCTGGAACTGTACGCAGAGGTGTTTGATGGACAGGGTGCGCTCGACAAACTCGAGGGCTTCGCCAGTCATTTCGGCGCGGATTTCTACCACCTCCCGCGCAACACCGACACCGTCACCCTGCGTCGCGAGCCCTGGCGGGTGCCGCCGCAGCTACCGCTCGGCGAAAAGACCCTGACACCGCTCCGTGCGGGTGAAACCATCGGCTGGCAAGTGCCCGCCGCTGGCGGCTGATACCTTGAGCGACGCATCCCAACATCGTATGAACGAGCGCTTCCGCGGTTTTTTACCCGTGGTGGTGGATCTCGAAACAGGCGGCTTCGTCGCCAGCACGGATGCAATACTGGAAATTGCCGCGACCACGGTGCGTATGGACGAAGACGGGCTGCTGCATACGCATCGTACCCACAACTACCACGTACTGCCGTTTGCAGGGGCAAACATCGAACAGTCCGCGCTGGATTTCACCGGCATTGACCCCTACCACCCTTTCCGCGAGGCAATATCGGAGGCCGATGCGCTGGCGGAGCTGTTCCGCGTCATCCGCAAGGAAACCCGTGAACACCAGTGTACGCGGGCCATCGTGGTCGCACACAATGCGCACTTTGATGCCGGCTTCATCAATGCCGCGATAGAACGCTGCGGCATCAAGCGCAACCCCTTCCATCCCTTCACCTATTTCGATACGGCCACGCTTGCCGGGCTCGCCTATGGCCAGACGGTGCTCGCCAAGGCCTGCGCGGAAGCGGGCATCAGCTTCGACAATGGGGAAGCGCATTCGGCCGCTTACGACGCCGAGCGCACGGCGGAGCTATTCTGTGAGATCGTGAACCGCTGGAAGGAGTCCGGCGGCTGGGTACCGCAGTTCAGTTGATACGGGCGCCAGCAATCAGGCTTCGCCACCCACCTCGGTAAGCAGCGAATCGAGCGCATCCATGAGGTCTTCCAGCGCATCCATGCCGAGCATCTGGTACTTCAGCGCCTCATCGATAGGCAGTAGCTGCACGAGGTTGTAGCCCACCTGCCAGGCGTCGTTGTAGTCGATCTTCAGGTGCATGCGCTCCACGTGCGGGTGCGTTTCCAGGCTGCGCAAGACATCCAGCAGCGGCTGCCACTGGTCGCGCATGCGCTCGCTCTGCGGTGCTGCATACTCTGTGATTTCGCCCACCACCAGCCCGTTCGCGCGGCTCTCGGCGGCAAACAGCTCAAACCGCTGCCTCCCCTCGATGGTTATGCCGAGGAGCCCATCGGGCAACTGGTCCCAATCGACGATGCGCGCACTGGTGCCATAGTTGCCCAGTTCCGGGGCAGCGCGGCCACGCTCGGCGACCTCCGAGCCGTGGCGAATCCACACCATGCCGAAACTGCTGTCGCTGCGCAGGGAATCGCGCACCAGGTCAATATAGCGCTGTTCAAAGATACGCAGCGGCATGCGTCCGTGTGGCACCAGCACAGAGGATAGGGGAAACAGCGGCATTTCTGTCATGGGTTGTGACTTCCTGAAGCGGGCACCGGCAGTGTCGAATGTTCGATCAGCGCAAGAATGTCCAGGGCTTCCTCTCGTGAAGTGCCACAGAATTCAGGCTCGGGCATGAATTTCGCGCAGGCTTCGGGACGACGCGCGTCGGCGAACAACCCACAGCGCAAGTCCGGCGTCAGGTGTACGCAGCGCTCACCGGCTGGTTTTCCTCGCGGCATGCCGTAAAACGGCTGCACAATGGCAGGCGCTATACAGCAGGCGCCGCAGTGCTCTCTGCATTCCACAGCCACCTCGCATTCGACATCGCCAGCTTAACATTTTTAACGACGGCAGGTGTTGGCGGCCAGAATCGGCACTGATAATTCAGGCGTCTCCCTCCGGCCCCAACGGTTTGAACACCAGAATCAGCCAGGGCATCAGTAGCAGCGCGCCCAATACGGCGGCAACCATCGCCAACACCGTGAGCAGGCCGAAATAGATACTCGGGTTGAAATTGGACAGCGTGAGCGTACAGAAACCGACCACCACCGTGAGCGTTGTGTAGTACATTGCGCGGCCAATGCTGTTGTGACAGCGATACATGGTGGCGCGATAGTCCCGGTCCTGCGGGAACTCCCGCAGGTAGCGGTGCACGTAATGAATGCAGTCATCCACGCCGATACCCACCACGATCGCCGCAATGGTGATAGTCATAATATCCAGCGGAATACCGATCAGCCCCATCACGCCCAGCACCAGACCGGCGGCCAGCAGGTTGGGCGCCAGCGCAATCAGCGCCAGCGGCAGGGAGCGAAACAGCAACAGGAACATCAGCAGGATGGCACCAAACACCGCGCCGAGCGTCAGTATCTGCGAACGAAACAGGCTCTGCAGCACGTTATTGTAGAGCACGAGCATACCGGTGAACTGCATTTCATCCGGCGCGTAACCCAGTTCGTCAATCATGTGGGATTTTAAATCCTGCAGGAACTCATTGCGCCGCAGGTCCTTGCTGGTTTCCTTTACGCGCACCGTGAGCCTGGCCTCCTCGCGTTCTCCGGAGAAATAGGGATCGACCATCAACTCCTGCATGTCTTCGGGCAGGCTTTTTTGCACCAGCGCCAACTCCACGCCGCCGATATCCTCACCCATCACGTTCTTCACCACTGCAAACACGGTCGACAGCGACAGGACCTTGCCAGTTTGCGGCAGTGAATCGACATACGCGTGCAGTTTATCGATCTTGCGCATGCCGGCCAGGCTGAACCAGTAGCTGGGCTGGAAGCTTTCGTCGTCAGTTGCGAAGGCATCGAACTCCTCATCAAATTCCGCGTCCCAACTGCCCGCATCGCTGGCGGTATCACCGCCACCAAATTCGTCCAGGAACGGGTCGTCCTCTGCCACCGGTGGCGCATCCGCTGCACTTTCCATTTCCTCCAGGCCCGGCAGAGCCTCGTCCTCGGTAGAGGGTGATACGATGATATCCAGCGGGATGGTGCCGCCGAGCTGCGAATCCAACAGTTCCATACCCTGGTAGATTTCAGTGGAATCGTGGAAATAGTCGATAAAACGGTTCTCAACCTGCAGGCGGCTGATGCCCCAGGCCGTGAGCGACACCAGTACCAGAGTCACCGCAAGAATCGACCCGCCAAAGCGATCGGTGAGGGTGGCAAAGTAGCCGGTAAGCGCCGGGTCCCTTCCGCTGTGCCGGTGGGGTCGACCCTCGGGCCAGACCAGCATCAGGCCCGGCACGATCACAAACGATAACAGCAGTGCAACCGCGATACCCACGGTCATCATCCAGCCGAAATCGATCACCGGTTGAATACCCGACACCACCAGCGACATAAAGGCGACAATAGTGGTGATACCCGTATAGAAACAGGGCACCGCCATCAGGCGCATTGCATCGCGCACCCGCGCATGCAGGTCGCCATCCGGCGCTTCGGCATGCAACTCCCGGTAGCGCACGATCAGGTGGATGCTGATGGCCAGCGTGATGATCAGCAGTACCGCGACAAAATTCGAGGAGATGACAGTCATGCGCCAGTCGAGCGCGCCGAGCAAGCCAAGCATGAGAATGACGGTTGCGCTGCAGGTGGACAGCGGAATCACGACCCAGCGCACGCGCCGGAAAATGAGCGCCAGGACAACCAGCATGATACCGAGTATCGCGCTGCCGAAGGTAACCAGGTCGCTGGCGACAAAACTCACCATATCGGCAGCGATCATTGGCACGCCGCCCACGAATATGCTGGCGTGCTCCCCATAGCGCGTGGCAATGGCACGCACACGGGCAACCAGTTGGCTGTCGCGCTCCAGGTTTTCGGCAGTGCGGGCCTTGACCGCGAGTTCCACTTCGGCAAGACGGGCCGCTTCGCCATCGCTGAGGCCGTCCACCTGCTCCCGGGTGCGCAGCGTCTCGCGCTCTTCCAGCAGCGCGAAGTAAGTCTCATCGCGCTGCAGGTTGATCTGCACGGCGGTAATTTCGCCACTGCGACTCACCAGCAGGTCCGCATAGATGGGGCTGGTGGTGAATTCGCGCATCACTTTATCAAAGTCGAGCTCCCGCGTCGGCTCGGCCAGGGTGGGCAGCGGTTCACTCGATGTCATGTCTGAAAGCGACACACCGGTGCTCTCCAGCAACGGCACGTCGAGAATGGTGACAACCGAGGATACGCCGGGTAGCGCCCGCAGCTCATCAGCCATTGCACCCAGCGGTTCAAGGGATGCAGCGTCAAGCAGTGGAACCCTGGGCTGCCAGGTCAACAGCAGAAAATCTTCCGTGCCGTACTCACGCGATACGTCGCGATAAAGCTCGAGCGATGGATCTCCCTGCAGCATCAATGCATCGGCGGAGGCGTCCAGCCTGATTTTTCCCAGTTGGCTCGCGGCCAGGCCCACCAGCAGCAGCACCAGCAGCAGGCACACGCCGGGGTGGCGCAGCACCAACGCATCGTAGACTTTCAACAATCCGCTATTCAACGCGAAGTTCCCTGCTCCAGGGCAGCCAACAGCAGGGCGTGAATTCCCGCAAAACTGCCATTGCTCATGATAACGACCTGGTCGCCGGGCTGGACATCCGCCAGCACCGCAGCGACCAGGTCATCCACATTATCTGCCACGCGCGCGGCGTTCTGGCTGGCGGCCACCACCTCGTCCAGCGACCATTCCATGCCCGGCGGCTGAAACCAGTACACCCCGTCGGCCTGTTGTGTGCACGTGGCCAACTGCGTTCGATGCTCGCCCATACGCATCGTGTTGGAGCGCGGTTCTATCAAGGCCAGCAAGCGCCCTGATCCGGCCCGCGCTCGCAACCCCGCCAGCGTTGTGGCGATAGCAGTGGGATGATGGGCGAAGTCATCATACAGCGCGACTCCTCCCGGCGTCCCCAACAGCTCGAGCCGGCGCTTCACTCCGGCGAACCCGGCCAGCGCGGCAGCCGAGACCTCCACCGGCACGCCCACATGGCGCGCGGCCGCCATCGCCGCGAGCGCATTTTCGACATTGTGTTCACCACATTGGTTCCAGTGCACCGCCGCAGGCGCCGCTGCGGGACTCAGAACCGTGAATGCCGAGCCGTCCGCGGTGATCAGTTGCGCACTCCACTCGGCACCTTCTGACTCCGCGCCAAAGTACGTCGTCGGGGTCCACACGCCCAGCGCCAGCATCTGCTCAATGGCGGGCACCGCGTGGCGGTGCACAATCAGGCCCTCTCCGGGGACACAGCGCACCAGGTGGTGAAACTGCCGCTGGATGGCCGCCAGATCCGGAAAAATATCTGCGTGATCGAACTCGAGGTTGTTGATGGTCAGCGTGCGCGGGCGGTAGTGCAGGAACTTGGAGCGCTTGTCGAAAAACGCCGTATCGTACTCGTCGGCCTCCACTACGAAAAAATCGCTGGCGCCAATGCGCGCAGACACGCCGAAGTTTCCGGGCACCCCGCCAATCAGGAAGCCCGGCGCCATGCCCGCGTGCTCCAGCAGCCAGGCGAGCATGCTGCTGGTGGTCGTTTTGCCGTGTGTCCCGGCTACCGCAAGCACCCACTTGTCGCGCAGCACGTGCTCGGCCAGCCACTGGGGTCCGGACGTGTAGACAAGACCCGTGTTCAACAGATACTCAACGGCCGGGTTGCCTCGACTCAGCGCGTTGCCGATCACCACGCAATCCGGCGCGGGCACGAGGTGCGCGGGATCATACCCCTGCATCAGTTCAATACCGGCCGCCTCGAGCTGGTTGCTCATGGGGGGATAGACATTGGCGTCGGAGCCGGTGACCCGATAGCCCAGTTCGCGCGCGAGGAGTGCGATACCACCCATGAACGTGCCGCAGATGCCGAGTATATGGATATGTGTTGCCAAACTGGCTCCCTCGAGTGAGCGCGCATAGTAGCACGCGCTTTCAGGGCGCCACAGGTTGCGCAGCCGTGGACTGCGCGTCCCGGACTACGCGTCCCGGACTGGGCACATGCAATGCCGTGACGTATCATTGCAGCTCACAGCGTGCGCCGATTGCGGTGCAGCGGATTATGAACATCGCGTTGCGACCACTGCAGCCTTATTATCCCGGGCTACCCCGCGTCGAACGCCACAGTCCAGCAGGAAGCAAAGCGCATGTCGAGGAAGAACGCATTTTATGCACAATCGGGTGGCGTCACCGCCGTCATCAACGCCTCCGCCTGCGGGGTCATCGAAACTGCGCGCAAGCATCGGGGCCAGATTGGCAAGGTCTACGCGGGGCGCAACGGAATAATCGGCGCGCTACGCGAGGAGCTGATTGACACCAGCAAGGAGAGCAAGACGGCCATCCGGGGCCTGCTGAGCACGCCCTCCGGCGCATTCGGCTCCTGCCGACACAAGCTGAAGAGCCTCGCAGAGAACCGCGCCGAGTACGAACGGCTGATCGAGGTATTCCGTGCCCACGATATCGGTTACTTCTTCTACAATGGCGGCGGTGACTCTGCGGATACCTGCCTGAAGGTATCCCAACTCAGTGAATCGCTGGGCTACCCCGTCCAGGCGATTCACATTCCCAAGACCATCGACAACGACCTGCCACTCACCGATAACTGCCCCGGTTTTGGCTCGGTGGCCAAGTACGTGGCTATTTCAACCCGCGAAGCGGCGCTGGATGTGGCCTCGATGTGCGAGACATCCACCAAAGTGTTCATTCTCGAAGTAATGGGTCGCCACGCTGGCTGGATCGCAGCCGCCGCCGGTCTCGCGGCTGAAGAGGACGGCGATGCGCCGCACATTATTCTATTCCCCGAAATTGCCTTCAACCGCGAAAAATTCCTGGCCCGGGTCAAGCGCACCGTGAAACGTCAAGGCTATTGTGTGATCGTGGCGTCTGAAGGCGCACAGTACAGCGACGGCAGCTTCCTGGCGGAATCCGGGTTGAAGGATGCTTTCGGGCACAGCCAGCTGGGCGGGCTCGCGCCACAGCTTGCCGCCATGGTGAAATCGGAAACCGGCTACAAGTACCACTGGGCGGTGGCGGATTATCTGCAACGTTCCGCTCGCCACATCGCATCGCAAACTGATGTCGACCAGGCCTACGCCCTGGGCGAAGCGGCGGTCGAATTTGCCCTGCGCGGCGACAATGCCGTAATGCCCTGCATCGTACGCGGCAAGGGCAAGCGCTACCGCTGGTCCATTGGTGAGGCGCCGCTCGACAAGGTCGCGAACGTGGAAAAGAAAATGCCGCGCAATTACATCACCCGCGACGGCTTCGGTATAACGCCTCTTGCCCGTGAGTACCTGGCACCCCTGATCACTGGCGAGGCCTACCCCGAATACCGCAACGGACTGCCGCGCTATACCACGCTGCGCAATGAACTTGTGCCGAGAAAACTGAAACGGCGATTCAAGGTATGAATCTGAAGAATTTGCCTGCTGCTGCACAAGCTTTTGTCATCTGATCTGGGTACAATGCGCGCCTCGCGAAAAGCGAGCTTACGACAGCGTTTTCTGAGGTAACCCATGTACAGCAACAGCGATTTCAATCGGTGGCGCCGCCACCCCTGGCACGGACTGCACACCCGTCCAGACGATGCCGCCCAGGATGTAGTGAAAGTCTACATCGAAATGACGCCGGACGACGTGGTTAAGTACGAGCTGGATAAGGCCTCCGGCTTCCTGATGGTCGACCGGCCGCAACGCACCACCTCCAGTCCCCCTGCCCTTTACGGTTTTATTCCCCGTACTTATTGTGCGGAGGAAGTGGCCAAGCGCTGCCCCGGAGTCGAGGTTGCCGATGGCGACCCGCTGGATATCTGCGTGATATCGGAACGACACATTACGCGCGCGGATATCGTACTGAAGGCACGCGTGGTTGGTGGTATCCAGATGATCGACGGCGGTGAAGCCGACGATAAAATTGTTGCCGTGCTGGAAGGAGACAACATCTGGGGCCACGTAAACGACATAGCCGACCTGCCCCGGATCAAAACCGAACGCCTGCAGCACTACTTTTCCACCTATAAAATGATTCCGGGAAAGGAACTCGACATCAAAGTGGATTTTATCTATGGACGCGACGAGGCCCTCCAGGTCATTGCCGCTGCCGAGCAGGACTACCAGCACCACTTCGGGCATCTTCATACCCAGGCAAAAGCCAAGGAGTAACGCGGCGGGCAGCAGTTTTTATCCGCGCCCTGACGCAGCCCAACCCGCGGGCACCGTAATATAGCGCGACAGGATCGACGGCCACATGGCCTCGATCTCCTCGCGCAGCTCAAGCCCACCCCGATCTTCCGCACTGGCCCACGCGGCGCGGAATACAGCATCAGAGCAGTTGGCCGCACACTGGACAGCCAGTGGTGCATAGCTCAGGTGCCAGCGCTCGGGAGCGATACCGCCGCGATCTTCCCGATAGGGGCGAAAGAAGCCGTGTGAATGCCCGGCCGCCATTTGCCTATCCAGCCAGGCGTGCAAAGGTGCGAAAAGGCCATCGTCAGCCACCTCGGCAGGGGTGAGCTGGACGCGGTAGCCCGCGTGAACGGCGGCGGCATCGAATACATCAATATCGGTACCCCAGTGATGTCGGGAGGTACCGGGGATAGCGGAGAAACGCAGGATGGCCAGCAGGCGCTGATCCGCCGTCAGCTCGTCGACGCGCAGCAGCGCGCCGGCGTCATCACGCAACTCCCGCAAGCCTCGCGCCTTGCCATTCCAGATCGCCAGTTGGCGCTCGAAGGAACGGTAGCTGCTGGCTATGGCCAGTTCAAAGCCGGCCATCGCGGCATCCTGACGCAGCGCAGTAAATGCATCGATCACAGCGGGGCGCAGCCGGTGTCCGTCGGCCAGCGTTTGCAGGTGGCTGTCGTCCAGCCCTGTCAGTTGCGCGGGTGTCAGGGCTGATTGCACGGGCTGCACGCGTTCACAATGGCATTCCTTTTAAGCCCACCGGGCTCCTGTGAGAACCGGGCAACGATGCAATCATCCTAACGCGGGCGGAGGATGTGTGCGACACGACCTTTGTCCGCGGCACCGCTGTTACGGGTCCAGCGTGAAAGGTAGTGGCTGCAGCAGTTCGAGGCCCGCGGTGCTCACGCTGGTGCGCCAGGCCTGAACCTCCACACGCTCAGCCATCACCTGTGCCAGCGTGTCCCGGTAGCCCGGGTCGATATCCCCGGCAGCACTCACCCGCTGGACGCCGCTGTGAAACACGCAAAACAGCAGCAGCGCCCGGGTCTGCGGCTGTGCAGCAACCTGCTGCAGGGCGCGCAGATGGCGTCGTCCCCGCTCACTCACCGCATCCGGGAACAGGCCTGTCCCCCCGTCGCGACACAGCGTCACACACTTCACTTCGACAAACGCCCTGCCCCCCGCACCTTCCAGTAACAGGTCGATACGGCTGCCCTCGCCGTACTTCACCTCGGTGGCAATCGACGAATAGTGTTCGAACCCGGCCACCTTACCCCACTCAAACGCCTCCTGCACCACGCGGTTGGCACGTGCCGAGTGAATGCAGGCGATACCCCGGGCGGTCTCGACCAGTTCCCAGGTGAAGGGGTATTTACGCGTGCGGGAGTCGCTGTGAGACAGCCAGACCCGCGACCCGGGCTCGGCGCAGCCGGTCATCGCGCCGGTATTGGGACAGTGCGCAGTAAGAATTGTGCCGTCTGCCAGCTCCACATCGGCCAGAAAACGTTTATAGCGCCGCAGCAGGCGGCCCTCGGTGAGTGCGGGAAACGCGATCACCTGTCATTCACCTTGATGTCCCCGGGCCATGCAAACTCGCGCTACGACGCGAGCACCCTCGCCAGCCTCTCCACAGCCACTTCCAGCCGTTGCATGCTGGTGGTGTAGGAAAACCGCAGGTGCTCGTGTGCCCGATAGTGGCCGAAATCAACGCCCGGCGTCAGCGCTACCGCGTGCTCCTCAAGGAGTTGCAGGCAGAAGGCCTGGCTATCCCGGGTAAAACGGCTGGCGTCGGCATAGATGTAGAATGCGCCCTGTGGGCTGCACGGCACGTCGAAGCCCAGGGATTGCACTGCCGGGAGCAGGAAATCCCGGCGTTGACGAAAAATCTCCCGCCGCTCTTCCAGAATCTCGCGCGCGCCTGGTTCGAAGCCCGCCAGCGCGGCGTGCTGGGCCATCGTGGACATGGAGATAAACAGGTTCTGCGCCAGCTTTTCCATCTCCGCGACTGCCGCCTCGGGCGCCACCAGCCAGCCCAGGCGCCAGCCCGTCATACCGAAATACTTGGAAAAACTGTTGATGACGAAAGCGTCGTCATCAACTTCCAGCACCGAGGGCGCCGCGCCGTCGTAACACAGGCCGTGGTAGATTTCATCCACCAGCAGGTGTCCACCACGGGCGCGCACCGCGCGCGACAGGTCTGCCAGAGCCTCTTTCGACAGCGCCGTGCCGGTGGGGTTCGCGGGAGACGCCACCAGGACACCCGCGCTCGAGTCCCGCCAGTTGTCCTCCACGAGTTTTCCCGTGAGCTGATACTGCGTGGATGCATCCACCGGCACGAGTTGGCCGTGGCCCTCCACCAGGCGCATAAAGTGCCTGTTACAGGGATAACCGGGGTCCGTCATGAGCATGCCATCGCCGGGATTCATCAACAGCGCGGCAATCAGTAGCAGCGCGCCCGATGCGCCGGGAGTCACCATAATGCGGGTTGGCGCAATATCCAGCCCGTAAACCTCGGCGTAATGTCGCGAGATCGCTTCGCGAAGCTGAGGAATTCCCGCGGCCTGGGAATAGTGCGTCGCACCGCGGGCCAGGGCAGCACGACCCGCTTCGACAATGGGAGAGGCCGTGGCGAAATCGGGCTCACCCGCCGCCATGTGCACGATATCTACGCCCGCATCCGCGAGCTGAGTGGCGCGCTGAAGCACTTCCACCACGCGAAACGGTTCGATTTCGGCGACTCGCGCAGCGAACCCGCGGGGCAATCCCCTTGACGACATGGGTTATTTCCTCCAGCGTACAAATTCCCGGTGACCTGACCTCACCCGGCCGCTCTACCATGAGAATTACGCCGGTATACCTGAGATGCAGGCCCAAGTGTGCAGGCAACATGAAAAGATGTCGAGATTGCCCGCTACGGGGTGCTCTACTGGGCACAACGCGGCGAAAAAACCCACTCTCGGGCCGTACAAATTTCTCTCGGGAAAAAGTAGCGCGCAATCGGGTTATCTGGTAGTTTCACCGCCCTTGGAATTCGGCCTGCTTGAAAGGCGGTTTCCAGGCACTGTGTGTATAGCCCAGTTATTATTGCAGGATGGAACATTGACCATGCCTCGAGCAGCCAAGAAAGCAACCCCCAAGAAGGCACCGGCAAAGAAAAAAACCGCCAAAAAAAGCGGCGAACCGTTCAAGAACTTCACGCCCTACAAACCCAGGCGGGGCGAGCGGTACATGAACGAGAAGCAGCGCGAGCACTTCAAAGCAATTCTCCGGACATGGAAACAGGAGTTGATGCAGGAAGTGGATCGCACCGTTTCCCACATGAAGGACGAGGCCGCCAATTTCCCCGATCCGGCCGATCGCGCCACGCAGGAAGAGGAATTCAGCCTCGAGTTGCGCACGCGTGACCGCGAGCGCAAGCTGATCAAGAAGATCGATGCAACCATGGAACTCATTGATCAGGATGACTACGGTTACTGCGAGGCATGCGGCGTGGAAATCGGTATCCAGCGTCTCGAAGCGCGCCCGACCGCTTCACAGTGCATAGACTGCAAAACGCTTGCGGAAATCAAGGAAAAGCAAGAACTGGGGTAACTGCGAGCCATTGATGACGCCTTCCCCGGTTCCCTACCGCGGGCGCTTCGCACCCTCCCCCACCGGGCCATTGCATCTCGGGTCGCTGATCGCTGCCCTGGCCAGCTACCTCGACGCGCGCCATCACGATGGCGCCTGGTTGCTGCGCATGGAAGATCTCGATCCGCCGAGGGAAGAAGCGGGAGCGGCGGACAACATTCTCACCAGCCTGCGACACCACGGCCTGCACTGGGACGAACAAGCAATGTTCCAGAGCGAGCGGCAGGCCGCGTATGGCGAAGCGCTGGCAGCGTTACAGCAAGCCGGACTACTGTTTCACTGCACCTGTACGCGGGCAATGCTTGGCGCCAACGGCGCGTGCACTGGCCGGTGTCGGGAACACTCCGGGGCCACGCCGGGCAACCTGCCGGATGTGGGTGCGCTGCGCGCGGCGGTACCGGTAGAGTACGTGGTCGAATTCCTCGATACCCTGCAGGGCCCCCAGCGCAGTGCCACGGGATTCGACGTGCAGGATTTCGTAGTGCGGCGCAAAGATGGCCTGTTCGCCTACCAGCTCGCCGTTGTCGTGGATGATCACGCACAGGGCGTGACGCACGTAGTGCGCGGCGCCGACCTGCTGGATTCAACTCCGAAGCAGATTTTTCTCCAGCAAGCCCTCGGGTACGCGACACCCACTTACTGTCACCTGCCATTGATCACCGCGAACAACGGGCAGAAATACAGCAAGCAGAATAACGCGCCGCCGCTGGACAATACCGAGGCCGCGGACAATCTGCGGAGAGCGCTTCACTTCCTCGGACAGCCAGCACCACCGGACGCGCTTCAGGATATCCAGGCCATACTGGCGTTTGCCTGCACCCACTGGTCTACCCGGGGCATTCCCGCCGTGCCCGAAATACCTGCGTCGGCTCTGGGACTGGCGCCGTGAGCTTTACCCCCTCAAGACGCTTCAGTAGTATCTCCGTGACTGCGCGCTGCGCAGCGCGGCTACGGGGACACTGAGAATGTACATCAATCGTGCCTTGCTGCTCGTCATGGGCGTGGTGCTGATCTTCTGGCCAACGCTCTGGGACTGGGGCAATGACGCCGGTGCAGACTGGTTTCGTCCATACCAGCTCTGGCTCCTGGTCATTGTGGCAGCCTACTGGAACGAGCGATCCCGGTACCCGGATGAGCTTTAGTCTCACGCAGATACTTCTGCTCAGCATCGCCTATCTCAGCGGCCTGTTCGCGGTCGCCTATCTGGCAGACCGGGGCATAATCCCCAAACGCATCACACATCACCCCGCCATTTATGTACTGTCGCTAGGTGTCTTCGGCGGCGCGATGGCCAGCAATGGCGCCATGGCGCTCGCAGGCTCCCAGGGCTACGCCTTCCTGCTTTACTACCTGGGCGCGGTACTGATGTTTATCCTGGCCGCGCTGCTCCTGATGCCACTGCTGCGACTCTGCCGGGTCTACCAGCTCGCCTCTCTGGCCGACGTGCTCACCTTTCGCTTCCGCAGCCCCTGGGTGGGAGGAGCGATTACGCTGGCCATGTGTATCACACTCCTGCCACTGCTCGCGCTGCAAATCCAGGCGGTGGCAGACACCATTCACCTGCTCTCGGGGGACAACGCGACCCTTGCCGGCGCGACCCAAAACCACACGCGGATGGCGCAACTCTTCTGCGTCATAATCACCGTATTCTCAATCCTCTTCGGCACTCGACACCGATCGCCACAACATCGCAACACGGGTCTTGTTACCGCTATCGCATTCGAGTCGCTGGTCAAGCTATCGGCTCTCCTGGTACTGATGTTCGCCGCTGTCTACCTGGTATTCGATGGCTTCGACGAACTGCAGCGGTGGATCAGCGCAAACCCCGATTTGTCGCGCCCCCTGCAACTACCCATCCAGGGCGATAAGGCGCGCGCCCTCCTGCTGGTGTTTTTCGCCGGCGCCGTGTGCATGCCACATATGTTTCACATGGCGTTCGCCGAGAATACAGACAGCCGCGAACTGCATATCGCCACCTGGGGGCTGCCGCTCTACCTGCTGCTGCTGAGCCTGCCCGTGATGCCTCTGGCCTGGGCCGCGATACGGGTCGATTCGGCACTACCGCTGGACTATAGCGGGCTGGCAATCGGGCAGGCACTGGCATCGGTACCGGTGAGCGCTGCTGCCTTTCTGGCCGGGCTGTCGGCAGCGAGCGCCACGATCATCGTCTCTACCCTGGCGCTGGCGAACATGTGCCTGAACCACCTGTTGCTGCCCTTGCGGCTTCCGCAAGGCAACCGCGAGCAGAGCATCTATGCGCAGTTGAAATGGGCGCGCCGTACCCTGATCGCGGTACTTATTCTCGCCAGCTACATTTTTTACACCGCGCTGGACGGTCGCCAGAGCCTGACTGAACTGGCGCTGGTCGCTTTCGCCGGTACCCTGCAGTTTCTGCCCGGCATAATCGCCACGCCCTACTGGCGCAGTGCCAATCGCTGGGGCCTGCTCGCAGGCATGGCCGGGGGCCTCTCGGTGTGGGCGCTGGCATTGATGCTGCCGCTCATCGGCGACTACGACGCCCTGTTAATCAATTCGTGGATAGCGACTGTTACCAACGTTCACGACGACCCCTGGACCGCGACAACGCTGTTTTCGATCAGCTTGAACGTGGGCACATTCATCCTCGTCTCCCTGTTGACCCGCAGCAGTAAATCCGAACAGGTTGCGGCGGAAATCTGCTCGATGGATGCGCGTGCCAGGCCCAAACGACAGACCCTGGCTGTGCGCAGCGCGGCGGACTTCGCGAGCGAGTTGACACCGGCCCTTGGCGCCAAAACGGCGCGCTCGGAAGTAGATCTCGCACTCCATGAACTACAGTTTTCGCCCGAGGAAACCAGGCCGTACGCGCTCAGGCGTTTACGCGCGCGCATCGAGGTGAATCTTTCAGGCCTGCTGGGACCCGCCGTCGCCCATCGCATCGTCACGCGATGCCTGCCGTTTCAACCGGGTTTGCACGGCGAAATCGAGGACCTGCAGTTGATCGAGCGCGACCTGGACCGCGCCAAGCCCCAGTTTACCGGGCTGGCCGCCGACCTGGACAACCTGCGAAGACACCACCGCGAAACGCTGGACAAGTTACCCATCGGTGTCTGCTCCATGAGCCCGGACGATGAGCTGCTCATGTGGAATGATGCCATGGAGGAGATTACCGACATCGCTGCAGACCGCGTACTCGGTTCACTACTCGAGAGCGTGCCGGGCGCCTGGCGCTCGGTGCTGGTGGCGTTCCATGCCGGCGAGAACGACACCGTGGTGAAGCGGGAAGTGACTCTCGAGAACGGCAGCTCCCGCTGGGTAAACCTGCACAAGACCCTCATCGGGGAGGACGGCAGCGGCGATACAGTGATTCTCGTGGAGGATGTTACCGACTACCAACTGCTGGAGGCGGAGCTCCTGCATAACGAACGGCTGGCCTCGATCGGTCGCCTCGCTGCGGGCGTCGCCCACGAGATCGGCAACCCGGTCACCGGCATCGCCTGCCTGGCGCAAAATCTCGAGTACGAAGACGATCGCGAGGAAATACGCCAGATGGCGCAGGATATTCTGAAGCAGACCAACCGTGTCACGCGCATTGTCGAATCGCTGATGAATTTCTCGCACAGCGGCGTAGCGGCGAACGAGATGGAGTTCGCACCGGTCAACCTGGCTGATTGCGTCGACGAGGCGATACATCTTCTCACGCTGCAACGCGAAGCCCATCCGGTGCAGTTCAACAATCTCTGTGATCGCGAACTGCTGGTGCGTGCCGATGCCCAGCGACTGCTGCAGGTGTTCGTCAATCTGCTGGCCAACGCCAGGGATGCCTGTGAAGGTTTCGGGGAAATCCACGTGCGCGCGGCCGCCAGGGGGGATTCAGTCACCATCGATGTGGAAGACAACGGTTGTGGCATACCCGCCGAATTACAAAGCCAGATTTTCGAGCCCTTTTTCACCACCAAGGACCCCGGCGCCGGCACGGGCCTGGGGCTTGCGCTGGTGCACAGCATTGTCGAGGACATGCGCGGCCGGGTGCACCTGCTGAGCCCCCTGTTTCAGGACACACAATCGGGTACGCGCTTCACCATCGAATTGCCCCGCGCCAGCTACGGCGACGTCTTCGACCTGTAGCACACGCCCGCACACGGCGTTGTGGCTGGAAAATTTCCGTCCCGGGGTGTATTTTGGGAAATAATTACCCAGAGGTAACACTTGATGCACAGAATTCTGGTGGTCGAAGACGAGTCCGTGATCCGCGTTGCCCTGCGTCGCCTGCTTGAGCGCAATGGTTACGAGGTCAGTGAAGCGGGTTCCGTCCCGGAAGCCGAGAAAAACCATGACCTGGCCAGCTTCGATCTGGTCATCAGCGACCTGCGGCTACCCGGCGCGCCGGGCACAGACCTTATCAAGAAAGCCGGCGATGTTCCGGTACTCATCATGACCAGCTACGCCAGCCTGCGCTCGGCGGTCGACTCCATGCGTATCGGCGCGGTGGACTACATCGCCAAGCCCTTTGACCACGCGGACATGGTCAACGCGGTACAGCGAATTATCGACGATCACCCAACCGCCAGAGCCGAGGCAGCCAAAGCCCGAACGAGCAACGAAGCCGGTGTAAGCGGCGCCAACGGTATCACCGGCAACTGTCCCGCAATGCAGCGCCTGTTCGAGCACATCGAAAAGGTCGCCCCGACCGACTCCACTGTCCTGGTGCTCGGAGAAACCGGCACCGGCAAGGAACTCGTGGCACGCAGCCTGCACCAGCACAGCCGCAGGGCCGACAAGACCCTGGTATCCGTGAACTGCGCTGCGATTCCGGACACCCTGATCGAATCCGAATTATTCGGCTACGAAAAAGGGGCGTTTACCGGTGCCAACGCCAGCCGGATGGGGCTCATTGAGGCCGCCGATGGCGGCACCCTCTTTCTGGATGAGATTGGCGAACTGCCCATGGAGGCGCAGGCGCGCCTGTTGCGCTTTATCCAGGAGGGCGAGATCCGGCGAATCGGCTCCGTGCACTCGCGCAAGGTGAACGTTCGCCTGATATGCGCGACCCACCGAAATTTGCAGAGCCTGTCAGCCGAAGGTTTGTTCCGACAGGACCTTTACTACCGAATCAACGTATTGAACCTGTCGCTGCCGCCACTCCGCGAACGCGGAAAAGATATTCTGCATCTCGCGGAAGAGATACTGCAAATGCATACGCAGCGTCTCGACAAAAACATGATGCACCTGTCACCCAGGGCGATTCAGGCCATCACCACCTATCAATGGCCAGGCAATGTGCGCGAACTTGTACACGCGATAGAGCGTGCCGTGATTCTCTCGGACGGCGACGAAATCGATAACCAGGCGCTCGGCATTGATCTCGAACTGGTGAACATCAATCGACTGCGGGGCCAGAGTGGCCCCAGCGGAGGCAAAACCAGCAGCAAGGGCAGCACTGGCGGTATCAGCCACGAGCCCCAGGAGGACCTTTCGCTGGAAGATTACTTCCAACGCTTCGTCATGGAACACCAGGATTCAATGAGCGAAACGGAGCTGGCGCAGAAACTGGGCGTTAGTCGTAAATGCCTCTGGGAACGCAGGCAACGGTTCGGCATTCCGCGTAAAAAGAGCAACAGCAGCCCCCGCCGCACGGCCAAAACCAGTGCCAGTCACGCAAAATGACCGTTACCGATGGCAAGAACATGCCCTCACTGTAGAGTATTTTCGTAACACATTGCCGTCCTGAGACCCTGAGTCTACCAGCCCGCAAATCTTAACCTATTGTTTTAAAAGAATATATTAAATATTGGCACGCCATCTGCGTTGTATAAAGCGGTACCAAAAATAAAAATAACTGCGACCGCAATAAAAATAACAGTTACGCTATGGACCTGGGTGGGGAAGTTTACTTCCCCTCAATTTCTCTGGTTTACTCTTTGCGGATTCGCGGAAAGTACACCAGCATCCAGACGTTTGCGCCCGGCGCTGTGCAGTCCAAACCACAGCCCGACTTGGGCCCCGCGGAACCTTGTTCTGCCAGCGTCGATAAGAATAACTGCGCGCTGAACTAACAATAATGCTGCAACTGTGACCTGGATGGGGAAACGCGTTTCCCCATCGTTCAGTTCCCCCAACACCTGCCCCCGCGAGACGCCGTTTCAAACCGTCTGTGCTAGACTGCGCGCCTGTCCCGATTCTGCCACAGGGCTGAAAGCGTTTGAACGTCGTTCCCAGAGACCAACACTGCATCTCACGCAAAAACATCAGCGACAGCGCTCTTAAAGTGATGTCGCGTCTGCGTAGCCAGGGCCATCAAGCCTACCTGGTGGGCGGCGCGGTGCGCGACCTGCTCCTCGGAGGGCACCCGAAAGATTTCGATATCGCCACGGACGCCACGCCGGAGAGCGTGCACGCTGTGTTTCGAAATTCACGCATAATAGGCCGGCGCTTTCGCATCGTACACGTGCGCTTTGGGCGAGAAATCATTGAAGTCACGACGTTCCGGGGCCATCACGAGGAAAACGACGACTCGCAGCAGGTTGACGGCAATCGCTCTCGTCAATCCGCCAGCGGACAGTTACTGCGCGACAACGTGTACGGCACACTCGAAGAAGATGCGGTGCGCCGCGACCTGACCGTAAACGCCCTGTACTACGACGCCGGTAACTTTGAAGTACTGGACCATGTGGGCGGCCTGGAGGATTTACAGGCCAGGCGCATACGTATCATCGGTGATCCCGAGCAACGCTACACTGAAGATCCCGTTCGCATGCTGCGCGTTCTGCGCTTTGCGGCAAAGCTGCAGTTCAGCCTCGAGCCTGCCACTGCAGCGGCTATTCCCCACTGTGCGCATTTGCTGGGCCACATTCCACCCGCCCGGCTGTTTGACGAATTCCTCAAACTGTTCCTCGCGGGCTATGCCGAGGCGACGCTGGATTACCTGATCAGGCATGAACTTCTCGCGTACCTGTTTCCCGCCACAGCAGCGCAACTGGACCGCGATGCGAGCGGCCTGACGCTGATAACTGCGGCCATGCGCAATACCGACCAGCGGGTGGCGAATGACAAGCCGGTCACTCCGGCATTTATACTCGCGGCACTGCTTTGGCCCGTGGTTCGCGAGATGGCAGGAGCACTTGAGGCGCAGGACCAGCCGCCTATGGTCGCCATGCACAACGCCGCACAGCAGGCAATCAGTGAGGCCGTACAGCACATCACCATACCGAGACGTTTCAGCCAGCCGATGCATGAAATCTGGGAGTTCCAGCTTCGCCTCGCCAATCGTCGCGGACGCAAAGCGGCAGAACTGACAGATCACCGTCGCTTTCGCGCCGCCTACGATTTCCTGCTGCTGCGCGAAGAGGCCGGAGAGGACACCGGCGACCTCGCCGCCTGGTGGACGTCGTTTCAGCTATTGCCACTGGAAGAACGGCTGCAGCAGGCAGGCTCCGGCGGCGCCGGAAAAGGCCGCAGGCGCCCACGCAAACGCCGTAACTCCAACGCGACATGATCCCGGCCTACATTGCACTCGGTAGCAACCTTGGACAGCCGCTGCAGCAACTGCGCCGGGCTGTCACTGCAATAGCGGCCTTGCCGGCGTCGGAGGTGTCACGGGTGTCGAGCGTTTATCGCAGCGCGCCCATAGGACCGAGCGACCAGCCCGACTACCTCAACGCCGTACTCTGTCTGCGCACGCTGTTGGGCCCACACCGCCTGCTGGATGAGTTACAGGCGATTGAGGCTCGCCAGGGGCGCGAGCGGCTTGAGCGCTGGGGGCCACGTACCCTGGACCTTGATCTCCTGCTTTATGGCACCGAAACTATCGCCGATGAGCGTCTCACACTGCCTCATCCGCGGATGCATGAACGCGATTTCGTGTTGTTTCCGCTGCGGGAAATCAGCGCGGCAGGGATGACTCTCCCGGACGGCAGCGACCTGGAATTGCTGGCGCAAAAATGCCCTGGCAACAAGCTCAGTCGTTTAGAATGCCAGGTAAGCACGCCATGATCGCATCTTTACTGAACTCACGCTTTGTCACGGCGAGACCGGGGGAGGCCTGTCGCCATGCCCAGCCATGATGCCGTAGGCATCGACCTGAGAGGTCGTGAGCCGCCGCGGTATATCGCGGTCGAGGGGCCGATAGGCGTGGGCAAGACCACACTCGCGCAGAAGCTCGCCCTGAGTTTCAACTACGCCACACTTCTGGAAGACGCGCACACCAACCCTTTCCTTGAGAAATTCTATCGCAACCCGGAACAGGCGGCGCTCGCGGCTCAACTGTTCTTCCTGTTTCAACGCGCACAGAAAATCCAGGAGGTTCGCCAGGCAGATATTTTCGATACGGTGCGGGTCGCCGATTTCCTGATCGAGAAGGATCCCCTGTTCGCGCGTATCAATCTCGACCCGGATGAATTCCACCTGTACGAAAAAGTCTACCAGCAACTGACCATCGACGCGCCCCGACCCGACCTGGTGATCTACCTGCAGGCCGCGACCGATGTGCTCATATCACGCATAGAATCGCGTGGCCTCGCTTACGAGCAGGGTATCGACAGGCGCTACCTCGAGCGTCTCAACGAAGTATACAGTGAGTTTTTTCTATATTACGATGATGCCCCACTGCTGATCGTCAACGCCAGCGAGCTGGATTTGGCGCACAATACAGAGGATTACAAGCAACTGGTTGACTACATGCTGGACATCCGCCGCGGTCGCCATTACTTCAATCCCACATTTTTCGGCTAGACGCCCCGGCCCGAGGCTCTCGAAACCTCAGTTTACCAGCCACAGGAATTTCGCCATGGGCAAGTTCACTATCAGCACCCTGGACAAGATGAAAGCCGCCGGCGAGAAGTTCGTTTGCATCACGTCGTATGATGCGACGTTCACAAGGTTGATCAGCGACGTGGGGGCGGAGGCGATACTCGTCGGTGATTCGCTGGGCATGGTGCTGCAGGGTCACGACAGCACCGTTCCCGTTACCATCGACGACATGGCCTATCACACCGCCTGCGTGTGTCGCGCCGATCCGCAACCGCTGGTTATCGCGGACATGCCTTTCATGACCTACAGCAACCCCGAGCAGACCATGGCAAACGCCACCCTGCTGATGCAGGCGGGTGCGCAGATGGTCAAGATGGAGGGCGGAGTCTGGCTCAGTGAATCCATCAGCAAGTTGGTGGAACGCGGCATCCCGGTCTGCGCTCACCTGGGTCTTACACCGCAATCGGTCAATACCTACGGTGGTTTCAAGGTGCAGGGCCGAACGCCCAAAGCCGCTAAATCCATTCTCGCCGACGCGGTTGAAATCCAGGATGCCGGAGCGAGCCTGCTGGTTCTGGAGTGCATCCCGGCGCACCTCGGCGAAGATATCAGTCGCAAGCTGGATATCCCCGTAATCGGCATCGGCGCGGGCGCCGGTACCGATGGCCAGGTGCTGGTACTGCATGACCTGCTCGGATTGAGCGAGCACACACCACGTTTCGTGCACAATTTCATGCAGGGCCAGCCGAGTATACGCGATGCCCTGCAAGCCTTTGTCAGCGCGGTGAAAGACGGCAGCTTTCCACGCGACGAGCATACCTATACCTGAGCCAGCGGGCGGTAGCCCCGCGTTTAGAGCGGCACTGTAAGTAAGCGCTCACTTATGATATGTGTCACATAACCGTGCCAGCGTGTCAGGCGTTGCTTCTTTTGGTAACAAACCCTGTGAATTTTCCACTACAATCCGTTGCTCGCCCCATAGGCTTCGGGCATACTTTCGGCCCCGCCCCTGAACTGGCTTGAACCGGCGCGGGCATTGCACCGTCTGTAATTGACAGTTTCAGTGTCACCATTACCCCGAGGGGGCAGGTAGATATGAGAACTTACAGCTACAACGATCAATTGACAGCGGCCCTCGATGGCTGTCGTGCCAATGGCCAGACTATCGCTTTTGTTCCCACCATGGGCAACCTGCACGAGGGTCATCTGAACCTCGTGCGCAAAGCTCGAAAGCTGTGCGATATCGTTGTCGTCAGCATCTTCGTGAATCCTTTGCAGTTCGGTCCCAATGAGGACCTCGACAGCTACCCCCGAACCCTCGCCGCAGACAAGGAAAAACTGTTCGCCGAAGGCGTGCAAATGCTCTACGCACCGGTAGCAGAGGAGATCTACCCGCAGGGAATGGCAGCACAAACGCTGGTGCATGTTCCCGACCTCGGCGATACGCTCTGCGGCAGCAGCCGCCCCGGCCACTTCGATGGCGTAACAACTATCGTCAACAAACTTTTCAATATTGTGCGGCCCGATGTCGCGGTATTCGGCGAGAAGGATTTCCAGCAGCTCTCTATTGTTCGGCGCATGGCCCGCGACCTCTGTATGCCTCTCAAGATCGTAGGCGTGGAAACCAGCCGCGACGAAGACGGCCTGGCCCGCAGTTCTCGCAATGGCTTCCTGACGGCGGAGCAGCGCCGCATCGCGCCAATACTCCACCAAACCCTGAACAGCTGTCGCGAGGCAATAGCCTGCGGTTTCGACAACTTCCTGCAACTTGAATCTCACGCCCGTATGCAGCTATTGCAGGCGGGGTTCGAGCCCGATTATTTCGCCATCAGGGACGCCTCCAGCCTGCAGGCGGTGACAGAAGATACCGAAGAGATCGCCATCCTCGCCGCCGCCCGACTCGGCACAACCCGGCTGATCGACAACGTGCGCCTGGCGCTCAACCCGGTTTCCGATTGGCGCATGCTGGCAGACGGTTAACCACGCGGCACCGCCGCAAACGGCCGCAAACGGGCAGCACTACGACCTCGCACAACGCGCGCTGAAGACCCCGGATTTTTGCAGTATGATGCAGGGCTTCGACGCGCAACGAGGCACATTCTGACATGTCTGACTTCCCACTCCGACCGGTTCCCTCAAGCTTCAGGGATGCGCATATCAACGCCGCAGATTACGCCCGTATGTACCGCCGCTCGCTTGAAGAGCCCGAGTCTTTCTGGGCCGAGATGGCCAACTCTTTCCTGTCCTGGGATGCGCCGTGGCAGGAGGTCGTAGATTATGATTTTCGCCAGGGACACGCCCAATGGTTCGCCGGCGGCAAACTCAACGTCAGCTACAACTGTATCGACCGCCACCTGCCTGAACGTGCCTCCCAGACTGCCATCATCTGGGAGGGTGACGATCCCGCCGACAGCCGCAACATTACCTACGCCGAACTCAAAACCGAGGTCTGCAAGCTCGCCAACGCCCTGCGCTCCCGCGGGGTTGGCAAGGGCGATCGCGTTTGCATCTATATGCCGATGATTCCCGAGGCCGCTTACGCGATGCTCGCCTGCACGCGCATTGGCGCCATACATTCAGTGGTCTTCGGGGGCTTCTCCCCCGAGGCCCTGAAAGACAGAATTCTCGACTCGGACTGCCAGACACTGATCACCGCCGACGAGGGCCTGCGCGGCGGCAAACGGGTGCCGCTGAAAGACAATGCCGACAAAGCCCTCGCAGCCTGCCCCAATGTCAGCACCTGCCTGGTGGTACAGCGCACGGGTGGCGACATCGCCTGGCAGGACGGCCGGGATCTCTGGTACCACGATGCCGTACAGCACGCGGCGCCGGAGTGTACCCCGGAGTCAATGGACGCAGAAGACCCGCTGTTCGTGCTCTACACCTCGGGTTCCACGGGCAAACCCAAGGGTGTGCTGCACAGCACCGCGGGTTACCTGCTACAAACGGCCATGACCTTCAAGCACACATTCGACTATCGCGATGGTGATGTCTACTGGTGCACTGCAGATGTGGGCTGGGTTACCGGACACAGTTATATTGTGTACGGGCCGCTGGCAAACGGGGCGATCTCGCTGATGTTCGAGGGGGTACCCACCTACCCGGATGCCGGACGCTGCTGGGAAGTGGTCGACAAGCACCAGGTCAACATCTTTTACACCGCACCGACCGCGATTCGTGCACTGCAGGCAGTCGGCGATGCCCCGGTCAAGCGCAGCTCGCGGGCCAGCCTTAAATTGCTCGGCACGGTCGGCGAGCCGATCAACCCGGAAGCCTGGGAGTGGTATTACAATGTGGTAGGCGACGCTCGCTGTCCGATTGTGGATACCTGGTGGCAGACGGAAACCGGCGCCCACATGATCACGCCATTACCGGGTGCGACCGACCTCAAACCGGGCTCCGCCGCACGACCCTTTTTCGGCGTTGATCTGGCACTGCTGGATGAATCCGGGCAGGAGATCGACGGGCCGGGAGCCGGCTACCTGGTGATCAAGTCCTCCTGGCCAGCCCAGATCCGCTCGGTGTACGGCGATCATCAGCGCATGCTGGACACCTATTTCAATCACTACCCGGGTTACTACTTTACTGGTGACGGCGCCAGCCGCGATGCGGATGGCTATTACTGGATTACCGGCAGGGTCGACGACGTGCTGAATGTATCTGGCCACCGCATGGGCACCGCCGAAGTGGAAAGCGCGCTGGTCCTGCACGACAAGGTCGCGGAAGCAGCCGTGGTTGGCTTTCCCCATGACATCAAGGGCCAGGGTATCTATGCCTACGTCACGCCGATGCAGGGCACTACCCCGGATGACGCCCTGCGCGAGGATTTGATAGCACTTTGCGCGAGCGAAATAGGCGCTATCGCCAAACCCGACGTCATTCAGTGGGCACCCGGCCTGCCAAAGACCCGCTCTGGCAAGATCATGCGCCGCATTCTGCGCAAGATAGCCGAGAACGAGCTCGACGCGCTAGGCGACACCAGCACGCTGGCAGACCCCGCTGTCGTGGAAGATCTGATCAAGAACCGCCCCGCCACGTGATAAAAAAAAAGGGCTCGCTTCACAGCGAGCCCTTTTTTGTCCGCTCGCGCGGAACCGGAGTATCTAGTCACCGGAGCCCTCAACGGGCGCCGCTTCATCCAGCAATTCCTTGATGGACAGCTTGATACGCCCACGCTGATCCACGTCGAGCACCTTCACACGAACTTCTTCCCCTTCCTTCAGGTGGTCGGTGACGTTCTCCACGCGCTCGTTGGCGATCTGGGAAATATGCACCAGGCCGTCCTTGCCGGGCAGGATGTTAATGAAGGCACCAAAATCCACAATGCGTTCAACTCGCCCCGTGTAGATCGCGCCGACCTCCGCTTCCGCGGTAATCTCCTCGACCATGGCGAGGGCAGCATCACGCGAAGCCTGATCCGGTCCGAAAATGCGCACCGTGCCGTCGTCATCGATATCGACAGTGGCGCCAGACTTCTCGGTGATCGAGCGAATGGTTGCCCCGCCCTTGCCGATGATGTCGCGGATCTTGTCTGAGTCGACTTTCACGGTCACCATGCTGGGCGCGTTCTCGGACGTCACCTGACGCGGCTCCGCCAGCACCTGGTTCATCTGCCCAAGAATATGCAGGCGCGCCTGCTGGGCCTGTTCCAGCGCCACCTCCATTATCTGCTCGTTGATACCCTCGATCTTGATATCCATTTGCAGCGCAGTGACGCCTTCGGCTGTACCGGCTACTTTAAAATCCATATCGCCGAGGTGATCTTCATCGCCCAGAATGTCCGTGAGTACCGCAAACTGGTTGCCTTCCTTCACCAGGCCCATGGCAATCCCCGCCACCGACGACTTCAACGGTACGCCCGCCGCCATCAGTGCCAGCGACGCCACACAAACCGAGGCCATGGAGCTGGACCCATTGGATTCTGTAATCTCCGAAACCACCCTGACGGTGTAGGGAAACTCCTCTTCACCCGGCAGCACCGCGGCCAGACCACGACGCGCCAGGCGGCCATGGCCTACTTCGCGACGCCCGGTAAAACCGACGCGCCCGGCCTCGCCCACGGAATAGGGAGGAAAGTTGTAATGCAGCATGAAAGGATCGCGACGCTCACCCTCCAATGCATCGATGATCTGTGCATCCCGGGTAGAACCCAGCGTCACCGCGCCAATCGCCTGGGTTTCGCCACGCGTGAACAGCGCGCTGCCGTGCGCCTTCGCCAGTACGTCGATCTCACAGGCAACAGGGCGCACGGTGCGATTGTCCCGCCCGTCGATCCGCGTCTCACCAGCGAGAATACGCTTGCGCACCAGGTTTTTTTCGATGCTCTTGAAAACTTCTTTGACCGCGTCGGCGGAAGGGCCGTCTGCTGTTGCCAGTGCGGCTATCGCTGCATCGCGGATTTCGCCTACACGCTGGTAACGCGCGGCCTTTTCTGTGATGCGGTAGGCTTCTCCGAGGTCAGCTTTCACCTGGTCCTCTACTGCCGCCACCAGTGATTCATCGGGAGCCGGCGCCTGCCAATCCCAACGTGGCTTACCGGCTTCCGCTGCCAGCTCGTTAATAGCCTGAATGACCGCCTGCATTTCCTGATGAGCAAAGAGCACCGCGCCGAGCATCTGGTCTTCCGACAATTCCTTCGCTTCGGACTCCACCATCAGAACGGCGTCAGCGGTACCCGCGACAATCATGTTCAGCTTGCTGTGCGTGAGTTGCTCGTAGGTGGGGTTGAGGAAATAGCCACTCTCTTCACTGAAACCCACGCGGGCGCCGCCAATCGGCCCATTGAAGGGACATCCGGAAATGGCCAGTGCGGCGGAGGTGCCGATCATCGCGGGGATATCCGGATCGATATGCTTGTCAGCCGACATAACGGTACAGATAACCTGCACTTCATTCATGAAACCGTTTGGAAACAGCGGACGGATGGGCCGGTCGATCAGGCGCGATGTCAGTGTTTCCTTCTCGCTCGGGCGACCCTCGCGCTTGAAAAAGCCTCCTGGAATTTTACCGACGGCGTATGTTTTCTCTGTGTAGTGCACTGCCAGGGGGAAAAAGTCGCGGCCTTCCCGCGCAGTTTTCTCGGCAACCACAGTACACAAAACTGACGTATTATCGACGGTGACCATTACAGCGCCGCTCGCCTGTCGGGCGATGCGGCCGGTTTCCAGCGTGACGGTCTGGCCGCCATACTGGAAAGATTTGGTTACTGGATTCACAATAATTCTCCAATTCTTCTACGATCGCAGGCTCTGCCTGCGCGGCCGGCGGGCGCACAACCCCATGTCATGCACCTTCTGGCAGTTGCGGGGTAAAGCCTATCGACGCAGACCAAGACGTTTGATCAGATTCGCGTAACGCTCAGTATCCTTACGCCGGAGATAGTCCAGCAGTTTGCGACGCTGGTTCACCATGCGGATCAGGCCGCGGCGTGAGTGATGATCCTGGCTATGTGATTTGAAGTGCCCCTGCAGCTGCTCTATGTTCGCTGTGAGCAACGCTACCTGTACTTCCGGGGATCCCGTATCACCGTCTCCTTGACGATATTCCTTTACAATTTCAGCCTTACGTTCGGCATTTAAAGCCATGTCAATTACCTCTTGATGAATCTGCTCTGGATAGCCCGACGAGTCGGGCCACCCCCTGTTATTACACGAGCCTGTCCGTGCAGATTTACAGACAGGTTCCCGTCACCTTGCGGTGACCATCAGGCGACGCGGCGCCACGCGCCCGTCGTCCAATATTTCTCCAACGCCCAGGAATTCACCGCTCTCCAGGGCGACGCGCACCATACCATTCCCGGGCGCGTTTGGCACCTGCACCGGCTGCCCCCGACGCAGGTAGAAACCACCTGACTCCGTGAGCCTCACCAGCGGCAGGCTGCCCAGAGCGGATTCCGCCGGCAGCAGCAGGGCGTCCAGCTCGGCAGGCCCGGCCTGGTGTCGCAACGCCTCCAGCGTCGGCAGCGAGATGCTGTCGCGGATGTCAAACGGGCCGGACCGGGTGCGTCGAAGAGCGCTCACGTGCGCGCCGCAGCCAAGCGCCGCACCCAGGTCTTCGGCGATCGAGCGCACGTAGGTACCTTTACTGCACTCGAGGTAAATGTCTGCCTCGGGCTTCGCACCCGGCCGGAAGGCGCACAGTTCCAGGCGCTGGATGAAGGCCCGGCGCGGCTCCCGTTCGACCTCGATGCCCTGCCTCGCCAGTTTGTAAAGCGGTTGGCCATCGCGCTTGATGGCAGAATACATTGGCGGAATCTGTTCAATTTCACCGCGAAAGCTGTGCAGCGCATCTTCCACCCTGGCCGCGTCAATATTCGAGGCATCGCAACTCGTGATGACTTCTCCTTCCGCATCCCCCGTTGCCGTGGCGACACCGAAGACGAAAGTACTCTCGTAGGCTTTATCGGCGTCCAGCAGGTACTGGGAAAACTTGGTGGCCTCCCCGAAACACAGGGGAAGCACTCCCGACGCCAGTGGGTCGAGGCTTCCGGTATGCCCGGCCTTCGCCGCGGAAAATAGATGACGCGCGGACTGCAGCGCCCGGTTGGAACTTACACCGACAGGCTTGTCGAGCACCAGAATCCCGTTGATCGGGCGGCCTCGGCGCTGCCTGCCCACGCTTACTCCTGCTCTCCGGAATCATCTGCACGTAATCCCAGTGCGCGGTCTGCATCCGCTGCGCGCCGGATAAGCTCTTCCATCTCGCGTCCACGACCCACGCTATTGTCAAAGGCGAAGCGCAGCTGCGGAACGCTGCGCATACTGCTGTCACGAGACAACTGGCTGCGGAGAAACCCTGCCGCATTGTTCAGTACCCCGGTGCATTCTTGCGCCTCGTCACTGGAGTCTGCATCAAGAACCGTGTAGAACACGCGCGCATGCGCAAGATCGCGACTCACATCGACGCCGGTGATGCTGACCATCCCCAGGCGCGGGTCGCGCACCTCCCGCTGAATCAGGTTTGCCAGTTCACGCTGCAGGTAATCTGCAACGCGCTGGGTTCGAGCGTATTCCTTGGCCATCTTTCCGGCAACCGTTTACCGCTTACAAAGAGCGGGCGAATTCCTTGACCTCAAACACTTCGATCAGGTCACCCACCTTCACATCGGTATAGTTTTTCACGCCGATGCCGCACTCGGTACCGTTACGCACCTCGTTAACATCGTCTTTGTGGCGGCGCAGAGACTCGAGTTCGCCCTCGTAAATCACCACGTTGTCACGCAATACGCGGATGGGCCTGGAACGCAATACCGACCCCTCCGTGACGACACAACCGGCAATCAGCCCGAACTTGGGCGAGCGGAATACTTCTTTTACTTCCGCGATGCCAAGAATCTCCTCGCGCAGTTCGGGTGCCAACATACCCGACAATGCCAGCTTCACGTCATCAATCAGGTTGTAGATCACGTTGTAGTAACGAAGGTCCACTCCCTCGCTCTCGACCAACGCGCGCGCCGCGGTGTCTGCCCGCACGTTGAAGCCGAACACTACGGCACCTGAGGTGATAGCCAGGTTTACATCCGTCTCGGTAATACCACCCACACCGCTGGACACGACATTGACCTGCACTTCTTCATTGCCCGCCTCGACCAGGGCTGTCTGGATCGCCTCGAGCGAACCGCGCACATCGGCCTTGACCACAATGTTGAGAGTACTCTTCTCACCCGCCGTCATGCTCTCAAACATGTTGTCGAGCTTGGCCGCCTGCTGGCGTTGCAGCTTGTTGTCGCGGCTCTTGCTCTGGCGGAAATCCGCCACTTCGCGGGCGCGCTTCTCATTCTCGACTACCGCGAACAGGTCTCCGGCACCGGGCGTGCCATCAAGGCCCAGAATTTCCACCGGTATACTCGGACCGGCAACGGCGATGGAGTTTCCGTTTTCATCCAGCATGGCTCGCACACGACCGAACTGGAGCCCGGCCAACACGATATCGCCCTGTTTCAACGTACCACTCTGCACCAGCAGTGATGCCACCGGGCCACGGCCCTTGTCGAGTCGCGACTCGATAACCAGGCCCTGCGCAGGCACATCCTGTGGCGCACGCAACTCCAGCAGCTCGGCCTGTAACAAGACAGCATCGAGTAGTTCATGAATGCCCTCGCCTGTGTGAGCCGAAACGTTGATAAACTGTGTATCGCCGCCCCACTCCTCGGGGATGACTTCCTTTGCGGACAACTCGTTCTTGACCCGCTCCGGATCGACACCTTCTTTATCAATCTTGTTAACCGCCACAATAAGAGGCACCTGCGCAGCCTTCGCGTGCTGGATTGCCTCTTCCGTCTGCGGCATCACGCCATCATCTGCAGCCACCACCAGGATCACGATATCCGTACTCTTGGCACCGCGCGCACGCATCGCGGTAAATGCTGCGTGGCCGGGCGTATCCAGGAAGGTGATCATGCCGTGGCCGGTTTCCACGTGATAGGCGCCGATATGCTGGGTGATGCCCCCCGCTTCACCGGAGGCCACACGACTCTCGCGAATGTAATCCAGCAAGGAGGTTTTGCCGTGATCCACGTGACCCATCACCGTTACCACGGGAGCCCGCGGCTCATCAGTGCCCTCGTGCTGCGCCAGCGTTTCCTCCAGCTTTTCTTCAAGCACGTCCGCATTCACCAGCCTGACCCTGTGACCGAACTCCTCAACCACCAGAATCGCGGTATCCTGATCAATCATCTGGTTGATGGTGGCCATCACGCCCAGCTTCATCAGCTCCTTGATGACTTCACCCGATTTCACCGCCATCTGCTGGGCGAGACCGGCCACGGAGATCATGTCGGCAATTTCTACGTCGTATACGATTCTTTCCGTCGGCTGCTCGAAACCATGCTTGCCGTGCTCAGCATGGGATGGCTTCATCTTCTTGCGCCCACCGCGACGTCTGCCCGCACCCGACTCAGATTCGAGGTCCGCCAGCGACAAATTGTGTCCACGCTGCTTGCCGCGTCCGCCTGGCGAAGTCCGCGCCAGCCGACTGCGCGGACGACGCTCACGGTCTTCTGAAGGAGCCGCCGCGGGCGCCTCGTGCAACCGCTTCGGTTTCCGGGTGGCATCACCGGTCTTGGCCTTGGCTTCGGTCGCGGCGCGTTCTGCCTCTTCGGCGGCTTTACGGGCTTCTACTGCCGCCTGCCGCGCGGCAGCTTCGTCTGCCTCCTGTTTTTTGCGGCGCTCTGCTGCCCGCTGGCGCAGTACCTCGGGGTCCATGTCAGCCGCATCTTCCGGCTCGGGCTCGGGCTCGGGCCGGGCCTCGACGACGGTCTCGGGCTCCGCTGCAGGTTCGGCCGGCTCCGCGGGGGCGACTGCCTCGGGCGTTGCCACCTGCTCAATTTCTTCCTCAACCAGAGGCTGTTCGATATCGCCATCCTGGGGGGCTTCGCGCTTCACATAGGTACGCTTTTTGCGTACTTCCACATTCACCGTTTTCTTGCCCTGTGACCCGGAGGTACGCAGCGTGCTCAAGGTTTTGCGTTTCAGCGTGATCCTTTTGGGAGCCTCGGTCGGCTCACCATGGCTGCGCTTCAGGTATTGAAGCAGAGTTTGCTTGTCCTCATCAGACACGGCCTCTTCCGCCGCGCTGTGGGGCAGCCCCGCCTCTTTCATCTGCATAAGCAGACGTTCAGACGATGCCCCTACTACTTCCGCGAGCTGCTGTACCGTCACCTGCGCCATTCAATAATCTCCTTCATACCCTGTCTCAATACTTTCACATGTGCAGTGCCGGCTTAATCTTCTGCCTCGGCAAACCAGGGCGCTCTTGCGGTCATAATCAATTCTCCCGCACGTTCTTTCGTCATATCCGGGATGTCCAGGAGGTCATCCACTCCCTGCTCGGCCAGGTCTTCCATCGTGACAATCGCACGACTGGCAAGCAGGTAGGCCAGGTGGCGATCCATACCATCCATCGTCAGCAGGTCTTCCGCCGGCTCGTTCGCACCGAGCTGCTCTTCCGAGGCAATGGCCTGCGTCAGCAGCGCATCCTTGGCACGGGCACGCAACTCTTCAGCGATATCCTCGTCAAAGCCTTCAATGGTCATCATCTCTTCCAGCGGCACGTAGGCGACCTCTTCCAGCGTGGTAAACCCTTCGTCCACCAGTATCTCTGCGACGTCTTCGTCCACATCCAGGTTTTCCATGAACACGGCAATCACCTGGCCCGCCTCTGCCTCGTGCTTGTCAGCCGCCTCTTCAACACTCATGACGTTGATTGTCCAACCGGTCAGTTCCGAGGCAAGCCGCACGTTCTGGCCCGATCGACCGATTGCCTGTGCGAGGTTGTCCTCGGACACTGCAACATCCATTGTGCCGCTGTCTTCATCGACGACAATGGACTCAACTTCGGCCGGCGCCATTGCATTGATCACCAGTTGAGCCGGGTTATCGTCCCAGGGCACGATGTCTACACGCTCGTTGTCCAGCTCATTCGAGACTGCCTGCACGCGTGAACCGCGCATACCGACGCAGGCGCCAACCGGGTCAATGCGTTGGTCATTGGTTTTTACTGCGATCTTCGCGCGCAAACCGGGATCCCTCGCGGCGGCGCGGATCTGGATAACTTCCTCGGCGATTTCGGGCACTTCAATCTTGAACAGCTCTATCAACATCTCGGGACAGGAACGACTGAGTATGAGTTGCGGTCCACGCGATTCGGTGCTGATCTCACGCAGGATTGCGCGCACCCGGTCATTGACGCGAAAGGTTTCCCGGCCTACGAGGTGCTCGCGAGGCAACAGGCCCTCGGCGTTGTTGCCGAGGTCGACGATAACGTTATCGCGCGTTACCTTCTTCACTGTTCCCGCCACCAGCTCGCCAACCCGGGAGGTGTATTGCTCCACCACCTGTGCCCGTTCGGCCTCGCGTACTCGCTGCACGATCACCTGCTTTGCAGTCTGCGCCGCGATGCGGCCAAACTCGACGTTCTCCACCTGCTCTTCGTGAAAATCGCCGGGCTTGAGTGCCGCGTCCTGCTCGATGGCTTCCTCGGTCGTGAACTGGGTGCCCAGCAACGCCAACTCGTCATCCGGCACAACAAGCCAGCGCCGCACGGTGAGATAGTCACCGGTTTTGCGGTCGATAGTGACTTGAATGTCGGCGTCCTCGTCGTACCGCTTCTTGGTTGCCGTTGCGAGCGCCAGCTCCATCGCCTCGAAGATAATGTCCTGGGACACTCCCTTCTCGTTCGACACGGCTTCCGCTATATCCAGAATCTCCTTTGACATTTCCAGCCTCGCCAGTTGACTTGCCGCATCTACATGCGGGGTTGTACACGCGCCTTTTCAATTGTGCTGTGCGGCAACAGGTACTCGTGATCTTCTACCTGGACTACCACATCATCGCCTTCCAGGCCCTTTAAAACTCCCTTGAACCTGCGACGCCCCTCAAAAGGGCTGCGCAAGCGCAAATCCACCGTCTCGCCCAGATAGTCCGCGAACTGATCGAGACAAAACAGCAATCGGTCTACACCGGGGGAGGACACCTCCAGGGTGTACTCGCCACTGACCGGTTCTTCTACATCCAGCACACTGCCCACCTGGGCACTCACTGTGGCGCAATCATCGACCGTGATGCCTTCGGGCCCGTCAATGTAGACGCGTACTACGCTGTGCCTGCCCTGTGACAGGTACTCCACGCCCCACAACTCAAAACCCAGGGCTGCGATCGTCGCCCGCAACAGGTCGGCAATCTGCTGATCTTTACTCGCCATTTATGGCTTTTTCTCCACCTACGAAAAAGCCCCTGAAAAGGGGCTTCTCACGATAGCGCTGCAGGTACTGGGAGCAGACAACGCTTGTTTGGTAGCGGGGGCCGGATTTGAACCGACGACCTTCGGGTTATGAGCCCGACGAGCTACCAGGCTGCTCCACCCCGCATCAATACCTTTCTCTCATGTGACTGCCCCTTGGCGCGTCACAATGGCCTGTTTCCGTCAGCCCATTCGAGAGGGACGCATTATAGGGAGCGCCCCTACCCCGGTCAACCGGGCGAACGCGCAAATTTAGGCTAATTAGGTCCGATGTCGGATTGTACGCAGCGATCGTTGGCAAGGATGGTGCCGAAGGCGGGACTTAACGTGCCCGGCCAGGGGTGCCCGGCCAGGGGTGCCCGGCCAGGGGCGCCCGGCCAGGGCCGCACGAGCACTCCGCCACGGCGGAGCGATCGTTGCGAAGATGGTGCCGAAGGCGGGACTTGAACCCGCACGAGCATAGCTCACTACCCCCTCAAG
>CAZFJQ010000041.1:0-23070 GCA_964519755.1 uncultured Halioglobus sp.
GTTACACACAGTGCCACTGCCGAAGCACGCACCGGTGCCGCCCGGCCCGTACTGGGGCGCGAAGCCCTGAATCACCACGCCGCCCCATTCACCTTCGCCGTCGAAATCGTCGTCGCCCAGGCTGCTGAAGGTAATCGGCGCTGCCGGGGAACCTACCGCGTTGAGTTTTGAGCCGCGAGTCACCAGCAGGGAACCGTCCGAGAAGGCGCGTACATGCACGCCGGGCCGGATGGTCAGGGTAACGCCGGCATCGCGCACTGCCTGTACATCGGCTGCACTTGCGATACTGCGGTTGCCCTCGCCAACGATTACTTCGCCATCGAGACGCCATTCCACGCCGCCCACCAGGGTGTAGTCTTCATTGATCAGGCCGGTGAGGGTACAGACGCTCTGGTCGCCGTTACAGCTGACAAAGCTGGCGGGCTGTACTTCTTCCGTGCCGCCCACGGTGCCGGGAAGAGTCCAGCCCTGCCACCAGGCTTCGCCGCCCGGTTCAACCGCGCCCACGAAATCGGTCTGGTCAAACACGAAGCCGGAACCGTTGTTGACGGCAACAATGGTCGGTGCCGAGGCGAGCCGGGCCTGCGGCTCCTGAATCGCGAAGGCAGCGTCGTAGGTGAGGGTGAGTGCCTGCACGTTGGACGCCGAGTTGGCATCGCGCTTGTCATAGATGCCGTCGCGGCAATCATTCAGCACGTTCACCAGCGTGACACTGGAATCAATGATGTTCGAGCCATCACCGTTCACGTCCGCATCATCGATGCGGATACACCCGGTGTCGAACATGGATACAGCACTGTTGAATACTGATGTGGTAAGGGCTCCACGCAGGCGCATGCCGGGCTGCGGGCCTGCGTCTGAAGCGTCATTGTTATTCAGCGGTCCGCCCATGATGGTGAAGTTGGCCAGTACCGCCTCGGTTTCCGGCACGTAATCCTCGTCGGAGGAGTTTGCCTCGACGCCGCGGGGGTCATTGCTGCCCACCGGTGCATCGGCGGTCTGGCTTTTCTCGATCAGGACGTACTGGATGTTCCCCATGTAGCCCTCATCGTAATCGATGTCGTCATCATCGTTGCTGGTGAGCACCGCGTAGCGCAGGTCTACCGTGCCGCCAAACCACTCGATACCGTCGTCCAGATTGCTGTGAACCTGGATGTATTCAAGTTGGGTGGCATGGCCGACGCCCTGCAGCGTCAGGCCGTTGATCTCGTTGTTGGGGCCGGCCACCAGGCCGCCCTCGGCGATGCGCACGTAGCGCATGACACCGGAGTTGTCCGCCGGGTCGTTGCCGCCGTACACCGAGACATCGGTGCCGCCTTCGCCTTCGACGTTACAGACAGTGCCGCTGCCGAAGCAGGGGCCGGTGCCGCCGGCGCCGTATTGCGGTGCGAAGCCCTGGATGATCACGCCGCCCCACTCGCCAAGGCCGTCAAAATCGGCGTCGAGGCTGGAGAAGGTGATTGGGTCGGTTGCCGTGCCCTCGGCCATCAGCATGGAACCGCGAGTCACCAGCAGTGAGCCACTGTCGAAGCCGCGAATATGCGTGCCGGGTTCTATGCTCAGCGTTACGCCGTTATCGCGAATCACCTGGACTTCTGCATCGTTGGCGACGTTCCGGTTGCCCTCGCCAACGGTGACAGTATCGGCCAGGCGCCATTCGACACCGCTCATAAGCGTGTAGTCAATGTCGATTGTCCCGGAGAGGGTGCCCACCGAACAGTCGTCGTTGAATTCGACGAAAGCTGCGGGAACGACCCTGTCGCAGTCGCCACCGGAAGGGGGGGGCGGTTCCGTGGGAGTTGTAGGGTCGACCGGTCCCCCGTCGACGTTGATGGTGACATCGTCGCCCTCGTTGCTGGTGCATCCCACAATGCCCAGGGAGAGCAGGGGGATGAGGAGTGCTGCGGCTGTTAGCTCTTTCTTCATCATGATAGGTTTCCTGAGTGGTTGAACATCTTGCGCGGCGCTACCGCGCGGTTTAAAGATCTTGTGCTGTCGGCTGATAGTAATTTTTTAGCTGTAACGTAAATCAGTGTCAGAACGTGTACTTGAAGCCCACGCCCAGCACCGTACCCACCTCAAACTCCTCGATAGTGCGCCCGTTCTGGGAAAACGAGACCTGCTCGTTCAACAGGTTTTTGATGGAGGCCTCGAGCGTAAAGGACTCGCTCAGCATGTTTTCGTAAGTCAGGTCGATCAGCAGCCGCCCGTCTTCGAATTCCGGCCCGGTGTTCTCGCCGCGCGCCACGCGGAAGATGCGGTCGTCAAAATAGTTGAGCAGCAGCGTGACTTTCTGTTCTGTCGGGTAGTGGTCATATCCGAACTGCAGGTTTCCCAGCCACTCGGACTGGCCCTGCAACTGCCGGCCGTCTGAATTGGCACCTTCGAGACGGCGTGACTCGTCAGACAGCGTCACCTCGGAGTCGATGTAAGAGATGTTGCCGCCGACGAACAGGAGAAAGTTGTCGCCCTCCCAGAGATCCACGTTGGCATCCAGCTCGACACCCATCAGTTCGGCCTGCTCCTGGTTGATGAAGGTGATGCCGCGGGCAGCAGCGGAACCGGACGCATCGGGCACCGCACGTTCAACCGGGTTGCTGATATCCTTGTAGAACAGAGCCAGTGAAACGCTCTCTGTATCGGAGAAGTAGTACTCCGCTCGCAGATCCCAGTTGTCGATGGTAGATACCTGCAGATCCGGGTTGCCGAAAATGGTGTCGTCGGTATCCGGGTCGAAGGATTGCGCCGTGGAGCGCTCGATCAGGCCCGGGTAGGACACGGTTTCCGCGTAGCCCACGCGCCACTGCAGTTCCTCGGTCATGCGCCAGGTGAGGTTCAGCGCCGGATAGAGGTCGTCGTATTCCAGCTCGCTGTCGGACAGCGGGTCGTTCGGGTACTGCAGGTTCTGCTCAAAATCCTCGAAGCGTATGCCGGCCAGCAGCGACCAGTCTTCCCCGAAGTCGGTATTGGTATTGAAGTAGACCGCCTGCACAGTTTCCTGGGAATCGTAGGAATCGGTATCCGTGGTATTGGCGGCCAGCCGCACGCGATCGAGTGCAAAATTGAGATAGGACAGCTGTTCTTCAAGATCGGCGTCGATGTTGAGGTCGAGATCATTGCGATTCGGTCCCAGCGCAATGCCGAAGCGGTACTGTTCTACCGTACGCTCCTTGTCGGACCACAGTACGCCGACCTTGAATTCCGTGGCGCTGATATCCCCCCAGTTCCAGTTGATCGCATAGTCCACACCGAGGTCGATGCTGTCTTCTTCCAGGTCGGACCAGCGGCGCTCGAACGCGGATGTGGTCAGGAAGTTGTTCAGATAGGTGTACTGGCGGCGGTCCGGCTCGTCGCGCGTGGTGCGTGAATACGCGGCGCGCCAGTCCAGTTCATGGATGCCGTGGTCGAAGTCGAACTCGTTGTGACCGGTGAATGCCTGCGACAGGAACTGGCGCTCGACCCACTGCAGTATGGCCTTGTCTTCCCTGTTGTCCTCACTCAGGTCGATGCCCGAATCGAAGCGGGTTGTATCGTCTGCGTTGCGCAACAGCGTGGTTTTCGACAGAACCTCGTTGGCTTCCCCGTACTCGTAGCCGGCTGAAAAGTAGCCTGTCAGGCCGTAGGACACCTCTGAACGCTGGTAGCTGCCTTCGAGGTCCAGCGGGTCTGAGAGTGTCGCGTCGCCACGGTCAGATGTGCTGCTGTCGTACGCGGCAGCAAGATAGTAGCCCCACTCATTGTTTCCCGCGGGCAGGCGATCGCCAAATACCCAGGACAGGCCAAAGTCGGGGTCGGCGTCCTGGCTGCCGATGTTGTAGTCATCCTGGAACTTCACTCCCAGGCGCGCCGCGTCGATGGGGGAGGTACAACGTACCGGGTCGATTTCCGGGTTACATACCGTCAGTGAACGGCCGCCGTCGGTGGCCCCCAGTACGCCACCCGGGAGGTCGCGCAGGCCGCTGTCGAACGTTGTCCAGTCATCTTCGCTGCCGCTGTAATCGATGATTCTGCTGAAGGTGAAGTCGGTGTTCACGCCGACTGAGCCACTCAGTTCGTGAATGCGCTCGTCGGGAATGCCCTTGGTCAGGATGCGGATTGAACCGCCGGTGGTGGTTGCCAGGTTGTCGGGGCTGTAGGACTTCTGGATCTCGATACCCTGGACGATGGACGTGGGAAACAGGTCGAGTTGCACATCGCGGCGCTGGGGATCAGTGCTCGGCATCAGCAGACCGTTGAGTGTGCTGGAGATGTAGCGGCCGTCGAGGCCGCGCACTGTCGCGTATTTGTTGTCCACCACGGCCACACCCACCGCGCGATTCAACGCGGAGGCCACATCGCTGTCGCCGAAGCGCTCAAGTTGCTCGATGTCGATCGCGTTGGTGATGGCAGTGGCGTAACGCTCGACGCTGGCGGCATCCTCCTGGGGGTTGAATACGCCCAGCACGAACACCTCTTCAAGTTGCGGCCCGGACGGCGCTGAAATGTCCGCGGTGACCGCCGGTGACAGACGAATGGCCGCCGTTACGCCGAGCCCCGCCAGCACGCGAACGTCGTTGACATTGACCGTTGCATTGTCAGGGTGGCTGACCCTCAGGTCGTACTCGCCACGCGGTACTTCCAGCACATAGACGCCGTCTTCATCCGTGCTTTGTTGATACTCGGTACCTGCTACGACAACGCTGGCGCCGGCCAGCGGCTCGCCGCCGGTGTCTGTCACCTGCCCGGTAATGTAGCCTGTGGCGGCGTCCTGCGGTCCGAATTTATTGATTCGCACCCGCGGCTCGTCGCCTTCCCGGGTCGTGAAGGTCACCTGTATTTCCACGTCCTCTTCGGCGCCAGAGCTGAAAGCAACAGGGAAATCGACCTCATCGTCGGTCAGGGTAATCACGTGCTCGCCGGCGGAAATGCTCGTTTGCGCACTACCACGGTTGTCCGTTCTGCCGACGGGGACGTCATCCAGCGACACGCGCACGCCGCTGAGCGGCGCGTCGTCGAGGAAAACCATCAAGAATGCGTTGGCGGCAAGCGCCTGGTGGGAAATTACGGATAAAAGGAGTCCTGCTGTTGCCGCAAGTCGTTTCATAGTGGATGTTAGCCTTAAAGACGCTTCAAAATGTTTTCAGGTTATTCGTCGCTCACGGCCGCGATCGCGGTTGCAAGGCGTCGCTGTGAGCCGACGGTTAGCCTGAGATCGGACGCCATGCTAACCAGCAGACGTGACGCTCGCGTGATAGTTTTGTTGCAGATTTGTTAAGAAATGGTCTGCGGGCGAAGGGCCCGGCGCGCAGCCTCCATCAACACAGCGGCGGACGCCGCAGCGGTGCGTGTAGCAAGCTGGCAGGGGAGTCACGCAAGTGCAGGGCGTTGGTGCAACGCGCGCTCGACAGCGGCAAACACCGTCTGGCGCCGGGTACGCGGGGGAAGACCTACAGGCTGAGAGTTACCTGCCGGTAGTCGTTGCTGCAGGTGCCGCTACTGACAAACTCATTCAGGCGAGAGGCGACCGCACCGCTATCGTCGGGAACCTCGAACATCAGTCCGTCGTAATAGCCGAGCGCCTTGGCGAGAATATTGCCCCGCTCGGTTTCGTCAAAATCATCGAGGAGACTATGCGTACGATTGCCATACTCTTCCTCCGATAACTGCCCGAGAGATTCCATTGCGAGCACACACGCCAGTTGCCGCGATGCAGCGAACTCCCGGGGCGCCATCGAGAGTGCGGCTGCCTGGCCCGCAGCACACAGCAATGCGGCAAACAGGGCGGGCCGGATGGAGCAGCGGATAGAAGTGTTGAGCATGCCTGAATCCATTCTTGAGGTGCCCAGCGAAGCAGGGCTCTACAGTTTCAGGTGTGCATTATATGGAGGCATTCTTACAGTAATGTGACAACTGTGTGACGCGCTACCCGGGTTTGGGTCCGTGATTTCGCGGAATTCGCGGCGATTTTCCAATGACTGAACACAAAAATGTTACAAAATGATGAAATTTTCATTAAGCAAGGTGGCAAGCCTGTAATTAGCGGGTGTAGAGTAGGAAAAAAACAGGAGGTATATACAATGTCTACAATAAAGCATCTGCTTGTTGCCACACTTCTGGTTGCAGTCGCGCCCGCGGTCGCCACTGCCGGAGAGAAGGATTGCCTGCTCAAGGGCACCGTGTTGCATGGTGAGCAGGCCGGTCAGGCTGCGACCATGGTGGAAATTCACTCGGTCAGTCGATACGACGATGAAGCTCGCTGCCGGGTGCGCGAAGGCCGCAAGATGGAGTTCAAGTTGCCGAGCGACAAACGTGTGCAGGAAGCGCCATCGGGTAGCGAGGTGCATTACCGTTACCGCACGGATGACCAGGGCGACGACAGCGCAGAATTACTGCACGTCGGCGCCTGACCTGCGGCGAGTATTCAGCTCGCCATACAGTTGATCTCGGGGCGGATCAATCGCTGAAATCCGCCTCGGAGGCGTTCGCCATTTCCTCCAGGAACCAGCCCGGAAACTGCCCCACAAACTTCTGCAGGTCCCAGTAGTCGCTCCAGCGATATATCAGCCCGTCGCGGATCTCGTGCATGCTGGCAAAGGTGTGCGCAGCTTGTTCCCCGCTGGTGAATGTCCAGGTTTCCGTGTGGTCCAGAAAGACGACATCGCCATCCGCGGCAATGTGGTGGGTGACCTGCTCCTGCTTGCTGAGATGCCGGAAGGCGATCTGCAGGCGCTTCACGCAATTATCCGGCCCGTGCGCGCCGGGGTCATCGCTCGGTACATCGCGGTAGTGGATGTCGGGGTGCATGCAGCGTTTCATCGCCTCCCAGTCCATCTCACTCAAGGCCCTCCACATGGTTTCCACTAGTGCTTTGTTTTCGTTGCTGGACATAAGACGCTCATCGCTCCGGTAATTGGTGTTTTCGGTTGTTTGCAGCTGTGTGTCATTGTCGGCCGGCACCCTGTCCTCTCCGGCCCGCTCGGCAGCATGCCATTACTGGAACAGGATGCCCAGTTATGTGATAGTTGCGGGCGTTCTGGCGGGATAGCGGATATTCATGACGGCAGGTGGCACGCACACAGGTCGGATGGCGCTCGATACGGTGGTGGCCCTGTTACTCGGTGGCCTGCTTTTGTTCGCCGGCTGGTTGGCCTGGTACCAACCTGGCGCCGAGCGCGGCGCGCACGCCCCGGCGGCGCAGGAGGGTATGGCAGAGCCTCTGGCGATTGACGGCAGACAAATGCGGGTGGTCATCGGGCGCGGCGTCGTGCGCGGTGAGGCGCTCGCAATCACCGGTTACGAGTTCCATGCAATCAACCACAATGCGGTGGCTGTTTATCGTGGCTCCCTGCAGGCGGCAGAGTTCCCCTACCTGGAGTATGCACTGCAGACCCGGTTTCCGGGTCCGGCGGTGAATGTTACCTGGCGCACGGCGAGCGATCCGCGCACGCTGCATAGCCAGTCGCTGAACACGCGCGCAGACCAGCTTGCGGTGTTGCGACTGCAGGGCCTCAAGGGTTGGGAGGGCACCATTATCGAGGTGGGTGTGCACGTCATCACCTTCGATCCCGATTCGGTAGGCCCGGTGCGCATTGAACAGCTGGAATTCCTGCCGCCAGACTGGCGGCTCGCGCTTGCTTCGCAGGTGTCCGCATGGACAGCGTTCCGGGGCTGGGGCGCGAGTTCGATCAATTATCTGCGCGGCAAAAACGCAGAAAACGGCGTGTCTGTCCTGCCGGTGATCGCCGCCTGGGCAGTGCTTTCAATTTGCGTGCTGGCCGGCATCGGGGTGCTGCGTGGCCGGCGGACGCCCGTGGCTTATGCGCTGGTGCTGCTGGTGGCCTGGATAACGGCAGACCTGCTCTGGCAGCGGGAGCTGAACGCCCAGCTTGAGGTCAGCCGCGCGACATTTGCGAACAAGAGTATGCAGGAGAGGCATGAGGCGGACATCGATGCCTGGGTGTATCGGTACATCAGGCGCCTGAAAGCCGATTACCTGCCCACGCAGCCGGCCCGCGTCGTTATCATTCATGATGCGTTGAAACACCATTATGACCGCTTGAAAGCCCAGTATTATCTGCTGCCACACAATGTCTACAATTTTAAATCAGGGCTTGAGAACGGCGCCTATCGGCGCGGCGATTATATTCTGGTGCTGCGCGATGCGACCAACCCGGTACTGAACGAAAAGACGCATCAGCTGGTCTGGCGCGATGGTCTGCGTGTCCCTGTGCGCGTGGTTTACGATGAGATCCGGGGTGTGCTGTACCAGGTCCTTGCCCCGCCGGCAGCGTCCGGACCGGCGTCATCATGATTGCCCTGCCGCTGGACATAGCGGGGCTGCTGCTCTCCTTGTTGCTGCCCTGGGCGGCCGGGGTAGTTCTCGTGCGCGCGCTGGTGCTTGCCGGGGCGCGCTGGAACTGGCCGTTAGTTCTGGGGCATGGCTTTTTCGTCGGGATATTCCTCGCCACCTTGCAGTTGCGATTGTGGGATCTACTCGGTGTCAGCTTTCATTTTTTATCGATGGCACTGGTGCTTTTTGGCTTTATAGCTGTAGTCGGTTTTCTTACAACGCGACGGCAGTATGGTCATCGCGTGCCTGTCGCGCCGGCTTCTGCTGCGCTCACCGGCGGGCAGATTGCATTGATCGCTGTGCTGCTCGTGTTGCTGCTGGGCCGTTACGTCGGGCTGCTGCAGGAGCTGCTACTGCGGCCCCTGTACGCCTGGGACGCATGGATGAACTGGGCGCCCAAGGCGATTGTCTGGCTTCACCATGGGGCTCTCGTGGATTTTGTCAATCCCGACCAGTGGCTTGAGCGGGGCGGAGAGGGCGTCTATACACTGGGAAACTTCCAGGCCTCCGAGTATCCGGCGATGGTGCCCCTCATCCAGTTGTGGAGCATGCTCGGGATTGGTACCTGGGACCACAGCGCAGTGTATCTTCCCTGGCTGCTGGCCCCGCTATGCATGGCATTGGCTGTCTTCGGCCACCTGCGGCTCGCCGGCGTGTCACTGCCACTCTCAGTGCTCTGCTGCTACCTTCTGCTGAGCATGCCGTATGTCAACGTGCATACTGTCCTGGCGGGGTACGCGGATATCTGGCAGGCGGCGGCCTTTACACTGGGCGTGTGCGCTCTGTACGAGTGGCGCCGCCATCACCACTGGGCTTACGGATTACTGTGGCTGCTCATGGCGTTCCTCTGCGCACAGATAAAAGTTCCGGGAATGGTGCTGGCATTGATACTGCTTGCGGGTGGTTTGCGCTCATTGCTGAATCTCGCGTGGTACACAGAAGTTCTGCTGGCGCTGCTGATCGCAACGGCGCTGGTGGTCGCAGCGACCGTGGGAATAAGTTTTACGCTGCCCCAGCTTGGTCGCTTTGTGCTGGATGGCGGGCATATGGAGTTGGGCGGCCTGGGGGATTTCGACCTGGCCTATCATGCGGTAGAGGACACCTTCGTCGAGAGTTTTGCCCAGATGATCAATTGGCATCTCCTCGGGTACCTGCTGCCGCTCTACCTGTTTTACCTCGCGCTGCGGCGGCGGCTGTTGCGGCCGGTGCCCACTGAAGTACTGGTGGTGATGGTGGCGATAGCATTCGTTGCAGGGGTATTCATGTTTACCGGCTACTACACGCAGGCGCTGAATTTTGTCGCTCTCAACAGGGCACTGCTCTACCCCGTGCCGGCCCTGTTATTCGTCTGTTTTCTGCATTTGCCCGCGCCGTCGGTGCGCGCCGGCGAGTGATTCAGCGCCCGCCAAACCCCGCCGCAGCGCACAGTGCTGCGAGCTTCTCGCGGCCGGCGCCAGTCGCGGTGATTGCTGCCAGACAATAGCGCGCCCTGATGTGAAAACGCCGTCGCACCCGCAGCCCGAAGTGGCGCTGGTTGATTTCCTCGCGCAGTTCCCGCGCTGTGGGTCTGCTGCGCAGCCCGAAGTGTTGTACTACGCCCCGGATGATCATGCGCTTGCGCCGCCTGCGCAAGTACCATTGGCCGAGCGCTGAGGCATTCGCGTACTTGTTCTTGCCGTGTATGCGGTAGAAGAAGGCCGCCCGGTCATCGTAGTACTTGATGGCATCCAGCATCGATGCCGCGCGCACGATCACGCCGTCGGCGGAGAGCCCGGCTTTGCTGGCCTCGGTTTTGCTGATGCGGAGCAGCCGCGCGACCAGCGGGGCAAGCCTCTGTCTACTGTTCAAGCTCTCGGGCAGCGTGACGATCTCCCTTGCGAGGGCAGTGCGCAACGAGATACCCGAGGTAGAGACGCCGACAAATTCAAAAAACAGTAGCGTACTCCAGCGGGTCTTGCCGACTATCCCGGGCTCAAGCTGCATCGCTTGCAGTGCCCTGCGTGCGCTGCGAGTACCGGTGGCTGGAGCGCCGCCAACCTCTGCCGCGGAAAAAACGAAACCCACCTCGGGGTGGCGTGAATAAATATCCCGCAGCCGGTCGAGATACCCGGGGAGAAAATAATCGTCGCTGTCGAGCAGGACGACCACGTCGCCGCTCGCTGCCGTGATACCGACGCGCACGGATTTCAGCTGGCCCTGGTTGGCGTGGGCAATGAGTTTGATTCCCCGGGTGCGCTGGTAATGCTGCAACAGCGCCAGCGAATCGTCAGTCGAGCCATCGTCAACCACAATCAGCTCGTCACAGGCGTTCATCTGCGGCAGAACGCTGTCCAGCGCCTCGCCCAGAAAACGCCGGTAGTTATAGTTGTTGACCACAATCGAGAGGCCTGGAGTCTCTGTGTTTAATCCCATCGTGCTCAGCTCGGCCAGCCCCAGTCTTCCCCCAGAAATTCAAACAGGCGTCGATTGTAGGGTCGGTAGAGGTCGGTCAGGTAGTTGCGGCAGCGTGCTTCCATGGGTTCGGTGTAGTGCCCCTTGTTGAATGTCTTCGCAGACACGAACTGGTGTTGCGGCAGGCCCAGGTAGTGGGCGATCTCGTTGCAGACGGACGCCGGCTCAGCTGTAAAGCGATGGTAAGGGATGAGCTTGAGTCGGTCACGTGGGAAGTAGCGCAGCCAAAGCTCGATTTGGTCAATGTACTTGCCGCGTTCGGCGTAAGCCAGCCGGGTGAGCGCTGGGCCGGCCTTCTCCGGCTGTTGATTATTCATCGCGATATCGCGGCCCACCCGCGTCTGCTCCGCCTGTAATGCATCCCAGAAGGAAAGCGGCTCCGGGCGAATGCTGCGACATATGTGCTGGTAGTGAGAGTATGCTCGCTCCACCGGGTCTCGCAGTATGGCTATGAGTTTTGCATTGGGTACGTGCCTCGCAGCCTTGATCGCATAAGAGTGCCTGATCATTGCCGGTGAGGCCTCCCCCGTAACCGCCCGGTAGCCGAGCTTTGCACTGGTTTTTTCCAACGCAGCGGGTGCTGGGAAATGTGCGCCGTACCAGCGCTCGCCAAAGCGGTAAAAGTCCGGCCTGTCGAGGAAACCCACTTCCTTGGTGGATGCGGCACAGATACCGGGGTGCTGCTGCAGCAGATAGTAAAGAGACGTTGTGCCGCTTTTCATGGCGCCGATGATCAGAAAATCGGGAAGCTTGTAGTCCGCGACCAGGCTTGCCGGCAAAAGCTTGATGTAGGCCGCAGTTCGCCGGCGCAACCGATAGCGCAGGTTTTTCAACCGCCGATAATGCAGCGAGTGGGTCCGGCTGATCATTATTGTCGTCGCCTCAGGCCGGACAGAACAGTAGTGCCGACGCCGACCTCGCGGCGCGCCAGCAGCATCAGCCAGCCGTGGCCCAGCATGCTACTGAACAGTGAAGCGCAGGCGGCGCCGGTCGCTCCCCATAAGGGCAGCAGCAGCAGCAGCGCAAAGATGTGGCCGACTGCGCTGAATATCATCACCCGGGGGACGTACTTCTGGCGTCCCGTCATCACCAGGAGATCCTGCGCCGGGCCCGCGAACACGCTGACAACGCTGCTGGCCACGAGAATCATAAGCACCGGGCTCGCCGCGGCGAATTCACGGCCGAACAATTCCAGTAGCGGCGTTGCGAGCAATACCAGGAAGCCGCTTGCCAATAACGTGGGCCAGAGGCTGCCGTGTGCGCTCTGCGTCGCGAGAACCTGCAACTCGCGGCTGTTGCCGGTAGCGTGCGCGGCGGCCATTGCCTGCTGGTTGACGCTGCTGACAATGGTTTTCGGCATGCCCGCAAGCTGGGCGAGACGCTCCGCAGCGAAATAGGCGCCCGCCGCTGCGGGCCCTGCAAGCAAGCCCACAAGCAGTACATTGGAGTAATTGATGACCAGCGCGGCACAGCGTGTGATAAACACGGGAACCGCCGTTGCCAGCAATTTTGATGGCAGGTAATCACCTGACGAATCCTCGGTGCTGGTCTGCGGGAGCGTAGTCTGACGTCGCTGGTAGAGAGCCGCCTGTAACAGCAGCACGAACACGACGCTTAGCGCGGCGAGCAGTAAAGTCCGGGTGGCGTCGGGCGCCGAAGTCGATTGCCACCATACCAGCCCGACGAGCGCGCCGGTAAGCAGGGGACGAATGACCTGCATTGGCAGCAACGCCAGGCCCAGCCACTGCCTGGCCCTGGCGATATCCCGGTAGAACGCCGTGAACGAGACCGCCGGAGCGAAAAGTAGCGCCACGATAGTGACACTGCGGTACGCGCCCCCGTCCATGTCCCCGCGCCATAGTAGCCAGAGTATGAGAGCGCAAACCGGGGCCAGCGCGGTACTGCGCAGCAGCAAGCCCCTGGCGTGGGTGATTACCCGGCGGGCGGCGACGACGTTCTGGCGGGCGTCCAGTGACGCAACATAGCGTGCCGTGACCAGCGGCAGACCGATGGCCGAGACTATGCCCAGCAAAAAAAGCAACGATTGTCCCCATGCGTACTTGCCGTACTCTCCGGTATCGCCAATGAGTCTTGCCAACAGTACCTGTAGCGCAAATACGCAGATCAGGCCGGTCAGGCGAATCGCGGCCGCAAAGCTGCCCCGGCGCAGGAACTTGCGCCACGACTGGTGGATCGGTGCCGGCGGGGAATTGCTGTCCTGGCTATTCATGCCGTTTCAGGCTGGATTGTCTGCGATGCCTCCGGCACCGCGCCCGCGTTCGCCCGGCTGTCAGGCGTCACGGCGTACCTCCTTGCGCCAGCGAATACACTCCCGAAGCGTTAACGGTAGAAGAGTCCACGGTTCGAGGAGATAGCGTCTCCAGAGTCGTTTCGGGTCGTGCAGCAGGCGATACAGCCAGGCCAGCCCCACCCGACTCAAAAAGGCTGGAGGCTTGGCCTGTGCCCCCGCAAAGTAATCCAGCGTAGCGCCCGCCTGGGTGGCACAGCCGACCTGCAGTGCCTGCAGGTGATCCCGCAGCCAGTACTCCTGGTAGGGCATACCCATGCCAACCAGCAGCAGGTCGGGTCTGTGTGCGTTGATGTCCGCAATCACCTGCTCGGCAGAGTCGTGATAGCCATGGCTGAGCGTGATGCTCAGCCTGGGGAACTTTTGCCTTATCAGGATTTCGGCGCGGTTGGTTACTTCGGGGCGCGATCCGAGATAGTAAAGGCGCCATTGCGCGATCTCTGCGTGCGACAGAAGGTCGCTAAACTGATCCATCAGGGTGAAACGCTGTGCGGCGCTGGTAGTTTGCCCAAAGGCGGCGAGCACTAGCCTGACCGGTATGCCATCGACATAACACTCGTCGCAGCGTTGGTAAAACTCCGCGACGCCCGCATCGTGGTGGCGCAGATAGAGGCTGTGCAGATTGTGGTGCCCGAGCAGTCGGCGCTGTTGGCCCGACGCGATTGAAGCGCCGATGTCAGCGAGCCAGTCGGTGAACGTCAGTGGTCGCATCTGCGAACCGAAGTAGTGCTGTTTCGCGTTATCCGCCTTCATTGCAGCCAGGCCTGGAGGTTTCTCCTGGTCAGGGTTGCCACTGCGGCAACGTCCTCACGGTAGAAATCGAGCAGTTCCTCCCGGGTGTCGTGCTGCATCGGGGGCAGGGCCTGCAGGTTCAGGTTGTCCAGGCGGCCCTTCAGCGCCAGCGCCCACTGGTGCGGAAGCGCGCGACGCGCTGCGCGTTTGACACGGTGGGAACGCAGCAGATTCTGCAGGCCGCGCGAACGGGGCTCCCCCGAGCGATTGTACTGTTGAGCAAAGCGCGGCGAGGGATTTGCATCGATGTGCAGAAAGGCGCAGACATCGCGCCAAAGCGCCGCGGGATCGCTGCGCAGATCATCGTAGAACAACACCTTTAGCCGGGAGGGCGGGAATACTGCCTGGTAGCTTCTGAGTGCGTCGCTGTATAGCCCCATCTGTCGATAGCGCAGCAGAAACTCCACCTCCCCACGCAGCGGCTCCATCGCCAGAGCTTGCGCAAAGCGATCGCAGGGTTCCAGGTCGTCACTGCGGGCATGACACCAGGCGGAGTAGGCGCGCTCCACAGGGTGGCGCAGAAGCACAATAATCTTTGCCTCGGGGCTAAAGTGATACAGCGTTTCCGGCATTCCCGGTTGAGTCAGGTACCAGGTACTGGCCTCGCCGAAAATACGCGTTCGCGCCGGTGCGCCATTGAACAGCTGTAGATAGCTCTGTTGGTCACGCACCACGTAATGGCTGGCGGGCGCGGGCCTGCCGTAGCCATCGGGAAATACATAGCCGGATTCACCAAATGCGAGAAAGCCGGGCTCTTTCGGGAAAGACATGCACACCTGCGGGTGCTGGCTGAGCCAACCGGCCAGCGCACTGGTGCCGGATTTCTGCGCGCCGACAATAAACAGGTTGGGCCGTGTCTCAGTAGGCATTGTTGCTTCGCCAGCCTTTGATCAGTGTGAGGGCGATAATTCTGGCGTCCAGCCACAATGACCAGTGTTCAATGTAGTAGAGATCGTAGGTAATCCTGAGCTGCATTTTATCCAGCGTTTCCGTTTCGCCGCGCAGTCCGTGCACCTGGGCCCAGCCAGTGATGCCGGGTTTTACCCGGTGCCGCTGCATGTAGGCGTCGATGCGCGGCCCGAAATTCCTGTTGAGCTCCAGCGGGTGCGGTCTCGGCCCCACGACGGACATATCGCCCAGCAGCACGTTGATAAACTGCGGTAACTCATCGATGCTGCGGCGGCGCAGAAAAGCACCCAGTCGAGTGACGCGTGGATCATTGCGCCTGGCCTGTCGGGATCCCGTTTGCGAATCCGTGTGTTGCATACTGCGAAACTTCAGCACGTTGAATACCTTGCCGTCCCAGCCGTGGCGTTGTTGGCGGAAGAAGACCGGCCCGGGTGAATCGAGCTTGATAAGCACGGCGATGAGCGCAAACAGCGGCGCCAGGAGAACCAGGGCGAGCACGGCGGTCAGTTTGTCAGTTGCGTTCTTGATGATGGCACCGGGTCCATCGAGTGGCGATGCGTTGAGATCGACCACCATCATGCCGGCCACCTCGGAGGGCACATGGTTGAGCAGTGCCAGCATGGATAGGTCCGGTACGTAGCGTACTGTCAGGCAGCTACCTTGCAGCAGGCGGATGATAAATTGTTTCTGCTCAAGGCTATGGCTATCCATGGCGATCCAGACCTCGTCCAGTTCGCCCGACGTTTCCGCCGCGATCATGTTTTCCATTTCCTGGAGGGATACCCGGGGAATGCCGGCGGGTGGCGGGCCGGTGTAATTCGGATCCGGTGAGACCGCGCCGACAATGAGCCAGTTGGCGTCCCTGGCCTCGCGCGCCCGCTGCGCCACTGAATCGGCGAAAGGGCCGTCTCCAACCATCAGGATTCTCAGCGTGGGAAGTTGCCGGCCGCGCAGCCTGCCAAAACCGGTAGCACCGGCCCAGCGGCATAGGTACAAAGCGCCGATGGCGTACAGAAACCAGTAGCCCATCCACAGGCGGGAGAATTCCGCGGAGGTTTTCGTCAGGGTGCCGGCTATCATCAACAGCACGGTTACCGCGAACACGCCGGGGAGTGCATTGCCGGTGCGTTGCCAGTGCTGCTTGCCACTCCAGGAACTGTAAGCGCCGGTAATCGGAAATATCACCAGCACCAGGCCAAGGCCGAGAATCATCACCGACAGGTAGTTCAGCGGCAGGCTCCAGGTTCCCCAGCGCGTAAAATAGGCCAGCCAGCCCGCCAGCGTAATCAGCAGCGCGTCAATCATGGGTGCAAAGGCAATACCATGCGTCACGATTTTCCTGGATGTGCGGCCGCTCATCATTGCCGTAAGCCCGCCGAGGTCAAGGGCCGCAGCCGCCGGTTGCAGTAGCCGCGTATGCGCGGTAACAGCTTGCGTCTTACGGAGGGCGGTAGCCGCAACGTTGCCGTGCCCTGGCCGCTCGATTCCGGGAGATGTGGCCGTGCCGCATTAAACTCCGCGAACAGCCGCTCCAGCAGGTCCGCCGTCGCATTCCAGCCTGTCAGTGCCGCGAGCGCAACAATACTCCGCTGTGCAGCGACATCGGTATACAGCCGGGATTTTTTCGACAACGGCAGGCACATGCCGCCATCAATGAAATCGTCGACGGTGTTGGCGAGGCTGATTTTCAGGCTGTCTTTCTCGGCTGCTTTGAGTGCACCGTAACGCTCCAGGTATTCGTTGATTGACGCTGTGCTCCATGTGCTCGCATCGTAGTGCGCAATTAATTCTTCCGCCCCGGCGCCGATGCGCTCGCGAACGAACTGTCGCTTGCGCGCGCTCTGACGCCGACCCTGATGAAAGCCCAGGTCTGCATTCGAGTACACGGCATGCAGCAGGCCAGCCAGTAACATGTCCTTGCGCTCGCCCTGCGTTGCGAGAACACTGGTTGTTCCCACGAGGTGTGCTATAAACGTTTTTCCCGAGGCGCGGTACTGACCCGAAAATCCGGAAACCGCAAGCCCGTAGGCTTCGCGTACTGCGTCGGAGACGTCATCGGTGTAGGGGCCGGCATCCAGTTGTCGAAAAAGCTGCAGGTTGGTTTGCGCGAACATTCAGGCGGATACTCAGAGCTTTCGTCGGGGTTGCAGCAGCTTGTGTTTTCTCAGCCAGGTCGCAACTACCCGTCGCCCTGCCTTTGGCAGCGCTTGCACGATCCAGGGTTTCTGCGTTTGTCGAAACAGCTCGCGATGTATGCCGGTCCACTGCTTGAGGCGCGCCAAACCCGGGTCGTCCGGCGCGAGATTCCACTTCTTTCGAGCGTGCTCGATAGATCTGTCACTCCAGTCTTCGCTCCAGCGGAGTTCAAAAAACGCGCGGTCGTAATCACGAAACTTCCGCGCCGTGTCATAGCGCACGATGGATTCCGGCTCCAGGTAAACCTTGCCTCCCGCGGTGCGGATCTCGCGCGCGACATCCAGGTGCTCCTGATGTGAGAGGAAACCCTCATCCAGGAAGGCGCGGTCAGCAAAGACATCCCTGCGCAGCAGTACGCAATGAAACTCGAAAAAATCCACTGACTCTCGCCGCAGTTGCCCGCGCACGTTGCGCAACGGAAGTTTCATGTGGCGATGTTGCTGACGCATGCGATTGTAGCCGTTGACCTGCTCTTCCATCAGGTCGCCACCCGCCATGTGTACGATCTTCAAGGCTGCGCCTCCCTCAAGGACAACCGGGCTCACTGCCCATGCACCGGTGTCATCCGCGCAGTGCAGCAGTGCCTTCAGCCATCCCGGCTGCACGAACAGGTCATTGTCGACGAACGCAACGAAAGGGGTGTCGACCTTTGCCAGCGCCATATTGCGCGCGCAGTTGGGCGGCAGGTACTCATCCACGCGCAAGTATTCAAAGCCGTTTTGCGCGCAGATGTCGGCCAGGGGCTGTGCGATGCTGTGGGGCGAATTGGCATCGATATAAACAAGTTTGAAAGGGGGTTCTGTATTGGCTGCGATGTTTTTCAGCGAGTCCACCGCGCAACTGAAACGCTCTCTTGGTGTCACGCAAACGGTCACCGCAGAAGCGTCCTGAATCATGAGGGCTGGCACCGATGAGATTAAAGGCCGCATAGTAGCAAACAACGCGGGGGTGCGAACAGGCCGCGGACCCTGTGCCCAGCGTGTCAAGCGGGCTGCGCCAGGCCCGGCGCACGGGTTGATTCATCTCATCCGGCGTGCAGCCAGGCATCGCGCATGTGCTGCAGCGCTACCGCGTGATTGCTGAATATCCACTCCACGCCGCGATTCAATTCGCGCCGCAGGCAGTTGCCGGAGGCAGGGAAACCAGTGCCGATGCGCTGCCCTGCTGACGCGTGTCGCTTTCGCAGCCGTTCTCCCAGCAGCAGGTAGTGACCGCCGATACCGGCATAGTCCCGTTCCAGGGCCAGTTGGCTCATTTGGCTGACGTTCGTTTCGGCAACGGGCAGGCAAGCGCGTGGCGGGACGAAGCCCACGCGGTCGAACATGGCGGCGTCCAGGGACAAGAGATGGTAGTCCCGGCCGGCCTCCAGGTGTGCCAGCATCGACGCCAGTGCCTGTGCCTTGCGACGAGGCTGCTGCCATGGCTCGGCCTTGAGTTCGAGCATCAGGTGTTGGCCTGCCTCGAGCGCGTCGAGCAACTCTTCGAGTGCAGGTACCTCCGGGCAAAGTGCGCGCAACTGGTCAAAGGACAGGTCGGCGACCCTTGCAGCAACACCGAACACGCGTGACAGGTCGGTATCATGGCATATCACGGGGACGCCGTCGGCCGTCCAGCGCAAGTCGCACTCGATACCCCAGACACCGGCGGCGGCGGCTTGTCGAAACGCCGGCAGCGTGTTCTCCCGCACTGTTCGATTATCGTGTTCACCCCGATGGGAGATGATGCGGCAGCGCTCCAGTGCCGTTTGCGATGGCATTGCGCGGGGCAGTGCCCCGACCAGCGTATCCGTCACAGTCATGGCTATATCGAGTACACTCATGCGCTTGACGCCTCGCGTTGCTCGCTGTGATTGAGCCTGTATGGTAGCAGCCCGACCGCCCTGGACGTAAACGGAACTGGAGCAATTCATGGCCACACCCGAGCTGAGAGTCACCGGGCGCATGGCGCACACGCGGGCTACCCGGCGTGAGCGGGTCGCCTGGGCATTCTACGACTTTGCCAACTCCGGCTACACGACAGTTGTGCTCACGGCGGTTTACAGTGCCTACTTTGTCGCCGTGGTGGCGGCCGAGCTGGACGCGAGCTCGCCGGGCTCCGCGACCCTGGCGTGGACGCTCGCAATAGCCGCCGCCAACCTCGTGGTGCTGCTCAGCGGCCCTGTGATCGGTGCCATCGCGGATACGCGCGCGCTGAAAAAAGTTTTCCTGCTGGTGTCATCCGGGCTGTGTATCGTCAGTACGGCCCTGCTCGGTTTTACCGGCCCAGATACGCTCAGCATGGCCGTCGGATTGCTGGTGCTGTCCACGGTTGCCTTCGCCAGTGGCGAGAACCTGATTGCCGCCTTCCTGCCCGAAATCGCCAGCGCCGAAGATATGGGTCGAGTCTCGGGCTTTGGCTGGAGTCTTGGCTACTTCGGCGGCCTGCTGACACTCGGCGCGTGCCTGGGGTATATCGCCTGGGCCGAGGGTCGCGGGCTTCCAGCTACCTCCTACGTACCGGTGACGCTGTGGATTACCGCTGTCATCTTCGCGTTGACCGCGATGCCTACATTTGTCTGGCTGCGCGAGAGAGCCGTCGCCCAACCGCCGTTGCCGGGTGTGTCCTACATACGGGTCGGCTTTCAACGCGTTGGCACTACGCTGCGGCACGCGGCGCAGTTGCCCGATCTGTTCCGCTTTCTGTGCAGTCTCACGTTGTTCCAGGCGGGCGTCGCAACCGTGGTGGTGGTGGCGGCCATCTATGCCCAGGACGTGATGGGTTTTGACAGCCAACAGCTCATCATGCTGATCATGGTGGTGAATCTCACCGCCGCCGCGGGGGCTTTTCTGTTTGGTTTCGCACAGGACCATTTTGGTTCCGTGCCGAGTCTGTTGGGAGCTCTGCTGGTGTGGGTTCTCGCCATCGCCACAGCGTTTGTGGCGGATAGTCCCGGCGACGTGTGGCTGTCGGGCAACTTGATCGGGGCGGCGATGGGCGCTACCCAGGCCGGTGGGCGGGCACTGATAGGCCGCTTGACGCCGGCCTCGCGCAGCGCCGAGATTTTCGGTCTGTGGGGTCTGGCCAATCGCGCCGCCGCTATACTCGGCCCGATCAGCTATGGCGTGATCGGCAAGCTGAGCGACGGCGACCACCAGATGGCGCTGCTGTCGACCCTGGTGTTCTTCCTCGCCGGCGCGCTACTGCTGCTGGGCGTGAATGAACGGCGTGGGATGAACGCTGCTCAACTCGCCAGCGCGAGATAAAACAGATACATGCAGATGCCGTAGCAAACCAGAAAAACCAGGGAGCGCAGGGCATCCAGGTTCGCCAGGTACAGCGGTATGTACAGGACACGCAATGCGGTGAAAACAATGGCCAGGGTGGCGATACTACCGAGTGCGACGTCGCTGAGTGAGATGGCCAGTACCGCTGCGCTGAATACCGCGAGTGCTTCCCAGCTGTTGGCTTGCGCTGCCACGGCACGTGCCCCGGCGCCGGTGAGCTGGGAGGATTGCACGCGCGGTTCCTTGTTGTCGATGCTGCCGAGCTGCTGCTTGCGGTGGTAGCCGGCAATCCAGCTGCAGGCGATGGGGAGGATACTCAGTACAAGCAGGCTGCTGATGACGGTTTCCATTATTGATTTTCTCCTTGGGTAAAAGGTGCGGCGCGCTCGCGCCGCGCTTGCGTTACCGGGCGTAGCGGGGTTATTCGCAGCTGCGCTCAGCCGGTGGTGTCGAGAGTATACTTTCAAGCAGTATCGGCTGGTCTGTCATGATGGCGTCCACGCCGAGGTCGATCATGCGCAGCATCTCCTCGCACGTGTTGATCGTCCACACCTGCACGGCGAGATTGGCGGCGCGACTGGCCGCCACGAAATCCTCGGTCACCACTTCGAGATCGATATCCACCTGGCTGATCTGGCTGGTATCGGGCGGCACCTGCCAGGTAATGTGCTCTGGCACCGGCGGGAACGAGCCTGTGCCGAGGAAGCCGAATACCAGTTCCGTGCCCTGGTCCAGCGGGACCGAAGTGTAGATGCAGGGCGCTACAGCCTTGAAATTGATGGCCGCTTCGTCGACGAAGGAGGCGGCGATGACATCGGTGAACCGGCCGTAGCGTTGCAGCAGTGCCGCCATTTGTACTTCGTAGTTGCCAGCACCGTCTAGATCCGGCTTGAGTTCAACATTGATCAGGTTTTGTGGAAAGCGCGCCAGCGCTTCCTCCAGCGTGGGAATGCGGAAGTCTTCCGCGCTGTATCCCGGGGGCGGGGGTTTATCACCGGTGGCGATACCGCGAAACACGTAGTCTTCCTCGGGGCGATCACCCGGTGTGCCCGCGCCCGGCACGAACCAGTAGGCGGCGTCCAGTGCGCGCAGCTCCGCCAGAGTCAGGTCGACCACATTGCCGCTGCCGTTCGTTGTGCGGTCCACGTCCAGGTCGTGCAGGATAACCAGCTCGTTGTCCCTGGTCTGGTAGACATCCATCTCCAGGACATCCGCGCCCGCCCGGGCCGCTTCGGCGTAGGCGTAGAGCGTGTTTTCGGGGAAATCCGTCACGCCGCCCCGGTGCGCGAAATTCAGCGGGTCGGCATCGCCTACCACCCAGGGGTTCGGGTCTTTGCTGAAGGGCGCGTCGCAACTGCTGTCGTCGTTGGCGATAGTGGCGGTGATCTCGGTGGCCGTGGGAACCGCGTTGTCGCTCGCACTGATCCTCATGGAGAAGGTTTCGGCCGCTTCCTCTGCTGAGTCGCCAAGTATCTCGACGCCGATTACGCCTTCAATGTCGCCGGCGGCGATGGTCACTTCACCTGCCGTTTGCAGATAGTCCTCGCCGGCGGTAGCCGTGCCGTCGCCAGTCTCATAGCGGATCACTACCGGCCGGGTGCTCGGCTCGGTCAGGGTGACCCGCATCGACAACGTAGAAAGCTCTCCGGGTGCGCCCTCCGGCGCGGCGGTGGGAACGACCGTCAGTGACGTGGTGGTTGCGGGGGTGTCGGAACCGTCGGAACAGCCGACCAGCAGCGCCAGGCTCAGAGTCGACGTTGCGCATATTCGTAGCATGCCTGTTTTCTCCATGAGTTGGGTCCGTCCAGTCTGGCGGATACCCTGATTATGGCGCGCCTAGCAGGGTGTTTGCTACCAGTGCGGGGTCTTGCATGGGAATAAAGTGGCTGTGCTCGGGCAGATAGACTTCGCGACACTCAGGTAGCGCCCCGGCGAGGCCCGGCCAGGTTGGAGACCGTGTCAGGTCCAGGGGGTTGTGCGGGTTGGGCGCGGCGCGCAGCAGCGTTACCGGCGGCGCAATGCTTTGCAGCTCATCGAGGACCACCTCGTTGCCACGCTGACTCAGGTAGATGGCCGCCTCGTGCAGGGGGTGGCAAGCGAGACAGCGCTCGCCATCCGCATTGGCTGGTCCCAGAGCGTGCTCGCAATAGTCCCGCAACACCTGTTCCTCCCAGAGATTGAAGGGCGGGCGCTCCCGGAAGCGCGCGAACATCTGCTCCGGACCCCGCCAGAGGTTCTTGCGTCTGCTTACCGGGTGATCGGCCGGGCCGAGGTGCGTGTGTTCCCTCGCCAGTTGTCGATAGCGCTCGGGCGCCATGATTACAGGATCAATCAATACCAGGTGCTGGAAGCGTGCGGGATCCCGCGCCGCCGCGCGCGCGAGTGCATAGCCACCGAGCGAGTGTCCCGCCGCCACCGCACGACGCAGGTCAAGCTTCTCCACCAGGCGGTAGATGTCGTCCGCGATCACCGCCCAGTCCGGCGTGCCCGCAATGCTGCTCTGGCCATGAAAGCGCAGGTCCGGAGCCAGCACCCGGCGCCCCGGCAGGCGGCGCGCCACCTCTCGCCAGCAGTGTGCGTGAAAACCCGTCGCGTGGAGCAGCAGGATGGGGTCCCCTTCGCCTGGCCACTCCAGTAGTGAAAGTTCGGCGGTGCCGGTGTCTATCCGCAGGGACCTGGGTGTTTGCATGGTGTGTCCGGCGTACCTAGCGGCGCGGCAGGTTGAAGGCGTCCCTGACGCGCGGGCCTTGCTGAAGTCGCAGGAATGCAGCGGGGTGGTCGCCGTAGCTCGCTGGGGGGCGCCCGGCCGAGGGGCGCCCGGC